>JAUSOF010000029.1 GCA_030656145.1 Pseudomonas sp.
CCCATGGCGTCATCCGACAGGTAGGTGATGTGGCCGACCATGCGCGCCAGCATCAGGCCGCGCTTGGGAATCACGCCCTGTTCCTGGAAGTGCCCGCCATGGAACTGCGGGTCAGTGAGGATCGCCTGGCGCGCCACTTCGTTGAAGGCGATGTTCTGCGCCGACAGCTTGGGTGCCGAGGCGATCGCCAGGCAGTGGCGGATGCGCTCGGGGTAGCTGATGGCCCACTGCATGGCCTGCATGCCGCCAAGGCTGCCGCCGACCACCGCCGCCCACTGCTCGATGCCGAGGGCGTCGGCCAGGCGCGCCTGGCTGTGTACCCAGTCTTCCACGGTCATCACCGGGAAGTCCGCGCCAAAGGGTTTGCCGGTGGCCGGATTGAGGCTGCTGGGGCCGGTCGAGCCATTGCAGCCGCCGAGGTTGTTGAGGCTGACGACGAAGAACCGGCTGGTGTCGATCGGCTTGCCGGGGCCGATGCAGCTGTCCCACCAGCCGGGCTTGCGCTCATCCACGCTGTGAAAGCCGGCCGCGTGGTGGTGGCCGGACAGCGCATGGCAGATCAGCACCGCGTTACTCGCCGTGGCATTCAGCTCGCCGTAGGTTTCGTAGACCAGTTGGTAGTCGGCCAGGCTGCGCCCGCAGGCAAGCGCCAGGGGTTCGGCGAAGTGCCGTGTCTGCGGGGTCACCAGGCCAACAGAGTCTTGGGGAAAGGCAGTAGACATCGACCCTGCTCGCAGTAAAGGAAGTGCCGCAGTCTAAAGAGCGCCGCCCCGTGCGGCAAGCGTGCGGGGCGGCGGGCAGAACCTTCGACGGGTGCTGGCGTTGGTTATTCGCCGACGCTGTGTGGGCGTGCCACGCCTGGCAGGTTGACCACCTTACCCTGGCGCTGGATCGGTGCTGGACGGCGCAGGCTGCGCAGCATCTCGCTGGCCTGGGCCAGTTGCTGCTGCAGCTCGTCGCGGTAACCGGCCAATTGCTGGCCGCGTTGACGGGCTTGCTGGGTTTGCTGGGCGATGGCTTTGAGCCGCAGCATGTGGCTTTCCAGCAACTGTTTGTGTTCCAGGGTGTGTTGCATCAGCGGCATCAGCGCGTCGCTGGCCCACTGTCCAGCCTCGGCCCGCAGGCGTTGGTGCAGGCCGATGACTTCCTGGCCCAGGGTGGCGAAGAAGCGCTTGGTCAGGCTGCGCTGTTCGGTCAGCAGGGTCTTCAGGTGCAGGCGAAACTGGTCGGCCTGGGTCTGCAGTTGTTTGAGTTCGCGCCGGTAGCGTTTGATGTTGAACTGCGGCGCATCGACGCCTTGCAGCGGGTTCTCCTGGTTGTGCCGGTGGTAGATGGCGGCGACCATCTTGTTGGCCGTCTCGGACTCATGCGTCAGGCTGTCCAGGTCATCCTCCACCGAGCGGAAGAAGTGCAGGATCGCCTGGTTGATGCCCAGGGTGGTCCAGCTGCCGGCAAGGTTCTTGCGCACTGTATTCAGGTGTTCGTCGAGGCGTTCCGCACGCACGGCGATCTGCAGCAGCTCGCCTTGGCGCTTGAGCAGGCGCTGGTTGGTTTTCAGCCCGAGCAGGCGCTTGTGGTGCCGGCCGTGGTCGTCCTTGGTCTTGGCGGTCAGTTCGAACAACAACTGGCCGTTGTCGTGCTGATTATTGTTCAGCAGTGCGTGCTGTTCGGTGACCTTCTCCAGGCGCAGGTTGAGTAGATGCTGGCTGCTTTGCAGCAGGCCGAGTACCTGGTTGACCACCCGGTCTTCGATCAGTCGTTCCTTGTGGCTGACGATGCGCTCGCACAGCAGGTTCTCCAAGTTGCTCATCTGGCTGCGGGCCAGCAGCGCCTGATCCTTGCGCACCTTGGCCAGCAGCGCCTGCTTGGCCGACAGCGGCAACACGTCCTCAGGCTGGATGCCGAGTTGTCTGGCGGTGAGGTCGCGGATCTGGGTGATGGCGTTCTGTACGAAGGCTTCGCCCGCCAGATCGTCCCACAGGATGTCGATCTTGTTCAGTACGGCGAACAGGCAGGTCTGGGTGTCGTCGTCGAGCTGGCGAATATGCTGCTGCCAGACTGCCAGGTCGCTGGCGGTCACGCCGGTATCGGCCGACAGCAGAAAGATGATCGCCTGGGCGCTGGGCAGCATCGACAGGGTCAGCTCCGGTTCGCTGCCCAGGGCATTCAGGCCGGGGGTGTCGAGGATGCGCAGGCCCTGACGCAGCAGCGGGTGATCGAAGTTGATCATGGCATGGCGCCATGCCGGCACCAGCACCTCGCCGGGTTTGCCGGTGCTTTGCAGGGCGTCGGGGTGGAAACCCAGCTGAATGGCTTGCGCCACCGGCATGGGCTTGCTCTTCGTCACCTGGGTGAAGGCCTGGATCATGTTGTCCGGGTCGCTGAGATCCAGCGGGATATTCACCCAGTGCCGGGGAATGCGCTTGAACTGGGCGATGCTGGCCTCGGTGGCGCGGGTTTCGATCGGCAGCAGGCGGATGTAGGCGTGTTCCGATCGGGGGTCAAAGAACAGTTCCGTGGGGCACATGGTGGTGCGCCCGGCCTGGGACGGCAGCATGCGCTGGCCGTAATCGGAGAAGAACAGGCTGTTAATCAGCTCGGTTTTGCCGCGGGAGAACTCGCCGACAAAGGCCAGGGTGATGTGGTCGGTACGCAGCAGCTTGAGGGCGCGTTCGAGCTTGGCATCCAGCGTCTCGGAACTGAGCCGGTTGTTGACCAGCCAGCTGCGGTAACGGGTGATCTGGCGCATTAGCTCGCGCTTCCAACCGACGTAGGCATCGACCTGTTGACTGAGACGTTCCATGCTCATCCTGGCTTTCCTCTGGCTGGCGCGCCATTGGGGGCGTGTCGTTCCAGTGCGAGCCCGCCAGGCAGCGCGTGGCGAGCGCCGATGCTCTGGGCTGGCAAGTAGTATGCGGGGCGTGCGGGGGGTGTCAATTGGCTAGCAGCCCTCCAGAGAATGGCAATCGACTGCAAGCTGTAGGTTGGCGCTGAGGAACGAAGCCCAACAAAATCAACCTGTTGGGCTTCGCGGATTTCGGTCTGGCCTACAAAAAACCGTATCCCCGGGTCGGTCCTCGGTATTCCAAACCGGCCTGATGGTCGCTCAGGTGGGCCGAGCGGTCAGCTCAAGCACTGCCGGCAGTTGCCGCGGCTGCTTGATGCGTACGCGCTTCTGGCGGCTTTGCTGCCCGCTTTCCAGGCTGACCTGGCTCTTGCTCACGGCAAAGGCGTCGGCGACAAAGGCCAGCAACCTGGCGTTGGCCTTGCCGTCGACTGGCGCAGCGGTGAGGCGGATCTTCAGTCGCTCACCGTGCAGCCCGGCGAACTCGTCGCAACTGGCTTTAGGCTGCAGGTGGCAATCAAGGATCAGGTCCTCGCCGTCCCAGCGATAAAAACTCATCAGATCGCCAGGCTGAGGCCTTTGAACATGCCGGCCATCACCGCCAGGTTGCGAATCACCAGCATGTCGATCAGGTTGAGAATCAGGAACGCCACGATCGGCGACAGATCCAGCCCGCCCATGCCCGGCAGAACGCGCCGGATTGGCGCCAGTAACGGTTCGCAGATCTGGCTGACCAATTCTGCTGCCGGGTTGCGGCTGCCTTGGGCGACCCAGGACAGGATCACGCTGATGATCAGGGCGAAGAAGAACACCTTGAGGAACAGCGCAGTGACGCCAATGATCGACCAGACCAGCAGTAGCAGTGGATCACCGACGCCATGCCCCATCAGCAACAGAACCAGGGCCATGAGCACCAGTTGCACCAGGATCGCCAGCACCAGCGAGGCTATATCGAGCCCGGCGAAACTGGGAATGACCTTGCGCAAGGGCTTGAGCAGCGGATGGGTGGCGCGCACGATGAACTGGCTGAGCGGGTTGTAGAAGTCGGCCTTGACCAGTTGCAAGATGAAGCGCAACAGCACGATAAGCAGATACAGGCTGCCGATGGTTTGCAGGATATAAACCGCTGCGGTACTCAGTCCGATCATGACTTGCTCCTTAATGGCCTATTTGTAGGGGGCGAGTGGTTTATTGGCCTAGCTGCTCGGCCAGCTCCGCCGAGCGCCGCGCGGCGGCATTCAGCGCCTGTTCGACCAGGCTTTCGAAACCACCGGCCTGGAATGTCTTGATTGCTGCTTCGGTGGTGCCCGCCGGCGAGGTGACGCGGCGGCGCAGTTCGCTGGCATCGACATCGCTGGCCACCGCCATGCGTGCGGCGCCGAGAGCGGTATGTGCGCTCAGCAAGGCGGCGGTATCGCGCGTCAGGCCAAGTTTTTCGCCCGCGGCGGTCATGGCTTCCATCATCAAGAAGAAATACGCCGGGCCGCTGCCGGATACGGCGGTGACTGCATCGATCAGCTGTTCCTGATCCAGCCACAGGGCCAGGCCGACGGCACCGAGCAGCTGTTCGGCCTGCTGGCGCTGTGCGTCCGATACGTGGCTATTGGCGAACAGGCCACTGACGCCCTGGCGCAGCAGCGACGGGGTATTGGGCATGCAGCGCACGAGCGCAGGGGTCGCCTCTGGTCGGGCACCGAGCCAGTGTTCCAGGCTGGCGCAGCTGATGCCGGCGGCGATGGATATGATCAGTTGATCCGCACCGATATGGCCGGCCAGATCCAGGCAGACGGCTTTCATTACCTGTGGCTTGACGGCCAGCACGATCACATCGCAGCCCTGAATGGCCTCGGCGTTACTGGCGAAGGTTTGGATGCCGTGTTCGGCGCTGATCCTGGCGCGCTGTTCGGCGCCATGGTCGCTGGCGCGAATGCAGCTTGCGTCGACACCTTGGGCGCGCAGCCCACCGATCAGGCTGGCGGCCATATTACCGGCGCCGATAAACGCAATGCGGGGGGAAGTCATAGGAGGTTTCCTTTTATATCGAGTCGAGTAGAGCGGCGCTCAGGAATAGTCACGCTCGCCAAACAGCGCGGTACCGATGCGCACCCAGGTTGCGCCCTCGGCAATGGCGGCCTCAAGGTCATGGCTCATGCCCATGGACAGGGTGTCGAGATCCAGATTCAGGTGCGCCTGCAGCTCCGCCAGGCGGGCAAAGGCGGCCTGTTGTGTCGCACGGTCGTCGCTGGGTTCGGGAATGGTCATCAACCCACGCAGCTTCAGGTTGGGCAGTTGGGTCACCGCCAGTGCCAATGCCGGCAACTGTTCAGGGCTGCAGCCTGATTTGCTGGCCTCGCCACTGACATTCACCTGCAGGCAGATATTCAGTGCCGGCAGCTGCGCTGGGCGTTGCGCGGACAGGCGTTCGGCGACTTTCAGGCGATCCACCGAGTGCACCCAGTCGAAGTGCTCGGCAATCGGCCGGGTCTTGTTCGATTGAATGGGGCCAATGAAGTGCCAAATCAATGGCAGGTCGCTTAGCTCGAGCTGTTTTTCCAGTGCTTCCTGCAGGTAGTTCTCGCCAAAATCCTGCAGGCCGGCAGCATGGGCCTGGCGAATTGCCGTTGCGGGTTTGGTTTTGCTCACTGCGAGCAGGCCTATCGTTGCACAATCTCGCTCCGAGGCTTGCGCCGCCTCACGGATGCGTGCTCCGACCTTTGCAATATTCTCTGCTATCGTGGACATTACTTGCGCCAGCCGCCTTAGGGTTTGGCAGGCCGTTGAAAAATGTAGCGAGCGACGGTTAGGCAAGGCGAAATCAGCCGAGGAAGCGTAGTGTACGAGTTGTACATGAGCATTCCGAGGCTGACTTCAACGCTGCATAATCGAGCGCAGTAGTTTTTCGACGACCTGCTAGCGGCATTCTACCGTCATTAGGGAGTCCCATGGATATCACTGAGCTGCTTGCCTTCAGCGCCAAGCAAGGCGCGTCGGACCTGCATCTCTCTGCTGGTCTGCCGCCGATGATTCGGGTTGACGGCGATGTGCGCCGGATCAACTTGCCGGCCCTGGATCACAAGCAGGTGCATGCACTGATCTACGACATCATGAACGACAAGCAGCGCAAGGATTTCGAGGAGTTCCTCGAGACCGACTTCTCCTTTGAAGTGCCTGGTGTCGCGCGTTTCCGGGTTAATGCCTTCAATCAGAATCGTGGCGCCGGTGCGGTGTTCCGCACCATTCCGTCCAAGGTGCTGACCATGGAAGACCTCGGTATGGGCGAGGTGTTTCGCAAGATCACCGACGTGCCAAGGGGCCTGGTACTGGTTACCGGACCCACAGGTTCGGGCAAGTCGACCACTCTGGCGGCGATGCTCGACTACCTCAATAGCACCAAGTACCAGCACATCCTGACCATCGAAGACCCGATCGAATTCGTTCACGAGTCGAAGAAGTGCCTGGTCAACCAGCGCGAAGTGCACCGCGACACCCTGGGCTTCTCCGAGGCTCTGCGTTCGGCGTTGCGTGAAGACCCGGACATCATTCTGGTTGGCGAAATGCGCGACCTGGAGACCATCCGCCTGGCGCTGACTGCCGCGGAAACCGGTCACCTGGTGTTCGGCACCCTGCACACCACCTCGGCAGCCAAGACCATCGATCGGGTGGTTGACGTGTTCCCCGCCGAAGAAAAATCCATGGTGCGCTCGATGCTGTCCGAATCCCTGCAGGCGGTGATCTCGCAGACCCTGCTGAAGAAGGTCGGCGGCGGCCGGGTGGCCGCTCATGAAATCATGATCGGCACCCCGGCGATCCGTAACCTGATCCGTGAAGACAAGGTGGCGCAGATGTATTCGTCGATCCAGACCGGCGGCTCGCTGGGTATGCAGACCCTGGATGCCTGCCTGAAAACCCTGGTAGCCAAAGGCTTGGTCACCCGCGACAGTGCGCGGGAAAAATCCAAGACCCCGGAAAACTTCTAATCCGAACCTGGCCAGCCGCAAGGCTGGCCGAGACCCAGATTGCTGGCGAGGCGCGCGCCCCAGTGGCTGGTGGTTGGTCAAGCGCGTGACAGTGATGGGCGAGATAACGCATGGAATTTGAAAAACTGTTGCGCCTGATGGTCGAGAAAGGCGCTTCTGACCTGTTTATCACTGCCGGCGTACCGCCGTCGATGAAGGTCAACGGCAAGATCATGCCAGTGACCAAAACCCCGATGTCTCCGGAGCAAACCCGGGAAACCGTGCATTCGGTAATGAGCGAGCAGCAACGCCGCGACTTCGCCGAGAGTCACGAATGCAACTTCGCCATCAGTGCCCGTGGTATCGGCCGCTTCCGGGTAAGTGCCTTCTACCAGCGTAATCTGGCGGGGATGGTGTTGCGCCGGATCGAGACCAACATCCCGACCCTGGATGACCTCAAGCTGCCGGAAATTCTCAAGAAGCTGGCTCTGACCAAACGTGGTCTGGTGCTGTTCGTCGGTGCCACCGGTACCGGTAAATCCACCTCGCTGGCGGCGATGATTGGCTACCGCAACAAGAACAGCAGTGGTCATATCATCTCCATCGAAGACCCGATCGAGTACATCCATCAGCACCAGAGTTGCATCGTCACCCAGCGCGAAGTCGGCATCGACACCGAATCCTTCGAGGTAGCGCTGAAGAACACCCTGCGCCAGGCGCCGGACGTGATCCTGATCGGCGAGGTACGCACCCGCGAGACCATGGACCATGCCGTTACCTTCGCAGAAACCGGTCACCTGTGCCTGGCCACTCTGCACGCCAACAATGCCAACCAGGCGCTGGACCGGATCATCAACTTCTTCCCGGCCGACCGGCAGAACCAGGTGTGGATGGACCTGTCACTCAACCTCAAGGCTATCGTCGCCCAGCAACTGATCCCGACCCCGGATGGCAAGGGCCGTCGTGCGGTGATCGAGGTGCTGATCAACACCCCGCTGGCGGCTGACCTGATCCGCAAGGGCGAGGTACACGAGCTTAAGTCGCTGATGAAGCGCTCCACCGAGCTGGGCATGCAGACCTTCGACCAGGCGCTGTTCAACCTTTACAGTCAGGGCGAAATCACCTACGAAGATGCACTGCTCTACGCCGATTCGGCCAACGATCTGCGCCTGATGATCAAGCTGGGTTCGGAAACCGACGGCGATCACCTGAGCAGTATGTCCCAGGGGTTGTCGCTGGAAATCAGCGAAGAGGATCCGGGCAAACGCTTTCGTTGAGAGCTGCCTTCTTCGTGGCACTGCAGTGAATGCGTTTGCCGCCTTGGCGCGCGACGGCCTCGGCTTGGCCATTGCGCTGAGCGCCGGCCCGGGCCTGGCTCATTAGCTGTGGAATCAGCGGGCCTTCCGGCAGGTTTTTCCAGAAGCGCACAGGCAGGTTGTTCTGCAGTGCGCTGCGGTTGAGCCGCGCCGGGTTGAAGGTGCTGCCGTAATAGGCCAGCCACAGCGCCGCACCATCATCCTCAGGGTTTTGCGCCAGGCGCTGCCACTCACTCGGGCAGGGGCGCTGGTGATGCAGACGCTGACCATCCCAGTACACGCCGTCATCCGGCGTGGCAATCAACCAGGTACTGCGCCCCAGGCGCTCGGCAAAGTGTCCGCTGGCGCTCCGGAGAATATCGTGGGCTGGTTCATGCCAGGCGACTAGTTGCGGGCCTTCGGCGTTTTCAGGTCGCGGGTGAAAGCGCAGAAATGCATGCAGGTGATGGGTTTCGCGGCGCACCGCCTTGAGCCGTTTATGCAGCTGGCTACCATCGATGTCACCCGCCAGCATGGCGGCGCGATCGCCTTGGGCGACCCGCCAGAGAATCCGGTAAAGCAGGCTCCAGCGATCCGCGATGCGAAAGCGTGCCGCGCTCTGCAGCAACTCAAGCAGCTGCTTGGGGATGCGCGGAGCGGGTGCCTCCGACTGCGTGCTGATGGATACCGGTGCATGGTCAAACAGGCCGCCGGTGTCGCCGTCACCCAGCCAATTGACCTGATGCGGTGCTACGCCTTGCTGCAATAGCCCTCTGGCAGCCTCACGCCAGCCGGTAAAACTACCGTCGAACTGCACGCTGTGCATCACCACAGCGCCATCTGCGTGGGCGTTTCGCTCAGCTGCTGGCGCAGTAGCAGTGATTCGCGGCTGGCCTGCAGAGGCCGATAATCCTGGGTGACGATAAAAGGCTTGGCTTTTTCCAGGGCGCAGCGCAGGCGCGTCAGGTCTTCGAAGCGGATGCGTTTCTGCCGGCGTAGGGCCACCAGGCGCTTGGCGCTGAGTACGCCGATGCCGGGTACGCGGGCGATCATCGCTGCTTCGGCGCGGTTGAGATCGACCGGGAAATGCTCGCGATTGTTCAGCGCCCAGGCCAGTTTCGGGTCGATATCCAGGGCCAGATTGCCGGGGCCATTGAGTAGCTCGGAAGCGGTGAAACCGTAGCCGCGCATCAGAAAGTCGGCCTGATACAAGCGGTGTTCACGCAGCAGCGGCGGCGCTTCGAAGGGCACGGTATTCGGGCTCTGCGGGATCGGGCTAAAGGCCGAGTAGTACACCCGGCGCAGGCGGTAGTCGCCGTAGAGCGAGGCGGCGGTATGCAGGATGGTGCTGTCGTCGGTGGCGTCGGCGCCAATGATCATCTGCGTGCTCTGGCCGGCCGGGGCGAAACGCGGCGCACGTGGTTCCGCACGGGCTTCGCTCTCGCCCAGATGGATCGAGTGCATGGCCTGCTTGATGGTGCGCACCTGTTTCTCCGGGGCCAGGCGAATCAGGCTGCTCTCGGTGGGCAGTTCGATATTCACGCTAAGGCGGTCGGCGTAGCGCCCTGCCTCGGCAATCAGCAGCGGGTCGGCGTCGGGAATGGTCTTGAGGTGGATATAACCGCGAAACTCGTGCTCTTCGCGCAGCAACTTGGCTACGCGGATCAGCTGCTCCATGGTGTAGTCGGCCGAGCGGATGATTCCTGAGCTGAGAAACAAACCGCTGATGCAGTTGCGCTTATAGAAGTCGATAGTCAGGGTGACCACTTCTTCCGGGGTGAAGCGCGCGCGCGGCACGTCGCTGGAGCGGCGGTTCACGCAGTATTGGCAGTCATACAGGCAGAAGTTGGTCAGCAGGATCTTCAGCAGGGCCACGCAGCGCCCGTCGGGGGTAAAGCTGTGGCAGATACCCATGCCGTTGGTCGAGCCGATGCCGCTTTTACCTTTGGAACTGCGCGTGGGCGCACCGCTGCTGGCGCAGGATGCGTCGTACTTGGCCGCGTCGGCGAGGACGGTGAGTTTTTCGATCAGCTGCATGATGCGGCCCGCTTAACTGTTTATCCATACAGTATTTAGCAATAGTAAGCAGGGTTCAAGCGCTGATATGTTCGCGTGGCTGGAGTTTCCCTAGGTAGCGAACCTTGGGTAAAGTCTGGCGTCAGATACAGCCCAGGCTATCAGGAAGTACGCAAATGCAGCGACAGGATACGCACAGCAAACTTATCGGCTATCTGCTGTGGATTTTTGGCTTTCTCGGCGCGCACCGCTTCTATTACGGCAAGCCGGTGACCGGGACCATCTGGTTCTTCACCTTCGGCCTGCTGTTTATCGGCTGGATCATCGATCTGTTTCTGATCCCGGCGATGGACCGGGAAGCCGACCTGCGGTTTACCGCAGGTGATACCGATTACAACGTAGCCTGGATTCTGCTGACCTTCCTCGGCTTTTTCGGCGTGCACCGCATGTATCAAGGCAAGTGGATTACCGGGATCATCTACCTGTTTACCGGTGGCCTGTTCCTGCTCGGCGTGCTGTATGACTTCTGGACGCTGAATACCCAGGTGTCGATCAAGAACGCCCAGCGCGGCTGACGGAAGCTATGCGTCAGCCGGCGCGGCAATGGGCTGATCTCGTAGGGTGCGCAGTCAAGCGAGCACCGCTGGTGCACACGGCGCACCCTACGAGAGGTTTCTCACTCAGGCCTGATAGCTGATATGCCCGTCGACCAGGGTGTAACGCACCGCTGCCGGCAGGCAATGGCCGAGGAACGGGCAGTTGGCGCCTTTCGAGTACCAGCTTTCCCCGGCCAGGGTCGAGGCCTGCGGATCGAATAGCAGCAGGTCGGCTGGCGCGCCTACGGCCAGGCGTCCGGCGGGCAGGCGCAGGGCCTGAGCTGGGCCGCTGGACAGGCGTGCGAGCAGCGTCGGTAAATCGAGCAGACCGTCTTCCACCAGGCTCATGGCCAGCGGCAGCAGCAGTTGTACGCTGCTGATGCCCGGCTCGGTGGCACCGAAAGGCGCGAGCTTGGCATCGCGCTCATGGGGTTGGTGGTGGCTGGCGATGGCCGAGATCACCCCGCTCTTCAGTGCCGCGCGCAGGCCATCGCGGTCGGCGCGGGTGCGCAGCGGTGGCTGTACGTGATAGAGGCTGGAGAAGTCGCTCAAGGCCTCGTCGGTGAGGATCAGCTGATACAGCGCCACATCCGCCGTTACCGGCAGGCCGCGGGCCTGAGCCTCGGCGATCAGTTGCGCGCCGCGGGCGCTGGTCAGTTGGCTGAAGTGGGCGCGCACGCCACTTTGCTCGACCAGCAACAAGTCGCGGGCCAGGGCCACCGTCTCGGCGGTTTCCGGGATGCCGGCCAGGCCGAGGAAGCTTGCAGTCGGGCCTTCGTGGGCCAGGCCGCCTTCGGCCAGGTCGTGATCCTGGGAGTGGAAAATCACCGTCAGGTCGAAGGTGGCGGCGTATTCCAGGGCGCGGCGCAGGGTGCGGGTGTTGCGGAAGCTATCCAGGCCGTTGCCGAAGGCCACGCAACCGGCGTCGCGCAGCGCTACCAGTTCGGCCAGCTGCTCAGCGTCCAGACCTTTGCTCAGCGCGCCGATGGGGAAGACCTTGGTGTGACCGGCCTCGCGGGCGCGGTCGAGGATCAGCTCGGCCACGGCCGGGGTGTCCAGCACCGGTTTGGTAAATGGCGGACAGCACAGGCTGGTGACGCCGCCGGCTGCCGCCGCCAGGGTCTCGCTGGCGATACTGCCCTTGCGGCTGTAACCAGGTTCGCGCAGGGCGACGGATAAGTCGACCAGCCCGGGCGCGGCTACAAGGCCCTGGGCATGAATGATTTTTTTCGCGACGAAGCCGACGGGTGCCTGACCGATGGCAATGAGCTTGCCGCCGTCGATGAACAGGTCGCTGACCTGATCAAGGCTGCTGCTCGGGTCGATCACGCGGGCACCGAGGATTGCAATACGCATCAGTTGGACTCCTCGGCTTCCTGGTTGAGTTGACGCTGGGCGTTCTGCCCGCTCATGGCCATCGACAGTACGGCCATGCGCACGGCGATGCCGTAGGTAACCTGGTTGAGAATCACTGACTGTGGGCCATCGGCCACCGCCGATTCGATTTCCACGCCGCGGTTGATCGGCCCTGGGTGCATCACCAGGGCATCCGGCTTGGCCAGTGCCAGGCGTTGTTCGGTGAGGCCGAACAGGCGGTAGAACTCGCCCTCGCTAGGCAGCAGGCCGCCGGTCATGCGTTCACGCTGCAGGCGCAGCATGATCACCACGTCGACGTCCTTGAGTCCGGCGGCCATGTCGCTGTAGACGGTCACACCGTACTGCTCGATGCCGATCGGCAGCAGGGTCTTGGGTGCGATCACGCGGATATCCGGGCAGCCGAGGGTTTTCAGCGCCAGCATATTGGAGCGCGCCACCCGCGAATGCAGGATGTCGCCGACGATGGCCACCGAGAGGTTCTCGAAGCCGCCTTTATGCCGGCGGATGGTCAGCATGTCGAGCATGCCCTGGGTTGGGTGGGCATGCCTGCCGTCGCCGCCGTTGATGATCGCCAGGTTCGGGCACACATGCTCGGCGATGAAGTGCGCGGCGCCGGAGTCGGCGTGGCGCACCACGAAGATGTCGGCGGCCATGGCTTCCAGATTGCGCAGGGTGTCGAACAGGGTTTCGCCCTTGCTGGTGGAGCTGGTCGACACGTTGAGGGTAATGACGTCGGCGGACAGGCGTTGGGCCGCCAGCTCGAAGGTGGTGCGGGTGCGTGTGGAGTTCTCGAAGAACACGTTGCACACGGTCTTGCCGCGCAGCAGCGGGACTTTCTTCACCGCGCGCGCGCCGACTTCGAGGAAAGAGTCGGCAGTATCGAGGATTTCTGTCAGCAGCTCGCGCGGCAGGCCGTCGAGGGTCAGGAAGTGGCGCAGCTGACCTTGGTCATTGAGCTGCAGCGGGCGCTTGGCATCCGTGGGAGTCATCGCGATCATTCTCAGTTGGCCAGTATCTGGAGTTCGAGGGTCAGCGGCGTGGGGCCGGACAGTTTGACCCGCTGATTGGCGGCCAGCGACAGGCTGGCGCCGACCACGTCGGGGCGGATCGGCAGCTCGTGGGCATTCAGGTCGAGCAGGCTGACCAGGGTCACGCTGGCCGGCCGGCCATAGTCGAACAGTTCATTGAGTGCGGCGCGGATGGTGCGGCCGCTCATCAATACGTCGTCGATCAGCACCAGATGCTGGCCTTCGATCTCGAATGGCAACGCGGACGGTTGCACCTGCGGGTGCAGGCCGTTTTGGGTGAAGTCATCGCGGTAGAAGGACACATCGAGAATGCCCAGCGCGTCCTGGCGGTCCAGCGCTTCGAGCAGCGCCTGAGCGACCCAGACGCCGCCAGTGCGGATGCCGATAAAGCGCGGTTCGCTGATCTGCCGTTGGGTCAGGTGGCGGGTCAGGGCGGCGGCCATTTGCGGTAGCAGTTCGGCCGGGTTGGGTAAACTCATGACAACACTCCAGATGTATGCAAAACAGCCCCTGAATACCTAGGCGAGGCAGCCGAGACAAGACAAAACAGGCGAGAAACGTAGCGCCGCGTAGTAATAGCCAACGGCTGACCCGCAGGGTGAGCGCAGCGAATCAAGCGCCCTGTGCTCGCACGCGAGTTTACGTGTTGTAAATGAGCATTGCGCGCTTCGCTCATCCTCCGTGTCGCGCTACAGCGCGTCAGCCGCTAGCTGCTCCGAGCCTGTTTTTAACGCCCCTCTTGTTCACGAGAAGGGGCAGCGCAGGTGGTTTTCAGGGGTTGTTTTCTTCCAGCCACCCTTGCAGCAGCAGGGCTGCGGCCAGGGCGTCGACCGGGCGCTCACGGTAGCCGCTGTTCTGCCCTTGCTGCAGGCGTTGGCCCTTGGCTTCGTAGGTAGTCAGGCGTTCATCGTGGGTGTGCACGGGCAGGTTGAAGCGGCCGTTTAGGCGTCGGGCGAATTTTTCCGCGCGCTCGCTCATCTCGCTTTTCGTGCCGTCCATGTTCAGCGGCAGGCCGACAACGATGGCGTCCGGCTGCCACTCCTTGATCAAGGCTTCGACTTTCTGCCAGTCCGGCACGCCGTTCTGCGCCTTGAGGATGCACAGCTCGCGGGCCTGGCCGGTGATCACCTGGCCGACCGCAACGCCGATCTGTTTGCTGCCGTAATCAAAGCCCAGCAACAAGCGCAGTGGTTTTGCATTCTCGGCCATCAGGCGTGCCCGGCTTGTGAGGTGAGCAGGCTCAGATTGACACCCAGGCGCGCAGCGGCGGCGTTTAGGCGTTGGTCGAAGGGCAGGTCGAAGAGAATGGCGCTGTCGGCCGGGCAGGTCAGCCAGGCGTTGTCGGTCAGTTCGGTATCCAGTTGCCCGGCATCCCAGCCGGCATAGCCGAGGGCTATCAGGTATTTATCCGGGCCGCTGCCGTCGGCAATCGCGAACAGCACGTCTTGGGAGGTGGACAAGCCCAGCTCACCGAGTTCCAGGGTGGCCTGGAACTGCGGGCCGGCCGGGTGCAGGACGAAGCCGCGATCGGTCTGGACCGGGCCGCCGGAAAAAATCGGCAGGTTGCGGCAGAGTACCGGCGGCTCGTCGTCGGGTCGCAACTGCTCCAGCACATCGCCCAGGCTGAGGCCGTTCGGGCGATTGATCACCAGGCCCATGGCGCCCTGCTCGTTGTGCTCGATCAGGTAAATCAGGGTCTGCGCGAAATGCGGATCAGCCATATGCGGCATGGCAATCAGGAACTGGTGCTTGAGGTAGCTGGGGTTGGTGTCTTTCATGGGCAATAGTTTCAGGCCTGGAGCCAAGAGCTTCAAGCGTCAGGCTGCACGCGGCAAGAAAAAAGTCGGGTTCGAGCCTGATCGCTTGAGAGCAGATCGTCAGTGCGCGCCCAGCGTCAGTTGCTGGAGAGGCGGTCGCCGCGCTCGAAGCGCCAGGTGCGGATAATTTCCAGGCGGTCGACATCGGCCAGGTCGCCGGTGAATGGGGCGTAGGGCGCGGCCAGGCGCACGATGCGCAAGGCGGCTTGGTCAAGCAGTGGCTGGCCGGAGGATTCCAGTACCTGAACCTCGTAGAGGGTGCCGTCACGGTTGATCGAGACCAGCACGCGCAGGCTGCCATAAATTTGCTGGCGGCGTGCGCCGTCCGGGTAGTTGAGGTTGCCGACCCGCTCAACCTTCTTGCGCCACTCGTCCTTGTACCAGGCGCCCTTGTCGCGCATGGTCGAGGCCGCACTCAGGCGGTGGATTTTCGGTCGTTTGGCATATTGCTGAATGTCGTTGGCCAGTTCGGCCTCCAGGCTGGCAATTTCCGCCGAGAGTTGTGAACTGTCGAATACCGGTGCCGGGGGGGCCTGCACCGTGGGTTTGACTGCTTCGCGTTTTACCGGGGTCTTTTGCGGTTGCGGGGAGCTAGTCGCTACCGCAGCTTTTGGCGCTTGCTGGCGTACCGCCGGTTGTGCGGGTGCGGTGGGCGGCGTCACGCGCTTGACTTGGGTGTCCTGGAACAGTGCCTGCTCAGTGGTTTTCGGCGCTGCCTTGTGTTCGAGGGTGCCGCTGCCCTGCTGGTTGTCTTTGGCGAGAAAGTCGGCTTGTTTCGGTTTTTCCTCGCTTTTGAAGGTTGATAGGGTGATTTCCAGGGTTTTGCTGATTTGGCTGGGCTCGGCCAGGCTAAAGCCCAGGCCGAGAATCAGCGCGGCATGCAGAGCTGCTGCGAGAAACAGGGTGAAACCCAGCCTATCCGCTGGGCGGACGCCAGTGGCGGGTAGTTCGGGTGAGGGGGTGGCTGCGTTCATGCGGTTCGTGTCTGTTCAGGTTGCCGCGCAGTCTGACGGCTTGGAGCCGCCAGCTGCAAGCGACACGCGTGAAGCTGCTACGTGCTTCAAGCTTTCGCCTTGGCGAGCAGCTTGCCTTCGATGACATCCATCAGGCGCTCGCCGATGCGGGTGTCGTAGGCGGTGTCTATCTCGCGAATGCAGGTTGGGCTGGTCACGTTGATTTCGGTCAGGTAGTCGCCGATCACGTCTAGACCGACGAACAACAGGCCTTTCTCGCGCAAGGTCGGGCCCACGGCCGCTGCGATCTCGCGGTCGCGCTCGGTCAGCGGGCGAGCCTCGCCACGACCGCCAGCAGCAAGGTTGCCGCGGGTTTCGCCGTGCGCCGGGATGCGTGCCAGGCAATAAGGTACCGGCTCGCCATCGATCATCAGAATACGTTTGTCGCCTTCCAGGATCGCCGGCAGGTAGCGTTGCGCCATGATTTGCTGTGTGCCGTGTGCGGTAAGGGTCTCAAGAATCACCGAGAGGTTGGGATCGCCCTCGCAATGACGAAATATCGAAGATCCGCCCATACCATCCAGTGGTTTGAGAATGATGTCACGTTGCTCTTTGGCAAACTCGCGCAGAATGTCGGATCGGCGACTGACCAGCGTTGGCGGTGTGCAAAGAGGGAACTGGGTAGCAAACAGCTTCTCGTTGCAGTCGCGCAAACTCTGCGGGCGGTTGACCACTAGTACGCCGGCTTGCTCGGCCTGTTCCAGTAAATAGGTGGAGTAGACGAATTCGTTATCAAAGGGTGGATCCTTGCGCATCAGGATCACATCCAGCTCCGCCAGCGCGACGTCGCGTTCGGCGCCCAATTCAAACCAGCGCTCAGGGTCATTGAATACGTTGAGCGGGCACAGGCGGGCACGTGCTTCGCCCCCGGCCTGGTAAAGGTCTTTCTGCTCCATATAGAAGAGCGTCCAGCCGCGCGCTTGGGCGGCCAGCAACATGGCCAGGGAACTGTCCTTTTTAAAGGCGATCTGGGCGATGGGGTCCATGACAATGCCGAGGCGAACGCTCATGGGGGAATTTCTCCGTGCAAGGCAGCAGTTTAGAGGGTGTCGGGACGAACATGTGGCGTCAGGGTGGCGCTGGGATGGCGGGTGGTCAAGGAAAAACCTTGGCCTTCCGCGGCTTATAGCTTGCGTGGGGAGAGTGTGCTAAAAAGGCCCGGCGATTGGGTTACAACCCATCGGTGGTAAGGCCTCAGGCGCACTGATAGAAAGCGAAAAATAACGACTCACCGAGGCGATGGTAGGGCAAAACATGGAACAGCATTCCGAGGGTTTGAGGGTGATGGTGATCGACGATTCGAAAACGATTCGTCGTACCGCGGAAACCCTGCTGAAAAAGGTGGGCTGCGAGGTAATTACCGCAGTTGACGGCTTCGATGCCTTGGCAAAGATCGCCGATACCCACCCCAGTATTATTTTTGTCGACATCATGATGCCGCGGCTCGATGGCTATCAAACCTGCGCCTTGATCAAGAACAACAGTGCTTTCAAGTCCACCCCGGTGATCATGCTGTCCTCCAAGGACGGTTTGTTCGACAAGGCCAAGGGGCGCATCGTCGGCTCCGATCAATACCTGACCAAGCCTTTCAGCAAGGAAGAGCTGCTGGGTGCGATCAAGGCCCATGTCCCTAACTTCACCCCGGTGGAACAGGCATCCTGACGTCTGCACAAGCTGCAGGCGCCTTTTTATGTATTGGGAAACACCATGGCTCGAATTCTGATTGTTGATGACTCGCCGACCGAGATGTACAAGCTGACCGCCATGCTGGAAAAAAATGGCCATCAGGTACTGAAAGCGGAAAATGGCGCGGACGGCGTCGCTCTGGCGCGTCAGGAAAAGCCTGATGCGGTGTTGATGGATATCGTCATGCCGGGCCTTAACGGCTTTCAGGCGACCCGTCAGTTGACCAAGGACGCCGACACCAGCCACATCCCGGTGATTATCGTCACCACCAAGGATCAGGAAACTGACAAGGTCTGGGGTAAGCGCCAAGGCGCCAAGGACTACCTGACCAAGCCAGTTGACGAAGCAACGCTGCTGAAAACCTTGAACGCCGTATTGGCAGGTTGATGCCGTGCCAGTAACTAAATAATAAGCAGAAGGCCACGGTTGGCATGTCGGACGCGCAGACACCTTTTCAAATACTCCTCGAAGTCGATCAGCGTTGTCGGTTGTTGGCGGCCGGCTTGCCTATGCAGCAAGCCGCCGTGCAAACCTGGAGCGGGATCGGTTTTCGCATGGGCGAGCGGTTTTTCGTTGCGCCTATGGGAGAGGTGGGGGAGGTGTTGCATGAGCCGCGACACACCTTGTTGCCCGGAGTTAAAAGTTGGGTCAAGGGCGTGGCCAACGTACGCGGTCGTTTGCTGCCGGTGATGGATTTATGCGGCTTCTTCGGTAACGAGTTGTCGCCGCTGCGCAAAAAACGCCGGGTGCTGGTGGTCGATCACCAGGACGTATTCGCCGGGCTGACGGTCGACGAAGTGTTTGGTATGCAGCACTTTGCGGTGGATACCTTCTCCGAGCAGCTGCCGCTGCTCGAGGCGTCTATCGCACCGTTTATCCATGGTGTGTTCCAGCGCGAGCAACCCTGGTTGGTTTTCAGCCCACATGCGCTGGCCCAGCATCAGGGGTTTATCGATGTGGCGTTATAAAGAGTTTTCGGTTGGGTCGGCTTTGTCGGCCTGTTGGGGTTGTGTGGGAACCGTAGTGCGGTCGGTCCAGGCGGGGGCCAGGAAATGAAAAAACTAAATGCAGGCAATTTATTCGCGAGTACGCGCAGCAGTACGCTGATCGCCGGGCTGTTTGTCGTCCTGATCGTTTCTATCGTGCTGTTGTTCGCCAACTTCGCCTACATCAACACGCAATCCAACTACGATACGGAATACATCAGCCACGCTGGTGAGTTGCGGGTTCTGTCCCAGCGTATCGCCAAGAACTCGACCGAAGCAGCCGCGGGTACAGCTGAGGCCTTTAGTCTGTTACGTGATGCGCGCAACGACTTTCAAAATCGCTGGGGTTACCTGGTCGACGGCAACGAGGAGAGTGGCGTGCCCTCTGCTCCAGAGTCCGTTCAAGCTCAGATGAGCGCAGTGCAACAGGACTGGGACAGCCTGCGGCAAAATACCGACGCCATTCTGGCCAGTGAGCAGACCGTTCTGTCGCTGCACCAAGTGGCCGAAACCCTGGCGGAAACCATTCCGCAGCTGCAGGTCGAGTACGAAGAAGTTGTCGATATTCTGCTGGAAAGCGGTGCACCTGCCGCCCAGGTATCGGTCGCTCAACGTCAATCCCTGCTGGCAGAACGTATTCTCGGTTCGGTGAACAAGGTACTGGCCGGTGACCAGGACGCGGTGCAAGCCGCCGACATGTTCGGTCGTGATGCCAGCCTGTTCGGCCGGGTATTGAACGCGATGCTCGAAGGCAATGCGGCGATGGAAATTGCCAAGGTCAACGACGCTGAAGCGCTCGAACGACTGGCGGAGATTTCCGAACTGTTCGAGTTCGTCTCTGGTTCGGTAGATGAGATTCTCGAGACCTCGCCGGAGTTGTTCCAGGTGCGTGAGTCGGCCAACGGCATTTTCTCCGTATCGCAGACCCTGCTGGATAAAGCCTCCGAGCTGGCTGTCGGCTTCGAAGACATGGCCGATGGCCGTGCCATCAACACCCTGGTCGGCTATGTGCTGGGCATTCTGGCGTTGGGCTCGATCATTCTGATCGGTATCGTGATGGTGCGCGAGACCAACCGCCGCCTCGCGGAGACGGCCGAGAAAAACGAGCGTAACCAGGCGGCTATTTTGCGTCTGCTCGACGAAATTGCCGACCTCGCCGATGGTGACTTGACCGTTGCCGCGACCGTAACCGAAGACTTCACGGGCGCCATCGCTGACTCGATCAACTACTCGATCGACCAGTTGCGCGACCTGGTGGTGACCATCAACCTGACCGCCGTGCAGGTAGCCGGCGCCGCCCAGGAAACCCAGGCCACGGCGATGCACCTGGCTGAGGCTTCCGAGCACCAGGCCCAGGAAATTGCCGGTGCTTCTGCGGCAATCAACGAAATGGCTGTTTCGATTGACCAGGTATCGGCGAACGCCTCGGAGTCCTCCGCGGTAGCGGAACGTTCGGTAGCCATCGCCAACAAGGGCAACGAGGTGGTGCACAACACCATCACCGGCATGGATAACATCCGTGAGCAGATCCAGGACACCTCGAAGCGGATCAAGCGCCTCGGTGAATCGTCCCAGGAGATCGGTGACATCGTTAGCCTGATTAACGACATTGCTGACCAGACCAACATCCTCGCACTGAACGCCGCGATCCAGGCCTCCATGGCCGGTGACGCGGGCCGCGGCTTCGCCGTGGTAGCGGACGAAGTACAACGCCTCGCAGAACGTTCATCGGCTGCAACCAAGCAGATCGAGGCGCTGGTCAAGACGATTCAGACCGACACCAACGAAGCCGTTATCTCGATGGAGCAAACGACTTCCGAAGTGGTGCGCGGTGCCCGTCTGGCGCAGGACGCCGGGGTGGCACTGGAGGAGATCGAGAAGGTATCGAAAACCCTCGCGGCCTTGATTCAGAATATCTCCAACGCTGCTCGCCAGCAGGCATCTTCGGCGGGCCACATTTCCAACACGATGAACGTGATCCAGGAAATCACCTCGCAAACCTCGTCCGGCACCACTGCCACCGCCAAGAGCATTGGCAACCTGGCCAAAATGGCCAGTGAGATGCGTAAGTCGGTTTCCGGCTTTACCTTGCCGGAAAGCGGCGGACAGGCGTAGAAGCGCGCGGCGTGGCAGCCTTGTCGGGTTGCCACACAACGCCTATGGCCATGAGCGAGGGGCACGACATGCAGTCAGGCACCTGGTCTTTGCAACCGGTGGTGGACATGCCTGCTGGCGAGTTCTGTGCCTGGCAGGCGCTGCTCGAAGAGCGCACCGGTGTGGTGCTTAGCGAGCAGCGGCGAGCGTTTCTGCAAACCAACTTGAGTGTGCGCATGCGTGAACTGGGGGTGGCGGATTACGCCACCTACTATCAACAGGTCACGGATGGCCCGCGTGGTGCAGTCGAGTGGTCGACCCTACTGGATCGCCTTACCGTGCAGGAGACCCGTTTTTTCCGTCATCAGCCATCGTTCGAGGTGCTCGAGCGCTATCTGCGCGAGCGACTGCAGCATGGTCTGCCTCGGCCCTTGGCGTTGTGGAGCGTGGGTTGCTCGAGTGGCGAGGAGCCGTACTCGATGGCGATCACGGCGGCTGAAGTATTGCGTGACAGCGACCAGCCCGAGGGCTTCGGTGTAACGGGTACCGATATCAGCCTGAACGCGCTGAGCAAGGCACGCGATGGTCAATATGGCGCGCGCAAGTTGGAGCAAGTTGGTACGGATCTGGGGCAGCGCTACTTTGTGGCCCAGGCCGATGGACGTTTCAAAGTGATACCGAGCCTGGCCGCGCGAGTGTGTTATGCCAGGCTCAATGTACTGGAACTGGCGAAGGCGCCAATGTTCAGTCTGGACGTTATTTTTTGTCAGAACTTGCTGATCTATTTTCGTCGCTGGCGTCGCCGCGAGATCCTCAATTGCCTGGCCGAGTGCCTGGCGCCGGGTGGTCTGCTGGTGGTGGGCGTGGGCGAAGTGGTTGGTTGGCAGCACCCGGACTTGCTTCCGGTAGCCGACGAGCGAGTGCTGGCGTTTACCCGCAAGGGATAGCAGGCCGTTGAAAGCCGTAGATGAGACAGCCAGTGCAAGTCAAAACAGGCGAGGACGCGACAGGGTCGCACTCGACAGCTGTAAATGAGCAATATTCGCTTCGCCCGCCCTTCGGGTCGCGCTAAAGCGCGTTAGCCACAAGCGGCTTGCCTAGCCTGTTTTTAACGCAGCAATGGCAACGCAGGTAGTTTTTCAACAGCCTGATAAGGCAGAGCCAAGTATATGAGTGGAGTGGCTATGGGGGACCGGCACGACTATGTCGCCCTGGAGTGGGTCAAAGGCGAAATCGCGGAAACCCTGAAACAGGCGCGCCAAGCTCTGGAGGCGTACGTCGAGAATCCGCAGGATTCGACGCGTATGCGCTTCTGCCTGACCTATGTGCACCAGGTACACGGCACTCTGCAGATGGTGGAGTTCTACGGCGCTGCATTGCTCGCCGAAGAAATGGAGCATCTAGCTCAGGCGTTGATGGAAGGTCGCGTGGTCAGCCAGGGCGAAGCTCTGGAAGTGTTGATGCAGGCGATTCTGCAGCTGCCGGCTTACCTTGATCGCATCCAGACCGCCCGCCGCGACTTGCCGATGGTGGTGTTGCCACTGCTCAACGACCTGCGGGCCGCACGCGGCGAAAAGCTGCTCTCGGAAACCAGCCTGTTCTCTCCAGACATGTCCATGCGTGCGCCGGCTCTATCGCTCGAGTCCCTGGGCGAGTTGCGCACCGCCGAGCTGCCGATATTGCTGCGTAAGCTGCGGCAAATGCTGCAGGTGGCTCTGGTCGGGGTGATCCGCAATCAGGACCTGCCGACCAACCTGGGTTACATGGCACGGGTTTTCGGCCGCCTGGAGACATTGTGCAAAGACGCGCCGCTCGGCCCGTTATGGCAAGTCGCCTCGGGCCTGGTCGAGGGCCTGGCCAGTGGCGGTGTGGCCAACAGCACGTCGGTCCGTACGCTGCTGCGCGAGGTCGATAAAGAGCTCAAACGCCTGGTCGAGCAAGGCGCGGACGGTATCAACCAGCCGGCCTCTGACGTGCTGACCAAAAACATGCTGTTCTACGTGGCCAAGGCGCCGGCACAGTCACCGCGCATCACTGCCTTGAAGGCGCAGTACCGTCTTGACGACGCGCTACCGGACAGCGATATCGTCGATGAGGAGCGTGCCCGTCTGGCGGGTCCGGATCGCGACGCGATGCGCTCGGTGGTCGGCGCGCTATGTGAAGAGCTGGTGCGGGTCAAGGACAGTCTCGACCTGTTCGTGCGCAGCGACCGTAACCAGGTGGCCGAGCTGGATAGCCTGCTGGCACCGCTCAAGCAAATTGCCGACACCCTGGCGGTGCTCGGTTTCGGCCAGCCACGTAAAGTCATTCTCGATCAGATTGACGTGGTTCATGGCCTGGCTCTCGGTCGGCAGGCGCCGAGCGATGCGGTCTTGATGGATGTTGCCGGTGCGCTGCTGTACGTCGAGGCGACCCTGGCCGGCATGGTCGGGCCCGCACAGGATGGCGGCCGCGAAGAAAGCCATCTACCGACTACCGATGTGGCACAAATTCACCAGTTGGTGATCAAGGAAGCGCGCAGTGGCCTGGAGCAGGCCAAGGACGCGATTATCGAGTTCATCGCCTCGCAGTGGAATCACGAACACCTGGCGCGTGTGCCGGAGCTGTTGACCCAGGTGCGTGGCGGTCTGGCCATGATTCCGTTGCAGCGTGCCGCCGATCTGCTCAACGCCTGTAACCGCTACATCCAGGAACAGCTGCTGGCACGCAAGGCCGTGCCGAATTGGCAGAGTCTCGATACCCTTGCCGATGCCATCACCAGTGTTGAGTACTACCTTGAGCGCCTGTCCGAAGACCATGGCAGTCAGGGTGATCTGATCCTCGATGTGGCTGAGGAAAGCCTGGAGAATCTGGGCTATCCGCTAAAAGAAAAGCCCTCGATTCTTGATCCGCTAGAAGACGTTGCACCGCTTGCCAATCCTCTGGATGAGATCCAGGTGCTGGCCGATGAACCGGCCGATGCCGAGGCCTTTGAGCTGCTGGATGTTCAGGTCGATCCTGAGCAATCAGATGAACTGAGCGTCGAGTTCGCCGATCTGGCGGCTGTCGCAATTGATGCCGAACAGCCGCTTGGCGGCGCTAGCCTCAGCCAGGCTGCGCTGGATGCGGCTGCTCTGCTGAGCGATCCTGCATGCCAAGAGTTGCCGGTCCTCGATCTCAGTGAGGAGCCACAAGCGCCGCTCTTTAGCCTTGATGCCCTGCAGTCGGAAGAGCTGGGCCAGGACCAGCTGAGCAGCACTGGCCACTGGGACGAGGCCGAACTGGCATCGCTGGGCGTGCCGGAGGTTGAGTTGCCGAGCGCGCTGCCAATGGTCGATACCCCGGCCGCCGACAAACCGCTGTCGCTGGCCGATGTCATGGCCGCGCCGCAGCAGGCGATCAATCCGCCAGCACACGATGTGCCGCCGAGTTTGCTGCCGCCGCCGGCTGATGAAGAGCCGATCGACGACGAGTTGATGGAAGTGTTTATCGAGGAAGTCGGCGAGGTGCTGGAAACCATCGCCGAGTACTTTCCGCAGTGGTGCGCCGATAGCGAGAACAAGGAAGCCCTGGCGGAGATTCGCCGTGCTTTCCACACCCTCAAAGGCAGCGGTCGGATGGTTCGGGCGCTGGTGATCGGCGAGCTGGGCTGGGCGATCGAGAACCTGCTCAACCGCGTGCTCGATCGCAGCATCAAGCCGGGTGCCGAGGTGCAGCAAGTGATTGCCGGTGTGGTTGAGCTGATGCCGGCCCTGGTCGATGAGTTCGCTGCCAAGGCCCAACGCCAGCGTGACGATGTCGACCTGCTGGCTGCCACTGCCTATGCTCTGGCGAAAGGCCAGCGCCTGCCGATAGCTGCTCTTGCGCCTGAAACCGAGGCTCCTGCGACAGCCGCTGAGCCGACAGACGCGATTGATGGCGAGCCCCTCTATGGAGAGCCCCTCGATAGCGAGCCTCTCGACGGCGAGCCCCTCGATCCGCAACTGTTGGAGATTTTCCGTAATGAAGCGGAAACCCACCTCGATACCCTGGTAGGTTTTCTGGCCGATTGTGCCCAGGAACTGCCACGGCCGGTCACCGACGATTTGCAGCGTGCCCTGCACACCCTCAAGGGCAGTGCCTACATGGCCGGAATTCTGCCAATGGCAGAAATCGCCGCGCCGCTGGAGAAGCTGGCCAAGGAGTTCAAAAGCAATCTGATCCCCATGGACCTGGCCGAAGCCGAACTATTAAGCGCTGCCGAGAAATTATTCCGTCTAGGCCTCGAGCAGCTGGAGGCTCGGCCTTTGGCGCCCCTGCCTGGTGCCCAGGAGTTCCTGGAGCGCGCGCACAGGCTGCATCAGGATCGTCTCGCTGCAGCGCAAAGCAGTCGCGAGAGTGAGCAGGGCGAAGTCCGCGACCCGCAGTTGATCAGCATCTTCCTCGCCGAAGGCATGGACATTTTGCTGGATGCCGAGGCGTTGCTGCAGCGCTGGCGCGAGCACCCCTCCGATCGCCAAGAGCTGAGTGCCCTGCTGGACGAGTTGACCACCCTGGGCCGCGGCGCAGAAATGGCCGAGTTGCCGCAGATCGATGAGCTCTGCGAAGCACTGCTCGACCTTTACGGCGCGGTGGACGAAGGCAGCCTGGCGGTCAGCGAACGCTTCTTCAGTGAGGCCGCACAGGCGCATGAAGCGCTGATCAGCATGATGGACCAAGTGGCTGCAGGCCTGCAGGTCAGTGCTGAGCCTGAGCGAGTCGAGGCCTTACGCGGTCTGCTCGCCGAGGCGCTGGACCCGAGTGCGCTGGCACTCTTGTCTTCAGGCGGTCAGGCGGGCTTGGAGGTTGTCGAGTTGGATGCTGCAACTGCGGCGCTCGAGCACTCCCCGAGAATGCTCGAAAGTGACAGCGACGCAGTCACGGCAGTTGAGTCGCCGGTTGATGAAGACGGCGGATTCATCGCCGAGCCCGTACCGGTTACGCCGCCATCTGGCCACGAGGCACTCGACGCCGAGATGGTCGAAATCTTTCTCGAGGAAGCCGTCGATATCCTCGAGAATGCCGGGAAGGCGCTAGAGCGCTGGAGTACGCAACCGGACAATAAAGCTGCGCTATCGTCATTGCAGCGTGATTTGCACACCCTCAAGGGGGGTGCCCGGATGGCCGAGATTCGTCCGATTGGTGACCTTGCCCATGAGCTGGAGTCACTGTACGAAGGCTTGATGGATCGGCGCTTTAGCCATTCCCCGCCACTCGTCGCGCTGCTGCAGCAAAGCCATGATTGCCTGGCCATCTTGTTGGCGCAGCTGCAAGAGCGTGCCGAGTTGCAGCAACCTTGCGAGCTGATCGAGGCGATTCGTTGCTTGCGCCAGGACGGTGGTGCGCAGAGCTTGTCAGCCCTGGCAGTGGCCGCAGAGACTGATCCCGAAGCCGAAGCCGAAGCCGAAGCCGAAGCCGAAGCCGAAGCCGAAGCCGAAGCCGAGGATGAAGTTGAGAGCGGGCTGTTGCCGCTGTCGCAGGACGAGAGCGAGATTGACCCGCGCATGCTCACGGCCTTCGATGCTGCGCCTGATGTTACAGACCTCGAGGTGCAGGTCCCGCCAGCAGCTGCGGTAAGCGATGCGGGCTGTTTCGAGGATCATCCCGACCAAGAGCTGGTGGACATCTTCCTCGAGGAAGGGTTTGACATCATCGACAGCTCCGGTGCGTCTCTGCAGCGCTGGATGGAAGACGTCGACAACAGCCTTGATCTGGAGTCTCTGCAACGCGACCTGCACACCCTCAAGGGTGGTGCGCGCATGGCGGAAATCCGCGAGATTGGCGACCTCGCCCATGAACTTGAATTTCTTTATGAAGGGCTTGCCGATGGACGGCTGCGCCCTAGCCAGGAGCTGTTTGGCCTGCTCCAGGCTTGCCATGATCGTCTGGCCGAGATGCTCGATGCGGTGCGAGGCAAGCGTGTGGTGCCGGATGGCGATGCCCTGATCGAAACGATCAAGCAGTTCCGCGCCAACCCGGATCAGCAACTGAGCATGCCGTCTGCCGTGCAACTCAATGCCGTACCCGAAAGCCCGGGTCAGGATGATGACGAGTCGGACATCCTTGATATTTTCCTGGAAGAGGCCGACGACCTGCTGGAAGTCATGGAAGCTGCCATGGGGCGCTGGGACCAGAGTCGTGACGACGGTAAGGCTATCGATGACATGCTGCGCGTTCTGCATACCCTAAAGGGTGGCGCGCGACTGGCCGGGCAGAACCGGCTCGGCAACCTGGCCCATGATCTGGAGTCACACCTGAGCGAGGCCCTGCAGCAGGGGGCGCCTTGGCCGGAAAGCCTGTTCCTTGACGTGCAATCGGGCTTTGAGGGGCTGCAAAAAGAGCTCGATCAGTTACGCCAGCGGCTGCAGGTCAGTCTGGCAGAGGAAAGTTCTGCAGCGCCTGACGTTGAACTCGCCGCGGCAAAAGCCCCCGGCTTGATCGCTCCCATCGTTGCAGCCAGTACCCTGCCGGCCCGCGAGCAGATGACGAAAGTTCTGCCATTTGTCCGTCGTGCCCAGGAGGCTGCCCAGGAAGCCGCGGCGCGGCGCGCTCCGCAGGAACTGGTGAAAGTGCCGGCGGACCTGCTCGAGGGGTTGGTTAACCTGGCCGGTGAGACGTCGATCTTTCGCGGTCGGGTCGAGCAGCAGGTCAGCGATTTCGGTTTTACCCTGAGCGAGATGGAAGCGACCATCGACCGCGTTCGCGACCAACTGCGCCGCCTCGATATTGAAACCCAGGCGCAGATCCTCAGTCGCTACCAAGCGGAGGCCGAGCGTGCCGGCTATGAAGATTTCGACCCGCTGGAAATGGACCGTCACTCACAGCTTCAGCAGCTTTCTCGAGCGTTGTTCGAGTCGGCCTCCGACTTGCTCGACCTAAAAGAAACCCTGGCGTTGCGCAGCCGCGACGCAGAAACCCTGTTGCTGCAACAGGCACGGGTCAATACCGAATTGCAGGAAGGCCTGATGCGCACCCGCATGGTGCCCTTCGAACGCCTGGTTCCGCGGTTGCGGCGAATTGTCCGTCAGGTCGCTGGCGAGCTGGGCAAGCAGGTCGAGTTCGTTCTCGGCAATGCCGACGGCGAGATGGACCGCAGCGTGCTTGAGCGGATTGTCGCGCCGCTGGAACATATGTTACGCAACGCCGTCGACCACGGCATCGAGTCGGCTGAGCTACGCCGCGCTGCGGGCAAGCCTGCGCACGGGACTATTCGCCTGGATCTGGGGCGTGAGGGCGGCGATATCGTCTTGACCCTCAGCGATGACGGCGGCGGTATCAGGCTTGAGGCCGTTCGGCGCAAGGCCATCGAGCGTGGGTTGATGGACGAGGAGTCGGATCTGAGCGATCACGAAATACTCCAGTTCATCCTCGAGGCCGGTTTTTCCACTGCCGAGGCGGTCACCCAGATTTCCGGGCGTGGCGTTGGCATGGATGTGGTGCATTCCGAGGTCAAGCAACTCGGCGGCTCCATGAACATCGAGTCGGCGCCGGGGGAAGGTACCCGTTTCGCGATTCGCCTGCCATTCACGGTGTCGGTAAACCGCGCGTTGATGGTGTTGTCGGGTGAAGACCTGTATGCCATCCCGCTGAACACCATCGAAGGCATTGTGCGGATTTCGCCCTACGAACTGGAAGCACTCTACGAGCAGGGCGCCGCAGGCACGGCAGAGACGCCGCGCTTCGAGTACGCCGGTCAGGCCTACGATTTGCGTTACCTCGGCGACCTGCTGAATAACGGCCAACAACCCAAGCTGGTCGGCCAGAGTCTGCCGTTGCCGGTGATCCTGGTGCGCTCGAGTGAACACGCAGTAGCGGTGCAGGTCGACTCTCTGGCCGGCTCGCGCGAGATCGTGGTGAAAAGCCTCGGGCCGCAGTTCGCCGGGGTGCATGGTATCTCCGGGGCGACCATTCTCGGAGACGGTCGCGTGGTGGTGATTCTTGACCTGCTGGCAACCATCCGCGTACTGCATGCGCATCTGGTCAATCAACTGCAGCCGCGCACGCTCGGGCATGCCGCGACTGCAGCTGAAATTGAAGCCGATCGGCCGACCCTGGTCATGGTGGTCGATGACTCGGTCACCGTACGCAAGGTCACCAGCCGTCTGCTTGAGCGTAACGGCATGAATGTGTTGACCGCCAAGGACGGTGTGGACGCCATCTCTCAGTTGCAGGAGCACAAGCCCGACATCATGTTGCTGGATATTGAAATGCCGCGCATGGACGGTTTCGAAGTGGCGACTCTGGTGCGTCACGATGAGCACCTGAAAGACCTGCCGATCATCATGATTACCTCGCGCACCGGTGCGAAGCACCGCGAACGAGCGCTGGCTATCGGCGTCAACGAATACCTTGGCAAGCCCTACCAGGAGTCGTTACTGCTCGAAAGCATTGCTAAATTGGTAAACCGCCAGCCGAGCGAGCGTGGCCCGAATCATCGCCGCCCGGATACGCCAGCATGACGGAGAGAAATGTGGCCCGCATTGCGGTCATTGCCGATACTTCCCTGCAACGCCATGTGCTGCAGCAGGCGTTGACCGGGAGTGGCTATCAGGTGGTATTCAACAGCGATCCGGCGCGCCTGGATAAGGCGACTCTGGCTGCTTGCGAGACTGATTTGTGGTTGGTCGATCTGGCCCAGAGCGAGGATTTTCCTCTGGTCGACGACCTGATGGAGAGCGCCAGTGTCCCGATTTTATTTGGCGAAGGGCATGCTCCAGAGCGGCATTCGGAAAATTATCCGCGCTGGGAGCGCCGTCTGTTCGGCAAGTTGAAGAAGCTGATCGGCGATCCTTCGCAAGCCGTTGGCCCTAGCCTTCAGGCATTGCTGGCCGAGGCGCAGCGCCCGATCCGCCTGGATCTGCCGCAAGTGCTCGCCGATACGCCGCTGGTGGTTGGTGAGGTGGCCCGCCAGGTCTGGTTGTTGGCCGCATCGCTCGGTGGGCCTGCAGCGGTAAAGGCTTTCCTTGATGCCTTGCCTGGCGGTCTGCCAGTGGGCTTCGTCTATGCCCAGCATATTGATCCCAGTTTTGAGTCGGCGCTGCCACAGGCGGTTGGTCGGCATAGCCAGTGGCGCGTCAATCTGGCGCGTCACGGCGATGCGGTGCGCTGTGGTGAAGTGGTTGTGGTGCCGATTAGCAGTGAGCTCGGCTTCAGCGACGCAGGCGCCATGCACGTCAGTGAGCGTGCCTGGCCTGAACCCTACAGCCCGTCGATCGATCAGATGATGCTCAATCTTGCTCAGCATTTTGCCGGCCTCTGCGGTGTGATCGCGTTCAGCGGCATGGGCAGCGATGGCAGTGCCGCGGCGGCGTATGTGCGCCGCCAAGGGGGGACCATCTGGACCCAGCGTGCCGACACCTGCATCTGCCCGAGCATGCCTGACAGCCTGCGTGAGGGTGGCTACAGCACTTTTAGCGGCGACCCTCGTGAGCTGGCCTCAGGGCTGGTCAATCATTTGGCCGAGCAGTGCAGTTAATCCGGGGCGCTGCCCTGCATAGGACCCTTTCATGAGCCAAGCCATAGCGACCCCGAATACCGTCAACAGCCTGACCGCCTTGCTGGTGCCGCTGGGCGACCGTACCCTGTTATTGCCTAACGTGGCCATTGCCGAGCTTATTGCCTATCGCGCGCCGCAAGTCAGTGCGGGTATGCCGGCCTGGTTTCTTGGCCAGGTCGGCTGGCGTGATCTGAGCTTGCCATTGTTGTCGTTCGAAGCGGCCTCCGATGGTCAGGCTCACGTCGGCTCCGCTGCACGTGTGGTCATTATCAATGCCCTTGGCGGGCGCCCCAAGGTCAAGTTCATTGCCCTGTTGGTGCAGGGCATTCCGCGCTCGGTTAAGGTCGGCGCCGAACTGCTGCGCGCTGATGTGCCATTGTCTCCGTTGGAGTTGGATGCAGTGGTGATTGGCGAGGATGTGCTGAAGATTCCTGACCTGATTGGCCTGGAGCAGAAATTGGCGGATGCTGGGTTGATCTGAGCGGGTGTGAACAAACGCTCACTGACCGCCACTACCTGCAAAGGCCCTGCGCTCCGGGTTATTACTTAGAGCAGTCCGCAGGGTGTTCGCCGCAGGCAATGCACCATTGGTTTATTGGTGTATACACAAGCTGGCGGGCTGTCGCTGCGCCCATCCTCTACCTGCGCGCTAGCAGTTTTAGAAGTCCCCCCACAATTGCTGCGCCACGCTGAGCGCCACCACCGGCGCGGTTTCCGTGCGCAGTACCCGCGGACCCAGGCGAGCCGCGTGGAAGCCGGCGCTTTGTGCTTGTACCACTTCAGCATCCGCCAAGCCGCCTTCCGGGCCAATCAGAAAGGCCAGCGACTGCGGTTTAGCGTGACTGGCCAGCGGCTCTGCGACTGGATGCAGTACCAGTTTCAACTCCGCAGCGGTTTGTTCGAGCCAGTCGGCCAGAGCGAGCGGGGTGTGAATCACGGGGATCACCGAGCGGCCGCACTGTTCGCAGGCACTGATCGCCACCTGGCGCCAATGAGTCATGCGCTTGTCGGCACGTTCGTCCTTGAGGCGTACCTCGCAACGTTCGCTGACAATCGGGGTGATGGCATTGGCCCCAAGCTCGCAGGCCTTCTGGATCGCCCAGTCCATGCGTTCGCCGCGCGACAGGCCCTGGCCCAGGTGGATGTGCAGCGGTGACTCGGCCAGGCCGGTAAAGACCTCGCGCAATTCGACGCGCACGCTCTTCTTGCCGACCTCGATCAGCTCGCCGAGAAACTCGTAGCCGCTGCCGTCGAACAGCTGCACGGTATCGCCAACGGAATGGCGCAGTACGCGACCGATGTAGTGGGCCTGGGTTTCCGGCAGCTCATGCTGGCCGAGAGACAGCGGGGCGTCGATAAAGAAGCGGGATAGGCGCATAGGAGGCGAACCTGGGACAAAGGTGCAAATTTTAGCCGTAGGGTGCGCCGTGCGCACCGGTTTCTGTCGGGAGGATCACGCTCTTTTCATCCACCGGAAGATCGCAAGGGTGGATGGGTGAAGCGTCCTGCGACGCATGTCGTTAACCCGGATCGCGAAAGCCCGGATAGTGATTATTACTCACGGCCACGCTGACCGAGGTGCGGGTGGCGATGTCGATCCCCTCACTGGCGACCTCGGCGAGGAAATCGATCTGCTCCTCGGTGATCACATAGGGCGGCAGTAAATACACCACGCTGCCCAGCGGGCGCAGCAGGGCGCCGCGCTCAAGGGCGTGCTGGTAGACCTTGAGGCCGCGGCGCTCCTGCCAGGGGTAGGCGGTCTTGCCGGCCTTGTCCTGGACCATTTCGATGGCCAGGGCCATGCCGGTCTGGCGCACTTCGGCGACATGGGGGTGGTCGACCAGGTGCGCGGTGGCGCTGGCCATGCGTGCGGCCAGGACCTTGTTGGCCTCGATCACGTTGTCCTGCTCGAAGATATCCAGGGTCGCCAGGGCCGCCGCGCAGGCCAGCGGGTTACCGGTGTAGCTGTGCGAGTGAAGGAAGGCGCGCAGTGTGGTGTAGTCGTCGTAGAACGCCTGGTACACCTCATTGGTGGTCAGGCACGCCGCCAGGGGCAGGTAGCCACCGGTCAGCGCTTTCGATAGACAAAGGAAGTCGGGGCGGATGCCGGCCTGCTCGCAGGCGAACATGGTACCGGTGCGGCCGAAGCCGACGGCGATCTCGTCGTGGATCAGGTGCACGCCGTAACGGTCGCAGGCCTCACGCAGCAGCCTGAGGTAAATCGGGTGGTACATGCGCATGCCGCCGGCGCCCTGGATCAGCGGTTCGACGATTACCGCCGCCACCTCGTGGCCATGTTCGGCCAGGGTCTGCTCCATATGGGCAAACATGGCGCGCGAATGATCTTCCCAGCTCACGCCGTCGGGGCGGAAGTAGCAATCCGGGCTGGGCACCTTGATGGTGTCCAGCAGCAGCGCCTTGTAGGTGTCGGTAAACAGCGCCACATCACCCACCGACATGGCGGCGATGGTTTCGCCGTGATAGCTGTTGGTCAGGGTGACGAAGCGCTTTTTCTCGGGCTGGCCGACATTCAGCCAGTAGTGAAAGCTCATCTTCAGCGCGACTTCGATACAGGATGAGCCGTTATCGGCATAGAACACCCGGTCCAGGCCGGTCGGGGTCATTTTGACCAAGCGCTCGGACAGTTCGATCACCGGCTGATGACTGAAGCCGGCGAGGATCACGTGCTCCAGTTGGTCGACCTGATCCTTGATGCGCTGATTGATCCGCGGGTTGGCGTGGCCGAACACGTTGACCCACCAGGAGCTGACGGCATCGATGTAGCGTTTGCCGTCGAAGTCTTCTAACCACACGCCTTCACCGCGCTTGATCGGTACCAGGGGTAGCTGTTCGTGGTCTTTCATCTGGGTGCAGGGGTGCCACAGCACCTTCAGGTCACGCTGCATCCACTGGTCATTCAGGCTCATCGTACGGCTCTCCCAATCATCTGTGGCAAGCCTATCAGATGCCTCTGCGCCTATGTGCGCCGCCGCCGGCTATCCGCTGCTGTACACCGCTGCTAGGTGCTGCCTGAACTTCAGTCCGGCCGGGCGAACTAATTCAGATGGAGGCAAATAACAGGGATTTTGTATCGTATTTCTCGATATTTCAAAGCGAAAAATTCCGCTTTTAATCGATAGATTTGCCGCTAACCTGTTGTGTGAATTTTTAATCAATGATTTTCCGGGGCCTTATCCATGCAATGGCGCAACACTTCCTCGCATTACGGCTTGATTAGTATTGCCTTGCATTGGCTGGTGGCGGTGGCCGTTTTTGGCCTGTTCGGTCTGGGTTACTGGATGGTCGGCCTGGATTACTACAGCAGCTGGTATCAAACCGCGCCCAATTTGCACAAGAGCATCGGCATCCTGCTGTTCGCAGTGATGCTGGTGCGCGTGCTCTGGCGCTGGGTCAGTCCGCCCCCGGCCAGCCTGGCCAGCCATGACCGGCTAACCCGTTTGGGTGCGAAGTTTGGTCACGCCTTTCTTTATCTGGGGTTGTTGGTGCTGATGGTCTCCGGCTACCTGATTTCTACCGCCGATGGCCGGAGTATCGGCGTATTTGGTTTGTTTGACGTGCCGGCGACCATCACCAGCATTCCTCGCCAGGAAGATATCAGCGGCCTGGTGCATGAGTACCTTGGCTGGACCCTGGTTATATTTGCCGGTATTCACGGATTGGCAGCGCTTAAACACCATTTTATCGACCGTGACCGCACGTTGTTGCGCATGTTCGGTCGCTGAAGTCGTCCTGGGCCGCGGAATGATCCGTGTGCCTAACTATCCAACCTCACAAGGAAATGCCCATGTTGAAGAAGACCCTCGCCGCCTTGGCTCTTGGTTCCGCTCTGCTCGGCGCTGGTTATGCCACGGCTGCCGACTACGCCATCGACAAACAAGGTCAGCACGCTTTCGTCAATTTCAAGATCAGCCACTTGGGTTACAGCTGGTTGTACGGCACCTTCAAGGACTTTGACGGCAGCTTCAGTTTCGACGACAAGAACCCGGAGGCCAGCAAGGTCAGCGTCGTTCTTAATACGGCCAGCGTTGACACCAACCACGCCGAACGCGACAAGCACATCCGCAGCGATGACTTCCTCAGTGTTGGCAAACACCCGACGGCGACTTTCGAGTCCACGTCGGTGAAGTCCACCGGCGAAGGCACCGCTGACATCACGGGCAATCTGACGCTCAATGGTGTGACCAAACCGGTGGTGATCGCCGCTGCGTTTATTGGTCAGGGCAGTGACCCGTGGGGCGGCTACCGTGCCGGCTTTGAAGGCAGCACCATGCTCAAGTTGAAGGACTTCGCGATTGAGAAGGACCTCGGTCCGGCTTCCACGGAAGTTGAGCTGATCATCTCGGTAGAAGGCGTGCGCAAGTAGTTTTGCTGGTTGGCCAGGTGTCGCCGAGGTTGAATGCCTGGCGGCAGCCTTGGCCAGTAGCGTGTATGTCAAACAGAAACGCCGACCCCAGGGTCGGCGTTTTTGCAGGTACATAAACGACAACGCCGACCCTGAGGTCGGCGTTGTCGTTAGTCGTGCTGCTTAGCTTTCGCGGTTACGCGTCAGCAGTGCAGGCTTCTCGCCGCGCGGACGAGTGCTCGGCAGTTGGTCGAGTTGCTCGGTCGTCGGGAAGCGCTCAGTGCTGCGCGAACCTTTGTGCACGATCACCGGCTGCTTGTCGCGAGGGCTTTTTACCGCACCCTCTTGGCGTGGCAGTTCATCGCGATTGAGCGAGGTGGTCGTTTCACGCGAGTCACGTGGCGGACGGGCACGGCCGGAGCCATTGCGGCCTTGGCCGCCAGCGCCCTGGCGTTTACCTTGGCTGCCAGCACCAGCACCAGCACCACTGCCTGAACCGCTACGCGGGTTGTTACTTGGCGTACGTGGACCCTGACCAACACCGTTGCTGGCGCTGGGGCCCGAAGCAGGCGCACCGGGCCGACGGCCACGGTTCTGCTGCTTATTCTGGTTCGGGCTGACATAGTCGGCACGATTACCAAAGTTATCGATTTCGTCGTCGCGGAACTCATCCGGCGCCCGATCCGGTGGCAGGGCAGGTACTGCCGGTGCTGCGGAGCGGCCGCTTTGCGCGCTACGTGGCTGCTGCGAACGGCCAGCCTGGGGCTTGGCCTTGCCGCTGTCCTTGCCTTTGTCCTTGCGGCCGCCACCGTGGCGTTCGCCTTCTGGCTTGGCGCCGCGGGGTTGGCGTGGCTTCTGCGGTTCGCGCACTTCCGGGCGCTCTGCTTCAACCGTGCTGGCGTCGAAGCCAAGCAGGTCGCCGTCAGCGATCTTCTGCTTGGTCATCCGCTCGATGCCCTTGAGCAGTTTTTCTTCATCGGGTGCGACCAGCGAGATTGCTTCGCCGCTGCGGCCGGCACGACCGGTACGGCCAATGCGGTGCACATAGTCTTCTTCGATATTTGGCAGCTCGAAGTTGACCACGTGGGGCAGCTGGTCGATGTCCAGGCCGCGGGCAGCGATATCGGTGGCAACCATGATCCGCACGTTACCGGCCTTGAAATCGGCCAAGGCTTTGGTGCGCGCATTCTGGCTCTTGTTGCCGTGAATCGCGACGGACGACAGGCCGTGCTTGTCGAGGTACTCGGCCAGACGGTTGGCGCCGTGCTTGGTGCGGGTAAACACCAGCACCTGTTCCCACGCGCCAGCGCTGATCAGGTGGGCGAGCAGGGCACGCTTGTGGCTGGCCTGCAGGCGGAATACGCGCTGTTCGATGCGCTCGACCGTGGTATTCGGCGGCGTGACTTCGATGCGCTCGGGGTTGTGCAGCAGCTTGCCGGCGAGGTCGGTGATGTCTTTGGAGAAGGTCGCCGAGAACAGCAGGTTCTGCCGCTTTGTCGGCAGGCGAGCCAGGACCTTCTTCACGTCATGCACGAAGCCCATGTCGAGCATGCGGTCGGCTTCGTCAAGAACCAGGATTTCCACGTGGGACAAGTCCACGGCACGCTGGCCGACCAGGTCGAGCAGGCGGCCGGGGCAGGCTACCAATACGTCGACGCCCTTGGACATGGCCTGAACCTGGGGGTTCATGCCGACGCCGCCGAAGATGCAGGTACTGACGAACTTCAGGTCGCGGGCATAGAGCTTGAAGCTCTCGTGAACCTGGGCAGCCAGTTCGCGAGTGGGGGTCAACACCAGTACGCGTGGTTGTTTCGGGCCGTGGCGATGCTCGCGATCCGGGTGGCCGTTGGGGAACAGCAGTTCCAGGATCGGCAAGGCGAAACCGCCGGTTTTGCCCGTCCCTGTCTGGGCTGCAACCATCAGGTCACGGCCTTGCAACACGGCGGGAATAGCCCGCTGTTGCACTGGGGTAGGCTGGGTGTAGCCCGCTGCCTCGATGGCGCGGACTAAAGCCTCGGAGAGACCGAGGGAGGCAAAGGACATGAGTAATCCTGTCTAGTGAGGGCGAGGCCCTATGGGGTGTATTGCCTGACTTGAATCGCGCTTGGGGGGCGCAATCCCGTCCGGTACTGCTGGTCTCTGGTGACTAGCATCCGGGCGCAAGCCTGGCGGGAAGCAGGGAGTATAACAGAGCCGCTAGTCTGTGCGCGTTTCAGACTGCTCGATGGTAACTGGCTGGAGGTAGCGACGTAGAATCTCGGCATACTCGGGACTGGCTTTCAGGCGTTTGAGTTCCCGCTCGAAGCGCGGCAGCAGTGCTGCGGTGCCGGGCTTGCGGCTGAAGGCGGCGTACACCCGGTCGCTATAAAGCGGTTGGGGGTTGAAGTCGATGGCCGCCTGCATGCCCAGGCCGTTGGCAGTATGCAAGCCAACGGCGCGGTCGGTAATGACCAGGTCAATACGTCCGAGCAACAGCTTGCCGAAGTTGGCCTCCAGGGTGGGGGCACTCTCACGGACAAAATGTGTGGCGCGGGCAAACGACGGGTCGCCGTAGGCATAGCCAGGCTCGGTGCCCACGCGCAGACCGCGCAAGTCCTCAATCGAGTCGATCCTGTGCGGGCGCGCAGTGGCGTAGAACAAGACCATGGCGCTTTCGGCCATGGGCTCGTCGGGGAAAATCATGTGGCGTGCCCGGTCTTCGCTGTAAAAAGCATCCAGCAGAATGTCCAGCTGGCCATCACTCATTTTGCGCAGGCAGCGGCGCCAGGGCTCGAGGGTGATTTCATAACTGATGCCCAGGTTGGTCAGCGCCAGGTGCAGGAGATCGGCATCGATGCCGCGCACCTGGCCATCCACCAGTGCGGTGTAGGGAGGCCACTCATTGGTGCAGACTTTCAGCGGCTGGGCGTTGGCGTGGAGGCTGTAGGCGAGCAGCACAAGCAGTACGTACAGCTTTCTCATTTGGCTGTGACCTCGGCGGCTGAATGGTTACGTGCTGGCTCACTTAATATAGGCGTTGCTTGTGCCGCTCTGTCTGTTCACGAACGCGGTGTTATTTCAGGTCACCAGCTTGTAGCAAGGCACGTAGGCGGTGTTGCCCGGCAGTTTCATGCGGTGCTGATCGACGAAGGCCTGCAGCAACTGGTCGAGTGGCTGCATGATGTCTTGGTCGCCGGTGATCTCGTAAGGGCCGTGCTGTTCAATTCGGCGAATGCCCTGGTCTTTGACGTTGCCAGCGACAATCCCGGAGAACGCGCGGCGCAAATGCGCTGCCAGCTCATGCACCGGCTGGTTGCGGGTCAGTTTGAGGCTGGCCATGTTTTCGTGGGTCGGCTCGAAGGGGTGCTGGAAATTCTCGTCGATTGTCAGCAGCCAGTTGAAGTGGAAGGCGTCATTCTGCTTGCGCCGATACTGCGTCACCTCGTTGATGCCCAAGGCCATCTCGCGTGCTACCTGGCTCGGGTCATTGATGATGATTGTGCAGCGTTGCTGCGCTTCAGGGCCGAGCGTGGCGCCGACGAACGCATACAGCTGCTCGATGTAGGGCGCGGCTTTTTTCGGCCCGGTCATGATCAGCGGGAACGGTAGGTCCTTGTTGGCCGGGTGCATCAGGATGCCGAGGAAATACAACAGCTCTTCGGCGGTACCGGCGCCGCCGGGGAAGATGATGATGCCATGGCCTACGCGGACGAACGCCTCCAGGCGCTTTTCGATATCCGGCAGGATTACCAGTTCGTTGACGATCGGGTTGGGCGCTTCGGCGGCGATGATGCCCGGCTCGGTCAGGCCCAGGTAGCGTCCGCCGACATTGCGCTGCTTGGCGTGGGAGATGGTGGCGCCTTTCATTGGCCCTTTCATCACACCGGGACCGCAACCGGTGCAGATATCCAGGCCGCGCAGGCCCAACTCATGGCCGACTACCTTGGTGTATTTGTATTCTTCGGTGCTGATCGAATGGCCACCCCAGCACACCACGATTTTCGGCTCGACCCCGGCCCGCAAGGTGCGCGCGTTGCGCAACAGGTGAAACACGTAGTCGGTGATGCCTTTTGAGCTGCCGAGGTCCACCCGTTTGTTTTCCAGTTCGCTCTGGGTGAAGACGATATCGCGCAGGGCGCTGAACAGCATTTCCCGGGTACTGGCGATCATTTCGCCGTCAACAAAGGCGTCGGCGGGGGCGTTGAACAGCTCCAGGCGAATACCACGATCCTGCTGCAGGATGTGAATCTCGAAGTCCGGGTAAGCTTCCAGGATGGTTTTGGCGTTGTCGCTGTGCGAGCCGGTGTTGAGGATCGCCAGGGCGCACTGGCGAAATAGCGAGTAGACGCTGCCGGAGCCGGTCTCGCGCAGTTGTTGCACCTCGCGTTGCGACAGGGTTTCCAGGCTGCCCTTGGGGGTCACTGTGGCGTTGGTGGTTTTTCTTATAGCCATTGCGGCGCTCCAGGGTTGTTATCCAGCCAAGGCCATACATGGCCAGGCACGGTCAAAAGAGGGGGCGGGCTGTGGCAGCCTCTGCTCCAGGTTGATGGCGTCGCGCAGGCTTGCTTGCCCGGCTGCGTTTGCAGTGAGCTTAACAGCCTGCGTACATCAAGCCTCGCCGCGAGCGTCCGTGACGCGGCAAGCACTTTGCCGGGCAGCCGGGCAGTGGAGGCGCTGGATAAAACCGCCCGGCCGCGCCTTAGCGCGGCAGCTTGAGATTGTTCCAGATTGCCAGGCTGGGTTCTGCCTGATTCATGCTGTAGAAGTGCAGGCCCGGCGCGCCGCCTTGTAGCAGGCGCTCGCACATCTCGCTGATTACCTGCTCGCCATAGGCGCGAATGCTGTCGCTGTCGTCGCCATAGGCCTCTAGCTGCTTACGCACCCAGCGCGGCAACTCGGCGCCACAGGCGTCGGAAAAGCGTGCCAGCTTGCTGTAGTTGGTGATCGGCATGATGCCGGGGACTACTGGAATATCCACGCCCAGCTTGCGCACTCGCTCGACGAAGTAGAAGTAGCAGTCGGCATTGAAGAAGTACTGGGTGATCGCGCTGCTGGCGCCGGCCTTGGCCTTGCGCACGAAGTTGGCGATGTCATCCTCGAAGTTGCGTGCTTGCGGATGCATCTCCGGGTAGGCGGCGATTTCGATATGGAAGTGATCGCCGGTCTCTTCACGGATGAAACTGACCAGCTCGTTGGCGTAGCGCAGTTCGCCGCTGGCCATGCCCATGCCGGACGGCAGGTCGCCACGCAGGGCAACGATGCGCTCGATACCGGCATTCTGGTAGAGCTTCAGCAGCTCGCGCAGCTCGGCCTTGGAGTCGCCGACGCAGGACAGGTGCGGCGCAGTGCTCACGCCTACATCGTTGTTTAACTGCAGTACGGTATTCAGGGTGCGGTCGCGGGTCGAACCGCCAGCACCGTAAGTGCAGGAGAAAAAATCGGGGTTATAGGTCGCCAGTTGGCGCGCCACATTCAACAATTTTTCGTGCCCGGCTTCGGTCTTGGCAGGGAAGAATTCGAAGCTGTAACGGCGTTCTTGAGACATGGAGAAGGTGTCCTTCGTGGGGCGGGTTAGCGACGCCAGCCACATGAGTTAAGAAAATCTATGGCTTCTGCGCGGTGCGTCACCCGCCAAGTGGCAGGCGGAGTGACGCTAGATGCCTGCCGCCTGCGATGGCGGGTTTCGCCGCAGCGCGACTAACCCGCCCTACGGGCCAGGTTTAGTAGCGATAGGCATCCGGCTTGAACGGGCCTTCCACGGTGACGCCGATATAGTCGGCCTGGGTCTTGGTCAGCTGAGTGATCACGCCGCCAAAGCCCTTGACCATTTCCAGGGCCACTTCCTCGTCGAGCTTCTTGGGCAGCACTTCCACGGTCAGGCGCTCGGCTTTCTGAGCGGCAGACAGGTCGGCGTACTTCTGGCCGAACAGGAAGATCTGCGCCAGCACCTGGTTGGCGAACGAGCCATCCATGATCCGGCTTGGGTGGCCGGTGGCGTTGCCCAGGTTAACCAGACGGCCTTCGGCCAGCAGGATCAGGTAGTC
>JAUSOF010000032.1 GCA_030656145.1 Pseudomonas sp.
GGCAGCCGCCGCTACCGCTTCGAATGACTTCGAGACCGGCGCCAACAGCTTCACCCTTGACGTCGTCGCCCTGGACGCCGCCGGCAACACCTCGGCACCGACCGCCGTCACCGTCAATGTCACCGACCTCAACGACAACGCCCCAGCCATCGACGATGCAGTCGTGAGCTTGGACGAAAACGTGGCCGCCGGCACTGCCGTGACCAACGTTAACGACAGCTTTACCAACAGCGACCTGGATCGTGATGGCGACGCGATTACTTACAGCATCACTAATGGCAACGGCGACGGCATTTTCACCATCGATGCAGCCACCGGCGCGATCAGTATCGCGACCGGCAAGACCCTCGACTATGAGACCGCCAGCCAGCACGTACTGACCGTTACCGCCAGCGACGGCACCCTGTCCGATACCGCTGCGATTACCGTCAACGTCAACAATCTGCCGGACACACCCCCGTCGATCACCAACAGCAGCCAGCTAGTCTCGGAGACTGGTCTCAAAAGCGCCACAGATGCCGACACCAGCAACTTGGCAACCGGCAAGGTCACCATCACCCATGACTCGGCGACCACCGTGACCTTGGTTACGCCTAGCGCAACGGTACTCAAATCAGGCGGCACCACGGTCAACTGGACCCTCAGCACCGACGGCAAAATCCTGACTGGCAGCGCAGGCTCCGAAGCGGTCATCACCATTTCCATCGACGACCTAGGTAACTACACAATCAACCTGCTGAAACCAATTGACCACCCGGACATCACCTCGGCAGACGTTCTCAACCTGAACGTCGGCGTCATGGTCAAGGATGCCTACAACAATGAAAGTACCGGCACCCTGACCGTGCAGATCCAGGACGATGTGCCCACCGCAGCACCGGGGGCCATCAGCATCGATATCCCGGTCAGCAGCATCAACGTCTCCGGCCTGGAGGCGGGATTCGTCAACGCCGTATCCAGCTCAGGCGGAACCTCCGGGCTGACCCAGACCAATACTGACACCGACAGCTACATGGACAGGATCAGCTGGGGCACGGGTACCACGCAGTCAGGCTATGCCTTCGTCGATAACGAGACGCTGCGCAGCTCTGGGCCGAGCCTGCCTGACAGCGACTTCAAGCTCGGCACCTTCACGCACAATAACTTCCCGGTAAGCGGCACAACCCTAAGCAGCGTTGATCTGGTTGTGAAATTGACCGTGATGATTGATGGCATCCCCACCACTGTCGAACACACCGTCAAGCTGAACCATGAAGAAACACCGAACAACGCTGCCAACACCCAAGATCCGGCTAACGATGACATTATTCGCCTGGATAACAGCACCCTGATCAGGCAGTTCACCGTAGGCGATCGTACCTTTGAGTTCGAAATCAAAGGATTCCTCGACCCAGTGACCGGCAACGTGGTCACCACCATCTACACGACGGAGAACGCAGCTTCGTCGTTTGACCTCTACGCAGTAGTGAAATCTACCGATGGCTTACCACTCAACAGCGGTGACATCTCAACCGTCACCACCACCGGTGCCGATGGCGACGTATTGATTAGCGGCAGCGATGCGAGCGTCAGCTGGACCGACGCAACTCAACAGGCCGATGGCAGCTTCACCATTGTCAACGAATTCGGCACCTTTACCGGCTGGGCAGACGGGCGCTATCGCTTCGAGGTAAGCCGCACAGCCCGCGACAACTTCGACGCAGACCAAACTGAGAACCTTACGTTCAACTACATCGTCACAGACGGCGACGGCGACACCGACACGTCCACTGTCACCGTGACGCTCGATGGTCAGAAAGTCCTACCCCACGTACCAGAAGTGGAGCAGGACGCACAGACCATAGTGTTAAGCAAGGAAGTAGGTACTCAAGCCACCGCCAACCTTGGAATCGAAGTCGGCCGTGACACCAACGGCGCCTCGATGAAAATCACCGCCGTCAATGACACTTCACTGAACGGTACCCTGGCGACAGCTACGGTAGTAGTCAATGGGGTTACGCAAACCGTCAGACTGACGTCAGGTGGCGTTCCGCTAGTCTATCGTGAGCTGGCAGATGGCAGCCTTGAAGCCGTGAAACAGGGTACCAATGAGGTAGTGTTCAAGATTAGCGGTGATGCGATACAGGGCACCTACTCGGTGGAGATGATTGGCATTCTGGATACGGTAACGTCTTATACCGAGACGGCGCCCGGTTCGAGCGGCACAGCGAACTTCAGTTTCTCCGCAAACAACGGCACGCCGGTCATTAACAGTACAATCGGCGACGTGAAGCTGACGCTATCGGCCTTCCTTGACAAGGCTGGGGAGAATGGCGTCAAGGACGGCAATGATTCGACAGCCAACGTTGTCATAAACACCAGCAACGGACGTGGCATCAGTGTCGACAATACTAGCTGGAACAATGGCAATAGCTCAGATCTCCAGTTCATACAGAACAATACGCAGACGAATAATTCGTCTGACGGTACACATGGCGAGAAACTAGTACTCGACTTCAGCGCCAATGTCGCCGATGGCCGTAAAATTACGGAGATTGGCCTGACACTGAACCAGTTCGGAGATAGGGTGCCGGGTTGGTTTGGCGCTCCTGGTGATGAAGACAAAGCTCATATTACTGTGTTCTATACAGATGGGACGAGCCAGGTCGTAGATGTTACTGCGGTATCGCGAACCTTGACACAGGGCGAAAATGGCGACACTGGCACTCAATACGTCACCATCACCGCTCAAGCCGAAAAGAGTATCGCTAGCTTGGTCATCGGCGCAGGAGATACTGCAAGCCAGTTCTCGGTAGACAGGGCCATCAATGTTAAATGGGCAATTGACGACGCCACCGTCACTCGCCCCTTGGACCAGGATGCGCTGACACTACACTTTGGCGCCACTGTCACCGATGGCACCGGAGACAGTGCGAACACTGACTTCAGTGTGATCATCGATCCAGATACCACATTGCAGGGCACCAGCAGTGACGACACCCTGACTGGCAGCTCGCAGGCCGACACCCTGATTGGCGGCTTGGGCGATGACATCCTCTATGGTCAAGGCGGCAACGACATTCTTATAGGTGGCGAGGGCAACGACATCCTCTATGGTGGAAGCGGCGCCGACACCTTCGTCTGGCAAGCGGGCGACTTTGGCAACGACGTGATCAAGGACTTCAACATCGGTGAAGGCGACCGTATTGACCTGAGTGATCTGCTGCAAGGCGAGGAGGCGGAAAACGCTCCGGACATTACCCAGTACCTGCGCGTGGACACGGCCACTTCGACCCTGCTTATCAGCAGCACCGGGGTACTCGATGCAACTGGGAGCAATGCGGATGTGACCATCAAGCTGGAGAACGGTGCTGACCCGATCAATCTCAATCCGGGCAACCTGAGCCAAGCGGACCTGGTTAATTCGTTGATCGCCGGTGGCGATCTAGCAATGATCAAAGTCGACCACACCTGATGGCCCAAACCCCGCTAACATCGGTTAGCGGGGTTTCCGTTTTAGGGAAGTCGTTGGCGCTAAGGAGTGATCGATGCTGTATGTAAAACGCGATGCCTGGGGCAATTTGCAGCAGGTTGAGGCCGCACCGTTCGCTGACATGGATGGTGAGCTTGCAGCTGATGATCAGGAGGCGCTGGCCTGGTTTGCCAATCAAACGGTGGAAAGCAGTCTGCTGCAGCTCAAGCAGAGCGACCTGGATATGATCCGGGTGCTGGAAGATTTGATTACCGTATTGATCCAGAAAGGGGTTGTACGCATTACCGACTTGCCGGAAGCGGCTCAGAGCAAACTGGTCGGCCGCAGCAAGGCTCGGGATGCCCTTGGCGGGTTGAATCGGCTGATCAATGACGATGAGTCAGGATTGATCTGAACGGCGATGAAAACAAGGCTTCACGGGTTAAGCGCAACGCCGCCCGGCCGTTCCTAAGTCTCGGATGAAATCCGGGACTATTTGTCGGTTTATCCATCGCGCCCTGGATTACGCTGGAGCTAATCCAGGCTACGGTTCTGCGGCCGCCTCCAGTAGTGCTGATAGATGGCACGGATCCGTTCGCGGACAAGTCCATTCCCACAGGGTGCCAATCCCGTAGCCCGGATCAACTCCGGGACTATTTGTCGGTCTATCCATCGCGCCCTGGATTACGCTGGAGCTAATCCAGGCTACGGTCTGGCGGCCAATACCTGACGACAATCACCTCAAACCCAGCGACCCGGCTCGCCAAACAGGCGGCCCTGTACGCCCTCGATACCCATGTCGCGCAAGGCCTGCCACTCTCCGTCGGTTTCGACTCGCTCGGCAATCAGTGGCAGGTCGATGCTGTTGGCCGCGCGCTGCATGGCTTCGATGAACAGGCGCTTGTCGTTTTCGGCGTCGATGGCGCGGATGTAGCTGCCATCCACCTTGAGGTAGCTCAGGCCCAGTTTGGCCAGGTTGCCGATCATGCTGAAGCGTCCGCCGAAGTGCTGCAGCCCCAGGCTGAAGCCCAGGCTACGCAGACGCGTGGTCAGCGCCTCCAGGGCTGCTGCATCGGGTAACTGATCCTCGTCGAGCTCCAGGGTCAGGCGCGGGCCGAGGTGTGCATGCAGACGCAGCCGTTCATAGAGCTGCTGCAGCGCCTGCGGATCGCGCACGGTGCTGCCGGAGAGACTCAGGGCGACATTGCTACTGTTGCTCTGCAGCTGGAGCAAAACCCAGTCGAGCATAGCCAGGTCGAGACGCGTAGCCCAACCAAAACGTTCGAGCCAGGGCAGAAAACGCCCCGCCGGTACCGGGTTATCCTGCTCATCGAGCAAGCGCGCCAGCACCTTGAGGTGCAAGACCCGGGCAGGATCAAGCGCACTGACCACCGGCTGCACATAGAGTTGGAAGCGCCCCTGCTTGAGTGCCTGATCCAGCAAACCGTGCCAGCTCTGCCGTTCATCGGCGGCTGGCCGCTGCGTGTCGTGATCGCTACAGGCCCAATTCTGCAGGCTCTGACTGCTGGCCTGGGCCAACGCCGCATCCAGCGCCGCATACAGCGCAGTGGGCTGATCGCCTGGGGCGAAGGCCGTCATGCCGATATGCGCGACCGGCAAGCAATCGCTGGCACCGGTCTGCTGCAGGCTGGTCAGGGCGCTGTCCAGGCTCTCGGCCAATTGCTCGGCTTCACTGCGGTCGAGACCGGCGGCCAACACGGCAAACTCGCCGCCCCGGTTGCGTGCCAGCAGGTAGCGGCCCTGGCTGAGTTGCTGCAACTGCACGGCGATGGCCTTGAGCAGCTGATCGGTGCGCTGACCGCCCAAACGCTGATTGAGCCCCGCCAGGTCGTTGACCCGCAGCAGCAGCATGAAGCCGTTGCAGGCTTGCTCGTCGACACCTACGCGCGCCTGCAACTGCAGGTCGAAATAACGCCGGTTGGCCAGCCCGGTAAGGCTGTCCTGATAAGCCTCGGCGCGTAGTTTCTCGCTGCGCGCGGCTTCCTCGGCGAACAGTGCCTTGAGCTTCTCGACCATCTGGTTCATGGCATTGACCACCCGACGAAACTCGGGGGTCTTGGGCAATTCCTGCAAGCTGAGAAACTCGCGGCGGGCGATGGCGTTGGATTGCTCGACCATATAGTCCAGCGGCCGCAATTGGCGTTTGAGCAGCAATACGCCCAGGCCGATGCAGAACAACCCACTGAGCGCCAGCCACAGCAGCACACCGAGGGCGCTTTGCCAAAGTTTGCCGACGGCGAACACCGGATGGCTGACCACCTGCACCTGCGCCGCCTGACGCCAGCCGTCGCTGACAATGGCATCGCCGCTGGCAGGCGCCAGATCCACCAGGCTGGCGAACCACTGTGGCGCTTCCCCGCTGACCGGCACACCGCTGCGCTCGACCAGCACCTGGTCATTCGCCGGGTCGATCACCTTGATGCTCTCGAAGTAGCCGCTGTCGAATACCGAACTGACCATCAGCTCGATCATTGCCAGGTCCTTGACATGCGGGCTCAGCGACAGCCCCAACGCAGTCGCCGTATCCTGGGCATGCGCCCGTAGCTGATTGGCCTGCTGCTCGCGCGAGCTTTCCACGCTGACCAGAAAACTGCCGGTAAAACTCACCAGCATCAGCACGCAGATGGCGATAAACAATTGCTTGAACAGTGACATCAACCACTCCTTCGGGTCGCTCTCAAGGGAAGCCTTCGGCGCGCATTTTTCTCAATAGATCCTGCCAGCGCGAGAGGCGCTTGCTGTCCCCAACTTGTTTGCCGCCGCCAGCACCGGGTAGCCAAAGCCCCTCGGCGTTGAAGGCATAGACAGGCACCAGGTCGGTACGCTGACTGGCAGGCTCGATGGCATCAATCAGGTTGTCCAGTACCAGCGGCATGGCCTGGGGGTGCTGGTAATAGGTGAGCACCATGTGCGCCTGATTCAAGCGCACCGCCTTGACGTAGGTGATGCGCAGTTTCTCACTCGGCACACCGAGCTGGCGCAGGCTGAAGTACTTGGCGATGGCATAGTCCTCGCAGTCGCCGGCGCCCTGAAACAGCGCCTCGACGGGCGTGGCCCAGTAATCGTTGACCTTCCATACCTGGATATCGTCGCGAAAGCGCAGGCGCAAATTGAAGAAGCGGTTGACCGCTTGCAGCTGCTCCATTTCGCTGACGCCGGCCTGCTCCTGCAACAGTCGCTGCCAATCATCGATGCGCCCACGGCCCTGGCCAAGCGGCCCGTACAGCTGCTCGGCACGCTTGCTGATGAGGTTGAAATCCCAGTCGGCCTGCAACGCACCGCAGGCCAGCAACACGGCCAACAGCAAGGCTGCCACCCATGGCCAGCGACGATATGCGCGCAAAAATTCGATACGACCAGTCTGCAAACTGAGGATTCCACACGGCAGGCTCGTGCCATGTTGCGGGCGAGGCTGACAAAACACAATTGCCAACTGCCATCATGCTAGCAAAGCGCACAGCAGAAGCGCGATGGCTCTGCCCTCGGCGCAGCTGATGCGCGCAAGGCTACGGTCAGAAAAAATACGCCGATAGCACCGACGTGCCTGGCCGCGCACCGTCAGTGCTCGCGAACGCATTGTGCCAGCCGAGGCCTGCTGCCGATAACGAATGCAGCCGTCAGGCCCTGCTTAGGGTGCCCGCCGAGCCTTAGCCCGTCCAACTAGTTGCGCTGGCTCTCCCAGCCGCGCCGCTCACCGCCGTGCGAGCCTTGGTCACGCTGCTGGTTCGAGGAGCGTTGTGACTGCTTGTGTTGATTGCTCTGCCTGCCATCCCAGCCCTGACTTGATTGCGCCGCGCGGTGGTCTTGGCCACGCTGCTGCTGGTTCGAGAAGCGGTGTGGCTGCTTGTGCTGTTTATTCTGTTGGCCATTCCAACCTTGGTGCGGTTGCGCCACGCGCTGATCACGACGCACATCGTGACGCTGCTCCGCGCGACGGTCTTGGTCGTAGTAACGCGGCGGCGGTGCTGGCAGGTAGCGGCGCTGGTCATGCCGACGATCATCATAACGATGCTGCTGGTAACGGTTGTCACCGTAGTAATGCCGCGGGGCAACATATACCGGGTAGCGCTGCACCCGATAGTGGCTGTTCGAGTGATAGTGATTATTCGAGTATTGGCGGTCATAGCCAGAGGAACGATGGCCGTCGCCGTACACCGCACAACCGGTTAGAAACAGCCCCAGCAGGGCTGCAAGCATAGCTTTATGGAGCATGGAGACCTCCGTGAGTACGGATAAGAGGAAGGCCAGCGATTGCTGGCCTTCCGGGTACTCTCGTGAAAAATTGGACAGCGGGCCTGGGCAGAAAGTGCCGGGTTAGCAGCGGCCCTTCTTGGCCTGCCCTGGCGGGCAATGTGGCGGGCCGCCACCACCGCCGCCGTTACCAATATCGATGCCGATGCCCGGCAAGCGCAGACTGCAGGCCTGCACGCTGACGGCCATGATTGCGACGAGGAACAAGCTCAAACAGGTTCTCATTAGCAGCGCCCCTGCATACGCAGGCCCGGCGGGCAGAAACCTCCACCATGGCCACCTTCGTAGCCATCTAGATGTATCCGCACCGGCTCGCCAATGCGTGCATGCACGCCAGGAGCACTGAGGCTGCAACCGCCAAGCAGCAGCACTAAAACCATCACTGTTAGACCACGCATTGGCACTACTCCCTGGATTTACCGCAGGCCCGAGGCACTCCGGTTGCTGCATTGAATTGACGTAATTACCCAATCTGACATTCAGTGTCGCCAGACGTTCACGCCCCGCAACACAGCACGCCACGGCAATCGCGCACCATTACCACGCACCACGGCGTGGCCGCGATAACGCGTTGACCCGCGCAACCCGCATGGCAGAGCGGCGGGCACAACTGGCACGATGTTCGCTTAGTCTCAGGTGTGCAGGAATTCCCCGTAGTGCACTCAGTGCTACGGGATCGCGGCACCACAATTTGCAATAGCCGACTAGGGTTCCGGCTCGTTCGATGCGAAAAGCATGGGCGAGTGACTGGTCCGAGAGTTGGCGACCTCCTTCGAGGTTACACGGCGGGATAAAAGCCCGGGAGAACGCGCCCCAGTAGTGGGGAGACCGCCGCGCACTCCTGCCCGCCCTTTCTCGAACTGGAGGTTCCCTATGCGTACGCCCCGTCTGTGCTCCGTTCTCGCTGCCGGCCTTGCCGCCGCCATCAGCCTCAATAGCCACGCCGCGCCGAAATCCGACTTCAGCGTCTGCTGGACCATCTACGCCGGCTGGATGCCCTGGGAATACGGCGAGGCCTCCGGCATCGTCGACAAATGGGCGAAGAAGTACGACATCAACATCGATGTGGTGCAGATCAACGATTACGTCGAGTCGATCAACCAGTACAGCGCCGGTCAGTTCGACGGCTGCACCATGACCAACATGGACGCCCTGACCATCCCCGCAGCCGGTGGCATCGACTCCACCGCGCTGATCATTGGCGACTTCTCCAACGGTAACGATGGCATCGTGCTCAAGGGTGAGAAGAAGACCCTGGGCGACCTCAAGGGCCAGAACGTCAACCTGGTCGAGCTGTCCGTCTCCCACTACCTGCTGGCCCGTGGCCTGGAAAAAGCAGGCCTAAGCGAAAGAGACCTGAAGGTGGTCAATACCTCCGACGCCGACCTGGTCGCCGCCTTTTCAACCAGCGACGTCACCGCCGTGACCACCTGGAACCCGCTGTTGGCCGAGATCGAAGCCACGCCCAACGTGACCAAGGTATTCGACTCCAGCCGAATCCCCGGTGAAATCATCGACCTGATGGTGGTCAACAGCGACACCCTCAAGGACAACCCGGCGTTCGGCAAAGCGCTGACCGGTGCCTGGTACGAAATCATGGCCACCATGAGCGCCGATACCGCAGCCGGCAAGGCGGCCCGCGAGCACATGGCCAAAGCCTCCGGCACCGATCTGGCCGGTTATGAGGCGCAACTGGCAGTGACCAAGATGTTCTATTCGGCCAAGGACGCCGTGGCATTCGCCACTAGCCCGAAACTGCCAGCGACCATGACCAAGGTAGCCGAGTTCTCCTTCAGCCACGGCTTGCTCGGTGAAGGCGCGCAGAGCAGCGATGCCATCGGCATGAGCTTCGCCCGTGAGGTGGTTACCGGCGATCAAGGCAATCTCAAACTGCGGTTCGACCCGACCTACATGCAAATGGCCGCCGACGGCACGCTGTAACCAACGGCCCATGGTAGGAGCCAGCTTGCTGGCGATCCTACGTCCGGCGGCGCATTCGCGTCGCCATTGATCGCCAGCAAGCTGGCTCCTACAGCGTTCCACCGAGGTATGAACTTGCCATGCGCCTGATCAACCGACACCCGCAGCGTAGCGGTCGCTTTATGCTGGTTCTGCTGCCCTTCGCCCTGCTGCTGTTCGCCTACTTCATGAGTTCGGCGCAGCGTCTGGCGGAAAATCCCAACGACAAGCTGCTGCCCAGCGCCACGCAGATGGTCGCGGCGATTGATCGCCTGGCCTTTACCGAGGACAAGCGCAGCGGCAAGTACCTGTTCTGGGAGGACACCCGCGCCAGCCTCAAGCGCCTCGGCATGGGCCTGGGCATCGCGGCCGTGGTCGGATTGTGCCTGGGCATCGCCGCCGGCAGCCTACCGCTGTTCAGTGCGCCGCTGTCGCCGCTGCTCACGGTGCTGTCGATGGTGCCGCCCCTGGCGATTCTGCCGATCCTGTTCATCACCTTCGGCCTCGGCGAGCTGTCCAAGGTAATGCTGATTGTCATCGGCATCACCCCGGTGCTGGCCCGCGATCTGGAACAGCGCGCCCGCGAGATTCCACCGGAGCTGCTGATCAAGGCGCAAACCCTGGGGGCCAGCACCTGGACCCTGATCCTGCGCGTGGTTCTGCCACACATCATGCCGCGCCTGCTGATCGCCCTGCGCCTGGTGCTCGGCTCGGCCTGGCTGTTCTTGATTGCGGCGGAAGCCATCGCCTCCACCGACGGCCTCGGTTACCGGATCTTCCTGGTGCGCCGCTATATGGCGATGGATGTGATCCTGCCCTACGTGGCCTGGATCACCCTGCTCGCCTGGCTGATGGACCTGGGCCTGCGCCAGACCATCCGCCTGTGCTTCCCCTGGTATGAAGGAGCCAAGGCATGAGCGATCAAACAAGCAGCGCCTTCATTCAGGTCAACAACGTCTGGCAGGAGTACGGCGATCAGGTGGTATTGGAACGCCTGAATCTGAACATCAGCGAGGGCGAATTCTGCACCCTGGTCGGTGCCTCCGGCTGCGGCAAGTCAACTTTCCTGCGCCTGCTGCTGGGTCAGGAACGCGCCAGCCGCGGCGAGATCCTGCTGGCTGGCGAACCGCTCGCCGCCGAGCCGGATGCCAGCCGTGGCGTGGTGTTTCAGCGTTACTCGGTGTTTCCACACTTGAGCGTGCTGGACAACGTCACCATCGGCCTGGAGTTGCCGCGCTCACCCCTGCTCGGCCGGCTGTTCGGTCGGGCCAAGCGCGAGGCCCGCGAACAGGCCGCGCAAATGCTGACCAAAGTCGGTCTCGGCCACGCCCTGGACAAATACCCGACGCAGCTGTCTGGCGGTATGCAGCAACGCCTGGCCATCGCCCAGGCGTTGATCATGCAACCGCGCGTCTTGCTGCTGGACGAGCCTTTCGGCGCTCTCGATCCGGGCACTCGCAAGGACATGCATGCACTACTGCTCGATCTGTGGCGCGAAACCCGGCTCACCGTATTCATGGTCACCCATGACCTGAGTGAAGGCTTCAGCCTTGGCACCCGCTTGCTGGTGTTCGACAAGGTCCGCGTCGACCCGCACGCGCCGAATGCCTTCGGCGCGCGCATCACCTACGACATCCCACTGAACAGCGACCGCCGCGCCACCCGCGCAGCTGTCGAGGCGTTGCCGCCGCACATCACCGGCAACCTGCAACCTGCTGTGTAAGGAGCATCAGATGACTGCCTCATTAACCCTGCGCCCCACGCTTTACGAGGACCTTGTTCCCGGTGGTGGCCATACCTCGTTCGTACTCAAGCGCGGCCAGTTACTACGCATCAGCGACCTCGAAGGCGGTGCCAATGCCAGCCTGCTGCTGCTCAATGCCGCCGAGAAAAGCGAACGCCTCAATCTGCCGGACAGCCTCAAGTGCCAACACACCGCCAAGCTGACTGCTGGCCACTGCCTGTACTCGGACATGGGTCGGGTGCTGGCTGCCATCACCGCCGACACCTGCGGCTGGCACGACAGCTTTGGCGGCGTGCTCAACGCTGAGGAAGTGCGGGAGAAGTACGGCAGCGGCAGTTATCAACAACTGCGCAACGGCTTCTTCCGCAACGGCGTGGACAACCTGCTGGTGGAAATGGGCAAGTGGAACCTAGGCCTTGCCGACCTGCTGATGTGCCTGAATCTGTTCAGCAAGGTAACAGTGGACAGCGACGGCTGCTTCCACTTCCAGCCGGGCAACGCCAAGGCCGGCGACTACATCGAACTGTACGCACCGATGGACACCCTGGTGGTGCTGACCGCCCTGCAACATCCCATGGACCCCAACCCGGTGTATGCGCCCAAGCCACTGCAACTGAGCTGGCACAAGGTGGAAAGCGACGGCATCAGCGTGCTGTGCCGCACCTCGCGCCCAGAAAACGCGCGTGGCTTCCATAACACCGAACGTCTGTATATCTGAGGCCGGCGCACATGACTCTTACCGCAAGCGACAAGCACCCCGAAGCCGCCATCTCCCGCGCCACCATTGGCGCTGGCGAGCCGTTTCTCTGCGAAGTGAAAGCCGGCCAGACCCTGCGCCTGCTCGACCTGCAAGGCAATCAGGCAGTCGACACCTTGTTCTACAGCGCCAGCAACCCGCGCGAGCGTTACGACGTGCAGCGCACCTTGCGCAAACAAAACAGCGTGTACCTGACCACCGGCAGCGTGCTCTATTCCAACCTCGGCCAGCCGATGCTGAGCATCGTCGCCGACACCTGTGGGCGCCACGATACCCTCGGCGGTGCCTGCGCCCAGGAGAGCAACACGGTCAGGTACGCCCTGGACAAACGCTATATGCACAGCTGCCGCGACAACTTCCTGCGCGCCAGCCTGCACGACGGCCGCCTGAACAAGGCCGACATCAGCGCCAATATCAACTTCTTCATGAACGTGCCGGTGACGCCCGAAGGCGGCCTGACCTTCGAGGACGGCATCTCCGCACCCGGTAAATACGTCGAGCTCAAGGCGCACATGGACGTGATCGTGCTGATCTCCAACTGCCCGCAACTGAACAACCCGTGCAACGGCTACAACCCGACCCCGGCTGAAGTCCTGGTGTGGGATTGAGCAGGTTAAAAACGAAAAGCTTGCAACCAGACCTGTAGGAGCGGGCCAGGCCCGCGAACGCTCTTCGCGGGCATGGCCCGCTCCTACAACCTATGGACGACCATAGGGCGCATCACTACCGGCGGGACGGCCCGCCCCTTTCGAGGACACCTCGAATGTTCGACAAACTGCTCATCGCCAACCGTGGCGCCATCGCCTGCCGCATCCTGCGCACCCTGCGCCAGCTCGACGTCAAAGGTGTGGCCGTCTACTCCGAAGCCGACGTCGCCAGCCTGCACCTGCAGCAGGCCGATGAGGCACATAGCCTGGGCGAAGGCCCGGCTGCCAACACCTACCTGGTGGTCGAGAAAATTCTCGCCGTGGCCAAACAAAGCGGTGCCACGGCGATCCACCCCGGCTACGGCTTCCTCTCCGAGAACGCCGCCTTTGCCGAAGCCTGCGAAGCCGCTGGTATTGCCTTTGTCGGCCCCACGCCCAAGCAGTTGCGCGTATTCGGCCTCAAGCACACCGCCCGCGCCCTGGCCAAGCAGCACGGTGTGCCGATGCTCGAAGGCACCGACTTGCTGGAAAACCTCGACGCCGCGCTGATCGCCGCAGATCAAGTGGGCTATCCGCTGATGCTGAAAAGCACCGCCGGCGGTGGCGGCATCGGTATGCGTGTGTGCCACAGCGCCGCAGAACTCTCCGACGCCTTTGAGGTGGTCAAACGCCTGGGGCAGAACAACTTCAGCGACAGCGGCGTGTTTATCGAGAACTACATCCAGCGCGCCCGCCACCTGGAAGTGCAGGTATTTGGCGATGGCCACGGCGAGGTGCTGGCCCTTGGCGTACGAGACTGCTCGGTGCAGCGGCGCAACCAGAAAGTGCTTGAAGAAACCCCAGCACCGAATCTGCCCGCGGGCATGGTCGAGGAGCTGTGCGCCGCAGCGATCAAGCTGGCCAAGGCGGTCAATTACCGCAGCGCCGGCACCGTGGAATTCGTCTACGACAGCGAAGCCGCGCGTTTCTATTTCCTGGAGGTAAACACCCGCCTGCAAGTCGAGCATGGCGTCACCGAACAAGTGTGGGGTGTCGACCTGGTGCGCTGGATGATCGAGCTGGCGGCCGGTGATCTGGCTCCGCTCAGCGAACTGGCGAAAACACTGAAACCCAGCGGCCATGCCATTCAAGCACGCCTGTATGCCGAAGATCCGGGCCGGGATTTCCAGCCCAGCCCCGGCCTGCTCACCGCCGTGAACTTCCCCAAGGCGGACGGTAAAGCGCTGCGCATCGACACCTGGGTAGAAGCCGGTTGCGAAATCCCGCCCTACTTCGACCCGATGATCGCCAAAGTCATCACCTGGGCCGATAGCCGCGAAGCCGCCAGCAGCGCTCTTAACCAGGCCCTGGCAGACACCCTGCTGTATGGCGTGGAAACCAATAGCCAGTACCTGCGCCAGATCCTCACTGACGCGCCCTTTGCCAGCGGTAATCCCTGGACCCGCTGCTTGGAAGGCCTGACGTACAGCGCCACCACCTTCGAAGTGCTAAGCGCCGGCACCCAGACCACGGTGCAGGACTTCCCCGGCCGTCTCGGCTACTGGGCCGTTGGCGTACCGCCGTCCGGGCCAATGGACAGCCGCGCCCTGCGCCTGGGCAACCGCCTGCTCGGCAATCAGCAAGGCGCGGCCGCCCTGGAAATCACCATGAGCGGCCCGACCCTGCGCTTTAACACCAATGCCGTGGTGGCGGTGACCGGCGCACCAATCCCGCTGCAACTCGATGGTATCGAGCAGCCGCTGAACACCGCCCTGCTGATCAAGGCCGGCAGCACCCTGAGCCTCGGCACCATCGCGGGCAGCGGCGCGCGTTCTTACCTCAGCCTGCGCGGCGGCATTCAGGTACCGGATTATCTGGGCAGCAAAAGCACCTTTACCCTTGGCCAGTTCGGCGGCCACGCGGGCCGCGCGCTGCGGGCCGGTGATGTGTTGCACATCCCCACGCTGACCGACCGCCAAGCCGGCGCACAACTGCCTGCCGAGCTATGCACCTCCCTGCCCAACCTGCGGGAAATCCGCGTGATCTACGGCCCGCACGGCGCGCCGGAATACTTCACCCCGGCCTATATCGACACCTTCTTCAGCACCGACTGGGAAGTGCACTTCAACTCCAGCCGCACCGGCGTACGCCTGATCGGGCCAAAACCTGAGTGGGTACGCGACAGCGGCGGCGAAGCCGGCTTGCACCCCTCCAACATCCACGACAACCCCTACGCCATTGGTGCGGTGGACTTCACCGGCGACATGCCGGTAATCCTCGGCCCGGATGGCCCGAGCCTGGGCGGCTTCGTCTGCCCGGTGACGATTATCGAAGCCGATCTGTGGCAACTGGGCCAGCTTAAAGCGGGGGATAAAGTGCGCTTTGCGCCGGTCAGCATCGAAGTCGCACGGCAATTTGCCAAGGCCAACGACTTCGAGTGCACAGATCTTCGTGGGAGGGGCTTTAGCCGCGACAATGACGCCGCTTCGATCGCGGCTGAAGCCCCTCCCACAAAGACTCTCCAGAGCCCCATCATTCTCGACATCGGCACCGCCGATAAACGCCTGGTCGCGCGCCTGTCCGGTGACACCCATCTGCTGCTGGAAATCGGCGCGTCTGAGCTGGATCTGGTGCTGCGTTTCCGTGGCCATGCGCTGATGCAGGCGCTGGAAGCCAAACAACTGAATGGCGTGATCGACCTCACCCCCGGCATCCGCTCGCTGCAGGTGCATTACCAGCCGGAAACCCTGAGCCTTGACGATCTACTCGGCATAGTCGCCGGTGAGTGGGATGCGGTGTGCGCCGCACAAGACCTCAAGGTGCCGTCGCGCATCGTCCACCTGCCGCTGTCCTGGGACGACCCGGCCTGCCAGTTGGCCATCGACAAATACATGACCACCGTGCGCAAAGACGCGCCCTGGTGCCCGAGCAACCTGGAATTTATCCGCCGCATCAATGACCTGCCCAACCTCGACGAGGTGTACCGCACGGTATTCGAGGCCAGCTACCTGGTGATGGGCCTGGGCGACGTCTACCTCGGTGCGCCAGTGGCCACCCCGCTCGACCCGCGCCATCGCCTGGTCACCACCAAATACAACCCGGCGCGCACCTGGACGGCGGAAAACTCGGTGGGCATCGGCGGCGCCTATATGTGCGTGTACGGCATGGAAGGCCCCGGCGGTTACCAGTTCGTCGGCCGCACCCTGCAGATGTGGAACCGCTACCGCGAAGTGGCGGCCTTCGACGGCAAGCCTTGGCTGCTGCGCTTCTTCGATCAGATCCGTTTCTACCCGGTTTCCGCCGAGGAGTTACTGCGCATCCGCCGCGACTTTCCCCTAGGCCGCTATGACCTGCGTATCGAACACAGCGAGCTGCACCTGGCCGACTACCAGGCCTTTCTCGACCGCGAGGCTGCGGGCATCGAGGCCTTCCGCAATCAGCAGCGCGGCGCCTTCGACGCTGAACGCCAGCGCTGGATCGAATCGGGCCAGGCGCATTTCGACAGCGAGGAAGTCGCCCCCGATCTCGGCGAGGACGCGCCCCTGGGCAACGGCCAGCACGGCATCGAAAGCCATATCGCCGGCAACCTCTGGCAGGTGCAGGTGGCTGTCGGCGACCGGGTCAAGGCCGGCGATGTACTGGTGATTCTGGAGTCGATGAAAATGGAAATCCCCCTGCTCGCCCCGCGTGACGGCCTGGTCAGCGAGGTACGCGTACAACCCGGCTCGCCGGTACGCGCCGGCCAGCGGGTGGTGGTGCTGGAAGAAGTCTGACGGAAACCAAGATGCAGCCGTAGGGTGCGCGGGGCCGCCTAGGCCGCGCGCACCATTGAACACTGCGGTGCGCAAGGCCTAGGCGGCCCCGCACCCCCGACGAGGAAGCCAACATGACTCACGAATTCGACCTGCGTCTCGACGCCGTAAAAGCCGCCTACCAGGCCGGCAGCACCACCCCGCGCCAACTGATCGCAGCCCTGCGCGAGCAGGCCGCAGCGCTTAACCCCGAGTTCAACCTGTTCATCCATCTGCTCACGACGCAAGAACTGGAACCTTACCTGGCCGCTCTCGACGGCAAGTCGGTGGCCGAGCTGCCGCTGTACGGCGTGCCCTTCGCCATCAAGGACAATATCGACCTGGCCGGCGTCCCCACCACTGCCGCCTGCCCAGCCTTTGCCTATACACCCGAGCAGAGCGCCACTCTGGTCGAGCAGTTGATTGCCCTGGGCGCCGTGCCGCTGGGCAAGACCAACCTCGACCAGTTCGCCACCGGCCTCAACGGCACCCGTTCGCCCTACGGCGAATGCCGCAACAGCGTGCACCCGGATTACCCGTCCGGCGGCTCCAGCGCCGGCTCGTCACTGGCCGTGGCCCTGGGGGTGGTCAGCTTCGCCCTGGGTACCGACACCGCAGGCAGCGGTCGAGTGCCGGCCGCGCTGAACAACCTGATCGGCCTGAAAGCCAGCAAGGGCTTGCTGTCCACTGCCGGCGTAGTGCCCGCCTGTCGCACCCTGGACTGCGTCACCTACTTCACCGCTACCGCAGCCGAGGCCAGCCAGTTACTGGCGCTGACCGCCAGGCTCGACCCGCGCGATGCATACAGCCGCGGCAATCCGTTGTGGAACGATGGCAGCGCCTTCGGCACACCGCGTCCGGGCTTTCGCTTCGGCGTGCCCGAACAGCTGGAGTTCCTTGGCTGCCCAGAGAGCCCGGCGCTGTTCGCAGCCACTGTCGAACACCTGACAGCGCTGGGCGGCGAAGCAGTGACGATCGACTTCGCACCCTTTCTCGAAGCCGCCCGCCTGCTCTATGAAGGCCCCTGGGTAGCCGAGCGCTACAGCGTCGCCGGCGCACTGATCGAAGCCCAGCCCGACGCGGTACTCCCGGTAATCAAAGCCGTACTGGAACAAGCGCCGGGCACCAGTGCCGTGCAGTTGTTTCGCGCGCAGTACCGCCTGCAGGCCCTCAAAACCACCTGCGACCGCATCATGAGTGATCTCGACTGCGTGCTGACCCCGGCCTACCCGCGCCCGGTGACTCTCACCGAGCTGCACGCCGAGCCGGTCAAGCGCAATTCCGACCTGGGCTACTACACCAACTTCATGAACATGCTCGACTACGCCGCCGTCGCGGCACCGGCGGGCTTTATGCAAAACAGTCTGCCCTGGGGCGTGACCCTGTTCGGCCGCACCTTTACTGATCAATACCTGCTCAGCCTGGCCGACGGCCTGCAGCGTCAACATCAGCTACTGCTGGCCGGCAGCCGTACCCTGAAAACTGGCGCCCCGACGACAATCGCGCGCAACGACCGGGCGCGCCTGGTGGTCTGCGGTGCGCACCTGGATGGTTTGCCGCTCAATTGGCAGCTCAAGCAGCGCGGCGCCAAGCTGATCGAGGCAACACACAGTTCGGCCGATTACCAACTGCATGCCCTGGCCGGCGGCCCGCCCTTTAGGCCGGGAATGGTTCGGGTCGCCGAGGGTGGCGTGGCCATCGCGGTGGAAGTCTGGGCGCTGCCGAGCAGCGAGCTGGGTTCCTTCCTCACCGGCATCCCCGCGCCGCTGGGCCTGGGCAAGGTGCAGTTGGCAGACGGCACATGGGAAAGCGGTTTTATCTGCGAACCTTACGGCCTGCAAGGCGCCGAGGACATCAGCCACTTCGGCGGCTGGCGCGCCTATCTGCAGAGCAAGCAATAGCCGGGAATCAACAGGTCCGCTAACTGCGGGTAGGTGGGGCGCCCCGCCGCGCAGCAAACTGTGTAGGAGCCAGGGGGACGCCTGGTTCTTGCTGGCGATCCAGCGGCCTCGGCAGTGGCTGGCTCCTGCACATACTCCACAGGCATAAGCGCAGCTGCCAAGATACCCAGCCACTATCGTCTAACCTTGCCAGCGGTGACGCCATGCCAATTGCACGCTAGCATGGCGCTATCACACCCTGAGCAGAACCTTGCATGCCATCCGCGCCCTCGACAACCAGTCAACGTTCCTTGGTCCTGCTGCTGTTGGTATTACTCGGCTGTGGTTTTCTCGCCACCTCGCTAGCCAGTTACTACGCCGCGCTCGATACGATCCGCGACAACATCGTCAACACCGAACTGCCGCTGACCTCGGACAACGTCTATTCCGAAATCCAGAAAGATCTGGTCACCCCGGTGCTGATCTCCTCGATGATGGCCCGCGACACGTTCGTCCGCGACTGGGTAATCAGCGGCGAGCAAGACATCGCCCAGATGACCCGCTACCTGCGCGAAGTGCAGGAACACTACGGCGCCGTCACCAGCTTCTTCGTCTCCGACAAGACCCACACTTACTATCAAGCCAAGGGCGTGCTCAAGCGTGTCGACCCACAGGAGGCGCGCGACAGTTGGTACTTTCGCGTACGCGATATGCAGTCTCCTTACGAAATCAATGTCGATGTCGACATGGCCAACCAGGATCGCCTGACCGTCTTCATCAATTACCAGGTGTTCGACTACGACCAGCGGTTTATCGGCGCCACCGGCGTCGGTCTGACCGTGGACGCGGTGGTCAAGCTGATTGATGACTACCAGGCACGCTACGACCGCAGCGTGTACTTCGTCGATACCGACGGCCGCATCGTGCTCACCGGCGCAACGGGCGGGCCGATGGGCGCCAAAGTCGGTCAATCGCTCAGCGAAGTGGCAGGACTGGAAGACCTCTTGGCGAAATTGCCACAGCCGCAAACTGGCGACTTCGAGTACCAGGAACAAGGACGCGGCCACTTTCTCAACGTGCGCTTCATTCCCGAGCTGGATTGGTACCTGTTTGTCGACAAGCACGAAACCGGGGCACTGGCCGGTATTCGCCAATCGCTGTACATCAATCTGCTGATCTGCCTGGTGGTTACCGCCATCGTGCTGACCCTGGTCCACATTGCCCTGCGTCGTTACCAGGCGCGCATCGCCGCCCTGGCCACCACCGACCAACTAACAGACTTGCTCAATCGCCGCGGCTTCGACCTGCTGGCCAACCAGGCAATCCAGGAAGCGCGACGCAATCCCAGTCCGCTCTGCGCCCTGCTGCTCGACCTCGACAATTTCAAGGACCTCAACGACAACCACGGCCATCTGGCTGGCGACGAAGTCCTGCGCGGTTTCGCCAACAAACTGCGCGACAACCTGCGCCAGTCCGACATCCTCTGCCGCTGGGGTGGTGAAGAGTTCATCATCCTGCTCAAAGACAGCTCGCCCGAGCAGGCGCGTCTGCTGGCCGAGAAAATCCGCCAGCAAACCGAGCACGCCAGCTTCAGCTACAAGGATGCCAGCCTGCACATCACCACCAGCATTGGCTTGGCCGAACTGCACCCGGAGGACTCGCTCAACGAACTGCTCGCCCGTGCCGACCGCGCCCTGTACCGCGCCAAAAAAACCGGCCGCAACCGCACCTGCGAAGCAAGCGCATGAACCCAGAACTTTGCCCGCGTTGCGGACAGCGCAACCAGTGCGCCCAGGCCGAATCCGCCACTGCAGTGAGCGACTGCTGGTGTTTCAGCGCAGCTATCGACCCCGAGGCGCTCGACAGCCTGCCGCTCGAGCAGCGTAACCGCGCCTGCCTGTGTCCGATCTGTGCCCGGGGCCTGACACCGCGCAACCCGCCAGGCTAGCCATGCGCCTCGACCGTTTCCTCAGTAACCTGCCGCGCTTTAATCGCCAGGAGGTGCGCCAACTGCTCACCAGTGGCCGCGTGCGCGTGGACAGCCAGGTCTGCCGCGACAGTCACAGCGACGTACGCGTCTTCAGCCGCGTCGAGCTGGATGCCGAGGTGCTACAGGCCGGCAAGGCGGCCCGTTACTTCATGCTGCACAAGCCACCTGGCGTAGTCAGCGCCACCGAGCATCCCGAGCACCGCACCGTACTCGACCTGCTCGACGAGCCGGACACCCATGACCTGCACCTGGCTGGGCGCCTCGACCTCAACACCAGTGGCCTGCTGCTGATCACCAACGACGGCCAGTGGTCACGCCGGGTGACCGCGCCGACCGGCAAGCAGCCCAAGGTCTACCTGGTCGACACCGAAGACCCGATCGACCCGGCCTGCATCGAGGTTTTCGCCTGCGGCCTGTACTTTCGCTTCGAAGATCTGCTGACCCAGCCTGCCGAACTGCAGATCCTGGCCCCGCGCCAGGCACGCCTGACCCTCTACGAAGGCCGCTACCATCAGGTCAAGCGCATGTTCGGCCACTTCCAGAACAAGGTCGTCGGTTTGCATCGCCTCAGCGTGGGCGCGATCCAGCTCGACGACCGACTCAGCCCCGGTCAATACCGCACCCTGGCGGCCGAAGAAATCGCCGGCTTCGAGATTAACTGACGCCAATTTTGCGATGAGTCACACCCTTAGCAGGCTAACCGATAAACGGTAGCGCACTAACCAAAGAAAGCCTTGCCAGCCCTAAAGGCCACTGCTTAAATCCAGGCATAAGGTCTTGATGTGACCAGCCAGTCACGGACAGCCATCTAAGTGTTCTTTTGGTTACTTGCGCTCTGCGCGAAAGGGTTCCTGCCTGGTAACACGACATCGCTCCAGCTCCGTGAAAAAGCTGACGCAGATGCTCTATTTCAACCCTGACTGATTGAAAATAATTCTTATAAAAACCTCCAGCCTGACATCCGCTTGTCATGTCCAGGCGCTTTGCTATCTGTCCTACTTGCTCGGTAAGCGGCCCTGCCCCGTCGCTTGCCACGGTCAATTTGCGCCTGGAGAAACACCATGCAGCCAACCATCGCTGTCGTCGACATACACGGAACCTACAAGGTTCACACCGAGTTTTACGCAAGCCCCAGCGCCCGCAAGACCATCATCCTGGTCAACGGCTCGCTGTCGACCACTGCCGCATTCGCGCAAACGGTCAAATACCTGAATACCCAATTCAACGTGGTGCTCTACGATCAGCCCTACTCTGGCCAATCGAAGCCGCACAATAGCCACAGTCAACCGATCACCAAGGAAGACGAAGCAAGCATCTTGCTGGAGTTGATCGAGCACTTTAAAGCCGACTACCTGCAGTCGTTCTCCTGGGGCGGCGTCGCGGCAATGCTGGCCCTGGCGCAACGCCCTGCGCGCATCGAAAAAGCGGTGATCGCCTCGTTCTCGCCGCTGCTCAACGAACCGATGCTCGACTACCTGGAAAAAGGCCTGACCAGCCTGCAAGCCGGAGACGGTGTCGGCCTGGGTCACCTGGTCAATAACACCATTGGCAAACACCTGCCGTCGCTATTCAAGCGCTTCAACCATCGCCACATCAGCAGCCTGGACGAACACGAATACCGCCAGATGCATGCCCATGTCGACCAAGTGGTGCATATGGAAACCCACTGCCGGATGGAATGCCTGTCCGGCATCGATATTCCAGTGCTGTTCGTCAATGGTGAGCGCGACGAATACACCTCGCCCGAAGACGTGCGTGTATTCGCTGAGCACCTAAGCGACAGCAAATTCGCCATCATCGACAATGCCGGGCACTTCCTCGACATGGAACACAAAGCCGCGTGGCAGCAAAGCAGCGACGTACTGCTGGGCTTTCTGCAAAGCCAACCGCTGCGCCAAACAAGCTACCGTGCGCCAGCAGACATGCAGCATGCGCTGGCCGTATGAAGCATCCCCAGGCCCATCCGGGCCGAGTCGCAACAAAAAGCACTCGGTTCGGACTTCATTTTGGCCACGACTTCCGGTATAAAGGCACCCCCAAGCGGGCGTCGTATAATGGCATTACTCCAGCTTCCCAAGCTGATAACGAGGGTTCGATTCCCTTCGCCCGCTCCAGTCCTATCTTTCCACATGCCCACGCATGCAGTGAAAGCCCCTGAAAACCGGCCCTTGAGCCGGTTTTCTTGTTTATGGGCGGCGCTATCAGCCCACCTCCTCCGCGCATTCGCCACGCTCCACGTGCAGCGCAAGTCACCTGCAGAATACTGCCGCAGCGATTTATCCAGGCCCATCCGGCCGTGCCCGCCTGAAAACGGGCGCAGTAGACGAGAGCGCTTCACCCGCCCTCAGCTCTTCAGCCGGTAACCGGTCTTGAAGATCCAGCCAACCGCCAGGATACACAGCAGCAGAAAGCCCAGGATCATCCCCAGACTGAGCACCACGTTGACGTCGGAAACGCCGTAGAAGCTCCAGCGGAAGGCACTGATCAGGTACACCACCGGGTTGAACAGGGTCACCGTCTGCCACACGGGCGGCAGCATGCTGATCGAGTAGAAGCTACCGCCGAGGAAGGTCAGCGGCGTGACGATCAGCGCCGGAACTATCTGCAGCTTCTCCCAGCCATCGGCCCACACGCCAATGATGAAGCCGAACAGGCTGAAGGTCAGCGCGGTGAGCACCAGCAAGGCCAGCATCCAGAACGGATGGAGAATCTCGAAATCAACGAATAAGCGGGCCGTGACCAGGATCACCAGGCCGAGGATGATTGACTTGGTCGCCGCCGCACCGACATAGCCGACGAGGATCTCCAGATAGGACACCGGCGCCGACAACAGCTCGTAGATGCTCCCGGAATACTTGGGCATATAGATGCCGAACGAAGCGTTGGAGATGCTCTCGGTGAGCAGCGCCAGCATAATCAGCCCCGGCACGATAAAGGCCCCGTAGCTCACTCCCTGAATCTGGGTCATGCTCGAACCAATGGCCGAGCCGAACACCACGAAGTACAGCGAGGTGCTGATCACCGGGGTAGCGATACTCTGCAGCAGGGTGCGCCAGGTGCGTGCCAGCTCGAACAGGTAGATGGCCTTGATGGCATAGAAATTCATGACCGCGCTTCCTGAACAAGGCTGACGAAAATATCTTCCAGCGAGCGCTGACTGGACTGCAGATCCTTGAAATCAATGCCCCGCTGGGCCAGATCCTTGAGCAGTTCGGCGATGCCGGTGTGCTCGCTCTGGGCGTCGAAGGTGAACACCAGTGCATGCCCCTCGTCCGTCAACTCCAGGCGGTGACCGTTCAGCTCGGCGGGAATACTGGCCAGCGGATGCTGCAGATGCAGGGTCAGCTGCTTCTTGCCGAGCTTGTGCATCAGCGCCTGCTTGTCCTCGACCAGGATGATCCGGCCCTTGCTGATCACCCCGATACGGTCAGCCATCTCCTCGGCTTCTTCGATGTAGTGGGTGGTGAGGATGATGGTCACGCCGCGCGCGCGCAGGCCACGAACCATGTTCCACATATCACGGCGCAGCTCGACATCGACCCCGGCGGTGGGTTCATCGAGGAACAGGATCTGCGGCTCGTGGGACAGCGCCTTGGCGATCATCACCCGGCGCTTCATGCCACCAGAAAGCTCGAATATCTTTGCGTCGCGCTTGTCCCACAGCGACAGGTCGCGCAGCAGGCGCTCCAGATACGCCGGATCAGGCTTCTTGCCGAACAGCCCGCGGCTGAACTTCACCGTCGCCCAAACGGTTTCGAACACATCGCTGACCAGCTCCTGCGGCACTAGGCCGATCTGCGCACGGGCCGCACGGTAGTCCTTGATGATGTCGTGACCACCAACCAGCACCCTGCCGCCGCCCGGGTTGACGATGCCGCAGATGATACTGATCAGGGTGGTCTTGCCCGCGCCATTGGGGCCGAGCAGGGCGAAAATCTCGCCCTTATGGATGTCCAGATCGATGCATTGCAGCGCCGGATGACCGGAGGCGTAGGTCTTGTTCAGTTGCTGGATGGAAATAACCGGTTGCACGGGAGGGCCTTGCTGGGAAAAAGAAACACAGAGTGGAGGAAAACGCGCACGGGGTGAAGCGCCGGTGGTGTGCAACGAGTGGATCGACCTGCACCCGGCGAACGACTGAACCACCGCAGCGGGCGGTTTTTGCGGCGCCATAGCCGCGCCTGCAGACGGGCGACAGGACGTAGCCTGGCTTCGCCAGCAATTCGCCCGATCCACGGCAACCCGACTCGCCGCCTTGCCGGCGACCGACTCCGACTCAGGCACACGTACCTGCGTACGCGGCACCTGCGCAGGGAATTTGTAATCGGATTACTCAAATTGCGGGATGAATACACCTCACCAGAAGCAGGCGGTCTTGCTCGCCGCTTCTATAGCGCCTAAGCGCTTGATCGTGCGCGAAAAAACTCTCGCCCCAGGGTTGACAGAAAAGCCCTGAGCCAGAATAATGCGCGCCACATCGGCTACGTAGCTCAGCTGGTTAGAGCATAGCATTCATAATGCTGGGGTCCGGGGTTCAAGTCCCTGCGTAGCCACCAAACAAAACAAGGGTTTAGCGAAAGCTAAGCCCTTTTTTGTTTTGTGGGTGTCTCACAAGTGTCTCAATCTTGGCCCAGCCTACGACTGTCCCGACAAGCGATCTGGTATCGCATCCATTCCATCGCATATCTCCTCAAGCAGCTCAGAAAATGCGCTCATAGCAGCCAATACTTTTTGGTACTCAGAAAGACTAGATGAGAATGCATCCCTGAGAGGAAACGGCTCCAGTACTGCCATCGTGTAGCTGACACATTTCTTAGTTGGATGATCTACAAGTAAGGAGCCGCCGCCCGGTTGCTCCACGATTTCTTGCCAAGGCTCAATCGAACGAACTGCGCGCATGATTTGCCCGACCATGAACCTAGGTGCAAATGAGTGAACAGATAGGTCGCGAAAATTGCGACTAAGCTTTCGATAGGCAGAGTCATTCATTGCATCCAACGCAGCCAGAAACCCATTAAATCGTGTCCAGCGGTGACCGAGGTGAATGACCTGCTTTCTGCGATCAGAACGTCGAAGCCCTTGTCCAGGTCTCAAACCATCCTGATCAAGTCGATCAACGTAGCCTGGTTCTACAAGACAGTTCGCCTGATGTAAAAGTGTCTCGGTAAGAAGCATCAGGCGATCACTGAGTGCGCTAGGTTGATGCATGCAGAAGAAAGCTAAGGGGTTAACGAAGTGATGCAGCAGCTGCCCTTTATCTTCATCCGTCTCAAATGACTCAACAACGGCATTCCAAGCGCACCAGTCATGAAGGTGCACCCCCCACGAATTTATCGTATTGGTAGTTTCCTGAATTTCAGCAGCTGCCCCCCAAGACCAGGCAAAGTTCCCATTAGCTGCCCGTGCGCGTTTCGCTGCCTCGTAGCCCACCAAGCCCGGGGCCCTGGAAACGCTCGCAAGAAGCTGCTCGTGAAAACGCCCCATGGCTTCAGTGGTCAAATTTCGCCATGCGATCCAGCCTTCGTTATCAGCAAAATTCTCCTCCGATTGCTCATTGAGAGAGGGTTTCCCGGACGATCTGGCGGAACGTTCAGTCATGAGGCAACCAAAATGCAGCTTAAAGAAGGCTTAACTTTGTCGTGCTTTCCGACTAACAGCAAGAAGGTTCAGACCATAGAAAGAGCTGAGAAGGTCGTTACGAACCGGCTCACCAGCCTTAGGAGGTCTCCAGCAAAGCCAACGGCGAGAAGGTCAGTGCCGTGGCGAAGTGATCAGGAGCAAGGAGCGAATAGCACATCGTCATCTTGATATCGCCATGCCCCAAGATCTTCTGTGCCGCAGGATGTGGCTTAGCTGTCCTGGCGCCTGGCAACCGCAGCGTTCATAGGCGCCATGGAAAGCCGCGCGGCAGGAGAGTGGTAATCGATGATTCCTACGTTTGTCGGGCCTTCCTGCACGTCGAACCGAGCGTTGATCCTGTGCCTGCCGGGCTACCCTTCGGCGAGCGCAGGCGCGACCTCGAAACACATGCGCCATCCCTCGTTATTGATCCCGAAACGTCCAATGGAGACGGCTCTGTCTGGGTATGCCAGCTGGAGCCGCTCACACAACGTCATCGCGATTGCGTGCTTTACGGCCTGAGTACGATCTTCTGCAGCCACATCGACATTAACAAACCTGAAGTGTGCCCCTGGAGTCGGCTCAGGATCTGGCAGGCGGCTCAGCGGCATCAACTCATCCGCGTATTCCTGTGCTGTTTTGCTCATGTCACATATCCTGTCTAAGGGCTTAATGATCGCTAGGGATTGATGCGCGATCTGTCGCTTGCACCTGAATTACTTGCGGCACCCTGTCCGCACCATGCAGATCGGCGGACAAAGCCAGCGATTCAAGGACAAGTTCAGGGTGGGTCAAGTTCCCTGGGGGATACCTTGACCTTACGCCACTGAATGGATAATCCACAACGTCGGGGGCGCCAGTTTTCAACCGGCGATAATACCTCGCCCTGCCAAGCGCGGGATGTTTCGTTGCTGGCACACCCCTTACCCAGCTTTTACACCTCACTGGCCTCCTCTTACGAGGCGCGGATCGCCATCATTCCGCAGGGCATCACAAGCCCAGTCAGCACAGGTATGAAGAGCAGAAGTACCAATACGGCAAACATCATCGGGCCGACCGCCAAGCGCGTAAACGCAAGCATCGCTGAGAGGCCGCGCCACGCCATTGCGCCGAGGATCCTGCCCGGGAGCACATCGACGCACAATCGGCCTACAACCACGCCTGCGGCTGCGCCAAGTGCTGCAAACCCAAGGGCGCACTGTTCTCCGTGGTGGTGGCGGTGCCGCGCGACAAGCTCAAAGCCACCGGGCATGCCGAGAAGCTTGCGCTGGTCGATCCCCAGGCCGCCATCCAGCGGCACGCCTGCAGCAAGTTCGGCGTGCATATGTACGGCCGCATCGAGAACCGCGCGCACCCCCTCTACGGGTTCGACTTCATCCACACCGAACTGTCCCCGGAGAAGGGCTGGTCCGCGCCGCAATTCGCCGCGTTCGTCTCCTCGATCATCGAGTCGGGCGCCAGCCCGGCGCTCATGGGCACTGTGCGGGCGCGACTGAAGGCGCTTGGCCTGGAGCCTTACGACTGCCTGTCGCCAGAGCGGATGGATGTCATCGCAACGCACGCCGCCAAGGCCTCAGGTGTGCTGAAGCCCTGACCTGACACGGGGCAGAACCACTTGCCAGCGTAAGTCGCGGTGACTCTATGCCCCCTTAACCCTGGTTGCGCCGCGCGCGGGTCAACTTGCCCAGCCGGCTCACCTGCAACACCAGCAAGGCCAGCACACCGAGCCGCAAGGTTAATCGCGCCAGCACGACTGCTGTAGGTGATAATGCCCAGCACATTGTCATCCACTCAACAGAGGAGTCCTGTGAAGGTGATGTTCGAGATCAAGCAGTTGAATCCTGAGAAATACCGTCAGCAGACGCGCCGCAGCACGATGATCATTGTGGTGATCTTTCTGCTGCTGGGCATGCTGCTGTCTACCGCCGCCGTGATGCTGCTCGGCGAACCCGGTGGCGATAATTTTCGCTTGAACCTGGGCGGTATTATTGCCGGGCTGCTGCTGACCATGGCACTGGTGCGATTCAGGTTCTGGCAGCAGCCCTGGATGGCGCCCGCCGTCTACGGCTGGCAACTCAAGCGCCGGCTGATGAGCATCACCAACGTCATGCACCACGTCACCGTCGGCGTCACTGCCCAAGATCCGACTGCGATGAAACTGCTGCGTTTCTATCACCTGGGCCTGACCCAGATGCACCAACTGGACGGCAACTCCAGCGCCCTCAGCCAGATGATCGCGGAGATCAACCGACACAAGGAGTCTATGGCGGCTTTGGGCATGGATACCGAGCAGAATCAGCTGGACCCAGCCTGGCTTGCGACGGTGAAGCAGGCCAACGCGGCGCGGTAACCGCGCCACCAGGAGGCTGTCCGAGGGCAGCCGCCAGGCCCGCCCCAGCCTGATGGATAGCGCCGCGCGGTTATCCACGAGGTGGCGATCCACCCTGTCGGTCAGGCGCGCTTGCCGCCCATCTGCGTGCCCAACAGCAAACCGGCAAAAATCAGCCCGCCGCCCAGCCAGTGGAACGCCTGCAAGCCCTCCCCCAGCAGCAACCAGCCAAGTATGGCGGTGAAGACCGGCATCAGGTAATTGGACAGCGCCGCTTTGGCCGCGCCGAGTACACGCACACCGTGATTCCAGGCGAGGTAAGCAACCAGTGAGGCGAATACGGCGGTGTAGGCGATGGCGCCGAGGTTGCTTGGGGTAACGACGAAGCGGGCGCCCTGGCTGAGCTCATAGAGGTAGAACGGCAGGATCAGTGGCACGCCGAGCAGCATCAGCACGCCGAGCAGGGCCAGCGCCGGGATCGGCAGCAGGTACGTGGCCCAGCGCCGCAGCAGCAGCGAATACAGCGCCCAGTCGGCCACGGCCAGAAGCATGATCAGGTCGCCGCGATTGAACGAAAGCGCGGTCAGGGTCGCCCAGCTACCCTGGGTGATCAGCACCAGCAAACCGATTGCCGCCAGCCCCATGCCCCACCAGGCGCGGCGCTGCGGCCATTCGCCGAGCAGCAGACCGGCGCCGATAAAGGTCATCAGCGGCAGGCAGGTGTTGACCAGAGTGATGTTGATTGCGGCAGTGCTCTGCGCGGCGCTATAGAGCATCGAGTTGTAGCCGGCAATGCCGAGGCCGCCGAGCACCAGCAGGCGCCAGCCCGCGGCACGCAATTCGGGGCGATGGCGCCACAACGGCGCCAGCACGAACGGCAACAACAGGCTCAGCGCCAGGCACCAGCGCCAGAACGACAGGGCAAAAGGCGGAATATCGCCGGCGAAGGCACGTGCCACCAGGGCGTTGCCCGACCAGCAGAGCACGGCCAGCAGCAGACCAAGCATGGCCAGACTACGCGAGCTATTGACCACCTCAGCTTTCGCCGAGCGGACGCAGGCGGTATTGCGGCGGCAACTGTTCGATGCCGCTGACGGTGACGTTGAGGTTCTTCCAGCGACCGTCCTTGATGCCGTAGATACAGCCGTGCACCGACAGCTCCTGGCCGCGATGCCAGGCGTTCTGCACGATGGTGGTGTGGCTGACGTTGGCCACCTGCTGAATCACATTGAGTTCACACAAACGGTCGACCCGCTCCTCCTCGCTCGGCAACTGCGCCAGGTGCTCGCGGTGCTCGTAATACAAATCGCGGATGGTCCGCAGCCAGCCGTCGATCAGGCCGAACTGGGTATCCTGCATGGAGGCGCGCACACCGCCGCAGCCGTAGTGGCCGGTGACCAGGATGTGTTTGACCTTGAGCACATCGACCGCGTACTGGATCACCGACAGGCAGTTGAGGTCGGTGTGCAGCACCACGTTAGCGACGTTGCGATGCACGAACAGATCACCCGGCAACAGGCCGACGATCTCGTTGGCCGGCACCCGCGCATCGGAGCAACCGATCCACAGGTATTCCGGCGCCTGCTGGCGGGCCAGCTTGGCGAAGAACGCGGGGTCCTGCTGGGTGATGGCCTCGGCCCACCGCTCGTTGTTGTCGAAGAGATGTTGTAAGTCACTCATGCCAATCGGTTCCCTGGAGTATCGATGCGCACCATACGGAGCGCGTGTGGCCTTTGACAAGCCACTTTGCGCCGCGGTCACAGCCAGCCCCCGGATTGCATCCCGTGGACAAAGACACCCGCAGCAGATGACGCGCTCAGTCGAACAGGGTGCAGGCCATTACCAGTGCATCTTCGCGCCCACCCACAGAGGGGTAGTAATCGCGACGCCGGCCGATCTCATTGAAACCATAACGCTCGTACAAACGATAGGCCGACTGGTTGCTGGCGCGCACTTCAAGGAAGCATTCGCCCGCCTTCAGCTCCATGGCACGCTGCATCAGACGCTCCAGCAGCAAGAGGCCGAAACCACGCCCCTGGCTCTCCGGCCTGATGGTGATATTGAGCAGATGGGCTTCATCGATGATGACGTTAATCACCCCGTGGCCGACCTGCTGCAGACCGTCGAACATCACCCAGCAATCGTAGGACTTGAGGCTGTCGAGGAAGATGCCACGGGACCAGGGGTGACTGAACGCGGCGCACTCGATACTCAGTACCGCCTCGATATCCGCCTCGGTCATCGGGCGGAAAGAAATCGTTTCACTCATTCAGATTGGCTCAATAGACGGTGGGATCCTGGACGACGCGGTCCGAGCCAGGCGACGCTGGACGCGCTCAAGAGGCTGCCAGCCAGCGTTGCCGCACCCGGCGCATGGCGTGCCACAGCTCGGCCTTACGCGCCGGCTCGTCCATCAGCAACTCCAGCCCCGGCAGCGCCCAAGCGGCACCCAGGCCATCGATCTGCAACTCACGGTTATAGAACTCTGCATTGGCATCACCAGCAAAGCGGATAGCCGGCAGGCCCACCAGCCATAGGCAACTGCAGGGTTGCTGTTCCTCCAGGCGCGCAGCGATGAAGCTCTGAACATAATCCAATGCCGCCTGCGGCCCCTGATCCATGCTGCCGCGGGCCAGTAAAGGCCAGCGTACCGGCTCCCCGACCAATTGCGGGCTGTCCGGCAGGCCGGCGGCGCGCAGCAAATCCTTGAGCAGCAGGTAAGCCGGATCGCGACCCTGCAGAGGCTCACCGGTAGGCAACTCGACCAACAAGGCGCAGTCGCCAGCGCGCAACAACTGCAGGGCGAAACGCGGTGGAGGCGCAGCTACCTGCCTGACCGCAGCGGGGGTCTCAGTTTCCGTACGGGCGTCCGCTTTAGCACTGCGGGGCGTGACGCTAGGCCGCGGCACCTCGATCTTTGGCCGCTCGACTGGCGGCTCGGGCCGGGCCAAAGGCGCTGGTTCACTGACGGGCACCGCGGGTCGTGGCTCGACCGCGACGGGTACTTCCGGCTCCGGCGGCTGCAGCGACTCCGGCCGTGAGGGCGCGGCGAAAGGCAGCTCCACGCGCGGCAGCCAACTGGCCACCTGCATGGCACTCAGGTAAGCGCGACGCCGCAGCTCCTCAATCAAACGTCAGCCACCTGCGGGTGCGCCTTATGCCCGGCCTGCATCAGGTTAAGGGCATTGATATAGGCCTTGGCCGATGCCACCAGAATGTCGGTATCGGCACCATTGCCGTTGACGATGCGCCCGGCTTTTTCCAGGCGCACGGTGACTTCGCCCTGGGAGTCGGTGCCCTCGGTGATGGCATTGACCGAGTACAGTTGCAGACTGGCCTGCGAACCGGCAATCGATTCGATGGCCTTGAAGGTCGCGTCAACCGGACCGGAGCCTTGGGCGGCCGCACTGCGCTCCTGGCCATCGACGCTGACCACGATCTGCGCCTGCGGCACTTCGCCGGTTTTGCTCGCTACTTCCAGGCTCAGCAACTTGAAGTGCTCTGGGGCTTCGGCGCTCAGGCTGTCGGAAACCAGCGCTTGCAGGTCTTCGTCAAAAATTTCGTGCTTCTTGTCGGCCAAATCCTTGAAGCGGGCAAACGCGGCATTCAGTTCGCCCTCGCCAGCCAGGACGATACCCAGCTCCTCCAGCCGCGCGCGGAACGCAGCGCGCCCGGAATGCTTGCCCATGACCATCTTGTTGGCATTCCAGCCAACCGACTCGGCGGACATGATTTCGTAGGTTTCACGGTGCTTGAGCACGCCATCCTGGTGAATACCCGATTCATGGGCGAAGGCGTTGGCGCCGACAATCGCCTTGTTCGGCTGCACCGGAAAACCGGTGATACCGGAAACCATCCGCGAGGTGCTGAGGATGTGCTGGGTGTCGATGCGGGTGTGCACGCCGAGCAGGTCTTCGCGGGTTTTAATCGCCATGACGATCTCTTCCAGCGCGGCATTACCAGCACGCTCGCCGAGGCCATTGATGGTGCACTCCACTTGCCGAGCGCCGGCCACCACAGCGGCCAGGGAGTTGGCTACAGCCAGGCCCAGGTCATTGTGGCAATGCACCGAAAATACCGCCTTGTCGGCATTGGGTACGCGATTAAGCAGCTGACGAATCATCTCCGCATACTGGTGCGGGATCGCATAGCCCACGGTATCCGGAATATTGATGGTGCGCGCACCGGCATTGATCGCCGCCTCGACAATCCGGCAGAGAAAATCGATCTCCGAACGCCCGGCATCTTCGCAGGAGAACTCCACATCGCTGCACAGGTTGCGCGCGCGCTTGACCGCATGCACCGCCTGCTCGACCACCTGATCCGGCTGCATGCGCAGCTTGTACTGCATGTGGATCGGGCTGGTGGCGATAAAGGTATGAATGCGCCCGGAGTTGGCGCCTTTGAGCGCCTCTGCGGCTCGGTCGATGTCACCATCGAGGGCGCGCGACAGGCTGCACACGGTGCTGTCCTTGATATTGTCGGCAATCGCCTTGACGGCGGCGAAGTCACCCGGGCTGGCAATGGCAAAACCCGCCTCGATCACATCAACGCGCAAGCGCTCCAAGGCCTTGGCGATGCGCAGCTTTTCTTCGCCGGTCATGGACGCGCCAGGGCTCTGCTCGCCATCACGCAGGGTGGTATCGAAAATAATGACGCGGTCGTTGCTGCTCATGCTGGTTTCCTCACGGATGCGCAGATGCACACGCCCAACGCAGGGGCGCATGTCGATATGCCGTGATTGTCGCGTGAAATGCGCCGGGCGGGAAGCGCGGCGCGCACCGATGCCGCGTCGCGGCTAAAGCGGGATGCAGGTTTGATCGCACAAGCCTGCACGTAGGCTGGATGTCGCTCCTTACATCCACCAGCAACAGGCAACGGTGGATGTTCACCAGAAAGCAAAACGCCCGCCAAAGATGGCGGGCGTTGGGCCGATCGAGCGCGCTAGAGCCAGGCTAGGCGCAACGACCAACGGGAGTAACAGCCGCAGGCTGACCCGTAGGGTGAGCGCCAGCGAATAAAGTGCGCGAGGACGCGGAGTTTACTGCTGTAAATGAGCATCCGAGCGCACTTTCAACAACGCCTGGCCGACGCGCAGCCGATCAGAGGGCTTGATCCCAGGGGCGGTCGCCGTTGGCGTCCTTGATCCGGGTGGGCAGGCCCATGACATCGAGCAGCTTGAGGAACGGCTCAGCCGGCAGCTGTTCGACGTTGGCCATGTGTGCCACGTCCCAGTCACCACGGGCCACCAGCAAGGCAGCCGCGACCGGCGGCACACCGGCGGTGTAGGAAATACCCTGGCTGTCGGTCTCGGCATAGGCATCAGCGTGGTCGGCGATGTTGTAGATAAACAGCTCGACCGGCTTGCCGTCCTTAGTGCCCTTGACCAGATCACCAATGCAGGTCTTGCCGCTGTAGCCCGGCGCCAGCGAAGCAGGGTCCGGGAGCACGGCCTTGACCACTTTCAGCGGCACCACGTCGAGGCCTTCGGCGGTTTTCACCGGTTGCTCGGAAAGCAGGCCTAGATTGTTCAGCACGGTGAACACGTTGATGTAGTGCTCACCGAAGCTCATCCAGAAACGCACATTGGGCACGTTCAGGTGCTTGGACAGGGAATGCACTTCGTCATGCCCGGTCAGGTACAGATTCTGCTCGCCAACCACCGGCAGGTCGTCGGTGCGCTTGACCTCGAACATGCTGTTGCTGGTCCACTGATTGCTCTGCCAGCTCCAGACTTGACCGGTGAACTCACGGAAATTGATTTCCGGATCAAAATTGGTGGCGAAGTACTTGCCATGGGAACCGGCGTTGACGTCGAGGATATCGATCGACTCGATCTGGTCAAAGTACTCTTGCTGAGCCAATGCAGCGTAGGCATTGACCACACCCGGATCGAAACCGACACCGAGGATGGCAGTCACGCCTTTCTCCTGGCACTCGGCCAGGTGCTTCCACTCATAGTTACCGTACCAAGGTGGCGTTTCGCAGACCTTGCCTGGCTCTTCGTGAATGGCGGTGTCGAGGTAAGCCACGCCAGTATCCATGCAGGCGCGCAGCACCGACATATTGAGGAAAGACGACCCCACATTGATGACGATCTGCGATTCGGTTTCGCGGATCAGCGCCTTGGTTGCGTCTACATCCATGGCATCCAAGGCATAGGCCTTGATCTCAGCCGGCTGCTTGAGACTGCCCTTGGCCTTAACGCTGTCGATGATGGCCTGGCATTTGGAGATGTTGCGCGACGCGATAGCAATCCGACCGAGTTCGTCGTTGTGCTGCGCGCACTTGTGGGCCACCACCTTGGCGACACCTCCTGCACCAATGATCAGAACATTCTTCTTC
>JAUSOF010000056.1 GCA_030656145.1 Pseudomonas sp.
GGCGGGTAAGCGCGTCATGGGTATGCGCCACTTCGATGTGCAGTTGATCGGCGGCATGACCCTGCATGAAGGCAAGATTGCCGAAATGCGCACCGGTGAGGGTAAGACCCTGGTGGGTACCCTGGCGGTCTACCTCAATGCGCTGGAAGGCAAGGGTGTGCATGTCGTCACGGTCAACGACTACCTGGCTCGCCGGGATGCCAACTGGATGCGTCCGCTGTATGAGTTCCTGGGAATGTCGGTGGGTATCGTTACCCCGTTCATGCCGCCGGAAGAAAAGCGCGTTGCCTATGCTGCCGATATCACCTACGGCACCAACAACGAATTCGGTTTCGATTACCTGCGCGACAATATGGCCTTCAGCCTGGAAGATAAATTCCAGCGTGAGCTGAATTTTGCCGTGATCGACGAAGTCGACTCGATCCTTATCGACGAGGCGCGCACCCCGCTGATCATCTCCGGTCAGGCCGAAGACAGCTCCAAGCTGTATACCGAAATCAATAAACTGATCCCGACCCTCAAGTTGCACATCGAGGAAGAGGAGGGTGTGGTCACTCAGGAAGGCCATTACAAGGTCGACGAGAAGGCCCGCCAGGTCGAACTGAATGAGGCTGGGCACCAGTTTATTGAGGAAGTACTCACCGAGGTTGGCCTGCTGGCCGAGGGCGAGAGCCTCTATTCGGCGCACAACCTGGGCCTGCTGACCCATGTTTATTCGGGGCTGCGTGCGCATAAGCTGTTCAACCGCAACGTCGAATACATTGTGCAGAACGATCAGGTACTGCTGATCGACGAGCACACCGGTCGGACCATGCCGGGTCGTCGTCTGTCCGAGGGCCTGCATCAGGCCATCGAGGCCAAGGAAGGGTTGCCGATCCAGGCTGAGAGCCAGACGCTGGCCTCGACCACTTTCCAGAACTACTTCCGCTTGTACAACAAGCTATCCGGCATGACCGGTACGGCGGACACCGAGGCCTTTGAGTTCCATCAGATTTACGGGCTGGAAGTGATCGTTATTCCAACTAACCGCATGATGGCGCGCAAGGACTTCAACGACCTGGTCTATCTGACCCAGGAAGAGAAGTACGCGGCCATCGTCACCGATATCAAGGAATGTCAGGCTCAGGGTCGGCCGATTCTGGTCGGTACCGCAACCATCGACAGTTCCGAGTACGTTTCAAAGTTGCTGGACAAGGAAGGCATCGAGCACAAGGTGCTCAATGCCAAGTTCCATGAGAAAGAAGCCGAGATCATCGCTCAGGCCGGGCGCCCTGGCGCGCTGACCATTGCCACCAATATGGCTGGTCGCGGTACTGACATCGTCCTCGGGGGTAATTGGGAAGTTGAAGTTGCCGCCCTGGAAAACCCGTCGGCTGAGCAGATTGCGCAGATCAAGGCCGAGTGGCAGAAACGCCATCAGCAGGTGATCGAGTCGGGTGGTCTGCACGTTATTGCCTCCGAGCGCCACGAGTCGCGGCGTATCGATAACCAGCTGCGCGGCCGCTCTGGCCGTCAGGGTGATCCGGGTTCCAGTCGTTTCTACCTGTCGCTGGAAGACAGCCTGATGCGCATCTTCGCTTCGGACCGGGTGAAGAACTTCATGAAGGCTTTGGGCATGCAGCCCGGCGAAGCGATCGAACATCGCATGGTCAGCAACGCCATCGAGAAGGCGCAGCGCAAGGTCGAGGGCCGTAACTTCGATATGCGTAAGCAGCTGTTGGAATTCGATGATGTATCCAACGAGCAGCGCAAAGTGATTTATCACATGCGTAACAACCTGCTGGCGGCTGATGATATTGGTGAAACCATCGCCGAATTCCGCAAGGAAGTGCTGGAAGGCATCATCAACGAACATATCGCGCCACAGTCGTTGCCTGAGCAGTGGGATATCGCCGGCCTGGAAGACGCACTTTACGGCAGTTTCAACCTGCGCTTGCCGATCCAGCAATGGCTCGATGACGACCACAAGCTCTACGAAGAAACCCTGCGCGAGCGCATTCTTGAAGCGCTGGTAACGGCCTACAACGAGAAGGAAATCGAAGCCAGCGCCGAGGCGTTGCGTACCTTCGAGAAGCAGATTCTGCTGCGTGTGCTCGATGACCTGTGGAAGGACCACCTGTCGACCATGGACCACCTGCGGCACGGTATCCATCTGCGTGGTTACGCACAGAAAAACCCGAAACAGGAGTACAAGCGCGAGTCGTTCGCCCTGTTCCAGGAGCTGCTCAATTCGATCAAGCGCGATACCATCCGCGTCTTGTCGCATGTTCAGGTGCGTCGCGAGGACCCGGTCGAGGAAGAAGCGCGTCTGCGTCGCGAAGCCGAGGCGCTGGCCGAACGCATGCAGTTTCAGCACGCAGAAGCGTCTGCCCTGATGCAGCCCGACGCCATGGCGGAAGAGGGTGATGTAGCCGTTGCGCCGGCGCCAGTGCGCACCGAGCCGAAGATCGGTCGTAACGAGCCTTGCCCTTGTGGTTCGGGCAAGAAGTACAAGCATTGCCACGGCCAGGTTAATTAACCTCGGGCTGAGCAAGCAACGGAGACAGGGCGGCGACTTTGGCTATGCTTGAGTCCGTTCTACAACGCCGCGAACGGCTTAGCCGCTCGCGGCGTTTTACCATCGAACACGCTCGCGCCCAGCGGCGCGATACTTAAATTCCTCAAGGAGCACACCCTATGGCTGTTGGTCTTGGCCCGCTGTCTACCCTGCACCCGGTTCCAGGTTTCGAGCTGGGGATCGCATCGGCTGGCATCAAGCGCCCCGGGCGCAAGGATGTGGTAGTCATGCGCTGCGCCGAAGGCTCCAGCGTGGCCGGCGTGTTCACCCTCAATGCCTTCTGTGCCGCACCGGTGATCCTGGCCCGCAAGCGTGTGCTGGGCGGCGTGCGCTATCTGCTGACCAATACGGGTAACGCCAATGCCGGTACCGGTGAGCCGGGCTTGCAGAATGCCGTGCGTACCTGTGCCAAGTTAGCGCAGCTGGCCGGCGTTGATGAGAGTGCGGTGCTGCCGTTTTCCACCGGAGTGATCGGCGAGCCCTTGCCGGTGGAGAAGATAGAAGGTGCTTTGCAGGCGGCTCTGGATGACCTGTCAGCCGATCACTGGGCCGAAGCGGCCACCGGCATCATGACTACCGACACCCTGCCCAAGGGCGCCAGTCGCCAGTTCGTGCATGACGGCGTTACTGTTACCGTCACCGGCATCAGCAAGGGCGCCGGGATGATCAGGCCGAACATGGCGACCATGCTCGGTTACATCGCGACCGACGCCAAGGTCAGCCAGGCGGTATTGCAGGACTTGCTGCGTGATGCCGCCAACAAGTCGTTCAATCGCATCACCATCGATGGTGACACCTCGACCAACGATTGCTGCATGTTGATTGCCACGGGTCAGGCGCCGCTGGAAGAAATTACCCAGGCCAGCGGCGCACTGTTCGCTGCGCTCAGGCAGGCGGTGTTTGAGGTGTCTATGGACGTGGCTCAGGCAATCGTCCGTGACGGCGAAGGCGCGACCAAGTTCGTTACCGTGCAGGTCAACGGCGGGGCGACGTATCAGGAGTGCCTGGACGTTGGCTATGCCGTGGCCCACTCGCCGCTGATCAAGACCGCGCTGTTCGCGTCCGATCCTAACTGGGGGCGCATCCTCGCTGCCGTGGGCTATGCCGGCGTGGCGCAACTGGATGTGAGCAAGATCGACGTGTTCCTCGGTGACGTATGCATCGCCAGCCGTGGTTGCCGGGCTGCCAGCTACACCGAAGAGCAGGGCGCGGCCGTGATGGCCAAAGAGGAAATCACCATTCGTATCGAGCTGGGCCGTGGTACTTGCAGTGAGACTATCTGGACCACCGACCTGTCCCATGAGTACGTGAAGATCAACGCCGAGTACCGCACCTGAGGGCAGCCCGCGGCTTTTAGCATGCACCGGCTATTCCCGTTGTTCATGGGGGCATGAATAACGGGAATTTGCTATTGGACGTTGCGGCGCCTTAATGTCGAGCGACCCTCAGCAAGCGCATCACGCACGGAGTGCCCCATGTCTCTGGTTCTGGTTATCGGTAACAAGACCTACTCATCCTGGTCGCTGCGCGCCGCCCTGGCCATGGAGCTGGCCGAGGCGCCGTATAGCGAAGTACTGATCCCGCTCGATCGTCCAGATACCCACCTGCGCATCCTCGAGCATTCGCCGACTGGCAAGGTGCCGTTGTTGAAGACCGAGGACGGGCCGGTGTGGGATTCCCTGGCGATTGGCGAGTACCTCGCCGAACGCTATCCCGAGGCCTATCTGTGGCCGCGCGGCGAATACGCCCGCGCTGTGGCACGCAGTGTCTGTGCCGAAATGCACAGTGGTTTTACCGCGCTGCGTACGCACCTGCCGATGGACCTCAAACGCGATCAGGCGCTGGACGAAATCCCGGCGGATGCTGCAGCCGATATTCTGCGCGTCTGTGAACTCTGGGCCGAGTGCCGCGCCACGTTCGGCGAGGGCGGTGCTTTTCTGTTCGGTCACGCCAGCCTGGCGGATGCCTTCTTCGCCCCTGTCGCAGCGCGGCTGCGCAGTTATCGGGTGGCGTTGCCCGAGGTGGCGGCGGCGTATGTCGCTACGGTCTACCAGTGGCCGGCATTTCAGCGCTGGTATCAGGCGGCGCAGGTGGAGCAGCTGGGATGAAGCGCATTCATGTAGCCGCCGCGGTGATCCGTGCCGCCGAGGGTCGCATCCTGATTGCCAAACGTTCGGACGACCAGCACCAGGGCGGCCTCTGGGAGTTCCCTGGCGGCAAGGTGGAGCCTGGCGAGGCGGTAGAGGCGGCCCTGGCGCGCGAGCTGGAGGAGGAACTGGGCATCCGCCCGACCATCGCCCGGCCATTGATTCAGGTGCATCACGATTACCCGGACAAGCAGGTGTTGCTGGATGTCTGGGAGGTCACGGCGTTCGTCGGTGAGCCCCATGGCGCCGAAGGCCAGCCGCTGGCCTGGGTCAATGCGCAGCAGTTGCTCGAGTATCCATTTCCGGCGGCCAACCAGCCAATCGTGGCCGCCGCCCGCTTGCCCGACCGCTACCTGATCACGCCAGAAGGGCTGACTGCGCAGGCGTTATTGCAGGGTGTATGTGCCGCCTTGGCCGGCGGTATCCGGCTGATTCAGCTGCGTGCGCCGGCTATGCCCGATACCCAGTACCGTGATCTGGCAGCGGATATTCAGGGCCTCTGCGCGGGCAAGGCGCAGCTGATGCTAAAGGGGCCGCTGGAGTGGTTGGGGGATTTCCCGGCGGCGGGCTGGCACCTGACTTCCCGGCAACTGCACGAACTGGCCGCCGGCGGGCGACCGCTGCCGACCGAACGCTGGCTGGCGGCGTCCTGCCATACGGCTGAGGAACTGGCGATGGCCATGCAGATGAGCGTGGATTTTGTCACCCTGTCGCCGTTGCAGGCTACCCAGACCCATCCTGATGCAGCGGTGCTGGGTTGGGAGCTGGCCGGCCAATTACTGCGAAATTTCAATCAGCCGGCCTATCTGCTGGGCGGGGTCGGCCCGCAGCATTTGGCGCAAGCATGGCAGGCTGGCGCTCAGGGCGTCGCCGGGATTCGCGCATTCTGGCCGCCGCAGGTCGAGGTCTAACCCGTCCGTTCGTTGTCCTTGAATGCCCTCGTTTGCTGCGCGACATCGCGGCGTCGAAGTCGCAGAGCAGAACGCCCGCAGTACCAACCTGATCCAGCTGAGAGCGGCTACATAGCGCAAAAATGTAAAATCGTGCTGGCACGCTTGAGGATTGAACGAACATGCGCATTCTTGTGGTGGAAGACAATCGGGATATTCTGGCCAATATCCTCGATTACCTGACCCTGAAGGGTTACAGCGTCGATTGTGCGCAGGATGGCCTGAGTGGGCTGCATCTGGCGGCCACAGAGCATTACGACCTGATCGTGCTGGATATCATGCTGCCGGGCATCGACGGTTATCAGTTGTGCAAGCGCCTGCGCGAGGATGCCCGGCGTGATACGCCGATCATCATGCTGACGGCGCGCGATGCCCTCGACGATCGTCTGCAGGGCCTGAATGCCGGAGCCGACGATTACCTGCTCAAGCCGTTCGCCCTGTCCGAACTGGTGGCGCGCATCGAGGCTATCCTGCGCCGCAGCCAGGGCAGTCGTACGCGTCAACTGCACCTCGGTGAGCTGGTCTATGACCTCGATACCCTGCAGGTCCGCCGTGCCGGTCAGCTGCTGAAGCTCAACCCGCTGGGCTTGAAACTGCTGGCGGTATTGATGCAACGCAGCCCGGCGGTGGTGCGCCGCGAAGCGCTGGAAGCGGCGCTGTGGGGCGATGATTGTCCGGACAGCGACAGCCTGCGCAGCCATGTCCATCAGCTGCGCCAGGTACTCGACAAGCCCTTTTCCACGCCGCTGCTGCACACTGTTCACGGTATTGGTTATCGCCTGGCGGAGTCCGCAGATGGTGTCTAAACAGCCGTTGCTGAGGCGCATCGTGATCGCCTTTGTACTGATGACTCTGGTCGTCAGCGGGGTGTTCGCGTTGAGCATCGTGGCGATTGTGCATTTTGTCGAAGAGCACCTGGTGTCCCAGGAACTTGATCGTGAACTGAGCATTGTCGTCAATGAGGATCTGCGCCGCGGCGAGCGGCCCAGACTTGACTCCAGCACGCGTTTTTTTGCTTCACATCTGCCTGATTACCCGGTGCCGCAGCAGTTCGCCAAGGCGCAAGATGGGTTTTCCGAGGTGGTCGAGGGCGATCAGGCGTTCTATGTATTGAAGCGCAGTGACAACGCGCAGAGCGTTATGCTGGTGCAGGAGCAGCACGAGTTCGAGGCGCGCGAACAGGTGCTGTTCAATGTGGTGCTGGCCGGCTTTCTGCTCAGTGTGCTGGCGGCCTGGGGACTCGGCTGGCTGTTGGCGCGACGAGTAATGGCACCGGTGATCCGCCTGGCTAACCAGGTGCGTCATCGCGATCAGTTGCACGCCCTGGCGCCAGCGCTGGCCCCAGAGTACCCAGACGATGAGGTCGGCCACCTGGCGGCGGCTTTCGACAGCACGCTCGGTCAATTACGCCATTCCCTGGAGCGCGAGCGGCTGTTTACCAGCGACGTCAGCCATGAACTGCGCACCCCCTTGATGATTATTGCCAGCTCTTGCGAGTTGCTTGCGGAGGTTTCAACGCTGGATGCGCGCCAGCGCGAACAGGTACAGCGCATCGCTCGTGCGAGCGAGGAAATGCGTGACCTGGTGCAGACCTTTCTGATCCTTGCGCGGACCAGGCCTGAGGAATCGAGCCAGGGTGGCAGTGCGACCCTGGCTGCCATCGCCGAGGAACAGGGCAGTCGTTGGGCACCCTTGATGCGAGAGAAAGGTCTGCAGTTCCAGTTAATCGAGCAGGGCAGGGACGTGGCGCAGTACAACCAGACATTCCTGCGCACGGTGATCTCCAATCTGTTGCGCAATGCCTTGCACTACACCGAACAGGGCGCTGTGCGGCTGATCCTGGAAAACGGCAGCTTTCGCGTGGAAGACAGTGGCGTGGGTATTCCCCTGGATCAGCAGGAACAGATGTTCCAGCCCTTCGTGCGTGGCGCCCAGGCGCGTGGCGAAGGACTGGGGCTCGGTTTGTCCCTGGTCAAGCGAATCTGCGCGCACCAGGGCTGGGCGGTGCAGGTGCGGGATCTGCCGCCGCAGGGCAGTGTGTTCGAGGTCAGCTTGCGCGGCTGATAGCGCCGCTACTTGGCGTGCTGCGTATTCACGCTTTTTTCACATCTTTTTGACGGGGGCTTGATGCTCCACTGGTTAATTTGGCAGCCATGGATTCCTCAATGGAGCAGGTTGTCATGTCTAGCGCCACACCGATCGAATTGGACTTCTCGCACAAGTACGACCGCGAGCACGCCCGTCAGTACTTGCAAAAGCATAAGGATGGCCTGGCGCGCCGGTTGTCGCATTGGCGTGACGAGCAACTGGCTCGGCATGCCCTGAAGTTGGCGGGCGAGCCGAACCTGCTGCTCGACCTGCCGTGCGGCGCAGGGCGCTTCTGGCCGCTGCTGGCCGAGCAGTCGAACCGGGTGATCCTCGCCGCCGATAATTCGGCGGACATGCTGGCGATTGCCATGGCCGAGCAACCGCAGGATGTCGTGGCAAGGGTCAAGGCCTTTCAGACATCGGCCTTCGCCATCGAACTGGGCGATAACGCGGTCGACAGTATTTTTTGCATGCGCCTGCTGCATCACATCGCCGAGCCCGAGCACCGCCTGGCCATGTTGCGCGAGTTGCACCGGGTAACCCGCGATACCCTGATTGTTTCGCTGTGGGTCGATGGCAACTACAAGGCCTGGAAACGTCGGCGCCTGGAAGCGCGGCGTGCCGCCGAGGGGCGAGTCGGCGACAATCAGAACCGTTTCGTCATCGCCAGATCGACCATTGAGGCGGAGTTCAAGCAGGTAGGGTTCGACATCCTCGGCCATCAGGATTTCCTCCCGGGGTATGCCATGTGGCGGGTCTACGTCCTGCGCAAGGGCAATTGAGATGAGCAGTCTGATTGCGTTGGCGCCGACTGAGCAGGAGTCTGGCACCTTTGAACGCTGGTGGCAGACCCAGGGTGAATGGGTCGAGGCGCCCAATCAACGGCGTGGCGGCGAAAGCGGTGTGCAGCGTCTGCAGAGCACAGCAGGGCAGTGGTTGTACCTCAAGCGCCAGACCGGGCATCTGCATCGCTCCTGGCTGCACCCCTTGGGCAGGCCCACGGTATTGCGTGAGCTGCACGCCATGCAGGCGTTGCAACGGCTCGGGCTTCGTGTGCCGAAGGTGGTGTATGGTGCGGCGCGCCAACAGGCTGGCCAGTGGCGTGCGCTCTTGGTGACCGAGGCTCTGGAGGGCTTTGTCAGCCTGGATCAGTGGTACGCCAGCCAAGCGCCGCAGCGCTTCGGCAGCCAACTCAATCGCTGCATGTTGCAGCAACTGGCTGCGACGCTCAGTCGTTTGCACCGGGCCGGCTGGCAGCATGGCTGCTTGTATCCCAAACATATCTTTATCAAATCCCACGTCGCAGGAGCGTGCCCTGGGGTCGACGTGGCACTGCTCGACCTGGAGAAAAGCCGTCGTCGGTTGTTCAGTTGCGCAGCTGCGCGGCACGATATGGGGCAGCTGTTTCGTCACCGTGGCGGCATGCCGATGGCTGACTGGACAATCCTGCTCGATGCCTACAAACGCCCGATGTCTCGCCTGGCGGCGGTTGCCCGTGAAGCCTGAAGCCGCTGTTACAGTGCTCGATGGCAGTGCGCTTAAGGGTCAATCCGGCTGGCGGCGTATTGTGCATGCCTTCGGCTATTCCCGAGCGGGGCTGCTAGCTGCATTCCGGGGCGAAGCAGCATTTCGTCAGTTGCTGCTGCTCAATGCCGTACTGGTACCTCTGGCGTTCTATCTGGATGTTGGCAGGGCCGAGCGTGCACTGCTGATCGGCGTATGCCTCGTGGCGCTGATCGTCGAGCTGCTCAACTCTGCGATCGAGGCCACGGTGGATCGTATCTCTCTGGCATTGCACCCGCTGTCGAAACAGGCCAAGGATCTGGGCAGTGCCGCGCAATTGGTCACCATGGGTCTGATCGCCTTAGTCTGGGCGGTGATACTGCTGTAACCCCTCGGCCTTTGACGTCAGGTGAGCGGCTGCGGCCTAATGGGCGCTGGTTACCTTCACTGTTGTCTGTCGAGTTGCTCATGTCCGTGTCTGCCCGCTCCCCTTCCAATATGCGTCCCAGCACCCTGCATCTGCCCCAGGGCGACTGGCCGACGGTGCTCGATTGTCTGTGTGCGCATTTTCCGGCGATCAGCCGCGACATATGGCTGCAGCGTATGGCGCGCGAGCGGGTGCTGGATGCAGAAGGCGCGCCGATCGGCCCGGCGCATGCGTATCGGGTCGGCTTGCGGGTGCATTACTTTCGCGAGGTGGTGGCGGAGACGCCGATCCCCTTCCTCGAGAACGTGCTGTATGTCGATGAGCACCTGTTGGTGGCTGACAAGCCGCACTTTCTGCCAGTGATGCCGGCCGGCGAGTATGTCGAACAGACGCTGCAGGCGCGCCTGGCCAAGCGCCTGGGCAATGCCGACCTGGTGCCGCTGCACCGCATCGATCGGCATACCGCCGGGCTGGTGCTGTTTTCCTGCAACCGGCAGAGTCGTGGTCTGTATCAGGCGTTGTTCCGTGAGCGGCAGATGGACAAGCGCTATGAAGCCCTGGCGCCGGCATTACCTGGCCTGGATTTCCCCCTGCGCCGGGCCACGCGGTTGGCCGCCGGCGAGCCATTTTTCCGGATGCAGGAAGTCGCCGGCACGGCCAATACCGAGACCCGCATCGAAGTGGCGCAGCAACTGGGCGAGCACTGGCTTTATGGGCTTTACCCGGTGACGGGGAAAAAGCATCAGTTACGGGTGCACATGGCCGCCCTGGGCGCGCCCATCGTCAACGATCCGTTCTACCCCGCGCTCAGCGAAGGCCCTGATGCCCCCGATGACTACAGTCGGCCGCTCAAGTTGTTGGCCCAGGGCCTGGCCTTCATCGATCCGCTGACGGGCGAGCCGCGCCATTTCGAGAGCCAGCTCAGTCTGACCTGATCTCGTGGCGCCTCGTTGAGCTCAGCGCCAACCAACGCAACGCAACCCTGTAGCCCGGATGCAATCCGGGGAGGTCCAGCGCCAGGTAAATCCCTCCCGGATTGCGCCAAGGCTTATCTGGGCTACGGGTTAGCAGGCTGTTGAAAAACTACCTGCGTTGCCATAGCTGCGTTAAAAACAGGCTCGTGCGCGAGTCCAGGCTAGGCGCCCCCATCAAAATGCTCATTTACAACTCGTAAACTCCGCTGCGCTACGTTGCGCCTGTTTTTGCGGGGCCGCTATCGGTATTGCGCTGGCTGCCTCGCCTACGTTTTTCAACGGCCTGTTAGGCCGGCTGTTTCGGCGCCGCCTGCCAGAGCACTTCATCGATACCCTGGCGCTTGGCGATCAGGCGGGCGGCGACGAACAGCAGGTCGGAAAGGCGGTTGACGTAGGCCAGGCCGACGCCACGTATCGGTTCTACCGCATTAAGGTGCTGGCAGCGGCGCTCGGCGCTACGTGCCAGGCTGCGGCAGACGTGGGCCTGGGCGATCAGGTGGGAGCCGCCCGGCAGGATGAAGTTCTGCAGCGGGCCGAGCTCCTCGTTCCAGCGGTCTATGACGGCCTCCAGGCGCTCGATCTCGGGCTGCTGCAGCGCTTGATACTCGGGCATGGCGAGTTCACCTCCGAGGTCAAACAGGCGGTGCTGGCAAGGTGTTAAGACCTTGATTACCTCGCTCAGTCCCGGCCGCGCGGTCGCGTGCTCGGCCAGTTCGGCCAGCAGCAACCCAAGCTGACTGTTGAGCGTATCCACCTCGCCCATGGCTTCCACCCGAGGGTGATCCTTGGCGACTCGGCGGCCGTCGGCCAAGCCGGTTTCGCCGGTATCACCGGTACGCGTGTAAATCTTCGACAGTCGGTAACCCATGTTCAATGACCTGTGTGGGGGATGGCTACAGTCAGCGGCAGGCGCAGGGTAAAGCAGGTGCCCTGAGCGGTCTTGGACTGCACTTCCATCTGTCCTTTGTGGTTGTTGGTGATGATGAAGTAGGAAACTGACAGGCCCAGTCCGGTGCCTTGGCCGACTTCCTTGGTGGTGAAGAATGGCTCGAAGATGCGTTTACGCACTACCTCGGGCATGCCGACACCGTTATCTTCGACCTGGACTTCAGCCCAGGGCGGTGCCAAGCGGGTGCGCAGGGTGATTTGTCCGGGGGTGCTGGCGTCTGTGCGCTGGTGAATTGCCTGGGCGGCGTTTTTCAGCAGGTTGAGCAACACCTGTTCCAGTTCGTTGGCGGTGCCGGGCACCGGGCCGAGCGCCGGGTCGAATTCGCGGCGGATGAGCAGGCTTTTGAAGTCGAAGCTTTCGGTCAGGTCGAAGTCGTTGCCGGCAATTTCCAGGGCCTGATCAATCACCGCGGGCAACTGGCAGGGTGCCAGTTGGCGGTTACTGCGGCGACTGAAGCTGAGCATGTGGCTGACAATTTTTGCCGCACGCGTGCCGGCCTGCTGAATGTCATCCAGCAGCCGGGGGATTTGCCGCGCCTGCAGGTACTGGTCAACGTTCTCCAGGCTTATGCCGATACGTTCGGCCTGCTCGCGGTTTTTCTCCAGCGCTGGCGACAGACGTCGGCGAATGTTCTGCACGTTATGCAGAATCGCTCCGAGCGGGTTATTGATCTCGTGGGCCATGCCGGCAGCCAGGCCACCCACCGAGAGCATCTTCTCTGACTGCACCATCATTTCTTCCATGTTCAGGCGCTGGGTGATGTCGTCGATGCGGATCACCACGCCGCGTCCTGCGCCGCCCATCAGCGGGTAGAACGTCATGGCGTAGTGATGAACTTCTTCGTCTTTGCTCCAGGTCACGCGCTCGATCTTCGCCACCTTGTGTTGCTCGACGGTGCATTTGAGCATCGGCATAAAGGGCTTCAGTGGCGGGAAGGCGAGGTGCACCGGCTGGTTCAGGGCCTCCATCAGGCTTGTGCCGGAGAGGGTGCTGGCTTCCTGATTCCATTGGCTGACGTAGAGTTGTTCGTCGAGGGCGATCAAGGCCGAGGGCATGGAGTCGATGATGCTGTTGAGGTAATTCTGGAAGCCGGTGAGTTTCTTCTCGATCTTGCTGCGTACCTGCACCTCCAGCTCCAGCTTGCGGTTGGAGTGGCGAGTTTCTTCGGCCAGGTTATGTGCCTGGTCGAATGCGGCCTGGGCATCGTCGCGAGCACGCTCGAGTTCCTGTTCACGCGCCTCAATGCGCATCAGCATGGTATTGAACGCGTCGGCCAGGCTGCCGATTTCATCCTGATTGCCGCGCTTGGCCCGCAGGGCATAATTCTCCTCGCGGGTGACCTGGCGCGACAGTTCTTCCAAGCGGCGAATCGGTTTGGTCACCAGGCGGCGGATCTGCCGCGCCACCAGCAGCCAGAGCAGCACACTAAACGCCAGGATCACCAGGCTGGCGGTCAGCGTGCCGGTGTAAAAAGCGCCGGGTAGCTCGCTCGACGCAACCAGCAGCAAGTAGCCGTGGCGTGCGTCAGCCTGCGGCAGTTTGACCAGCAGGTTGGTGCGGAATTCGCTGTGGCGCCAGCTGTCCAGCTGCTCGACACGTAGCGGCAACTGCAGTTTTTCCCCGCGATGGAGTTGCGCCAGGCTCACGCCATCGCTGTCATAAATCACCGCGGCGCGCAGGGGCGAGTAGTCATCCAGGCGATGCAGCAGGGCTTGGGCAGCGCTCGCCGAACTCAGTGCTTCCTGGCCAAGCGAAGGGCTGGCGATCAGGCGGCCGAGCGTGTGCAAGGCTTGCGGTGCGACGCTCTGCTGGGAAATCCAGTAAGCCGCGCTGATGAATGCCAGGTTAGCCACCAGCAATACCGCAGCCAGCAATACCAGCAGCGCGGCGAGCAGTTTGCGGCCGACTGGAAGGTTTTCGAGGCGTTGACGCAATGGCATGGGCTGATGAGTCGCAGTGACGGGAAGTTCAAGCAGGGTAACGCGCGGCTTAATGACTGGGCAATCCGCGTGCGTCAAGGTAGTGCTGCAGGCGTTGGTGCAGCGCCACCAGGTGCGGCAAGATCAGGCGCTGGCGCAGCGCCGTGGCGCAGGCATAGCCAAGCAGGTAGGCGATTTCGGTGCGCCGGCCCTGTGCGACATCCTGGTGCATCGAGGAGTAGTTTGCCGCAGTAGCCTGGATCACCTGCTGTACGTCGGCATGCAGGTCCACCGCAGCGCCGGGCTGGCCACAGCTTTGCAGCAGTTGGCCGAGCTCGATGCAGAGGGTTGCGACCTCCGTGGCGTGCTCGCGGAGGCCGCCGTTACGGCAATCGTAAAGTACGGTCAATGGGTTGATGGCGCAGTTCAGCGCCAGTTTGCGCCATAGCCGGCTGAGAATATCCGGGCTCCACTGGTGGGGTATGCCGCCGCGTTCGAGGTCCCCCAGCCAGCTCGGGAGCGTCTCGTGGTGCGGGTCTCCGAGCCACGTGTGGCCATGACCGGCGAATACCACACGCCATTCACCTTCAGGCGCTGCGCCATCGCGAAAGGCGCCTTCGGTGCTTGAGGCGAACAGGCAGCGCGCCTGGGGTAGTTGAGCGGCTACCGCCTCTTGGCTGCCCAGGCCGTTTTGCAGCAGTATCAGCTCGGCGCCTGGCGCCAGCCGCGGGGCGATACTGGCAATGGCGCTTTCGGCGTCGTAGGCCTTGCAGGCCAGCAGCAGGCGCTGGATTGGCGATGCATCGTCGGCCAATTGCCCTGGCACGACGTAATGCCGGGCCTGGTTCTGTTCGACCAGGGTCAGACCGCCCGCGCGCTGATAGGCTGCGAGGCGAGCCGGGTTGCGCAATATCAACTGCACGGGTGTGCCAGTTCGCGCCAGTCGCGCAGCCCACAGGCAGCCCAGGCTGCCAGCGCCCAGTACATGCCAGCTCATCGCAGGCACGGCCTGCTAGTTCGCAGGCGGCAGGCGCATGCCCGCGACCCTGCCGGTGGCGTATGACTCCGGCAGCAGCGTGCTTGCATGGGCGATCAGGCTCTCCGGGCTGATAGGCAAGGCGTTGGCATCCAGGCCGACCAGGCAAATGCCGGCCTTGAGGCTAATGAAGCCTTCGCTGGTCTTGAATGCCTTGAGATTGAGCCCTTCATGCAGGCGCTTGAAGCTGTTCGGCGAACATTCTTGCAGGCCTTCGAGCAGCGTAATCAGGGCGAAATGGTTGTCGTCCAGGCGCACCAGGACATCAAGCGGACGCACCAGTTGCTGCAGGCGGCGGGCGACACCGTGGAGCAGTTCGTTGTAGAAGTCGTTGCCGTGACGCTGGCGCAGTTCGCTGGCCTCTTGCAGGCCGATCAACAGGTAGCACAGCGCACCACCGCGCGACTCGATCTGCCGCAGGCTGTCGAGCAGCTTCTGTCGCAGGTAACGGGCATTACCCAGGCCGGTAAGCGTATCGACCAGGTTGCGCTGTTCCAGGCTGGCGATATTTTCCGTCAGCAGTCGATTTTCCTGGAGCAGGCGCTGCAGGGTGTTGCACAGGCGGTCGGCGGCGTAGACCCGAGGCACCAGTTGTTCATTCATTTGTGCCTTGTTGATGAAGTCGTCGACGCCCCGGTCAAAGGCCTCACCCAATACATTTTCACCTTCTTTGCCGGTCAGCAGCATGACGTAGGTGTAGTGATCGGTCATTTCATCCAGTTGGCGGACGCGGCCGGTCAGTTCCAGGCCATCCATTTCCGGCATCAGCCAGTCCGCCAGCAGCACGCTGGCCGGGCGCAGCTCGAGCTGCCTGATGGCTTCTGCGGCGCTGTTGGCAAAGCGTACATCCTGATAGCCGACCTGGCCCAGGGCGCGGCCAATCATGGCGCTGGAGAATTTGGCGTCGTCCACCACCAGGATGCTGAGATGGGGGTTGGGCATGGGCAGGCTCGCGGAAGAAGTCGCATGGGCCCGGTACATTGCCGGGCAGTGTGTGTCGCTAGGAGTCGGTTTGATTTTCCACCGCAGTACAGGGTTAAGTCAGACAAGCGCCTATGGCTATATAATGGCTGGGTTTTTCAACCGTCAACAAGCCACGCGTGTCCCGTCTGTGATCTGGGGCGCGCCGTCTATCTGGAGGAAACCTATGCCCTCGTTCGACGTGGTGTCCGAACTGGACAAACACGAAGTCACCAATGCTGTCGACAACGCCATCAAAGAACTTGAGCGTCGTTATGACTTGCGCGGCAAAGGTAGCTTCGAAATCAAAGACCTGACCGTCAATCTGACCGCTGATGCAGATTTCCAGCTGGAGCAGATGGTCGAGATTCTCAAGCTATGCCTGGTAAAGCGCAAGATCGATGTGCAATGCCTTGAGTTCAAAGATGCCTATGCCTCGGGCAAGAGCGTCAAGCAGGAAATGACCCTGCGTGAAGGCATCGATAAGGAACTGGCGAAGAAAATCGTTGCCCACATCAAGGACAGCAAGCTCAAGGTGCAGGCTGCAATCCAAGGGGAGCAGGTGCGCATTACCGGCAAGAAGCGCGATGACTTGCAGGAAGCGATTGCCGCATTGCGCGCCAAAGACTTCGGTATGCCACTGCAGTTCGACAACTTCCGCGACTGACGCGGCAAGCCTGTCTGGCCTGGGCTGCGCAAGCGCAGTGATTGTAAAGCGACCGCCATGGCAAGCCATGGCGGTCGCGTTTTAAGCGTAGAAAAGGAGTGTCAAATGGAGATGAATGTCGAGCAGTTGGTGAAGATGTCCGAGAGCTGGCTGCCAGTGGTGCTGCAATACAGCGGCCAACTGACCCTGGCGATTATCACCCTGTTGCTCGGGTGGTGGCTGGTCAATACGCTGACCCACAAAGTCAGTGCTTTAATGGATCGGCGCAATGTCGACCGTGCACTGCACAGCTTCATTGGCAGCCTGGCCAGCATTATTCTCAAGGTGCTGCTGCTGGTCAGCGTCGCCTCGATGATTGGCGTTGAAACTACGTCCTTTATTGCGGTCATCGGTGCCGCCGGCCTGGCCATCGGCCTGGCGCTGCAAGGCAGTCTGGCGAATTTCGCCGGTGGCGTGTTGATCATGCTGTTCCGGCCGTTCCGCGCGGGCGACTGGATCGAAGGGCAGGGCGTGTCGGGCAGTGTCGACAGCATCCAGATCTTCCATACCACCCTGAAAACCGCGGATAACAAAGTGGTGATCGTGCCCAATGGCAGTCTGTCCAATGGCAACATCACCAACTACTCACGCGAACCCAAGCGCCGCGCCGACATCAACCTGGGTATCGACTACTCCAGCGACATCAAGAAAGCCCGTGATGTGCTGCTGAAGATCGCCGAGGACCCGCGCATTCATCGCGACCCGGCTCCGGTGGTGTTCGTCACGGGGCTGGGCGATAGCGCGGTCAACTTGTCATTGCGCGTCTGGGTGGCTACACCGGACTTCTGGCCAGTGACCTTTGCTTTCACCGAGCAGGCCAAGGAGCAGTTGACTGAAGCCGGTATCGGCATCCCGTTCCCGCAGCGGGTGGTGCATCTGGTTCAGTCAAGCTGAGTCAGCGGAGTAGAAGCCACAGATTGCACCCATGAAAATGCCGCGTTCCCTTCGACAGGAATGCGGCATTTTTTCTGTGCGCTGGCCTGCCCGGATTACGCCGCGTTACAGGCCGATGAACGCGGAGATTACATGCGCAAGCCGCCATCCAGTTCGAGGATACGGCCGGTGTAGTAATCATTTTCCAGGATGTAGGCTACCGAGTGAGCAATCTCGACCGGCTTGCCCATGCGCCGCAGTGGAATGCCTGCGGTCATTTTTTCCAGGGCTTCGGGTTTCATGCTGGCAACCATTTCGGTCTCGATGAACCCGGGTGCTACGCCAGCGACACGAATGCCGTAGCGCGCCAGTTCCTTGGCCCAGACCACGGTGTCGGCGGCGACGCCAGCCTTGGCCGCAGAGTAGTTGGCCTGGCCCATGTTGCCGGCGCGGGAGATCGAGGAGATGTTGACGATCGCGCCCTGGTTCTTCAGCTCGATCATCTTCGCCGCCACTTCGCGGGTGCAGAGGAATACGCCAGTCAGGTTGACGTCGATCACCGATTGCCACTGAGCCAGGCTCATCTTGGTCATTTCGCCGTCTTTGACCTTGATGGTCAGGCCGTCACGCAGGATGCCGGCGTTGTTGACCAGGCCATTGATCGCACCGAAATCTTCGGCGACCTGGGCGACCATATGGGTCACTTGCTCCTCATTGGCCACGTTGCACAGGTAGGCGCGTGCTTCCACGCCATGGGCCTTGCAGGCCGCCACGGCTTCGTCGAGTTTTTCCTGGTTGAGATCGACCAGCGCCAGTCTCACGCCTTTTTCCGCCAGGTATTCGCCCATGGCGCGGCCCAGGCCCTGGCAGCCGCCAGTGATGATGATAACTTTGTCTTTGAGTTGCATCGCGTATCCCCTCAAGGTGTGTCGTGTGGTCCCGCTGGCGCGCTGTAACCGCTATTCTAGGGCGCCTGTCCGTTAGTGACGGATTCTTTGCAAGGAGTCATAAGGTGAGCGTGAAAGCGGCCAAGCATGCCCGAGAATTGCTGCTCAAGGAATACCGCGGGGTGCTCTCGACCCATTCGAAGGCCATGCCGGGCTTTCCTTTCGGATCAGTGGTGCCCTACTGCCTGGATGCTCAGGGCTGGCCGCTGATCCTGATCAGCCGCATCGCCCAACACACCCATAACCTCAAGCAGGACGCCAAGTGTTCGCTGTTTGTCGGTGAGCGTGGCGCCGAGGACGTGCAGGCAGTCGGTCGCCTGACGCTACTCGCCGAGGCGCGACAATTGTGTGACCAGGCCGCAATCGACGCCGCGGCTCGGCGTTATTACCGTTACTTCCCCGAATCGCAGAATTATCACCACGCGCATGATTTCGATTTCTGGGTGCTGGCGCCGGTACGCTGGCGTTACATCGGCGGTTTCGGCGCGATTCACTGGCTGGACCAGGTGGCGCTGGCTAACCCGTTCGTGTCGCCAGTCGATACTGCGGCAGTCGATACTGTGGCAGCCACTGCTGCGGCAGTCGATGCTGGTGAGGTCGAGCAGGGCATGATCGCGCACATGAACAGTGACCACGCCGCCGCCATCGCTCATTATGTCGCCCTGGCTGGTTTGCCGAGTCAGGTGCCGGCCGAACTGGTGGGGATCGACAGTGAAGGGTTCCACCTGCGTATCGGTCACGGGTTGTATTGGTTGGCCTTTACCACACCCTGCAACACTCCCGGCGAGGTGCGTCAGGCCTTTGTTCAGCTGGTTCGGGCAGAAACCTGGCCGACCGACGGTGACGCTTAAGCTTGAATTAAGCGCAACACCCCATACTTAACGCTTATTGAAAGTCGTTCTTGCGCTAAGGAATTCTTGATGCGTGTTTTTTTGTTTTTGTTCCTGTTGTTCCCGATCATCGAGCTGGCGCTGCTGATCCAGGTGGGCAGTGCCATTGGTGTGTTGCCGACCTTGTTGTTGGTGATAGGCACGGCGATTCTCGGCAGCATTCTGCTGCGCGTTGCCGGTGTGGCCACGGCCTGGCGCGCACGTGAGAAGCTGGCGCGCGGCGAATTGCCCGAGCAGGAAATGCTCGAAGGCCTGCTGATTGCCGTCGGTGGCGGCCTGCTGCTGCTGCCGGGCTTCATCAGCGATATCTTCGGCGTGCTGTGCCTGATCCCCTTCACTCGCCGGTTGCTGGTGAACAAAATCCGCCTGCGTGCGGCCGAGCAAGCCATGCGCCAGCGGGCATTTGTCGATGACCTTGCAGCGCGCACCGGACAGACTCGGCCGGGTGCTGCCCAGCCGAATGTGCTGGAAGGCGAGTACGAGCGCCGCGATTGATGCGATTGCTCAGGCGCCATGCACTGCAGGCGAGCGGCTGGGCAATCGCGCCACTCAAGGGCTTATTTTGCCCATTGGGCCTGCGCCAATACGCCGCTACAGTCGCTCATCAGCCGTAAAAAATTAATCGCTGACCCTTGAAATCCACTTGTGCGCCCTTATGTAGCGGTCACCGCAAGGTTTTCTGCTGGTTTCGGCAGAACAGACTTCCGCGTTGCACTTCGGTGCAGCGCAACCGGCTTCGCCGGACTTTGCTAACCCGCCGGTGTGAACGCCGGTCGATGTAAACAACCTATTTGGGAGAGATCGACAATGAAGCTTCGTCCTCTGCATGACCGCGTCGTAATCCGTCGCAGCGAAGAAGAAACCAAAACCGCAGGCGGCATCGTGCTGCCAGGTTCCGCTGCCGAGAAGCCGAACCAGGGCGAAATCGTCGCTGTAGGTACCGGTCGCGTGCTGGACAACGGTGAAGTGCGTGCGCTGGCCGTCAACGTTGGTGACAAAGTGGTGTTTGGTCCTTACTCCGGCAGCAATGCCATCAAGGTCGACGGCGAAGAGCTGTTGGTCATGAGCGAGAGCGAAATCCTGGCCGTTCTGGAAGCCTGATTTCCGTCTCCGCCACTGTGCATCGCGCTCCACCAAAACGAATTTTGAGGAATATCCATCATGGCTGCTAAAGAAGTTAAGTTCGGCGACTCCGCCCGTAAGAAAATGCTCGCCGGTGTAAACGTCCTGGCTGACGCTGTAAAAGCGACCCTCGGCCCGAAAGGTCGTAACGTGATCATCGAGAAGAGCTTCGGCGCTCCGACCATCACCAAGGACGGCGTTTCCGTCGCCAAAGAAATCGAGCTGAAAGACCGCTTCGAAAACATGGGCGCACAGCTGGTCAAAGACGTCGCTTCGCGCGCTAACGATGACGCTGGCGATGGCACCACTACCGCCACCGTACTGGCTCAGTCGATCGTCAACGAAGGCCTGAAAGCCGTCGCTGCCGGCATGAACCCGATGGACCTGAAGCGCGGCATCGACAAGGCGACCATCGCCATCGTTGCTGAGCTGAAGAAGCAGGCCAAGCCGTGCGCCGACACCAAGGCCATCGCTCAGGTCGGTACCATTTCCGCCAACTCCGACACCTCCATCGGCGACATCATTGCCGAAGCCATGGAAAAAGTCGGTAAAGAAGGCGTGATCACCGTTGAAGAAGGCTCGGGCCTGGAAAACGAACTGTCGGTTGTAGAAGGCATGCAGTTCGACCGTGGCTACCTGTCCCCGTACTTCATCAACAAGCCGGACACCATGGTTGCCGAGCTCGACGGCCCGCTGATCCTGCTGGTTGACAAGAAAATCTCCAACATCCGCGAAATGCTGCCAGTACTGGAAGCCGTCGCCAAAGCCGGCCGTCCGCTGCTGATCGTTGCCGAAGACGTTGAAGGCGAAGCCTTGGCGACTCTGGTGGTGAACAACATGCGTGGCATCGTCAAAGTCGCTGCCGTCAAGGCACCGGGTTTCGGTGATCGTCGCAAGGCCATGCTGCAGGACATCGCCATCCTCACTGGCGGTACCGTGATTTCCGAAGAAGTTGGCCTGAGCCTGGAAAGCGCCACCCTGGAACACCTGGGTAACGCCAAGCGGGTCATCCTCAACAAGGAAAACACCACCATCATCGACGGTGCTGGCGTTCAAGCTGACATCCAGGCGCGTGTTGCCCAGATTCGCAAGCAGGTTGAAGACACCTCTTCCGACTACGACAAAGAGAAGCTGCAAGAGCGTCTGGCCAAATTGGCTGGCGGTGTTGCCGTGATCAAGGTCGGCGCCGGTTCCGAAGTCGAAATGAAAGAGAAGAAAGCCCGCGTTGAAGACGCCCTGCACGCTACCCGTGCAGCCGTTGAAGAAGGCGTTGTACCTGGCGGCGGTGTGGCCCTGGTGCGTGCCCTGCAGGCCATCAGCGAACTGAAAGGCGAGAACGCCGATCAGAACGTTGGTATCGCTCTGCTGCGTCGCGCTGTCGAAGCACCGCTGCGCCAGATCGTTGCCAACTGTGGTGACGAGCCGAGCGTAGTGGTCGACAAGGTCAAGCAAGGTTCGGGTAACTACGGTTACAACGCAGCCACCGGCGAGTACGGCGACATGATCGAAATGGGCATCCTCGATCCGGCCAAAGTGACTCGTTCGGCGTTGCAGGCAGCTTCTTCGATTGCCAGCCTGATGATCACCACCGAAGCGATGATCGCCGAGATCGTCGACGACAAGCAGTCCGGCGGCGGCATGCCGGATATGGGCGGCATGGGTGGCATGGGCGGCATGATGTAAGCCAGCCTGCTCCCCAGCAGTCCTTGAAAAACCCGCGCCTCGGCGCGGGTTTTTTGTGGGTGAAGATAAACCCCGCAGGTATTTTGCAAGTGCAGGCATGCCGGCGCAGGCTATCGGTCAGCGCCAAGTCAGCCGCGCAGTAAGCCATAAAAATGGAGCAAGCCCGGGCAGCGTGCCCGAGCAATTATCCAGCCGATTTGGGCCGCCCCACGCACTATTGCATTCCAGAAATGAGCGAAGCGAGATGCGCGTTACACATAATGGCTAGACCGTTTGGTGGTGTGGAAATTGCTTTAATAGCGCCTGTCGCTGCAACCATCAAGCTACGGGTTGTTGCGGCCATGCAGGCAGGGTCCTGCATGCCTGCTGAAATGTCGTGCAGGGGTTACATGTCTGATTATTTGTTACTGTTAGTGACTGGGTAAGGCTTCTGGCCAAGTCTGGTTGTGTTGATGTTTGGCTTGCAGGCGAATGAAATGACGGCAGCGATGGCGTTCGAGCAGTGGTGGCAATTGCAGGGTGAATGGGTTGAAGAACCAAATCATCGGCGCGGAGGTGAGAGCGGCGTACAGCGGTTGCACCAAAGCGATGGCCAAGTGCTGTATGCCAAGCGCCAGGTCGGGCACGTCTATCGCAGCTTGCGTTACCCGTTTGGTCGGCCCACGGTGCTGCGTGAGCGCGATGCCTTGTTGGCCCTGCCCTTGCTCGGCGTAACAGCGCCGCGTCTGCTCTATTGCGACGTGCAGCGCGACGCTTCAGGCCTTTGGCGTGGCTTGCTGGTGTCTGAGGAACTTAAAGGCTTTCAGGAGCTCAATCAGTGGTACGCCGAGGGTGGCCGTGAGCGTTTCGGGTCTGCGGTGAACGAGCAACTGCTGAAGCAGGTGGCTGACATGCTGGCGCTTTTTCATCGGGCTGGCTGGCAGCATGGCTGCCTTTATCAGAAGCATCTGTTCGTGCGAGTCGAGCAGGTGGGTGAGTGCGTCGAGGTCGCAACGGCGCTGCTGGACCTGGAGAAAAGCCGACGGCGATTCAGTTCACGGCGGGCAGCTCGCCATGACATGCAGCAACTAAAGCGCCATTCGTCGTGGAGCGCTGGTGATTGGGATCGTTTGGTCTACTTTTATCAGCAGGCGTTTGGCAGCGCTATCAAGGGGTTGCAGTTATGAAGTTAGAAATTGCTAGAGGTGCTTTCCTGATTGGGGCACTGGGCGTGGCCTCACTGGCTGCGGCAGCCTGGCATGAGCCGGGCCCGCGGATACTGGGTAACGCCAGTCACGTTGAATACTGTCCACTGCCCCGCAAAGTCAGCGCAGCCATGCAACAGGTTGCGCCGGACAAGGATTTATTGCTGTTCATGTTCAGCCTGTCGCAGAGCTTGGCCGGACAGAAGTGAGCGAGTGATCGGTGTGATGAACTTCCCTGTGGTGCTAATGCCGTGTACGTGGATCAAGTACACGGCATTTTTTTAGCTATTTACCCGCGAACTGTCGTGAGAACAATAAGCCGCGTCGTGTTGCCTGAGGCGCAACGCGACGAAGCCCAATGAATACGCCATCACCCGTTGGGCTTCGCAGCGCTCAACGCCAACTTACCGATTGCATGCGCATGCAATGGGTACAGAGGCATTTTTTCCTGATCCCTTGAGTCTGCTTGTCGTGTGCCTGTCGCTGCCTTGTTCAGCGCCTCAGTTGCCGGTTGCCGGCGCAGTCGCAGGCTCCGGGTCCGGCTTGGCCAGCAGGCTGTAGACGCAGGGCAATACGAACAGGGTGAACAAGGTGCCCACCGACATGCCGGTGGCGATCACCAGGCCTATATCGAAACGACTTACCGCGCCGGCGCCTGTGGCCAGGATCAGCGGGATCATGGCGAAGACCATGGCCGCGGTGGTCATCAGCACCGGGCGCAAGCGAATCGCTGCCGCTTCTTCGACCGCTGCCCGCCGTGACAAGCCTTTTTCACGACGCAGTTGGTTGGCGAATTCGACGATCAGGATGCCGTGCTTGGTGATCAGGCCAATCAGGGTGACCAAGCCAACCTGGGTGTAGATATTCATGCTGGAAAAGCCGAGGAACAGCGGGATCAGCGCGCCGCAGATCGACAGTGGCACCGTCACCAGGATCACCAGCGGATCACGGAAACTCTCGAACTGCGCCGCCAGCACCAGGAAAATCAGGGCCAGAGCCAGGCCGAAGGTGGCATACAGGACACTGCCCTCCTGAATAAACTGGCGTGCCGCGCCGGCATAGTCGGCGGCGAAGCCGGCCGGAGCCTCCTCGGCCATGATCTGCTGCACGGTCTCGATCGCTTCGCCTATGCTGACGATAGGTACACCCTGGATGATCGCCGAGTTGAGCTGCTGGAACTGATTGAGCTGGGTTGGGCGTGCACGCTCGCTGACCCTGATCAGGGTCGACAGCGGCAGCATCGCGCCACTTTCGCTCTTCACCTGATAGCTGCCGAGCCAGTCCGGGTTGTCGCGGTAGGCGCGCTCGACCTGGGCGATGACCTTGTAGCTGCGCCCGTCGATGGTGAAACGGTTGATCTCGCCTTCGCCGAGCAGGGTTGCCAGGGTCAGGCCAATGTCCTCCATGGACACGCCCATCTGCGCGGCCTTGGCCCGGTCGATATCGACCACCAGCTCGGGCTTGTCGAAGGCCAGGTCGATGTCGAGGAAGGCGAATTTTCCGGAGGCCAGGGCGCGTTGCTTGACCCGCTCGGTGACCTGTAGCAGCGACTCGTAATCGTTCGGTGTATTGATCACGAACTGGAATGGCAGGCCGTCACCGGTGCCAGGCAGCGAGGGCAGGTTGAAGCCAAATATCTGCAGGCCGGCGATCTGATTCAGGCGTGCCTGTACCTGCGGCAGGATCTCCATCTGGGTGCGCTCGCGCTCGTTCCAGGGCGTGAGCAAAAAGCCGCCGATCCCCGATTGCACGCCATTGAAGCCATTGATCTGGAACGAGGAGTAGTACTCCGGGAACTCCTTGAAAATCTCGACGAATTCATCGGTATAGCGGTTCAGGTACTCGAGGTTGGTCGGCTGCGGCGCGTTGGCTATGAGGAACACGATGCCCTGGTCTTCCTCGGGCGCCAGCTCGCTCTTGGTAAACATCAGCAGCAGCGGAATCAGGCACAGCACGATCAGGGCGAAGACCACCACCACCGGGCGAGTATTGAGGGTGGCGTGCAGCGCAACCTGGTAGCGCCGCTTGAGTGAGTCGAAGAGCATGTCCAGGCGATGTGCCAGGCCCGTGGGGTTTTCGTCGTGGCGCAGCAGCTTGGCGCACATCATTGGTGACAGGGTCAGGGCGACGATGCCGGAAATGATCACCGCGCCCGCCAGGGTCAGGGCGAACTCCTTGAACAGTGCGCCGGTCAGGCCGTCGAGAAAGCCGATCGGCGCATAAACTGCGGCCAGGGTGATGGTCATCGACACCACCGGTACGGCGATTTCACGTGCGCCGTCGATGGCGGCATCGAAGGGTGTCTTGCCCTCCTCGATGTGCCGGTGGATGTTCTCCACTACAACGATGGCATCGTCCACCACCAGGCCGATGGCCAGCACCATGGCCAGCAGGGTCAACAGGTTGATCGAATAGCCCATCAGCTGCATGAAGAACAGTACGCCGATCATCGACAGCGGAATGGTGATCACCGGGATCAGCACCGAACGCAGTGCGCCGAGGAACAGGAACACCACGACAATTACGATCAGCACCGCCTCGATCAGGGTCTTCACCACCTCATCGATGGATACCTGGATAAACAGGGTCGCGTCGTAGGCGATGGAGACCTTGAGATTCGGCGGTAGCTGGGCCTCGATCTCGGGCATGATTTGCCGTACTTCCTTGATCACGTCCAGCGGGTTGGCGCTCGGCGTGCCCTTGATGGCGATGTACACAGAGGGGGTGCCATCGAAGGAACTGATCGAGTCATAGCTTTGCGCGCCCATCTCCACGCGGGCCACATCGCCGAGCAGCACGCGGCTGTCGCCGATGGTTTTCAGCGGGATGGCGGCGAAGTCCTGTGGCGACGTGAGGTCGGTGCTGGCATTGATGCTGGTGACCACATACTCACCCTTCACTTCACCGGCAGCAGCGAGGAAGTTGTACTGGCGCACGGCGTCGTTGATGTTACTGGCGGTCAGCTCATAGGCGGCCATCTTCAGCGGGTCGAGCCGTAAGCGCATGGCGAACACCTGATTGCCGAGGATTTCCGCCTCGGCCATGCCGGGCAGGGTGGCCAGCTTGGGCTGGATCACCCGTGACAGGTAGTCGGTGATCTGCGGGTTGGACAACTGGTCGCTGTGGAAGCTGATGTACATCAGTGCCGAGGCGTCGGCTGCTTCCTTGCTCAAAACCGGGTCTTCGGCGTCCTGCGGCAGCTGGTTCTTCACCTCGTTGGCCTTGGCCAGCAACTCGGTGAACAGGCGGTCGCTGTCGGTGCCAATGCGCGCATAGATGGATACAGTCGAGACGTTTTGCCGACTCACCGAGGTCATGTAGTCGATGCCTTCCGCGCTGGCCAGGCTTTGTTGCAAGGGCTGGGTGATGTAGCCCTGGATGGTCTCGGCGTTAGCACCCGGGTAGGCGGTCGTCACCGTGATCAGGGCATTCTCCATCTGCGGGTACTGGCGGATGGTTAGCTTATCGAAGGCCTGCAGGCCGAGCAGGACGATCAGCAGGCTGACCACGGTCGCCAGTACCGGGCGACGGATAAAGGGATCGGTAAAAGCCATGGGGCGGTTCCTATGCACCAGCGCCGTATTGAACGGTGCGGGTTGGCTGTTTGCTATTCGGCGGTTTTGACTGCATCGGCGACGATCGCTACGCGGGCGCCGCTATCGAGTTTGAGCTGACCGGCGCTGACCACCTGTTCGCCAGCCTGCAGGCCCTTGAGAATCACCACGCGGCCTTCGCGGCGTTCGCCGGTCTCGACGAAGCGGCGCTCGACCTGGAGGATCGGCTTGCCGTCGGCATCGCTTGCCGGGCTGCCGTCGTCGGCGTGCTGCGCTGCGATCACGTATACCGAGTTGCCATACAGGGTGTAGGTGATGGCGGTTTCCGGCACCAACACCTGCGGCGTTTCGTCGGCGAGCAGCACCTGCAGATTGGCAAACATGCCGGGCAGTAACTTTTCGTCTGGATTGCCTAACCTGGCGCGCACCAGCAGGTTGCGCGTGGTCGCCTCGACCTTGGGGTTGATCGCGGCGATCTGACCTTCAAATACCTCGTCAGGATAGGCCGCCACCTGAATGCGCACGCGTTGACCGATGGCCAGTTGCGGCACGTTCTGCTCCGGCAGGAAGAAGTCGACGAACAGGGTCGACAAGTCCTGCAGTGTGGCAATGGTGGTGCCAGAGGCCAGGTAGTCGCCGACGTCGACCTGGCGGATGCCGATGGTGCCGGCGAAGGGCGCGAGGATGCGCTTCTTCGCCAGGGTGGCTTGCAACTGGGCAACGTTGGCGTTGGCTTTTTGCAGTTCGGCAGACAGCCGGTCGAACTCGCTCTTGGAGATGGCCTGACGAGTGACCAGGTTGCTCCCGCGCTGGTACTCGACCTTTGCCAGGCCCAGTTCTGCCTGGGCGGTGCCCAGGCTGGCCTTTTCCACATCGCTGTCCATCTGGATCAGCGGCTGGTTGAGGCGAACCTTCTCGCCGGACTGGAACAGCACATCGCGGGCAGTGCCGGCGACCTCGACAGTCAGGTCGATACCCTGGAAGGCTTTAAGCGTCCCGATGGCCGACAGGCGGTTCTGCCACGGCTGCGCTACAGCCTCTGCGGCATTCACGCTGATCGGCGGTTGCGGCGCCGAGAACTGCTGGATTTCCCGATAGATGGCCAAGCCTTTATAGGCGGCGAGGGCGAGTACCACGACGAGTACCGCGCCGAGCATGATCAGCATGCGGCGGAGCAACATATTCCGGTTCCTTGGCAATGGGAATTGGGCCTGGGAATAGGCAAGAAGAACACATTAGTACCCCTGGCGGGGCGAGTCAAAGCGTTGCGTTTGCGAAAGTTTGGCGGGGTCGAATCAGGCTGATCGAGCATCCTCCTAGGCCAGGCGCAGGTGGTTGTCCCATAGTCCGGCGGGCAGTTGCAGCGGCTGGGCGATGATGTCGCTGTGGCGGCAATCGAATAGCCGGCAGCGTCCCACGCCCGTGCTGACGACGAAACCCTCGGCTACTGCGCCTACCCCGGCACAATCGGCCAGTGGCGCATCCAGGCGCAGGGCGGCGCTGTCCAGGTCCCAGATGAACACCCGGTTGCCGCGCGGCGCGGTCAGCGCCAGCAGGCGCAGTTCGCTGTGGATCGCCACGCTGGCGCTGTACTGGTTCATCGCCTGGCGTTGCGTTGCGCCCATGGCAAAGTGCTGGAACGCCTGCCCCGGCCGTTTGATCGCCACTAACGGCACTGGATCGGCAGGGTCGCCCATGTATTGCTGGGCGCTGACGAGGGTGCCGTCGCTGGCCACTGCCAGATGGCGCACGCTGTTCATTTGCTCGGGCAACTGTTCCTTGCTCAGCAGGCCGCCGTCGCGATTGAGCAGCACCAGGCTGGACTCCATGCTGTCGAGGTTCATCTCCACCCGGCTGTCGGCTTCGGTGCGGATGCCGCCGTTGGCCACCACCAGGGTTTCGCCATCGGGTAGCCAGAGCAATTGGTGCGGACCGATGCCGTGGCTTGATAGTTCGCCGGTGCGTTGCAGTTGGCGACTTTGCAGGCGATAGACGCCGAGAACGCCGCGGCCGGGATCGCGGGTGTCGTTCTCGGTGGTGTACAGCCATTCACCCTCTTTGTGGAACACCGCATGGCCATAAAAGTGCCGTTGCGTTGGCGTCTGCAGGGTTTGTAGTAGGCGACCGTCGCGGGTATCGAGCAAATAACTCTGGGTGCTTGGCCGGCGGCCGACGAACAGGGCTAATGGCAGGCTGGGGTGCGGCACTACGTCATGACAGCGTTCGTTGACCCGGGTGGCAAACACCTTGCTTCCATCCAGGCGATAGCCCACCGCATAGTGCTCGCCGGCCACATTGTTGCGCGCGGATAGCAGCAGCGGCTGTGCGCTATTGTTGCTTAGGGTCCAGCCAGCGAAGGCGCCGCCAGCCACTGCGGTGGCGGCCAGGGTGGCGCCGGTCAGGCCGAGAAAAGCTCTACGCTTGATCATGGGCTAGTCGCCGTCGTGGGCGTTGAAACCCATCTGGATACCGAGGGCGTTCGCCAGTTCGGTCTCTTGCAGGCGGTGCAGGGCATTGAGGCTGGCGTACAAGGCGTTTAGTTGCTCGCGCCCGGTTTCGTTACCGAGCAGTTCGCCGAGTGGCTGTTGCAGGGCCGCGAGGCGCTGGCGAGTGTCGCTGTAGGCGGCGTCGATGCGTTGTTGCAGGGCTGACTGATCGTTGCTCAGCAGAGTGTGTATGCCGTCCTGTTCGGCGCCACGCCAGATACGTTCGGCGCTGGCCAGGCCCGCGGCCAGGTTAGCCAGGCTGGCCTTGCTGCGCCAGGCTTCGGCTTGATAGGGCTGCGGCAGGCCTTTGCTCTGGCGACCGAGTGGTGTGGCGAGTTTTTTCTTCAGGCCATCGATGGCACTGACCTGGGTGCGCAGTAACTCGGCCACAGCTTCGCCAGCCTCGGCATAGCGCTGATTGGGGAAGCTTTGCAGTTGCGCGGCCATGCCATCCTTGGCTTGCCAGTGGCCAAGTACATCGGCCGCCAGGGTTTGCTGGTGCTGGCCGATAGCGATTATCAGCGGGCAATAGCGGGCCTTCTGCTCGGCGTTTCCGAGGTCGATGGCAGGGTCGTACATCAGGTATTCGTAAGCGGTCAGGCCTTGTACCACTACGCTGGATTTATCCAGGTCGGCGGCTATCAGCTCGGGCTTGTTGTTCAGTAGGGCTTCGACTTGCCTCGCCACCAGATTTTTCTTGTCTGGCCAGAACTGTACCTGCCAGGCGCGGTTGCCTTCTGCCAGCGGGCCGATCAGCAGTGGCTGCAGGCCGGCCCAGGCGCTTTGTGCGGTGAGAAAGGCCTGGCGCGCGTCGCTCAGGTTCTGCTCATCGGCGCAGAAGGCCTGACCACTATTGGCCAGCTGGCTATTGGCCTCGGCCCAGCTGCTGTAGGCCGGTAGCAGTACGCCGTCGCTCAGAGCACTGCTGACACTCTGTTGTGGGTCAACAGGGGCGCAGGCACTGAGCGCCAGGCTCAGCAAGGCGAGGGTGAGGGGGGAACGGATCATGTACAACTCCTTACAGCGAATTCAGAAAGGCCAGCAGCGCGGCGCGCTGGTCGGCAGAAAAAGTCAGGACCTCTTGCTTGGCCGTTTCGGCTTCGCCGCCATGCCAGAGGATGGCTTCCAGCAGGTTGCGCGCGCGGCCGTCATGCAGAAACTGGGTGTGGCCGTTGACCGTTTCGGTGAGGCCGATGCCCCACAGCGGTGGTGTGCGCCACTCGCGGCCAGTGGCGAGAAATTCGGCACGGTTATCCGCCAAGCCTTCGCCCATGTCGTGCAGCAGCAGGTCGGTGTAGGGGCGAATCAGCTGGTTGGCCAGCTCTGGTTCGGCAGCATCGCTGGCAGTGGTAAATTGCGGGGTATGGCAGCGCTGACAGCCAGCCTGGTGAAACAGCCCTTTGCCCTGCAGTACCTCGGGGGTATCGACATCACGGCGCGCCGGTACGCCCAGGTTGCGGCTGTAAAACAGCACGCTGGCAAGAATGTTATCGCTGACTTCCGGCTCGCCACCATGCACTGCATTCCGGCAGTCGGTTTGTGCAAGGGTGCAATTGTCATGGGGGATCAGTGAGCTGGTCAGGCCCATGTCGTTGGCAAAGGCGTCGGCGTTTTGCTGGTTGAGGTTGGGCTGCCCGGCTTTCCAGCCGAAGCGTCCCAGTACCGTGCGCTGCTGTGCCCTGTCCCAGACTTGATTGGCGCGTCCGGAGATGCCGTCGCCATCGCTATCTTCCGGGTCGGCATTGGCCAGGATCGCCGTATCGGCAATGGCTTCGAGCAGGCCCAGGCCAATCATTGGCGGGGCGATGCGGGCTGAAAATTGGCTGTCAGCATGCAGCGGGCCATAGCCAAGCTGGCTGATTTCCAGACTGGGCTTGCGCAGCTCGATCTGCTGGCCATCGGCAAAGCTGACCCGTTGCGTGCTGTAACTGACCCGTACCTTGCCTTCGGGGGCGGTGCCCGGGTTGGCCATGTCTTGCAGTTGGCCGCCGTAGGTCGGTTCGGCAAGCACGCCCAGGCGCTCGATGATTTCTGCGTGCTCATGTCCTGCTGGAATCGACAGGCGCACCAGCATTGAGGCGGCGCTGAGCGCGTTCGGGGCGGGCGGGTGGCCGCGGCCATCCTTTATATGACAGTTCTGGCAGGCATTGGTGTTGAACAGCGGACCCAGGCCGTCACGTGCGGTAGTGGTCGCCGGGGCGATTACCCAGGGGTTACGGAAGAAGCTGTTGCCGACGCTGAAATCCAGGCGGCGCGAGGGCGCCAGATTGGCCGAGGGCATGGAGAAGGCATTTTGATCGAACTTGAACACGGTGGCGCTGCCAGCAGACAGTGCTTCGCCGGGTTCGGCTTGGGTAAAACGTGGCGCTGGGTCACAACCTGCCAGGCCCAAGAGCAGGCACAGGAGCAGGCGAGAAGGCGGGGCAGGCATCGACGAGAATCCGCAGCAGGAAAGTCAGGCGGCGAGCTTAGCAGGCTAGCCGAGTTTAAATAAGACGGATTTGCGTTAGCGTTGGCGGCGAAAAGTCGCAGGCAGAAAAAAGCCGGTGCGATCGGGCGATCACACCGGCGTCTGTTACGTGCGGACTTAGAACGTGTGGTCGGCGGTGTCCGGGTTGAGGTCGCCGATATTCAGCTTGCTCGCAACCTGTTCGATGGCACCGGTCTGTTTGACCAGGGCGGCGATGGATTTGCGGATGATCTGCTGACCGGCAGCGTTGTCGGCAGCGATCAGCTGGTCGAAGTGCTGGCCATTGTTGGCGCTGTCGACCAGCGCCTGCAACGTGGCTTCGGTCGCGGCGAGATCGGCTTTAAGGGTGCTGTCGGCTGCGGCGTCGACCTTGGCGACCAGGGCGGACAGGCTCGGGCCGGTCAGGGTGGTGCCATCGGCTTTGAGGTACTCACCCAGATAGACGTTGCGAATACCTTTGCCGTTGTAGAAGTGCGAGTTATGGGTGTTGTCACTGAAGCAGTCGTGTTCGTCCTCGGTGGAGTTGGCTTCCAGGGCGACCTTCATGCGCTCGCCAGCCAGTTCACCGAGAGACAGGCTGCCCATGCCGAAGAGCATCTTGCGCAGACCGTTCTCGGCCGACTCTGCTTGCAGGCTGGCGCGGTAGTTGTCCGCTACACCGGCCTGCCATTGGCCGACCATTTCGTCGAGGTCGCTGACCAGTAGCTCGCTGGCGGCCTTGAGGAAGGCCCGGCGGCGCTCGTTATTGCCGCCGGTGGCGCCTTCGCCGATCACGAAGTCAGTAACTGGGCGCTCGCCGGCACCGGGGCCGGTACCGTTGAGGTCTTGGCCCCAGAGCATGAATTCGATGGCGTGGTAGCCGGTGGCGACGTTGGCTTCGGAACCGCCCAGTTCGTTAAGGCTGGCGAGTAGATCCGGGGTGATTTCTGTCACGTCGAGATGGTCTTCGCCGACCTGGATGTGGGTGTTGGCGATGATGTTGGCAGTGGCGCCCGGATTGCCCAGGGCGTGCTGGTAGTCGGCAGCCACGTAATCGATCAGGCCTTCGTCCAGTGGCCAGGCATTGACTTGGCCTTCCCAGTCGTCGACCACGGCGTTACCGAAGCGGAACACTTCGGACTGCATATACGGCACACGCGCCGCCAGCCAGGCTTCGCGGGCGGCTTGCAGGCTGGCGTCGGTCGGGTTGGCGAGCAGTGTATCTATGGCGCCTTGCAGCGCCTTGCCGGTGCTGGCGGCGTCGCTGAATACGGCCAGGGCCAGGTCGGCATAGTGGCTGACTACGGCAGTGGCGGCGGCTTCGTCGATGTGGCTGGTTGCAGCTGCAGGGGCGCTAGCGCTGCTGGCGGCAGGGGCCGCGGTTTGGCTGACGGGCGCCTTGTCTTCGCCGCAGCCGGCGAGGGAGATGGCGATGGCCAGCAGGCTGGCGGAAGCCAGGGGCATACGAATCATGACGAAATCCTTTGCGTGGAGATGAGAGCGGTACGCGGATGCGTACGCAAAGCTGCAACATAATGCGAAAGATTTGCATTTTGCGCAAAGGGTGGTTGCGATTAAATCGCATAAAGCCGTGCGCCCAGTCTCCATCCTGCCGGGCCGATGCCGTTAGAATGCTGGCATTCCGGCTTTTGCGCAGTAGGACGCCTGGTCCGACCTGCCGGCAGCCATGGCCCATCGTTAAGGAGCAAGCCACATGAGTCTCACCAGTGTTGCCGTCCTCGTGATTTTGATCCTGCTCGCCGCCTATGCGGTCATTCTCTACAACGCCCTGGTGCGGTTGAAGCACGGGCTAAGCAAGGCGTGGGCAAATATTGATGTACTGCTCAAGCAGCGCCATGAAGAGCTGCCCAAGCTGGTGGAAACCTGCAAGCAGTACATGCAGTACGAGGGCCGCACCCTGGAACGGGTGATTGCCGCACGCAACGCCGTTGCCAGTGCTCGCGAGCAGCATGATGTGAGCGCCTTGGGCAAGGCCGAGAGTGGCCTGCGTGTTGGCTTGGGGCAGCTATTCGCCCTGGCCGAGAACTACCCGGAGCTGAAGGCCAATGACAGCTTTCAGCACCTGCAGTTGCGCATCAGCGGCCTGGAGAACGGCATCGCCGACCGCCGTGAGCTGTATAACGAGGCGGTCAACCTGAATAACGTGCGCATCGAGCAGTTCCCTGACGTATTGATCGCCCGGGCCTTCGCCTTCAAGGCGGGCGAGTTGCTGGAGTTCAGTGACGCCGAGAAGGCCGACGTCGACCTCAAGTCGCTGTTCAGTTAGGTCATGGCGATCGAAGGGCTGTTGCTGAGTCTGCTGTTCAGCGGCGGCGCGACCGTCGGTGGTGCCTGGTGGAGCGTGAAGCGTTGGTCACAGGCCCGCCATCTGCTCGACACCCCGACCTCGAAGATCCGTTCGGCGGCGCAGGGCTATGCCGAGTTCTATGGCGTGCTACGCGAACAGGCGCCCACGGCGCTAGTTGCGCCGCTGACCGGCAAGCCATGCCTGTGGTGGCGCTTCAAGATCGAGCAATACCAGTCCGGCGGCAAGAAACGCAGCTGGCGAGTGGTTGAGAGCGGTAGCAGCGAAGTCTGGCTACGTCTGAACGATGGCACTGGCGACTGCCTGATCGACCCGCGCGGCGCCGAGGTTCGCCCGGCGATTCGTGAGGTCTGGCAAGGCAGTCTGCGTCATCCTCTGGGACCGGCGAAGAGCGGACTGCTTGGTTGGCTGGGCAGCGGCAAGCGCTATCGCTACAGCGAGGAGCGTTTGCATGTCGGCCAACCGCTGTATGCCATTGGTGATTTTCGCAGCAGTGGCGGCGGTCGCCAGGCGCGTGCCCTGGGCGCGGCGCAGGGCGAGGTGATCCGGGAGTGGAAGGACGACTTCAGCGGTTTGTTGCAGCGTTTCGATACTGACCGCAACGGTAAGCTGGATGAGCAGGAGTGGAACCGCGTACGCCTGGCCGCGCAACTGGAGGCCGAAGACCGCCATCATCAGGAGAGCTTGCAGCCAGCGCAGCACCATTTGGGCAAGCCCGCCGAGTCGCGGCCATTTATCCTGGCCAATGCCGGCGAAGACGAGCTGGCGCGGCATTTTCACTGGCAGGCGGCCGGTGGCGCCGCACTCTGTTTGGTCGGCGCGCTGGCGACGGCCTGGTTGCTCGGAGTGAGGGTGCTTTAGTTGCGCTGGTCTGGCTGGGCTTTATCGCCCGGCCACGGTATCACTCTGTTCTAAAGCGTGGCCGGATTAGTCACACCGGCGCTGAGGCGGCGGGCCTGTTTGAGATAAAGCATCAGTTCGCGGGCGGGTAGGGGCTTGCTGTAGAAGTAGCCCTGACCTTCATTACAGCCTTGGGCGATGATGTAGGCCTCTTGCTCAGCCGTTTCCACGCCCTCGGCAATCACCTGCATGCCGAGGCTCTTGCCGAGCTGAATGATGGCTCGCACGATGGTGGCGTCGTCGTCATCCTGGAGCAGGTCCATGACGAAGCTCTTGTCGATCTTGATCTTGTCCAGCGGCAGGCTTTTCAGGTAGCTCAGCGAGGAGTAACCGGTGCCAAAGTCGTCAATCGCGATCAGTGCGCCAGAGCGGCGCAGGCTTAGCAAGTGCTGGGCGGCTGTGGTGATGTCTTCCATCAGGCCGGTTTCAGTGACTTCCAGTTCCAGACTGCGCGGGGGCAGGCGATAAACCTGCATCAGGTTGTTGACCACCCGCGGCAGTTCAACGTGGTGCAGTTGTACGGTGGACAGGTTGACGGCCATGCGCAGGTCGCAGAAGCCCTGATCGTGCCATTCGCGTAGTTGTCGGCAGGCTTGGTCGAGGATCCATTCGCCGATTGCGATGATGGTGCCGTTCTGTTCGGCCAGCGGGATGAACAGGTCTGGCGGCACCAGGCCGTGTTCGGGGTGCTGCCAGCGCAACAGTGCTTCGACGCCAACCACATGGTGGTCGCGGTAATCGATCTGCGGCTGATAGACCAGATAAAACTGGTTCAGCGCCAATGCTTCGCGCAGATCTTTCTCCAGCTCGCGTCGGCGGCGCATTTCGCTGTCGACGCTGGCGATATAGAACTGGTAACGGTTGCGCGAGCGACTCTTGGCCAGGGTCATGGTCTGTTCGGCTTTTTGCAGCAGTTTCTCGGTGCTATCGCCGTCTTCCGGGAACAGCGTGATGCCGATGGTGGCGCGCAGACGAATTTCCTGCTGGTCGAGAATAAATGGCTGCTCGAGGCTGTCGAGCACACTTTGCGCCAATTCAGCTGCCTCATAGGGCTGCTCGATATCGGCCTGGACCAGGGCGAACTGATCACCGCCCAGGCGGGCCAAGGCGCCGAGACGACCGCTGTGGCTGCGCAGGCGGTCGGACAGGGCAAGCAGTAGCTGGTCGCCGGTCTGGTAGCTGAACTGTTCGTTGATGCTTTTGAAATCGTCTAGGCCGACGCAGAGTACGGCAACCCGGCGCTGCAGGCGGCCGGCATCATCAAGGATCTGGTCCAGCTGCTGCTGCAGTTGCTGACGATTCGGTAGGCCGGTAAGAAAATCGTACTGAGCCATGCGCAGCAGGCTGCTTTCCGCTTCGCGGCGCAGGTGAGTATTACGTTCAATCGATGAGAGCAACTGGTTGGCGGTATTGATCCACAGGCCCAGCTCATTTTTCTCGTTGCCTTTGAGCATCGGCAACTTGTGAGCGCTGGGTCGATCTGGATTGATCTGACTGAGGTGCTCGATGATTTTCGACAGTGGCTTGGTCAGCAGCCAGTGGTAGACCAGGTACAGCACCAGCCCCATGGCTAGAGCGCGGAGCACGCCGGCAATGAAAATCACCACCGAACTGGTAACGAAACTCTCGCCGTAGCGCGCGGTGTCGAGGGTGATGCTGAGGTCGCCGTAGTACTCGCTGTAGGGGCCGCGGCCCATCAGTTTGGTGGTGAAATGCTGTTCCTGACCAAGAATTGGATCAGTCAGCCAGCGGGTAGGCAACTGCACCAGGTCACGGGATTTTTCCGCGAGCATTGGCTCATTGGGGTGGCCGATGGCCGCCATGCGTACCGACTCGTGTTGGAACAGGCCTTCAATGACCTGCATGCCCATTTCGCGATCCAGGCTGTAAACCGCTTGGGTCGAGGGTTCGCGAAACATGCCGAGAATACGCAGGGCATCGTCGGTCACGGTCTGCCGGATTTTGTAGGCATCGAAGACAATTTGCGCGCAGCTCAATACCACCCCAACGGCAAGTGCGGAAAGCAGCACTACACGTAGCAGCTTCAGAGATAGGCTGTTCTTGAGTTCCAGCTTCAAATGGCGATTCCTTGTTCGATGCCAGAGGCGTCAGACCGCTTTGAGTATCAGCAAACTAGCGGTTGTCGTCAAAGGGCCATTACATCAGTAGAGCGCAGTCGGCTGGGTGAGCCGCTCTGGCGTGGCTACGGCAGGACGTCTCTCTTAGTATGTCGGTACGAATAGCCGAGTACTTGAGCGGTATCCGCCACTTTATTTCACTGAACATAACCACGGCTGCTTGACGAATAATCGCTCGTCATGCGCCATATGTCGAGTCTGGTATTAACCCTGCTCTATTGCCCGGCATCACGGCGCGGAGCGGGAGTCATTCCCTGAGTCGAGACTGGAATAAAACGCTAATAAAGCTATGTGGTGCTCTGTAGAAAGTAAAAAGCCCGGCTGATCAGCCGGGCTTTTTACTCATTGCGCCGGCCTTGAGGGCTGGCGCAATAACTGGTTTCAGGCCGCGTAGTTGTTAGCTACGAAATCCCAATTGACCAGGTTCCAGAATGCTTCTACATATTTCGGGCGCACGTTGCGGTAGTCGATGTAGTAGGCATGCTCCCAAACGTCGCAGGTCAGCAGCGGGGTATCGCCGCTAGTCAGCGGGCAGCCGGCGCCGATGGTGCTGGCCAGGGCCAGGGAGCCGTCAGCTTTCTTCACCAGCCAGCCCCAGCCGGAACCGAAGGTGCCGATGGTTACTTTGCTGAACTCTTCCTTGAACGTGTCGAAGGAACCGAAGGCTGCGTTGATCGCGTCGGCCAGGGCGCCAGTCGGTTGACCGCCACCGTTGGGCTTCATGCAGTTCCAGTAGAACGTGTGGTTCCAGACTTGAGCGGCGTTGTTGAAGATGCCGCCCGAAGAGGTCTTGACGATCTCTTCCAGAGTTTTGCCTTCAAACTCGGTGCCAGGTACCAAATTGTTCAGGTTCACGACGTAGGTGTTGTGGTGCTTGTCGTGGTGGTATTCCAGGGTTTCCTTGGAAATGTGCGGCTGCAGAGCGTCATGTGCGTACGGCAGTGCCGGCAATTCGAAAGCCATGGTTGATCTCCTAATCAGGTCAGATGCGGTGTTCGCGGAGCCGATCACGGGCGGCATTATCTGCGGCGGGAGTTATCTCTTTGCGCCGCTAGCCCTGAATCATAGCATTGGCCCTGCGCCTTAAACACGCGGCAACTGTGTGGAAAACCACCCGGCCACGTTGCGGCCGCCGCACTACCTGGCGGTTTTAGAGCATGCCCGGGTTGCTCAGCAGCTGCCAGGCAATGCTGAACATCATCAAGGCCACACCCAGATCGATAAAGCGCCAGGTGCTTGGGCGCGCTAGCCAGGGTGCGAGCCAGGCCGCACCGAGGGCCAGGCACAAGAACCACATTAATGAAGCGCTGGCCGCGCCCATGGCATAGGCCCCCGGCACTGGTTGCTGGGCGCCGAGTGAGCCGATCAGCAATACAGTGTCGAGGTACACGTGCGGGTTGAGCAGGGTCACTGCAAGGGTCGCCAGCAGCACCGCACGGCGTGAGCGCGGGCCGCTGTCACGGGTCTGATTCAATGCCTGCGGACGACTGGCGCGCAGCAGCGCCTGGACGCCATACCAGAGCAGAAAGGCTGCTCCACCCCAGCGTGCCACACCCAACAGAATCGGGTTTTGCGCCAATACGGCGGCCAAACCGAAAACCCCGGCGGTGATCAGCAGGGCATCGCAGACCACGCAGAGCAGCGCCGCCGGCAGGTGATGCTCGCGGCGCAGGCTTTGCGCCAACACAAACGCATTCTGCGCGCCGAGGGCGATGATCAGTCCGGCGGCGATCAGTAACCCATTGCTATAGCTTTGCCACATTTTGGTTATTCCGCCAGTTCACTGAGCTGTTGTAGAACGGCCAGCGCGCGCGCTCCATCGGCGTGGGCGACGAACAGGTGGTCGTGGTAGAAGCCGGCGATCACGTTGCAGCTAATCCCGGCTTGCGCCAGCGCGCTGGCGACGGCAGCCGTCAAACCAACTGCCTCTAACGCCGAATGCACGTGCAGCGTCAGCCAGGCGGCCACGTAGCTGTAGGGTAACCGCAGTTGTTCGGCCTGCTGGCGCAGCAGGATCACGGTCAGCCCTTCGGCTTCCTGAAAGCTGCCCAGCGGCTGCAAGCCTCCCAGCTGCGCGGCATCGCTCAGGCTGCAAAACACGTAAGCGCCATCGTTCAGCTGTGGCTTCATGCTGCGCAGCAATGGTGTCAGTGAGGTTTCGCCGGCCATGCGGGTTGCCTTGTTCAGAGTGGTGGTGCTAGTCAGTCTGGGCGGCTTGGCTGTATAAGAAAAATCAATATTGCTGATTACTCATTAGGAGAACTGATTTGTTCGATTACAAGCTGCTGGCCGCCCTGGCCGCGGTGGTGGAACAGGCCGGTTTCGAGCGGGCGGCCCAGGTGCTGGGCCTGTCGCAGTCGGCGGTGTCGCAGCGGATCAAACTGCTCGAGGCGCGGGTTGGTCAGCCGGTGCTGGTGCGTGCCACGCCGCCGGCACCCACTGAAATCGGCCGCCGCCTGCTCAATCATGTGCAGCAGGTGCGCCTGCTCGAGCGTGATGTGCAAGAGCAGGTGCCGGCGCTGGATGAAGGCGGGGTGCCCGAGCGTCTGCGCATCGCCTTGAACGCCGACAGTCTGGCGACCTGGTGGGCTGCTGCCGTGGGCGAGTTTTGCGCCCGGCACAGGTTGTTGCTGGAGTTGCTGGTGGAGGACCAGGACGTTGGCCTGAAACGCATGCGCGCCGGTGATGTTGCCGCGTGTGTGTGCGCCACGGACCGGCCGGTAGCGGGGGCGCGCAGTCAGGCTCTGGGTGCCATGCGCTACCGTGCGCTGGCCAGTCCGGAGTTCATTGCCCGGCATTTCCCCCAGGGCGTCAGCCCGGCAACATTGACCCGGGTGCCGGGCATCGTGTTTGGTCCAGATGACCTGCTGCAGCATCGCTACCTGGCTGCGCTCGGTGTAGAGGGCAGCTTTATGCATCACCTCTGCCCGTCGTCCGATGGTTTCGTGCGCATGGCCTTGGGCGGTCTGGGCTGGGGGCTGATTCCGGAACAACAGGTGTTGAGTGAGCTGGCTCGTGGCGAGTTGGTCGAGCTGATCGCCGACCGGCCGATCGATGTGCCGCTGTACTGGCATCACTGGCGCAATGGTGGCGAGTTGCTCAACCGCCTGACCGATCATTTGCGCAAGGCGGCCAGCGCGGGGCTGGTACAGCTGGAGTGAGCGGCTGCCTGGTCTGAGTCGGCGCAACCCGACGGTTTGAGCCCTGTCGGCTAGGCGAGCGGCGCGGGGCAGGTGAGGCCTTTTCATCCGTCATCGTATGTGCGGTCGCTGTTCTGGCGTGTTGCGACACGGCGATGCAGCGGCAGCCCTGCTAGAGTGCGTCGAAGGTCAGGTACGGCGGGGAGTGGCAATGAAGATTCTGGTTACCGGAGCAAGCGGCTTTATCGGCGCACGCTTTGCCCGTTTTGCCTTGGAACAAGGGCTGAGCGTTCGGGTCAATGGTCGCCGGGCCGCAGGGGTGGAGCACCTGGTCACGCGCGGCGCCGAGTTCATCCAGGGCGACTTGTCCGACCCCGAACTGGTGCAGCGGCTCTGCCAGGACGTCGAGGCGGTGGTGCACTGCGCTGGCGCTGTGGGCGTTTGGGGCGCTTATCAGCACTTCCATCAGGCCAATGTGCAAGTCACCGAAAACGTCATCGAGGGCTGCTTGAAGCAGCATGTGCGGCGCCTGGTGCACCTGTCCTCGCCGTCGATCTATTTCGATGGCCAGTCGCATGTGGGTCTCACGGAGGAGCAGGTGCCTACGCGCTTCTTCGATCATTACGGCAAGACCAAGTACCTGGCCGAGCAGCAGGTATTCGGCGCCCAGGAGTTCGGTCTGGAAGTGCTGGCCTTGCGTCCGCGCTCGGTCACCGGTGCGGGCGATACCAGCCTGTTTCCACGCCTGATCAATATGCAGCGCAAGGGGCGTCTGGCAATCATCGGCAACGGCCTGAACCGGGTCGACTTCACCAGCATGCAGAACCTCAACGATGCGTTGTTCAGTTGCTTGCTGGCCGCTGGGCCAGCGTTGGGCAAGGCTTACAACATCAGCAATGGCACGCCTGTGCCGCTATGGGATGCGGTCAACTATGTGTTGCGTCAGCTTGAGTTGCCGCCGGTGACCCGGCATCTGCCCTACGCCCTGGCTTATGGCAGTGCGGCACTCAACGAAGGGCTGTGCAAGCTGTTGCCTGGCCGTCCCGAACCGACCCTGTTTCGTTTGGGGGTGGCGCTGATGGCCAAGGATTTTTCACTGGATATCAGCCGCGCCCGCGAGTACCTGGACTATGAACCGCAGGTCAGTCTGTGGACGGCGCTGGATGAATTCTGCCTGTGGTGGAAGGCCCACCATCCCGGCTAATCGCTCTCGGCCCGTGCTGAGCAATCTCAGGCATAGACCCGTTGGCCGCGATACATGCGCAGCGAACCACTTGCCTGCTTGGGCTGTGGCTCTTCAACCAGCAGCGGATGCCCGGCTTGTAGGCGGGGTGTCGGGGTCTCGGCTGTGAGGTTGAACGGTTGGTCGCTGTACCGGGCGAGGAGTTGGCCGAGCGTGCGGGTCTCTTCGCTGGTCGAAGTCAGGCAGGCGCTGAGCATCCTATTGATTGCGTCCGGCTGGCTCATGCGAATATCCACCGCCAGTTCCTCGCGCAGCCTGCGGCGCAAGTTCTTCATGCAATCCAACACTTCTCTGTTCAGTTCCATGTGCCTTCCCCCTGTTTTAGAGTGAACTGGGTGTCGCTCATCCTCAAGGACACGCAGCGCGTTCTGTCGGTGTGAACCGTTCAGCCTGGCCCCAGGTGCTGTAAGCGGGTCGCAAATAGACAAGTGCAAAGCGCATACCAGTTCACATAGTGAGCAATTATGCGTGCTGTAGCCGATCGGCATGCCGAGTCACGCTCTGCAGCGGTGCGTTCTGCACTGGCTTGGCGCGACACTGAAGCGTCGCGCACTAATCGTTATACTGGGCGACATTTCGTGTCTTCAGCGTTTTTAAAGGTTTACTCATGCGTAACGATGCCCACGACGAACTCGATCATGTGCCCAGCCTGACCACCGACACGCGTGAGCGTGACGCCGAATCCGTCCCATTGCGCGGCGCTGCGCCGCCACCCCAGGCCGCCAGTACCGGTGCGCTGTGGGCGTTAGTTGGCGCCTTGACGATCGCCCTCGGTGGGCTGGGCTGGTGGAGCTCTCAGCAGATCAGTCTGATGGAGCAGCAGCTGGTCGCTACCCAGGAAAGTTTCGCGCGGATCAGCGAAGAGGCTGCCGGCCGGATTCAGGACATCAGCGGCAAGGTGGTGGCTACCGAGTCTACGGTCACCAGCGGCAGTGAAGCGCTCAAGCTGCAAGTCAAGCAGCTGGAAAGCAAGCTGGCCGAACTGAGCAAGCAGCAGCAGAGCGTGGCCGGTCAGCAGAGTAGCCATGACAAGCGGATCGACCTGTTGGCGACCGAACTCAAGTCTCAGCAAGGTGCGACCAGCCAATTCGACGCTAGCCTGAAGAGCCTGAGCAGCGAGCAGGCTACGCTGAAAAAAACCTTGGCGTCGCTGCAAGCCGAGCAAGTGTCTTTGAAAACCGCGCAAGCTGGCCAGGCCAAGCTCGACAGCCAGTTGCAAAGCCTACGCGGCGAGATCGATGCGTTGAAAAAAATAGGTAATCCGAATCAGGCCGTCGGTCGCCTGGAGCAGGATCTGCTGGTGCTGCGTAGCGAGCTGGACAACCGTCCCGCGCCGAAAAGCAATACTGCGGAATTCGATGCCTTCCGCGCGCAGATGACCCGTAACATCAGCACCCTGCAAGCCCAGATTCAGAACCTGCAGCAGCAGCTTGACGCGCGCTGATTTGCGCGCGCAATGCAGGGCCTTTGACGAGGTTTCAGTCGCCCTGCACCGCCTCTTTGCCTGCAAGGCCGCCCTGGAGGCATGCCCATGACGCACCCCAACGCCGAACTCATCAAGCGTTTTTACCAGGCCTTCCAGCAGCGTGACGCCGACGCTATGGCGGCGTGCTATAGCGAAGATGTGCGCTTCAGCGATCCGCTGTTCGAGGACTTGCGGGGCAGTGAAGCGGCGGACATGTGGCGGATGCTGACGGCGCGGGCGCAGGACTTCTCACTGACCTTCGGCAATGTCCAGGCCGACGAACGGCAGGGCAGCGCTCAGTGGGTGGCAACCTACCTGTTCAGCCAAACGGGCAAGACGGTGATCAATCGTGTCGATGCGCACTTCGTTTTTCGCGATGGCAAGATAGTCGAGCATCACGACCACTTCGACCTGTGGCGCTGGGCGCGTCAGGCCCTGGGCATGAAAGGGCTGTTGCTGGGCTGGGCGCCGCCGGTGCAGAGCGCCATTCGCCGTCAGGCGGCCAAGGGTTTGGCGCAGTTCAGCGCCGCTCGCTAGCCCTATGGCGGAAGCTTATTTGGCCGCTACAGCGAACGTAATGGTCGGCTCTCAGGTCTGAATTGCCAGTGGCTTCGGGCGCAAGTTGCAAACTTGGACTATTCGTTGAATAGGCGGCCGTTGCAGAACACGGTCTCGCCGAGAACAGTTGTCCCTCAGCGGTCAGATATGAGTCAGCCAGGAAGCCCGATCATGAGTGTAATGTTGCTGTCTGCAAGTGAAGCCAAGGCCTGGAGCGTGCATGCCATCACCGCCAGTGGGGTGATTCTGGCGTTGTTGGCCCTGCTGGCGGTACTGGATGGCCAACCACAAGTCTGCCTGCTCTGGTTGGGCTTGGCGCTGCTGGTGGACGGCCTGGATGGCACCCTGGCACGCAAATTCGATGTCAAGGTGGTGTTGCCGCACTTCGATGGTTCGACCCTGGACCTGGTGATCGACTACCTCACCTATGTGTTCATTCCGGCGATCTTCGTTTATCGCTTCATTCCCCTGCCCGAATACACCCTGCTGCTGTCGGTCGGGGTGATCCTGCTGTCGTCGTTGTTCTGCTTCTGTAATCTCAATATGAAGAGCAAGGACAACTACTTCGTCGGCTTTCCGGCGGCGTGGAACGTGGTGATTGTCTATCTCTACTTGCTGGATTTTGATCCCTGGTCGAGCCTCGCCACCATTCTGCTGTTGTCGGGCCTGACCCTGACCAAGATGAAGTTTCTCCACCCGTTTCGGGTCAAGCAATTCATGCCGGTGAATATTGGCGTCACCCTGCTGTGGATGCTGGCCTGTGCCTTGCTGATTGTGCAGTACCCACTCAATCAGACCTGGTTGCTGGCGATCTGGGGCCTGACCTCCGCTTATTTCGTCGCTATCTGCCTGTGGCGCACGGCGCGTGAGTGGTTGGCTTGAAGCTGTGTGTGGGCGCTGTCGGCGATGACTGAAGCTACGGAAAAAGCCTGGTTCGTTTACCTGGTACGCGCACAGAATGGCGCGCTGTACTGCGGCATCAGCGATAACCCGCAGCGGCGCTTTGCCCAGCATCAGAGCGGCAAAGGCGCGCGTTTCTTCCATACCAGTCCGGCGGCATCTCTGGTTTATATCGAAGCCTGTGCGGGCAAGGGCGATGCGTTGCGCCGGGAGCGGGGGATCAAGCGCCTGGGTAAGCCGGCCAAGGAAGTGCTGGTGGCCGGGCCCAGTCTTATCGCTGTGGCTGATGGCGAACTATCAAGCTGAGCGGGTAGGCCGCGGTGGACTGCACAGGTAAGCTGGCTGCTTCCTTAATAGTTGCGGAGCCTGTCATGCACGAGTTGATCCTGCACCATTACCCAACCTCGCCGTTTGCCGAAAAGGCACGCCTGATGCTGGGCTTCAAGCAACTGTCCTGGCGCTCGGTGCTGATCCCCGCGGTGATGCCAAAACCGGACCTGACCGCCTTGACCGGCGGCTACCGCAAGACCCCGGTGCTGCAGGTGGGTGCCGACATCTACTGCGACACTGCACTGATCGCCCGGCGCCTGGAAGCGGAAAAAGCCACCCCGGCGCTGTTTCCCGAAGGGCAGGAATTCAATGTCGCCAACCTTGCGCAGTGGGCCGATGCGCTGGTATTTCAGCATGCGGTGAGCCTGGTGTTCCAACCGGAATCGGTGGCCATACGCTTCGGCACGCTGCAGCCTGATGCGATCAAGGGCTTCCTGGCCGACCGCGCCGGGTTGTTCAGTGGTGGCAGTGCCAGCCGCCTGCCGCTGGAGCAGGCCAAGCACCAATGGCCAGTACTGATGAGCCGTTTGCAACAGCAGTTGGAGCGCGAGCAGGGCGACTTCCTGTTTGGCGAACCGTCGCTGGCTGACTTTGCCATGGCCCATTCGCTGTGGTTCCTGCGTGGCACTCCGGTCACCGCGCCGCTGGTTGACGACTATCCGGCAGTGGCGGCCTGGCTCGGTCGGGTGCTGGGCTTCGGTCATGGTGCGCACAGCGCGATGACTGGCGAAGAAGCGGTGGCGATTGCCCGTGACGCGACCCCGGCAGCCTTGCCGGATGATGCTGTCAGCGATCCTAATGGTTTCGAGCCGGGCCAGCGCGTCGCCATAGCCGCCATCGACTACGGCGTCGACGCGGTGGAAGGCGAGCTGATCTATTCGGGACGTGAGGAACTTATCCTGCGCCGCGAAGACCCTCGCGCCGGCACCGTGCATGTGCACTTTCCGCGGATGGGTTTTGCCATCAAGGCTTCGTGAGTTAATGGGCCAAGCCGTCAGGGGGTGGGCTGCTCGCCGGCTACCGACTGCTGACGCAGCCTGGGTAGTTCAAGGGCCAGTTCGCGGAAGTAGAGGATGCGCTCGTAGCACAGGGTCAGCTCGCCGCTGATGCGGTTGTACCAGGCATTGGCCTCGCCGCATGAAGCGACGATCAGCTTCAGGTCGCGGGGCAGGGCGAAGGTGTTACTCGCTCGTTCGGCGATGGCTTCCAGCTCGCCGGAGGCGCGTACCTTGTCCAGTAGTTCGGTGGCGCCTGGCAGGTGCTGTGGTGGCGTCTGATACTCCACCCGCAAGCGATGACCTGCAGGCTCACCGGCCTTGCGGGCGAAGTGCTGACGAATCCAGTTCACTGCGTGTTCGACCTGCTGGTATTCGTCCTGGCAGTAGAAAGCACGCTCATCCGGCAGCCCGGTCATCTGGATGATCCACTCCAGCTGCCTGGGATCGCTGCCGTAGGCCAGGCAGGCCAGGTTGTAGAAGCGCTGGGCATCCAGGGCATGGCTGTCCCATTCGCGCACTTCAGGGGCTGCAGGGTTTTGCCGTTGCCATTCCAGGCGCCAGTAGTCGGCCACATCGAGCAGTTTGGCGTAGAAGTCGGCATCGCGCTGGCGCTCATGGAGCAGGAACAGACCCATGAAACCCAGTTGATCTGCGGCGTCCTCCTCGCGCCCAAGCACCGGTAATTGCAGCTCGCTGATCAGCAGATGGCCCATCTCATGCAGCAAGGTGAATTCGGCATTGGCGGTGACAAAACGCACCTCATCCGGGTGCAGGGCTTGCACCGGTACGGCTTGGGCCATGCTGCTCAAGCCCAGTAGCGCGAGCGTGGCAAGTTTCATTGCGGCCCCAGATCATTCAGGCTGAAGGGGGGCGGCTGCTCCGGCCAGGCAGGTTGCAAGCGTTCCAGCTCACGGGCCAGCAGGCTGGCCACCAGCCAGTCGCGCAGCCAGCGGTGATCCGCAGGGATCACATACCAAGGCGCCGCGGCGTTGTGCGTGGCGCGCAACTGCTCGGTCCAGCGCTGCTGGCGCAGTTCATACTGGCGATAACTTTGCAGGTCGCTGGCATGCAGCTTCCAGCGCTTGTGGGGTTTCTCAAGCCGCTCGCTAAGGCGCTGATGCTGCTCAGTCTTGGAAATATGCAGGAAGCATTTCAATGGATGCAGATGCTGCTGCGGCCACTGGCTTTCGAGTGCCGCGATGGCCTGTTGCCGCGCCGGCAATTCGTCGACGCTGCACAGTCCATCCTGCGGGTCGCTGATCAGCCCTTCGTAGTAGCTGCGGTTGAATACCCCGAGCAGGCCGGGTTTGGGCAGGCGTCGCTGATAGCGCCAGAGAAAATCATGGCGTTGTTCGCAGGCGTCGGGTTTGCTGAAACTGTGCAGGCGCAGGCCCTGTGGATCAATACAGTTCAAGACACGGCGGATCACGCCGTCTTTACCCGAGCAATCGGTGCCCTGCAGGATCAGCAATAAAGCGTCGTTGCCGCTGGCCCAGAGCATGCGTTGCTGGCGATTGAGCCAGGGCCGCAGCTCAGCCAGGGCCTGCTGGGCGCTGCATTTATCCAGGCCGAAATCCCGCGCGGGGTCCTGCCCGAAGGGCGCTGCCGGGTCGCACAGGCAGGCATCCAATAGAGTGTCCGGCAGGCGGGCCATGCTTAGTTTTTACGGCGTTTGAGTTGATCGGTCAGCTGGGTCGGCAGGTTGCGAATCACCAGGGTATCGCTGCTTTCGTCGTATTCGACTTTCGAGCCGAGCAGGTGCGCCTCGAAGCTGATCGACAGGCCTTCGGCGCGGCCGGTGAAACGCTGGAACTGGCTGAGGGTGCGTTTGTCCGCCGGGATTTCCGGCGACAGGCCGTAATCCTTGTTGCGGATATGGTCGTAGAAGGCCTTGGGCCGCTCTTCGTCGATCAGTCCCGAGAGCTCCGTCAGGGTCATGGGCTCGCCCAGTTTGGCCTGGCTGGTGGCATAACCGACCAGGGTTTTGGTCTTCTCGCGGGCAGTCTCTTCCGGCAGGTCCTCGCTTTCGACGAAGTCGCTGAAAGCCTTGAGCAGGGTGCGCGTTTCGCCTGGGCCGTCGACGCCTTCCTGGCAGCCGATAAAGTCGCGGAAGTACTCCGAGACCTTCTTGCCGTTCTTGCCCTTGATAAAGGAGATGTACTGCTTGGAGTTGGCGTTGTTCTGCCATTCGGAAATATTGATCCGCGCTGCCAGGTGCAGCTGGCTCAGGTCCAGGTGTTTGGCCGCCGTGACGTCGAGCGCCTCGTTGACCGCCACGCCTTCGCTGTGATGCAGCAGGGCGATCACCAGGTAGTCGGTCATGCCTTGCTGGTAATGGGCGAACAATACGTGGCCGCCGGTGGACAGATTGGACTCCTCCATCAGCTTCTGCAGGTGCTCGACCGCCTGGCGGCTGAAGGCAGCGAAGTCCTGGCCTTCTTCCAGGTAGTTCTTCAACCAGCCACTGAACGGGTAGGCACCGGACTCGGCGTGAAACAAACCCCAGGCCTTGCCCTGCTTGGCGTTGTAGCTCTCGTTGAGGTCGGCGAGCATGTTCTCGATGGCCTGCGAGGCACCCAGTTCGGTGTCGCGGGCATGCAGTACGGCGGGAGTGCCATCGGGTTTCTTGTCGATCAGGTGAACGATGCAGTGGCGGATCGGCATGGGCGGTCTCTTGATGCGTTAAGCGTTGGGCAGATGCGGGCTATTGCCGCGCAGTTTACCCGAGTGGCTCGCTCCGGGGCGTTCGACGTTTGGACGGCGGGGGATCTCCTGCAGGCTGTCAGGCCGAGGGTGGTGTTTCGCCCAGCAGGCGGCGCGAACGCAAACTGCGGCCGTAATCGAGTAGCGCCAGCACGGCCAGCAACCCCAGGGCATACCCGGCGTCGCCGCCGAGCATGACCAGCACCGCGGTGCAGAGCAGCGCACTGAAGCCGGCCAGCCAGCGCCAGATGCCTTTGAGCAAGACCCAGCCTGCGGCCATGCTCAGCAGGTAGACGACCACGAAGTTGCCGTTGGCGTAGCGGATCAGGTCGTCCACCGAGAGGCTGAGCAGGCCGGCCAGGCCGACGCACAGGGCGCAGCTCAGGACCACCAGCAGCAGGGCGCGGGCGGGCACGCCGTGGTGGTTGCGTTGGGCCAGGCGGGCCGGCAGTTTGCCTTCGTCGGCCAGGCTCCAGATCAGCCGGGCGAAGCCCTGGATATAGACGTTGATCGAGGCGAAGCAGGCCAGGTAGCCGACTACCGCGATCAGCCAGCGCGCCTGCCCGCCCAGCAGCAGGTCGAACAGGCGTGGCAGCGAGGCGGCGTCGCTGTGCACATCGCCGTACGCCTGGAAACTCAGCACCGCCACCGAACAGGCCCAGTACACCAGGCCGGCGAGCAGTACGCCGAACAGCAGCGCCAGCGGGAAGTCGCGTGCGGGATTCTTGAACTCCTCGCCCATGTGGGTGAAGGCCTCAATGCCGACGAAACACCAGAACATCACCCCCAGCGCGGCCGGCAGCAGGTGCCAGGAGCCCGCGATGGGCGGCAGCAGTGGCTGACTGCTCAGCGGCAAGTCGCCGACCCACCAGATCAGCCCGACGCTGCCGACGATGGCCACGGCGATCAGGCCCTGCAGCATGCCGGAGGCCTTGGCTGGCCGCTGGCCGAGCAGCAGGATGGCGCCCAGGGTCGCGAGCTGGATGGCCAGCATCTGCCCGCGATCCAGGTCGACCACGGCTTGCCAGAAGCCGCTGGCGATATTCAGCGCCGCCGGCAAGCCGACCGGCAACACCGCGAGGAACAGCAGGGCGCTGAGGCGCTCCATGCGCGGGCCAAAGGCACGGCCGATCAAGTGCGGCGCACCGCCGGCATGGGGGTAGTGACGACCCAGTTGAGCGAAGGTGAAGGCGATCGGCAGCACCAGGGCGATGAGGATCATCCAGGCCCACAACGAGGCTTCGCCTGCTGCGGTGGCAGCGAGTGCCGGGACCACAAAAATCCCGGTGCCAAGCAGCGAGGTGCTCAGCAGGCCGATGCCTTGCAGCAGGCCCAGTTCTTGGTTCAGGCGGCTCATGTTGTATGCTCTGACGTTTCGTTCGCCATGATAATTCGCCCGCCTGCTGCTGGATGCTGGCGAAGTGGTGGTTTTGTCCGGCGAACTGGCGGCATTGACCGTCACATTGCCTTTTGCCCGAGAGCTCAAGTGGACAAGTTTGATCAGCAGATCCTCGCCCTGTTGCGCGCCGATGCGCGTGTGCCGGCGAGCCAGATTGCCCGTGTCGTCAACCTGTCGCGTTCGGCGGTGAGCGAGCGCATTCGCCAGCTGGAGCAGCGCGGCATTATCAGTGGCTACCATGCCCAGATAGCAAGCCCGGCCGATGCGGGGATCAAGGCTTACCTGGAGTTGTTTTACTGCGGTGGGCGCTGCGAAAACTACGTGGAGCGCATGCGCAGCTTCAGCGAAGTACGTCGCTGCAGTGGCATCAGCGGCGAGACCGACATGCTGGTGTATATCGAAGCGCCCTCGATGCAGCGCTTCAGCGAGATCCGCGGGGAGATCGAAAACTACCCTGGTATGCAGAAGGTCAAGACCCATGTGGTGGTCAAGGATTGGACCTTTTGAGTCGATCGGCTGGCGCCTTGTTGGTTGCCCTTCCTTGTTTCTTTCACCGCCTCTCAGTCTGGTAGTCCCGCCCATGCGCATCCTTCACACTTCCGACTGGCACCTCGGCCAGCACTTCATGGGCAAGACTCGCCAGGCCGAACACCAGGCATTCTGCGCCTGGCTGATCGAGCAGGTGCGCGTGCATGAGGTCGATGCGCTGCTGATCGTCGGCGATATCTTCGACACAGGTGCGCCGCCCAGCTATGCCCGCGAGCAGTACAACCGCTTTATCGTCGAACTACGCAGTACGGGTTGCGAGCTGGTGGTACTGGGCGGCAACCACGACTCGGTGGCCATGCTCGGCGAGAGCAAGACCCTGCTGGCGCAACTGGATACCCGGGTGATCCCAGGCGTCTGTGAGGAGTTGAGTGAGCAGCTGCTGGTGCTCAAGAAACGCGATGGCACGCCCGGCGCGCTGCTCTGCGGCATCCCCTTTATCCGTCCGCGCGATGTGCTGCAGAGCCAGGCTGGGCAGAGTGCGCAGGACAAGCAGTTGTCGCTGCAGCAGGCGATCCAGCAGCATTACCAAGACCTGTATGCGCTGGCACTTGCCCTGCGCGACGAGCTGGGCGGCGACTTGCCGATCATCGCCAGCGGGCACCTGACCACGGTCGGCGCCAGCGCCAGCGAGTCGGTGCGCGAGATCTACGTCGGCAGCCTGGAAGCCTTCCCCACCAGCGCTTTCCCGCCGGCCGCCTATATCGCCCTGGGCCACATCCACCGGCCGCAGAAGGTCGGCGGTCTGCAACATATCCGCTACTGCGGCTCGCCGATCCCCTTGAGTTTCGACGAGGCCCGGCAGCAGAAGGAGGTGTTGCTGGTCGAGCTGGATAGCAGCGGCTTGCGTGACGTCACGGCCTTGCCCGTGCCGCGGTTCCAGCCGTTGCTGTCGTTGCGCGGCTCGCTCAAGGAACTGCAACAGGCGATTGCCGAGGCTGCGCAGCAGGGCCGCGATGAGCTGCCGGTGTGGCTGGAGGTGCAGGTGAGCACCGATGACTACCTGAGTGACCTGCAACTGCGTATCGCCGCACTTTGTGAAGGCTTGCCGGTCGAGGTGCTGCGCATCCGCCGTGAGCGCGGCACAGCCGTGGCTGCGTTACAGGGGCAGGCCAAAGAAACCCTGGACGAACTGAGCGTGGAGGAGGTGTTCGCCCAGCGCCTGAGTAGCGAAACCCTGGATGCTGCGCAGCAGGCGCCCTTGCTCGCCTTGTACCGCCAGGTAGTCGGCGAATTGCGCGAGGGCGAGGCATGAAGATTCTCAGTCTGCGCCTGAAGAACCTTAACTCGCTGAAGGGCGAATGGAAGATCGACTTCACCGCCGAGCCGTTCAAGGACAACGGCCTGTTCGCCATTACCGGGCCGACCGGTGCCGGCAAGACCACTCTGCTCGACGCCATCTGCCTGGCTCTTTACCACCGCACGCCGCGCATGAGTAGCGTGTCGGCCGGCGCCAACGAACTGATGACCCGGCACACCGGCGATTGCCTGGCCGAGGTCGAGTTCGAGGTCAAGGGTGCGCGCTACCGTGCGTTCTGGAGCCAGCGCCGCGCCCGCGACAAAGCCGAGGGTGCCTTACAGGCGCCCAAGGTGGAACTGGCAGCGGCCGATGGCAGCATCCTTACCGACAAGATCAACGAGAAGCTGCGCGAGACCGAGCGCCTCACGGGGCTGGATTTCGAGCGTTTCACCAAGTCCATGCTGCTGGCCCAGGGCGGTTTCGCCGCCTTCCTCGAGGCCAACGCCAACCAGCGCGCCGAGTTGCTGGAAGAGCTGACTGGCACCGATATCTACGGGCAAATTTCCCAGCGCGTGTTCGAGCAGACCCGCGAGGTCAAGGTTGCCCTCGACCAGTTGCGCGCCAGGGCCGAAGGCGTCGAGTTGCTCAGCGATGAGCAGCGCCAGCAGCTGCAGGGCGAAGCCGCGCAACAGACCAGCGAAGGAGCCGGTCTGAGCGCGCAACAGGCCGAGCTGCGTCGACAGCGCCAATGGCGCGAGGAGCTGGCCAAGGCCCAGGCTCAGCTGCAGGCCACCAGCCTTAGCGAGCAGGCGGCGCAGCAGGCGCTGCAGGATGCCCAGCCACAGCTGGCGCAACTGGCCGCCAGCGAGCCGGCGGCCAGGCTGCAGCCGATCCATCGCGACTGGCAGCAGGCGCGCCAGGCCCTGGCGCAGACCGAGCAGGGGCTGCAACAGAATAGCGATGAGCTACTCCAGATCGGCGAGGCCATTGCCGCTGGCACCTGGCAGGCCAGCCAGCTCAGCGGCCAGTGGCTGGCCGAGTGTGAGCTGGCTGGCCTGCGCCTGGCCGAGCAACTGCAGCAGCTGCAGCGGCAACTGGCCGAGCAGCCGCAACATGGCCGTCTGGGCGAGCAGCTGGGCGGTTGGCGGGAGCAATTCAAGGCGCGCCAGCAGTTGGCCGAGGAGATCGCGCAACTGGGACGCAACCAGCAGCAGGAGCAGCAGGCCGTTGCCAGTCTCCAGGCGCAGCTTGGCCAGCAGGGCGAACAGCTGGCCGCCGAACACCAGCGGCTGCAGCTGGCCCGGCAGCAGGAGGGCGAGCGGCAGCAGCATCTGCATGAGCTGTTGGCCGGGCGCAGTGAGGCGTCGTTGCGCGAGCGCTGGCAACACTTGCATCGCCAGGGCGGGCTGCTGGCCCAGCTCGGTGAACTGGCCAGCGCGCGCACGCAGTTGGCCGACGAACAGGCGCAGCTGGGGGCCGCCCTGACGGCGCTGCGCGAGCAGCACCGACTCAAGGATGCCGAGGTAGTGCAGCTGCGCCAGGCGTACAAGGACCTGCAGCAACAGGTGCGCGACCAGGAAAAACTGCTGGAGCAGGAACAGCGTATCCAGGCCCTGGAAACCTACCGCGCCCAGTTGCAGGAAGGCGAAGCCTGCCCGTTGTGCGGCTCCCATGAGCACCCGGCGGTCGCGACTTACCAGACGTTGGACGTACCCGCCACCCAGCGCACCCTGCAGGCCAGGCGTGAGCAACTGGATAGCCTCGCCGAGCGGGGGCGGCAGCTGGCCGCTGAGCTGGAAAAGCTCGCCGCGCGCCTGGAGCAGCAGGAACAGCAACTGCAGCGCAGCCGGCAGAGCCAGGTTGAGCAGGAGCAGCGCTGGCAGGCGCTGAGCGGGCAACTGGACAGTCCCCCGGTCGATGCCGCTGCTCTGGCCGAGCGTCAGGCGCAGCAGGCCAGCGAACTGCAGGTGCTGCAGAGCAATCTCGATCAGCTGGAGCAGCTCAAGACCAGCGCGGAGCAGGCCCGCCAGGCGCGTGTACAGCTCGAGCAGGGCTACAGTGAGCAGGAACAGCGGCAGGCGCTGGCCATCCAGCAGCTGCAGCAGCGTGAAGAGCGGGGGCGCGAACTGCAGGGCCGCCAGGAACTGCTGCAGCGCACTGCCGGCGAGCGCGACGGCGCGCTGAGGCAGGCCCTAGTCGCGTTCGGCTATGCACTGCCGGACGATGGTGCCGCCTGGCTGGCCGAGCGACAGGCCGAATGGCAGCGCTGGCAGCAGGCCCAGGAGCAATGCCAGCGTCTGGAGCGCGAATTGGCCGAGCAGGCCCATGCTCTGGACGCCGCCGCGCAGCAGCATCGGCAGTGGCAGGACAGTTGGCTGGCGCTGGGCCAAGCCGAGCGTCCAGCCCTGGCGCTACAGGGCGAGCCGCAGCTGGCCTTGCCCCAGGTGGTGGCGCAACTGGAGGACGCGCAGCGTAGCCAGCAGCAAAAGGGTGGCATCCGCGACAGCCTGGAGAGCCGCCGGCAGGACCAGCAGGTCTATCTGCAGCAGGCCGAGCAACAGTGGTCGGCGGCCCTGGCCGCCAGCCCCTTTGCCGATCAGGCGGCCTTTCTCGCGGCCGTGCTGGATGAGCCGCAGCGCCAGCAGCTCGCCGAGTTGCAGGCGCGCCTGACCAAGGTCCTGAGCGATGCTCAGGTACTGCAGGCCGCCGCCGCACAGCAGCTGGCTGGCCTGCAGGCCAGTCCGGCGACCGATCTCGGCGCCGAGCAACTGGACGAGCAGTTGCTCAGCCTCGATGCTCGGCTGAACACCCTGACCCAGCGCCAGGGCGAAATCCGCGCACAACTGCAGGGCGACGATGGGCGGCGGCAGAATCTTCAGAGTTTGTTCGCCGAGATTTCTGCCAAGCAGGTCGCGTATGACCTCTGGCAGCAACTCAACAGCCTGATCGGCTCGGCCGACGGCGCCAAGTACCGCAAGTTTGCCCAGGGCCTGACCCTCGATCACCTGGTCTACCTGGCCAATCAGCAACTTGCACGCCTGCACGGCCGCTACCAGCTGGCGCGGCGCAGCAGCGGCGAGCTGGAGCTGGAAGTGATCGACACCTGGCAGGCCGATGTCGCGCGCGACACCAAGACCCTGTCCGGTGGCGAAAGCTTTCTGGTCAGCCTGGCCCTGGCGTTGGCGCTGTCGGATCTGGTCAGCCACAAGACCAGCATCGATTCGCTGTTCCTCGATGAAGGCTTCGGCACCCTGGACGGCGAAACCCTGGAAATCGCCCTGGATGCCCTCGACAGCCTGAATGCCAGTGGCAAGATGATCGGCGTGATCAGTCATGTCGAGGCGCTGAAGGAACGAATACCGGTGCAACTCAAAGTGCACAAGGGCGTGGGCATGGGCTACAGCGGCCTGGACCGGCGCTTTGCGGTGGTCGCTCGGGGCGATTGATTTACGGCAATATTGCGCTGCCATGGTTAAACCTATACTTGCCACATCTCAAGGTCCCCTGATGCTCGGGGCCGGCAATTCTCGTTACGCTGATGGAGCATCACGCAGTGGCCAAGGCACTTCTCGGTGTTGTCCTGGTTTATCTACTCTCGGGCGTGCTGCCAGCAGCGGCGGCCGTTCCAGTGGGCGGCCCGGCGCTTAAACTGTGCTACGAGGATCAGGATTCCTACCCCTGGGTGATGAACGACGGGAGCGGCCTCAACCTGCAGTTGCTCGGTCTGGTCGAGCAAGCGCTGGGGCTGCGTTTCGAGTTCGTTGCGTTGCCCTGGAGCCGCTGTCTCGCCGGCCTTGAGCGCGGGACTTATGACGGTGCTTTCGCCTCCAGTTACAAGGCCGGGCGTCTGGCTATCGGCCGCTACCCGATGGATACCGATGGTCGTCTGGATGAGCGCAAGCGCCTGCATACCTCGATCTATGCCCTGTACCGGCGCAAGGATAGCCAGGTGGGCTGGAACGGCAGGGAGTTCCGTCAGCTCGATGGTCGCATCGGCTCACTGAGTGATTTCTCCATCGTCGACTTCATTCGCGAACATGGCGCCGAGGTGGATGAAACCAGCCGTGATCCTCTGGCACTGCTGCAGATGCTCCGCCATGGTCGGGTGCAGGCTGCCGCACTGCAAAGCCTGCGTGGTGACTTTCTCCTGCAGGCTCATCCGCAGTTGGCAGCAGTGATCGAGAAGGTCAAGTTGCCGCTCGAGGAGAAGGCCTATTACCTGATGCTGTCGAATGCCTACGTCGGCGCTCACCCGATTATGGCCGCGGCCATCTGGGACGAGATAGAGCGCCAGCGCGAGTCACCGCAGTACCAGGTACTGATGCAGGCTTTTCTGGCTGGACCTATACCCTAAGGCCGGCGTGTCAGCATTGCCGGACACATGCAGCGATTAGGCCGCCTACCACTCACAGCAGGATTACCAGTGGCCCTCGTATTTTTAGTCAATACCCTGATCGTGATAACCGTCGTCGTCATTCACTACGAGTTCCTGTTTCGGCTGACCCTGCTGTTGCCGCGCATTAAGGTCCGCCATCGCTTTCGCATCGTGCTGGGGGTTGGTGGTGCTCTGCTGGCTCATGCGGTCGAGGTGTGGATATTTGCCATCGCCTACTACCTGATGCACCGCGCCGATGGCTGGGGTTACCTGGAAGGCAATTTCAACGGCAGTTATATGGATGCGGTGTATTTTTCCTTCACGATCTTCACCACCCTGGGCTTCGGTGATATCCAGCCGCACGGTGATCTGCGTTTTCTCACCGGCATCGAATCACTCACCGGGTTGGTGCTGATTACCTGGAGTGCGTCATTCCTCTTCGTCGAAATGCAGCGGTTCTGGAACACCCGGTAGTGCAGGGTGCTGCCGCTCTATTATCCCGGCTAACAGGATTGACCGTTGGTAACTGCTCCTTGGCAGGCGCATGATTACCGTTGGTTCTGACGAGCATTACCCATGGCCAAGTCCCCCATTACTCCTCCTGCCGCTTCCGCCCTCGGGCGTTTTTTCAAACTCGCCGGCACAGCTGCTCGGATCGGTGGCGGTCTGCTCGGGCAACGCTTGAGTCTGGGGCGGTCGGCTATTGATTGGCAGCCGGTTGGCGATTTACTGAGCGATGTCCTGGGTGAGATGAAAGGCCCGGTGCTCAAGCTTGGTCAGATGGCGTCGCAATGGCAGGGCGTGCTACCGGAACCGGTGGCGCAGGCCTTGAGTAAACTGCAGAACCGGGTGCCTGCGTTACCGTTCAGTGCTCTGCAAGGCCATTTGCAGCAGGCATATGGAGACGACCTGAGCCGGTTCTTTCAGAGCATCGAGGAGCAGCCGTTCGCGGCGGCCTCACTCGGTCAGGTGCATCGCGCAGTGGCGCTGGATGGCCGGGCACTGGTGCTCAAGGTGCAGTACCCCGGTATCGCCGAGATATGTGCGGCGGATCTGCGCCAGTTGCGGCGCCTGCTGCCGCTCGGGCGTCTGTTTCGCGCGCCTGCCGCACAGCTGGAAGGGGTTTATCAGGAGCTGGTTGCGGTGATCGACGCAGAGCTGGATTACCCGGCGGAGATGCGTCGCCTGCAGCACTACCGTGCGCACTTTGCCGATTGGCCGGGGCTGCGGTTGCCGCAGCCGCAGGAAGACCTGTGCCGGCCGGGTGTACTGGCGTTGAGCGAAGAGCCCGGCTTGCCCTTTGCCGAGGTCGGGCAGGCCAGTGCCGAGGTGCGTGAACGCCTGGCCCTGACCCTGGTGCGTTGGCTGAGTGCCCAGGCCTTCGAACTCGGTTTGCTGCATGCCGACCCGCATCCAGGCAACTTCGCCTACACCCCCGCTGGCGAGCTGGTGGTGTATGACTTCGGTTGTGTACGAGCGTTGTCGCCTGCGTTGCTTGGCGCCTATGTGCAGACTTACCAGGCGCTGCAGGCGCGCGATGGTGAGCTGCTGGAGCAGGCGTTTCAGGCACTTGGCACACGGCAACCGCGATCCACCACACCTTACGGGCTGTACCGTCAGCTGCATGGCTTGCTCGGGCCGTTGTTGCAGCCTGGGGTGCATTGGGATTTTGCCGCCACGCCGCTGCATGAACAGGTGCAACGGCTGTTGCCCGATGTGTTGGGCGCATTGGGTAGCCTGCAGCCGGCACCGGCCACCTTGCTGATCAATCGCACACTGGAGGGGCACTACTGGAATCTCAGCCGCCTCGGCGTGGCGCTGCCGCTGGCCGATGTGCTGCAGGGGCAACTGACCGGGCGCTAGCGCATGGTCGTGACGGGTACAGCCTGGCCATTTTCGATGCGGGTAAGAAACACCGCACTGGAACCCTGATGACGCCTGCGTGAGAACGCCACCCGGAAGCCTCCGAGGTCTGTGTCGAGGCGTTCTAGCGCGTCGAGAAACGTCTCCCGAGTCGGCTCAGGACCGGCCTTGCGTAGCGCCTGAGTAAACACCGTCGCGCCGATATAGCCCTCCAGTGAAGCGTGGTCAAACCCGCCGGGTTGCATATCGGCTTGATAGGCCCGCACCAGGGCCAGCGAGCTGTCGTGCGGAGAGGGCACTACCTGGGAGATATAGACCCCGTCGCCGTCACTGCCTGCCGCGCGGATAAAGCCTTCGGTGCCTATAAACGACACCGTCATAAAGCGCGTGTTGAAGCCCTGCGCTTTTGCCTGCTTGATCGCGGCTGCCAGTTGCGTGTGAGTGCCGACAAAGAACACTGCTTCTGGCTGGGTGCGCTGCAGTGCCGTGATGGCCTCTGCCACGTCCAGCGAGTTGCGCTGGATGCGCGCCTGCGCATGAATCGTCAGGCCGCGCTTGAACAGGGCGCCGTTGAGGCCGCCCTTGGCCGATTCGCCGAAGGAATCGTCCTGCAGCATGATGGCGATCTTGCTCAGTTTGAGGTCCTGGGTCACGCGCTCAACCAGTTGCTCGGTTTCCTCGATATAGGAGGCGCGGATAGTGAACACCCAGGGCTTTATCGGCGTACGCAAAAACTCGGCACCGGTAAACGGGAACAGGTAAGGCACTTGCGCCGCCATGGCCAGTGGTAGGGCGGCGCGTGAGGTGGGGGTGCCCACGTAGCCAAGCAGGGCAAAGACCTGCTGCGTTTGCAACAGGCTCTGGGTATGCGCCGCTGTCCGGATTGGTTCATAGCCATCATCCAGGCTGAGCAGGGTGATGCGCCGGCCATGCACGCCGCCCTCGGCATTGGCGCGATCAAATAAAGCCTGCGCCCCGCGGCGCATGCCCAAGCCCAAGGCTGCAGCTGGGCCGCTTTGCGCGTTGACCATGGCGATATGCACTTCATGGCTACTCAGGCCCGGCTCGGCCATCGCCACGATGCTCGAAAACAGCAAGCAACCTGCAAGGAGGCCGCGCCGTAAAAGTGGACTCATCATGCAAGGTTTCCCGGCCAGGTTGGCGCGGTTTTAACTACCCAGCATATGCCGTTGTCAGGGGGGGACATGTAAGCGTGGCCTCATCAAGTACGGTTATCAGCAAGCCTGATCAATAGTCACTTTCCATTGGGGGTATTGGTTCAGGCTGATATTTACCCTGCTGCAAATCGGCAAAATAGCGATCGTAGCGGCCCGTCTTGCGGTAGTCCGCCAGGCGTTTGTTGAAGCGCGCCATCAATGCCGGGCTTCCCTCCAGGCTCTTGGGTAGCATCAGGTAGCTGCGGTTGATCAGCAGCGGCGTCGGGTGGTGGGTAATCTTGGCCTGATCTTCTTCACTGAAGTGACTGCGTAGAGCGGCATAGCCCACATTCATCTCTTGTGGATAGAGCACGACGCGTTCTTTGAGCAGCTTTTCAAAGTTCTGCATAGCCGTGGAGACGCGCTCTATGCTCACCTTGTTCTGGGCAAGAAACTCGTCGAACTGCGGGCCGTAGCTGTATTCCAGGCCGCCACCAAGGGTCATTCCGGTGAGGTCGTCGAAGTGATGCCAGTCGAAGGGCAACGTCTTTAGGTGGAAGAACACGAATTGCTCGTCCAGCAGCGGTGCACTGAAGTGAAAGTCGGCCTCCCGCTCTGCTTTGTGCATCCACACAGCGGTGGCGTCAAACCGCCCAGTGGCGGCTGCGGAGTAGGCGCGTGGCCAGGGCAAAAACTGGAAGCGGACGTCATAGCCTTCGTCGGCGAACAGGTCACTGATCAGGTGAGCAATGACCCCGTTGTGCTTCATGTCGGCGGACAGGTAAGGCGGCCAGTCGCCAACGCTGATGTTCAGCACCTTTTGTTCGGCAGCCTGGGTGCTCAGGCACAACAGCAGGCAAAGGCCAAGGTACAGTCGTCTCGGGGTCATCTACGCTCCTCAGTTGGTGCAGGTTAATTAGTAGCACTGAACATGCGTTGATGAACATCCCTGATGGTGCCTATTGGGCGAGCATGGGTCCAGCTACTCGCCCCGGATGTTGCTCTGGCTCCGGCCGTTTGGTATCTGCGGTATTGGCCTGCAGGCCTGATGCGTTGCAAGCAAACTGCCGCCTGCTATGGCTGCCGCCACGTGCTCGCTGCTGACGATGCACGGCGAACTTCCGAAGGGAGCTTTACGGCCGCAGGCGATAGTTTTACAGCCGCCGAGGTCGCATTCGAGGGCATGTTTAACGCAGTATTAGCCACGTTGGTGGTTTTTTCGCGGTCTATTAGCGGGAAGCCAGTTAACCTTAGGTGCAGGTCGGCAGGATTGCCGAGTCGAGTTTTTCAAGCCGTTTCGTTAACAGGGTGGTTACTCATGTCTTTTTTTGGCAAGCAACTGGGGCGTGTACTTTCACTGCTGGCGTTGTGGGGCGTATTGGGGGCTGTCCAGGCGCAACAAAGCGTGGTGGTTACTTCCAAGATCGATACCGAGGGTGCGGTGTTGGGGCAGTTGATCTATCAGGCGCTGAAGCGTGGCGGGGTGCCGGTTGAAGATCGCACCCAGCTTGGCGCCACCCATATCGTGCGCAGTGCCCTGATCGCCGGTGAGGTCGGCATCTACCCGGAGTACACCGGTAATGGCGCATTCTTTTTCGACAGTGCCGACAGCGGCGTGTGGAAAGACGCCGAGCAGGGCTATGCCAAAGTCAAAGCGCTGGACTTCGAGGCCAACCGACTGGTCTGGCTGCAGCCGGCCAACGCCAATAACACCTGGGCCATGAGTGTGCGCGGCGACCTGGCCCGTGCCCATGGCCTGAAGACCCTGGACGATCTTGCTCGCTACCTGGCGGACGGCGGCGCCTTCAAATTTGCCGCCAGCGCCGAGTTCGTCGACTCGCCTACGGCACTCCCGGCGTTCCAGGCCGCCTACGGCTTCAACCTTGCGTCCGAGCAGTTGCTGGTCCTCGCTGGTGGCAATACTGCGGCGACCATTCGCGCTGCGTCCTTGCAGACCAATGGCGTCAACGCCGCCATGACCTACGGCACCGATGGCGGTTTGAGCGCTCTCGACCTGCTGGTGCTGGAAGACACCCGTGGCGTGCAGCCGGTCTATCAGCCGGCGCCTGTGGTGCGCGCAGATGTGCTCGAGGCCTACCCGCAGATCGGCGAGATTCTTCAACCAATCTTCGCCGCCCTGGACCTGCAGACCCTGCAACGCCTCAATGGCGAGGTGGCGGTGCAGGGCGCGGAGCCGGCGCAAGTGGCTGCGACATTCCTCGATAGCCTGGGCCAATGATGCCGGCATGAGCCTGCCACTGCCGAGCAATAGGGTCATCCCGGTGCTGGCGCTACTGGCGCTGGCGCTGTTGTGGAGTCTGGATTTCGTCACTATTCAGCCCAACCGTATCGCCCCGGGAAACGCGCTGGGGCTGTTGGCGGCATTGGGCCCAGCCTGGGCGCTGCTACTCACGGGTTTGCTGCTGGCCAGTGCGCTGCTGGCGCTACGGCCGCAACCTGGGGGCCACTGGCTGATCCTGGCGGCGGTGTGGCTGCTGTTGCTGCAACTACCTCTTAGCCTGGCCTGGAGCATCGAGCGCCACATAGATGCGGATATGCCCTACGCACGGGTCGGCATAGGCGCGGGTTGCTGGAGCTTGCTGTTTTTGCTTGGGCTGCTGCTGATCGAGTTGCAGCAGCGCCTGCGCCTGTCGCGCGCCTGGTTACTCGGGATTGTTGCCGTTCTGATTATGCTGCTGTGGTCGCTGATCCGGCAGGAGTGGCTGGAACCGCTGGCGTTGCTGCGTGAATACCAGTCGCGTCGCGGCCAGTTCGCTGCTGCCTTGTACAGCCACCTGGGCCTGGTGGGCGGGGCGGTGGGGTGCAGTCTGCTGTTCGGCGCTGCCATCGCCCTGTTGCTGCAGCGTTACCCAGGGGCGCAAAAGAGCAGTATCGGCCTGCTGAGCTTTATCCAGACCATCCCCAGCCTGGCGCTCTTCGGCCTGCTGATCGCGCCGCTGAGTTACCTGTCGGCACAGTTTCCTGTGTTGCAGCAGCTGAATATTCGCGGTATCGGCTGGGCGCCGGCGCTGCTCGCCCTGATCGCCTACAGCCTGCTGCCGATCGTGCGCAATACCTGCGTCGCCCTGCAGGCGGTCGAGGCCGGCGTGATCGAGTCTGCGCGCGGCATGGGCATGAGTCCTGTCCAGGTTTTCTTCCAGGTCCGTCTGCCGCTGGCCATGCCGCTGATCATCGAGGGCGTGCGGGTCACCAGTATTCAGGCGATCGGCCTGACGGCAGTCGCTGCGCTGATTGGCGCGGGCGGTTTTGGCACCTTTATCTTCCAGGGCCTTGGGCAGGCAGCGATGGATCTGATCATCCTCGGCGCCTTGCCCATCATCGTCCTGGCGTTGCTGGCGGACGGCCTGTTCAGTCTGCTGGCCGCACGCTTTTCCGCTGGAGTGAGGCAATGATCGAGCTGCGTAATGTCAGTAAGTTGTTTGGTCAGACCCGGGCGGTGGACGACATCTCCCTGACCGTGCAAACCGGCGAGCTGTGCGTGCTGGTCGGCACGTCAGGCTGCGGCAAGTCGACCACCTTGCGCATGATCAATCGGCTGATCGCACATTCGGCCGGCAGCATCCGCATCTCGGGCCAGGACATCGAGCAGATTGACCCGCAACAGCTGCGGCGCGGCATCGGCTACGCGATCCAGAGCACCGGCCTGTTTCCGCACTGGACGGTGGCGCGCAACATCGCCGTGGTGCCGCGTCTGCTTGGGTGGTCGGCCGCACGCATTCGTCAGCGAGTCGAGGAGTTGCTGCTACTGCTTGAGCTGGCGCCGGACGAGTTCGCGGGCAAGTATCCCCATCAGTTGTCGGGCGGCCAGGCGCAGCGGGTCGGGGTGGCGCGCGCCCTGGCTGGCGATCCAGAGATTCTGCTGATGGATGAGCCCTTCGGCGCACTCGACCCGATCACCCGCGAGAGCCTGCAGAACGAGCTGTTGCGCATTCAGGCGCACGTGCGCAAAACCATCGTTTTCGTCACCCATGACATGGACGAAGCGTTGAAGTTGGCCAACCGTATCGTGGTGATGGACAAGGGGCGGATCGTCCAGCAAGACAGCCCGCAGGCGCTGCTGGCCAGGCCGGTCAATGCCTTCGTCGAGAACCTGCTCGGCGGCCAGGAGCGCGGCCTGAAACAGGCCGGGCTCTTGCGCGTCGATAGTCTGATGCAGGCGTTGGCGACGTCTGCCGTACCCGCCGCTGGCCCCTGCATCAACGCCACGGACACCCTGCGCCAGGCGTTGTCGCTGATGCTCTGGCAGCGCTGCAGCAGCCTGCCGGTGGTCGATGAGCAAGGCCTGCAGGTCGGTGTGTTGCAGCTGGATGCACTGATGAGTCAGCCTCGGTGAGCAAGTGCGCAGCGCTACGCGGCACCTGGCAACCGCTGCTGTGGCTGGCCTTGTTGCTGGCGGCGACGCTGGGTCTGTCTGAACTGGACGGGCTGTTTCGCCTGATCGAGCCGAACAGCCGTACGGTGATCTACGGTCGCGCCGCCTTTATCGATCTGCTCGCCAGTCATCTGCTGCTGGTGGCACTGGCAGCCGGCGCCGCTAGCCTGGTCGGGGTAGGCGCGGCGATTGCGGTGACCCGGCCGTGGGGCGAGGATTTTCTGCCGCTGGTCAACCAAGTCGCCTCGATCGGCCAAACCATACCGCCGGTGGCGGTGCTGGCCCTGGCGGTGCCGACGCTCGGCTTCGGCAATGGGCCAACCTTGTTTGCCCTGATGCTCTATGGCCTGCTGCCGATCCTGCGCAACAGCCTGGCGGGCCTGCGCGGCATTGATCCGGCGGTAATCGAGGCCGCGCGCGGCATGGGCATGGCGCCGTTGCAGGTGCTCTGGCAGGTGGAATTGCCGCTGGCGTTGAACGTCATTTTGGCCGGCATCCGCACCTCGGTGACCATCAGTATCGCCACTGCTGCCATCGGCTCCACCATCGGTGCCAGTACCCTCGGTGATCCGGTGATCTCGGGCCTGGTGACCGGCAATACGGCGTTCATCCTGCAGGGCGCGATTCTGATCGGCCTGTTGGCCGTGGCGGTGGACAGCCTGTTCGAGCAGCTGCAACGGCGTGCGCCGGGCAACGTGAATGCCTAGAGCCCATGGCCATGGGCGAGGTCTGCGCGATTGTAGGGTGGGTGACGCTTGCCTGCGCGGCCCGCCCCATCCACCAATAACAGGGGTGGATGAAAAAGACGTCATCCTTCCTACCCAATTCTCGTAGCCCGGATGCAATCCGGGAGCGGTTGCTCGGTGCTGGATTTGCCCCGGATTGCATCCGGGCTACGCACCTGTCGGGGCGCTACGGCAAGCGTCGGGCTGCAACTCCACCGCGTGGACGCCGCTAACCCAACGCTGCAGTCGTGCCAGGCGTTGCCCGCTTTTTTGCCGACTGCGCCTTGCCCGGCTTCTCCCGGCGCGGCGCTGCAGTTAGAGTGCTGCGGATCCAGCGCATGAAGGCGCTAACACTTGATGGGTGAGGGCAGCATGGCGCTAACGTCGTGGGTGGTGTTAGGGCTGTTCGTCATGACCTACCTGGGCATGGCTGCGGGAGGCATTGCAGGTTTGCGCGTCGACCGCAGCTGGATCGCCGGCTGCGCCGCGGTGGTGCTGCTGTTCTGCGGGCTTCAGTCGCCGGGCGAGGCGGCCAGCCATCTCGATGCCGGGGCATTATTGCTGCTGTTGGCGATGATGTTGATTTCTGCGCAGTTCGATTTTTCTGGGGTTTATGCCTGGCTCAATGCTCAACTCAGCCACCATGCACAGCGCCCGGCGCGGTTGCTGGGTGGTGTGGTGCTGCTTGGCGGCGTGCTGTCGGCGCTGCTGGTCAACGACATCGTCGCCTTCGCCCTGACCCCGCTGCTGTGTCACAGCCTATTGGCGCGGGGCCTCGATCCGCGGCCGTTTCTGCTGGCCCTGGCCTTGTCCTGCAATGCCGGCTCTTCGGCCAGCCTGATCGGCAACCCGCAGAACATTTTGATTGGTCAGGCCGGCGGCCTGGATTTCTGGTCGTTTACCTTTATTGCAGGGCCGCCGGCACTGGCCGCCTTGGCGATCACCTATGCAGTTATCTGGCTGCAATGGCGCAAGCGTTGGGGCGTGGCCAAGCCGTTGGCGGTGGAGGAAACCCCGGTCGAGCGGATCTATGGTGCGCACAGCTATCTCAAGCCGCTGCTGGCCAGCCTGGTGTTACTCGGGTTGTTTGCCACGCAGATCCCGCGCGAGTTATCGGCGCTGATGATCGCCGCCTTGCTGATGATTTCACGCCGCGTTGACAGCCGTGACTACGTGCACAAGGTCGACCTCAATCTGCTGTTGCTGTTCGCCGGGCTGTTTGTGGTAACCGGCGCCGCGTTGGGTCTACCGGAGGTCGCCAGCGTGGCCGCAACGTTACGCGACAATGGGCTGTTGCCCGAGGGCGTCGTGGGGCTGGCGACGGCCTCGCTGCTGGCCAGCAACCTGATTGGCAACGTGCCTTTTGTGGTGTTGCTGTTGGGGCTGATGCCGGATGCGTCGCCGTCGCTACTGGTTGGCCTGGCGGTGATGTCGACGCTGGCCGGCAACCTGCTGCTGATCGGCAGCGTGGTCAACCTGATTGTCGCTGAAAGCGCGCGGCGCCAGGGCGTGGCGCTGAGCTTCGTCGACTTTGCCCGCAGCGGTTTTCCGGTGACCATGCTGAGCATGGCCGTTGCGGGGTTATGGCTGGGCTATGGCGGCTGGTTGCCCTGGTAGGGCATCGCCTCTGTAGGAGCCAGCTTGCTGGCGATGCTTTGTTTTACCCCCCGACGATCACCGGGACGCGGTGATGTAGCACGCTGGCTTCTACAGGGTTTTCCAGCGTTCCTGCCGCCAGTTTTGCTGCTGCTGCGGGGTGAGGAAGGTCCAGGCGACGAAGCGGCTCTGCTTCTGGCCCTGGGCCATTTCCACGGTACGCACTTCGAGTGCGCCGGCCTGTTTCAAGGCGCTATAGACGCCGGGTAGGTTGCTGGCCTTGGAAATCAGGCTGGTGAACCAGAGCACCTGCTGGGCATGCTGCGCGCTTTGGGTGATCAGGCGGGCGACGAAGGCCGCTTCGCCGCCCGGGCACCATAACTCCGCGGCCTGGCCGCCGAAGTTCAGTACCGGCAGTTTGCGCTTGGGGTCGAGCTTGCCCAGGTTGCGCCATTTGCGTTTGCTGCCGCTGCTGGCCTCTTCCGCGCTGGCGTGGAACGGCGGGTTGCATAGCGTCAGGTCGAAGCGCTCGGTGGTGCCGAACAACCCCTGAAAGATGTGCTGGCTGTCCGGCTGCTGGCGCAGCTCGATAGCCCCGGCAAGTCCGGGGTTGGACTGCACGATGGCCTTGGCCGAGGCAATGGCTGTGGGGTCGATATCCGAACCGAGAAACTGCCAGGCGTACTCGCGATTGCCCAGCAACGGGTAGATGCAGTTGGCCCCGATGCCGATATCCAGGGCGCGTACCTGGGCGCCCCGCGGGATCTCGCCGCCATTGCAGCTGGCCAGCAGGTCGGCCAGGTAGTGCAGGTAGTCGGCGCGGCCCGGAATCGGTGGGCACAGGTAGTCAGCCGGAATATCCCAATGAGCAATGCCGTAGAACTGCTTGAGCAGCGCCCGGTTGAACACCCTGACCGCTGCCGGGTTGGCGAAGTCGATGCTCTCATTGCCATAGGGATTGATGATCACGAAGGCTGCCAGCTCTGGGCTGGCCTTGATCAGTGCCGGGAAGTCATAGCGACCCTGGTGGCGGTTGCGCGGATGCAACTGGCCTTTGGCGGCATCGGGCTTACCGGCACCGGGTTTGGCCGAGGCAGGAGAGCGGGGCGCGGAAGGTTTACGGCTGGGGCGTTTAGTTGGCGATGACATGCGGGCGGTATCGGCAGGGGCGAAGCGCGGCATTTTCCCATAGCTGCAGCGGCTGTGCTGAAAAGAGTGTGCTCGATAGCCTGGTTTCAGTGCTGCTTAACCAAACAAGCGGGTGTCTGCAGGTGGCCGCAGTCTTCTGTTCTGCGCCGCGCCAGCTGCTGGCCGGGTGGTCGATCGGTAGCGCCAGCGCATTCAGGGTGTCGAGCGGGCGAGTCGCTTGTTCAGGGATAACCCAGTGTGGTCTTGATCTGCGCCAGGTTGGCAGCGATCCATTGCGGGTTGATTGCGCCCCAGTCGCGAATGGCGTAGTGCCCGGCGTTATTGCGCTCGCCCGCCTGCTGGACGAACACGCAGTCGATATCCAGGTCGGTCAACGCAGCCAGGGTGTCCTGGGCGGTACGCCGCGGCATGCCGGTGGCGTCCATCAGGGCCGGCACGCTGCAGGCTGTGCCATTGTCGATCAGCCAGGCCACATAGAGGCGGCGGTAGAAACTGGTACGGGTTTTACTGATTTCCATAATCGCTCCTGCGTGAGGCGGCTGTCGGCATGACAGCCGCCTCGCTGCTTAGCTTACATGGCGAACAGGGCGATGTAGCTCAGCGCGCCGGCGATATAGCCGACAAAAGCCAGGCCGCTGATGTATTTGACGTACCAGATGAAGTTGATTTTCTCCATGCCCATGGCCGCGACACCGGCGGCCGAACCGATGATCAGGCAGCTACCGCCAGTCCCCGCGCAGTAAGCCAGCATTTCCCAGAAGTTACCGTTGACCACGAAGTTGCTCAACCAGCTATTGCCGTCGGCTGCGGCCAGCGCTTCGGCGCTGATCAGCGGATACATCTTCATGGCGCCGGCGACCATGGGCACGTTGTCCACCAAAGCGGAAAGCAGGCCGATCGACATGGCGATGGTGTAGACGTTGCCCAGGCTGTCCTTCAGGTAAGCCGCGACTTGCGTCAGGTGACCTGCGGTGGACAGGCTGGATACGGCCAGCAAGATGCCAAGGAAGAACAGCACGCTGGTAACGTCGATACGGCGCAGTACGCCGACTACCGAGAGCGGGTCTTTGTCTTCGCTGTTCTTGCTGCGGTGAATGATTTCGGTGGTAACCCAGAGCACGCCCAGACCGAACAGAATGCCCATGTACGGCGGCAGGTGGGTGATGGTCTTGAACACCGGCACGAACACCAGGGCGCCGAGGCCCAGGCAGAACACCAGGTTGCGCTCGAAGGGGGTGGTCGGGTCGCGACGGCTCTCGCGGCTTTCCTTGACCTTTGGTGCCTTGATGTCGCCTTTGAGCACGAAACTCATGATGGTCAGCGGCACCAGCAGGCAGATCAGGCTCGGCAGGAACAGCTTATAGATGATGCCGGTGGCGGTGATCTGGTTGCCGATCCACAGCATGGTGGTGGTCACGTCGCCAATCGGCGACCAGGCGCCGCCGGAGTTGGCGGCGATCACCACGATACCGGCGTAGAACCAGCGCTCATGCTTGTCGTCGATCAGCTTGCGCAGCAAGGAGATCATGACGATGGTGGTGGCCAGGTTGTCCAGTGCGGCAGACAGGAAGAAGGTGATCAGCCCCACCAGCCAGAGCAGGTGCACCCGTTTGGTGGTGCGGATGCGGTCGGTGATGACCTTGAAGCCTTCGTGGGCGTCGATCAGCTCGACGATGGTCATGGCGCCCATCAGAAAGAACAGAATCTCGGAGATTTCACCGAGGTGATGACGCAGCTCGCCGACCACCAGGTCGGTGTTATTGGTCGCGTGGGCACCTGCTTCAATCAACGGCAGGATGCTGTCGGCGCTCACTACCAGTACCGTCCAGGCCAGTACCGCGGTGAGTAGTGCCGACGCGGCTTTGTCGATTTTCAGGGGGTGTTCGAGGGCGATGCATAAATAGCCGAGCACGAAGATCAAGGCCATAAGCATGTAGGCATACATAGGCTAGGTTTCCAGTCAGAGGTTTAAGGTTAGAAATGTTTAGAAAAATAATGGGCGGCAGAATGCACCAATAGGCCGGTTACTGGAAGGCGTGAGGTGTGTAGGAGTCGTTAATCGTGACTAAATGTCGCATCGCCTTGACGGCAGACAAGAAGGGATTTTGTGGCATGCCGTGGACTGCGTCGGCATAGGGTAACGCGCTGTGGCTGATCGTGGCCGGTTGTCGCTGCGCTCCGAACGGACGGCGTCCAGGCCGCCCTACGGCCGCGCCGACCAATTGATCCAGCCCACAGGGTCACTCGCTGCAGGCAGGGCGCCATGGCTTATCGGCGCGGTACATAATTGAAGGGCTGTCACGCATAAAAAAGCCCGCGGTCTGGCGACGGCGGGCTTAGAGTTTGCAGCGTGGTTTTGGCTTACAGGCTGGCGATCCGCTCGCGCTGTTCGACCAATTTGCTCAGTGCCTGCTCGGCCTCGGCCAGCTTGGCGCGCTCTTTATCGAGCACCTCGGCCGGCGCCTTGGCGACGAAGCCTTCATTCGCCAGCTTGCCGCCGACTCGTTTGACCTCACCCTCGAGGCGCTGGATCTCCTTGTCCAGGCGCGCCAGTTCGGCGTCCTTGTCGATCAGCCCGGCCATCGGCACCAGCACCTGCATCTCACCGACCAGTGCGGTGGCGGACATCGGCGCTTCTTCGCCGGCTTCCAGCACCCGTACCGACTCCAGCTTGGCCAGCTTGTTGAGCAGTGGCGCGTTGTCGGCCAGACGGCGCAGGTCTTCTGTGCTGGCGTTCTGCAGGATGATGTCGATGCGCTTGGCCATGGAGATTTTCATCTCGCCACGGATCTGCCGCAGGCCGAGCATCAGCTGCTTGACCCATTCGATATCGCCTTCGGCGGCGACATCGATGCGCGACTCAGCAGCCACTGGCCAGGCCTGCAGCATGATGGTCTCGCCATGCTTTTCATCTTGGGGGACGCCAGCCTGCGCCTTGATGCGCTGCCAGATTTCTTCGGTGATAAACGGCATAAACGGGTGGGCCAGACGCAGCGCTACTTCCAGCACGCGGATCAGCGTGCGGCGGGTGCCGCGCTGACGCTCGATGGGTGCGGCTTCGTCCCATAGCACCGGCTTGACCAGCTCCAGGTACCAGGCGCAGTACTCGTCCCAGATAAATTCGTAGAGCGCTTGCGCGGCCAGGTCGAAGCGGAAGGCGTCGAGCTGGCGGGTCACTTCGGCTTCGGTGCGCTGCAGCGAAGAAATGATCCAGCGGTCAACCGAGGACAGTTCAACCGGCAGTTCACCTTCGGTCGCTCCCGGCATCCTGCCTCCCGCGACATTGGCACTTCCCTGTGCGGCACCGCAGTCCTGGCCGTCGGTGTTTTCCAGCACGAAGTTGGCGGCGTTCCAGATCTTGTTGCAGAAGTTGCGGTAACCCTCAACCCGGCCCATGTCGAACTTGATGTCGCGGCCGGTTGAGGCCAGCGCCAGGTTGGTGAAACGCAGGGCGTCGGTGCCGTAGGCGGCGATGCCGTCGGGGAACTCGGCGCGGGTCTGCTTGGCGATTTTCTCGGCGAGCTTGGGCTGCATCATGCCGCTGGTGCGTTTTTCCAGCAGCTCATCGAGGGTGATGCCATCGACGATATCCAGCGGGTCAAGCACGTTGCCCTTGGACTTGGACATCTTCTGGCCCTGGCCATCGCGCACCAGGCCGTGAACGTACACGGTCTTGAACGGAATCTGCCCGGTCAGGTGGGTCGAAAGCATGATCATCCGGGCGACCCAGAAGAAGATGATGTCGAAGCCGGTGACCAGCACGTCGGTGGGGTGGAAGGTCTTCAGCTCCTCGGTCTGCTGCGGCCAGCCGAGGGTGGAGAAGGTCCACAAGCCGGAGCTGAACCAGGTGTCCAGCACGTCTTCGTCCTGGCGCAGGTTGGCATCGCCCAGGTTGTGGGTGGCGCGTACTTCCGCTTCGTCACGGCCGACATAGACGTTGCCGGCATCGTCGTACCAGGCCGGGATGCGGTGGCCCCACCAGAGCTGACGGCTGATGCACCAGTCCTGGATGTCACGCATCCAGCTGAAGTACATGTTCTCGTACTGCTTGGGCACGAACTGGATTTCACCGCTCTCGACCGCAGCGATGGCTTTCTCGGCCAGCGGCTTGGTGCTGACGTACCACTGGTCGGTCAGCCACGGTTCGATGATGGTGCCGGAGCGGTCGCCTTTCGGCACTTTCAGGGCGTGGTCGTCGATGCTTTCCAGCAGGCCGGCGGCCTCGAAGGCGGCAACGATCTGTTTACGCGCCTCGAAGCGATCCAGGCCGGCGTATTCGGCCGGCAGGCTGCCGTCGATCTCGCTGTTGACGCTGCCATCGACATTGAACACCTGGGCTTGCGCCAGAACGGCGGCGTCTTTGTCGAAGATGTTCAGCAGTGGCAGGTTGTGGCGCTTGCCGACTTCGTAGTCGTTGAAGTCGTGGGCCGGGGTGATCTTCACGCAGCCGGTGCCGAATTCGGGGTCGCAGTAATCGTCGGCGATGATCGGGATACGCCGGCCAACCAGGGGCAGTTCGACGAAGGTGCCGATCAGGGCTTGATAGCGCTCGTCGCTCGGGTTAACCGCGACGGCGCTGTCACCGAGCATGGTTTCCGGACGGGTGGTGGCGACGATCAGGTAGTGCTGGCCGTCAACCGTGGTGTTGCCGTCTGCCAGCGGGTAGCGCAGGTTCCACAGGTGACCTTTCTCGTCGTGGTTTTCCACTTCGAGGTCGGAGATGGCGGTGTGGAACTTGGTGTCCCAGTTGACCAGGCGCTTGCCGCGGTAGATCAGGCCGTCTTTATGCAGACGGACAAAGGCTTCTTTCACCGACTCGGACAAGCCGTCGTCCATGGTGAAGCGCTCGCGCGACCAGTCCACCGAGCTGCCCAGGCGACGAATCTGCCGGGTGATGGTGCCGCCGGACTGCTCCTTCCATTCCCAGACTTTCTCGAGAAACTTCTCGCGGCCCAGGTCGTGACGGCCAATGCCGTCAGCGGCCAGTTGACGCTCGACCACCATCTGCGTGGCGATGCCCGCGTGGTCGGTGCCCGGTTGCCATAGGGTTTTGCGGCCCTGCATGCGACGGAAACGAATCAGGCAGTCCATGATCGAATTGTTGAAGCCGTGACCCATGTGCAGGCTGCCGGTGACGTTCGGCGGCGGGATCATGATGGTGTAAGGCTCGCCTGCACCCTGCGGGGCGAAATAGTTGTTCGCCTCCCAGTTCTGGTACAGGGCGGTTTCAATGGTGTGCGGCTGGTAGGTCTTGTCCATGCGCGGCGGGACCCTTATGACGGCTGGTCGGAAAAGCCGACAAGTATAACGGGGAAGGTGCGCGGGGCGTAAGGCCGGCCTGGGAGTTGCGGACTGGCGGGGCCGATCAACCCGTAGCCCAATGAAATGGACTCCCCCCTCCTACGGCGTCTATGCGCCAGACTAGAGTTGTCAAAACAAAAGTCACGAAGGGAGGAGTCACCATGAAATTTAAGCGAATTGGTGTCGATTTGGCAAAGCAGGTGTTCCAG
>JAUSOF010000036.1 GCA_030656145.1 Pseudomonas sp.
GGACTCATAATCCGTTGGTTTCGGGTTCGAGTCCCGACGGGCCCACCACGATACAATAGATCTGATGTATCTAAAAAGACTTGCAGCGATGCAGGTCTTTTTTGTTTTCGGACGCAGCAATCGCATTCGATGTCGGCTAAGCTTGGTTCTGTTCGTTGTGTTTGTAGAGATTTATCTCATGTCTGAACAATCCACCGCCAAGATCACCATCTCAATCGCCACGCAAACGCTGTGCCTTGATATGGCCGGTCAGCAACAAGTCTACTCCATTTCTACCGCCGCCAATGGTGCAGGCGAGCGCGAGAACAGCGGCTGTACCCCGCGTGGCTTGCACATGATCAGCGAAAAGTTTGGCGATGGTCTACCGATCAATAGCGTGTTTGTGGCGCGACAAGCGACTGGCGAAATTTACAGTGACGAGCTTGCCACAGCATATCCGGCACGCGATTGGATTTTAACCCGTATTTTGTGGCTGACTGGCCTTGAAGCAGGTGTGAATCAGGGTGAGGGCTGTGATAGCCATGACCGTTACATCTATATTCATGGCACACCAGACACTGAGCCGATGGGCGAACCACGTTCACATGGCTGTATCCGTATGCGCAATACTGACCTGCTGCAATTGTTTGAATCCGTTGACGTCGGTACGATTGTGCAGATCATTGAGTAGTGGGCGAGTGGGGCAAATCTAAAGACTGGTCTGATTTGCTGGGATTTTATGCAAAATCCGCTGTTTTTGTTTGGTTTTTATCCGAACGATTTAAAAGATCGTAAAAAACCGCAAAAAGGTTTGACAGCGAAAATAGTTTCTCTATAATGCACCCCACAGCGAGACATTGGGTGGTTAGCTCAGTGGGTAGAGCAGCTGCCTTACAAGCAGCGGGTCAGCGGTTCGAGCCCGTTACCACCCACCAATCCTCCTGTGATGTTGTACGATGATCGTGCAGCAGGTTGCGATGCAGCGGTAGTTCAGTCGGTTAGAATACCGGCCTGTCACGCCGGGGGTCGCGGGTTCGAGTCCCGTCCGCTGCGCCATATATGAAGCCCTCAGGTAGTGATACCTGGGGGTTTTTTATTGTCCGCGACAAATTGTCATCTTGTATTCATCGGTCTCCTTTAGCTTGATTGGCAGAATGTTTTCTTAGCCAAAAGATCAATCGGGAGGAACCGTAAATGGATGACTATCAAGAAGAGCTGCTCGATTCTCGCGCCTTTGACCAGGACGATGCGGAGCCGGTTGAAGACGCCACCGAAATTTGACTCACGCTGTCTGTAATAGGCCGTTAGCTGGCCTGGCGTTGGGTGCGGCGGAATTCGCCCGGAGTTTGCTGGTTCCAGCGTTTGAAGGCGCGCTGGAACGCCTCGGCTGAGGCGAAGCCGAGCAGGTAGGCGATTTCGCCGAAGGCCAGTTCGGTGTCGCGGATATAAGCCATGGCCAGGTCACGGCGGGTTTCGTTGAGAATGCTGCGGAATTGCGTGCCTTCCTCGGCCAGCTTGCGCCGCAGGGTCCAGCTAGGCAGTTGCAGGCGCGCGGCGACCTCTTGCAGGTCGGGTTCGCGGCCGTGCAGCAGCGGGCCGAGCATGCGGGTGATGCGCTCGCGCAGGCTGCGGGTGCGGGTCAGTTGCTCAAGTTCCTGTTCGCAGACTTCCACTAGATGATGCCAGGTGCTCGGGCAATGTTCGGGGTTGCGCAGGTTGAGCGTCGCTTGATGCAGCCTCAACTGGTTGTGCGCTGCAGCAAACTCGACGGGGCAGTCGAACAGCTCGCTGTGCTGCGCGGCGTAACCAGGCGCAGGGAACTCGATGTGCACCTTTGCCACGCTCAGGCGCTGGTTGGCCACGCTGCCCAGCTGCTGGGCCCAACCGGCCAGTACCGAGTCGATGACGAAGCGGTTATAGGCGTTGTACGGGCTGATCGAGTAGAAACGCAGCCAGGCTCCCTGGGCGTCTTCGTGCAGGCTGGACTGGCCTCGGTAATTGGATGCATACAGTGGCTCGAAACGAGTGAGTGCGCGTGCCGCCTCACGCACGGTGGGTGCTTGTGCCGCGCAGACGCCAGCCAGACCAGCCAGGCTGAGGCGGCTGAGGCGGCCCATCAGCAGGCCAAGGCCGGGTTCGCCAGTCAGTTGAATGGCCGCATGGCCCAGGCGCATGTAGCGTGGGATCGACAGGCGAGCCCGGGGTTCGCCCAGGCGCGCGGCGTCGAGGCCAAACTGCTCAAGCAGGGGCTGCGGATCCTGGCCTCGCTGGCGCACGGCATCGTCCAGGCTGTGGACGAAGCCAACCGAGAGGTCACCGAGGCGCACCCGTTGCGGTTTCACTCGCTGCTTATCCAGACATTCAGCAGGTGGCTGCCCGGTGCCTGGTGAGCGTGTTCAGCTTCGTCAGGGATCAGCTGGATGGCCCGCGAGGCGCCGCCAATTGGCCAGTCCAGTCGGCCGCGCAGAAACAACGCCGGGCTGCTCATGTCGCCGCCCACCAGGTGCACGCTGCTCTGCGGGTAGCCGGGTCGCCAGTCGCGCTCGACGCGGTACTGCAGGGCGCCAACGTTCAGGTGTTGTGCGGGAGTGGCGTCGGCTCGCCAGGGCCAGGGTTCGAGGTGCGGGCTACCCTGGATTGTGCCTTGTGGCGAAAATACCAGGCTGAGGTTGCGCAGCGGACCCTCGCCGCTGCGCAGTTGGCCGTCTTCCACGCGCGGCTCGGGGAGCAGGATGGAGCCGGCCAGCAGGGTGACCTGGTACTCGCGGGCCAATCCGCCGAACAGCTGCTGGTAATCCTCGGCCATCTGCTCGGCTTTCATCCGCAGCAGGGCTTCGTCCAGGCGCTCGGCATCCAGGTTCAGCAGCAGTGCTTCGATAGCCAGCAGCGGGTTGCCGAGCAGCAGCCAGTCGCGCACTTCCCGACGGCTGCGAGCCTGATAGAACTCGACCTTCTCGCCGCGTGCCAGCAGCCAGGTGCCGATATGCTCAGGCAGCGCTACCAGGGTGTCGGGGCCGAGCAGGCCTGCGTTCCGGGCGTTATCCAGAGCAGCGGTGAGCTTCAGGCGCAAATGGCCCGGGCTCTGGTAATCCATGGGGTAGAGTTGCGGGCGGATTAACAGCAGGTTGCCGCGCGATTGCGCCAGGGCTGGCTCGCTGCTGATCACACTGCGCAGGTCGGAAAGGTAGTGGGCGGGCGGGCGCCGTTCGGCCCAGATCAGGAATGCCAGCAGGCAACCGCCGACGGCCAGTGAGACAAGAAGTATCGAGAGTTTTCGGGTCATGGCTACAGGGTAGGTCGATGAGTGCCAGCTTGCCAAGCGGTGGAGTTCACTTTGATCATCAAGTTGTAACTTTCAGTCATTGAGGCGCCTGCTCCTGATCTTTATGGTCTAGCTCATACCGACCGAGGTCCAGTTGAGGCCGCGGCATTCCGTGAATTGCATACGCTCGATGTGGAGACCTCCATGACTGCTCAGTACCCGCACCTGCTCGCCCCGCTGGATTTGGGCTTCACCACCCTGAAGAACCGAACCCTGATGGGCTCCATGCACACTGGGTTGGAAGAAAAGCCGGGTGGCTTTGAGCGCATGGCGGCCTATTTCGCCGAGCGCGCCCGTGGCGGCGTTGGCCTGATGGTGACCGGCGGTATCGGGCCGAACGAGGAGGGCGGTGTGTATTCGGGTGCGGCCAAGCTGACCACCCCGGAAGAAGCTGAGAAACACAAGGTCGTCACCCAGGCCGTGCACGAGGCGGGCGGCAAGATCTGCATGCAGATCCTGCATGCCGGGCGTTATGCCTATAGCCCCAAGTCGGTGGCACCGAGCGCGATTCAGGCGCCGATCAATCCGTTCAAGCCGCGTGAACTGGACGAAGACGGCATCGAGAAGCAGATCCAGGATTTCGTCACCTGTTCGCTTCTGGCCCAGCAGGCCGAGTATGACGGCGTCGAGATCATGGGTTCCGAAGGCTACTTCATCAACCAGTTCCTCGCCGCCCACACCAATCACCGCAGCGACCGCTGGGGCGGCAGTTATGCCAACCGCATGCGCTTGCCAGTGGATATCGTTCGCCGGGTGCGCGAGGCGGTGGGCTCGGACTTCATCATTATCTATCGCCTGTCGATGCTCGATCTGGTCGAGGGCGGCAGCAGCTGGGACGAGATCGTGTTGTTGGCCAAGGCTGTCGAGCAGGCTGGCGCAACCCTGATCAATACCGGCATCGGCTGGCACGAGGCGCGGATTCCGACTATCGCCACCAAGGTGCCGCGCGCAGCCTTCACCAAGGTCACCGCCAAGCTGCGCGGCGAAGTGCAGATCCCGCTGATCACCACCAACCGCATCAATACCCCGGAAATCGCCGAGCAGGTGCTGGCCGAAGGCGACGCCGACATGGTGTCCATGGCGCGTCCCTTCCTCGCTGACCCGGAGTTCGTCAACAAGGCCGCTGCCGGGCGCAGTGATGAGATCAACACCTGCATCGGCTGCAACCAGGCTTGCCTGGATCACACCTTTGGCGGCAAATTGACCAGCTGCCTGGTCAACCCGCGTGCCTGTCACGAGACCGAACTTAATTACATCCCCACCACCCAGGTGAAAACGATCGCTGTGGTCGGTGCCGGCCCGGCCGGGCTGGCTGCTGCCACCGTGGCCGCTGAGCGTGGCCACAGCGTGACCCTGTTCGATTCGGCCAGTGAGATCGGTGGTCAGTTCAACGTGGCCAAGCGGGTGCCGGGCAAGGAAGAATTCTTCGAAACCCTGCGTTATTTCAAGCGCAAGCTGGAAACCACGGGCGTCGATCTGCACTTGAATACCCGGGTATCGGTCAGCGAATTGACCGCGGGCGGTTTCGACGAGGTGATCCTGGCCACCGGCATTGCGCCGCGCACCCCGGCGATCAGCGGGGTTGATCACCCCATGGTAATCAGCTACCTGGATGCCATTCTTGAGCGCAAGCCGGTTGGTCAGCGGGTTGCGGTGGTCGGGGCTGGCGGTATCGGCTTTGACGTATCCGAATTTATCACTCACCAGGGCGAGGCCAGCAGCCTCAATCGCGAGGTGTTCTGGAAGGAATGGGGCATCGACGGCACGCTGGAGGCCCGTGGTGGCGTCGCCGGTATCCAGGCTCAGCCGCACCCTGCGGCGCGCCAGGTGTTCCTGCTGCAGCGCAAGAAGTCCAAGGTCGGCGATGGCCTGGGTAAGACTACCGGCTGGATCCACCGTGCTGGCCTGAAGAACAAGAACGTACAGATGCTCAATTCGGTCGAATACCTCAAGGTCGATGATCAGGGGTTGCACATCCGTATTGGTGAGGGTGAGCCGCAGGTGCTGGCGGTGGACACCGTAATTCTCTGTGCTGGCCAGGATCCGCTGCGCGAGTTGCAGGACGGGCTGGTCGCAGCCGGGCAACGCGTGCACCTGATCGGCGGTGCCGATGTGGCCAGCGAATTGGATGCCAAGCGGGCGATTGACCAGGGGTCGCGTCTGGCGGCGCAGCTGTGACGGGCGAGCCAGAGGCCACAGTCGCGCTGGCCGTGCCGCCGGCGGTGGCTGAGGCGTTGAGTAAATGGCATGCAATGATTGCTGTCGGCAATCTGGGTGCGCTGCCAGCGTTGTTGCATCCGCAGGTGGTGTTTCGTTCGCCCATGGCGTTCAAACCCTATGCAGGGGCTCCGCTGGTGGCTTTGATTCTCGGCACGGTGGTCCAGGTGTTTGAGGATTTTGCTTACCACCGCGAGTTGGTTGGCAGTGACGGCCTCAATGTGGTGCTGGAATTCAGTGCTAAAGTCGGCGCGCGTGAACTCAAGGGTATCGATATGATCCGCTTCGATGAGCAGGGGAACATTGTCGAGTTTGAGGTGATGATCCGGCCAATGAGCGGCTTGCAAGCGCTGGGTGATGAAATGGCCCGGCGCTTGGCGCCACTGCTGACTGGCAAAACGCCCTGACCAATTGCACCAAGCCCATCACAGTTTCGCTCTGTCGCCCGCGTGCCTGGGTTTGGCGGCGGAGCGACTGCCAACCGAGTCACATTGCCGCTGCCGGCTTTTCCCCTAGACTTGCCTGAATAAAGGAATCGCGGTTCTATCGCTGGCTAGGCTCACCTGCAAGGCGTCTCGCCACACTACGGCGCACGGCTGTGAACAGGGCGCTTGCGCTGCAGCTGATTCCAACGTCTTGGCCTAGAGGGCACCCGATGAGCATGCAGAACAAGCCGCAGATGGTTGAGGCCGTGATGTTCTTCAGTGAGCGCGGCGGCATCTGCAAGCAGATGTTCTTTACCGAGTTCGAGGCCTTGCTCGACGGCGTGGTCAATATGCCGGAATTCGCCGATCAGCAGATGCGCATTGCCTTTGTGGCAATCAATCCACGGTTATTGATCCGTTCGGCAGTGTTCTTCTATCTGGACTTTGACGAGAAAGGCGCACCGGATACGGGCTGGAATATACCCCTGCAGCACCTGTCCGAGCGTGCTGGCCGTGGCCCCGATCTCGGCGCCGGGCCGATTCGGCTAGCCTGTCGCAGTCAGTGCCCGGTGTCCTGGCACCAGATGCATCTGTGGGACCCGAGCCTTGCACCTGGGCACAATGATTTGGTGTTGCTGCGCGATGCGGCCAAGCGTAACAACCTGGGCTTGCTGGTCGAGGATGACAGTACGCAGGCTTTAGCTCCCGAGCGTCTGCACATGGCATCGGAAGATCAGTGGTATGCGCCCGATGCGCCCGAAACGGCTGCGGCGGCAGCCGAGACGATGGATAAGGAACACCGCCTGAAGACTGCGCAGCTGATCAAACAGCAGCGGTTGCGCATCAGCAGCCTGAGTCAGCAGCATGAGGAGGAGGTGGCCAAGCTCAAGCTGGCCAGCGAACAGCAGAGCAAGAGTCTTCAGGCGCAGTCGAGCGAACTGCGTAAGGTGTTGCACCAACAACAGGAATTGAACGCCAGTCTCAAAGCGCAATTGGCCGCTCAGGCGCTTGGTATGCAGTCGTTTCGCGAGGAAATGACCGCGCAGATGCGCGAGTTGGAGCGTCACGCTCGAACCGAAAGCGAGATCCTGCGAGTCCAGTTCGAGAATGAGCTGCACGCCAAGATCGCCTCGGCAGTGGCCAACTACAAAGAGCAAGTCGCTATTCGCGATGTCGAACTGGCCTACCGCAATGAGCAGGACGCGCAGTTGCATGGGGAGGTCGCACGGCTCAAGCATGAGCGCGACGAGCTGGCTGGTCAGGGGGGCGAGCAGATTCTCGAGCGGTTGGCCGCGCTCGGTATGGTTTTTGTGGTCTATCACCCGGGTGCCGGGCACCTGACCATTGCCTTGCAGGACATCGGCAGTTATCGAGCCAGTCCCATGGCCTATGCGGCAGCCAAGTGTTTCGTTTCCGAAGAGCAGTACCAGCAGTGGCTGGCGCATTATCAGCAACCGAGTTGCCAGGCAATGTTGCCAAGCGGTCAGCGCTGCGCCATCCCGATCGATCGGGTCGACACCCCGAGTCGCTTCAGTGTCGGTGATTCCAACTGCTGCGAACGGCACAAAGCCGCTAGCCGCTTGCGACCAGTCGGCTAAGCGTTGCCGCTCGTTGACCCCAATTGGGCGCCCAAGGCGCCGCTGCAGCCGTTGCGGCTGGAGTGGCTGGTGGCTGCCGAGGTCGAGCTGGCGGTGTTGCGTCTGGATCTGATCGATCCGCTGATCAGCGGCAACAAATGGTTCAAGTTGGCGCCCTACCTGCAAGTGGCCTGCACGGCCGGCGCCGAGGGGCTAATCAGTCTCGGCGGTGCACATTCCAATCATCTGCATGCGCTGGCTGCCGCAGGCAAGCGCTTCGATTTTGCCACCGTTGGTTTGCTCCGCGGCACGCCCCAGGACACGCCTACCGTGCGTGATCTACAGCGCTTTGGCATGCAGCTGCACTGGCTCGGCTATGGCGGTTATCGTGCCCGTCATCAGCCGGGTTTCTGGGCGCCGTGGCGTGAGCGCTACTGCAACCTGCATCCGGTGCCTGAAGGTGGCGGCGGTCTAATGGGAGCCATGGGCTGTAGCGGGCTGGTGAGGCAGGTGCAGGAGCAACTGAGTGTGCTCGGTTGGCCGGATTATCACGGCTGGTGGTTGGCGGCCGGAACCGGAACGACGCTGGCTGGGTTGGTGCTGGGCGAAGCCGGCGCTCATCCGGTCTATGGCGCGGTGGCGGTGCCTGCTGATCATGGCGTGGCGCAAAACGTGCGGGAGATCCTTGGTGAGGCGCAGGTAGCCGATTGCGCCTATCAGTTGCTCGATGCCAGTCGCGGCGGCTTTGCCAGGGTCGATGCGGCGTTACTGGAGTTTCTCCTGGCCAGCGAAGCGGCCACTGGGCTGGCGTTGGAGCCGCTGTATACCGCCAAGGCGCTAATGGCGTTGCGCCAGCGCGTCGAGGCCGGTTACTTTGAGCGTGGCACTCGCCTGGTGTTCGTGCACACCGGCGGCCTGCAAGGACGTGCCGCAGCGTTGCGCCAGCATGCCGCGGAGCATCAATAGTTGTGAATAAAAGGCTCGCAATGGCCTTCGCTATTTGCGCATCCTCCGAGTCTTAACCAGCGGAGCCTGGACAGTCATGAGTGCCCCCCTGAACCCCGAACAGCTGCGCAGTTTTACGCCACTCAACGTACTGTCCGAACCGCAGTGGCGGGAGTTGCGCAGTCAGTTGGTGCCGCAGCCACTGCTGGCCGGACAGCTGCTCTTTCGCCACGACGATCAGGTGAGACTGACCTATTACCTGCTCGCTGGAGAGTTGCTGCTGCAAGCAGCCGATGGCCGGCAGCAGCGCTTGATCGCCGGCACTGAGGCCAGTTGCCTTGCCGTGCCGCGCATGTGTGAAGCGCGTGCGGCGACTGATGTGAGTCTGTTGGCGGTGGACACGGCAACCCTTGAGCGCCTGCTGGCTTGGCGCCTGGCTTACCAGGATTTGCTCCTTGAACTTGGCCAGAGTCACGCCGATGTGGCGTGGCTGGAGCGTCTTCTGCAGAATCCTCTATTCGCCAAGGTACCGCCAAGCAATGTGCGCATCATGCTTGAGCGTCTGCAGCGCATCGAACTGGTAGCGGGTTCGACCCTGTTGCGTGAAGGCGAGTCTGGTGATTGCTGTTATTTTCTCGAAAGTGGCCGCGCCGAAGTGATTCGCGGCGCCGGTAGCGAGCATCAGGTATTGGCCGAGCTGGAGGTGGGCGCCTGTTTCGGTGAAGAGGCCTTGCTCGCCGATCGCCCGCGTAATGCCACGGTGACCTTGCTCGATGATGGGGTGGTATTGCGCCTCGACCGTCAGGACTTCCTCTCATTGCTCAAGGCGCCGGTGGTTGATGACGTTTCCCTGGGCGAGGCGGCGCGCCTGCTGGGGGCAGGCGCACAATGGCTGGACGTGCGACTGCAAGAGGAATACCAGCAAGCGCATGCCCTGGAGTCTCTGCATATGCCCTTGCAGCTCCTGCGCCTGAAGGCACGGCTGCTGGATAAGACGCGCACCTACCTGTGCTATTGCGACAGTGGCAAGCGCAGCGCCAGTGCAGTGTTCTTGCTCGCGCAACTGGGCTTCAGTGCCTTCGCTCTGCGCGATGGCGTAGATGGATTGCCGGCCGTGCAGCGCGATGCCTTGCTGTGCGAAAGCGGTTCGGGTTACCTGGCGCGTTCCGGCGGACGTACCGAGCGCAGCGGCTAGCATTCCTGGGTGCAGGCAAGCTGGACTGGCGGCTATGTGTCGGCGGCTTCAGGTAGTTGCGTCGGCCAGTCATCGCTGACCAAAAATACCCGTTCCACCTCCTGCCAGTCGTCCTGCCTGCTGGGTTGCAGCCTCACCAGCAACTGCGCCTTGGCCTGCGGCAGCAAGGTATGCAGCCAGGCTTGCAGTCTCTCGTCAGGCCACAGCTGGTGCTGGCCAATTCGAGCCGGCGCCAGCCAAGCTGCGCGCGGCAACGGTTGCCAGTAACCGTGGCTATTCTGTGCAACGAAAGCTGGCCAGTCACGCCGGTGCAGCCAGCGCCCAGTCAAATGCTGCGGGTTGGTGCCGGGAGGCCGCAGGCACGGTCTCGGCCAGGGATAGAACAGGTACCCGCCGAGCCAGAGCGCTGCCTGGGCGCTGGCCAAGTCAAGCTCAGCCAGCGCCGGGCGCGCTTCACCGCGTGCCGACATGGGCAGCTGATGCTGGCTGAGATGATCGAGCTTGATATCCAGGCGGTCGCGGCTGCCCGGGCCGATCCAGTGGGCGAGTTCGGCACCGCTGTGCTGCTGCGGGCCCAGGTAGAGCTTGATCGCCAGCTCCAGGTGGTGCACACCTTCCTCGTCGCGCAGCAGCAAGTCGAGTTCGCCCAGGGTCTGGCCGTTTTGGCGGATTGGCAGGTTGGCCGCCAGCAGTTCGATACCGGGGGCTGCGTGCAGGGCGAATTGCCAGAGGCGTTCGTAATACAGGCCCAGACGCCGTACCGAACGCTGCGCCAGCCAGTCCTGCAAACTGCTTGGGTTCTGGTCGAGACGCAGCAGCCAGTCGGCCAGCAGGCCCGGCGCGCGGCTCCATTGGCTGGCGCTGAGCGGGTGGCGTTGCGGCCACGGCAGGCTGCTTAGCAGCGGAGGTGAAAGCAGCACCCAGGCCAAATCCCGCACCACGGGTTGGTGCAGTTGCTGCTGCAGATCGGTAAGCGTCGGGAAAGGTGTCATCGTTCGAGCATAGCGCCAAATTCTGGTGCAGCAGGTCGTGGTCTTACGCGGCCTGGCTTGGCGCAAGTGTCGTGCGTTTGCTGCTGCCGCAAGCTTTCGCCCATAATCGATGCTCTCTAGATCCAGAGCCTGCGGGAGCACCATGGACCAATTTCGTAATATCGGCATCATCGGCCGTCTGGGCAGTACCCAAGTGCTGGATACCATCCGCCGGCTGAAGAAGTTTTTGATCGATCGTCACCTGCATGTGATTCTCGAAGATACCATCGCCGAAGTATTGCCGGGCCATGGCTTGCAAACCTCCTCACGGAAGATTCTCGGTGAAGTCTGCGACCTGGTCATCGTTGTTGGTGGCGATGGCAGCATGCTCGGCGCAGCCCGCGCCCTGGCGCGGCACAAGGTGCCGGTGCTGGGTGTGAATCGCGGCAGCCTGGGCTTTCTCACCGATATCCGCCCGGATGAGCTGGAACTCAAGGTCGCCCAGGTGCTGGAAGGTAACTACCTGACCGAGAACCGTTTCCTGCTGGAGGCCGAAGTGCGCCGGCATGGCGAGGCAATCGGTCAGGGCGATGCGCTCAATGATGTGGTGCTGCATCCGGGTAAATCGACGCGCATGATCGAGTTCGAGTTGTTCATCGATGGTCAGTTCGTTTGCAGCCAGAAGGCCGATGGCCTGATTGTCGCCACGCCGACCGGCTCCACCGCCTATGCGCTGTCCGCTGGCGGGCCGATCATGCACCCCAAACTGGACGCCATGGTCATTGTGCCGATGTACCCGCATACGCTGTCCAGCCGGCCGATCGTGGTGGATGGTAATAGCGAGTTGAAGATCGTCGTATCCAAAGACCTGCAGATTTACCCGCAGGTTTCCTGCGATGGGCAGAACCATTTCACCTGCGCGCCGGGCGATACCGTTACGGTCAGCAAGAGGCCGCAGAAGCTGTGCCTGATCCATCCGCTTGATCACAACTACTACGAGGTCTGCCGCAACAAGCTGGGTTGGGGCAGTCGGCTCGGCGGTGGGGGAGGCTGAATGCACCTCGATCCCGCGCGTGGCTACGACCTGATTGGTGACATTCACGGTTGTGCACTGACCCTCGAGCGCTTGCTAGATACCCTCGGTTATCGGCGTCAGGGCGGTGTGTGGCGGCATCCGCGACGCATGGCGATTTTCCTCGGTGATCTGGTTGATCGTGGTCCGCGCATCCGCGAAGCCCTGCATCTGGTGCATGCCATGGTTCAGGCTGGTGAGGCGCTGTGCATCATGGGCAATCACGAGTTCTATGCGCTCGGCTGGACTACATTGGCCGCGCCCGGTAGCGGTCAACACTTTGTGCGCGAGCACACGCCGCGGCATGCACGGCTGATCAAAGAGACCCTGGAACAGTTCGAGGCTTATCCTGCGGAATGGTCTGAGTTCCTGGCCTGGTTCTACGAGTTGCCGTTGTGCATCGATGCCGGGCACTTTCGCGTGGTGCATGCCTGTTGGGATGCGGGCCTGATTGAACCGTTGCGGGCGCAGTTTCCGGACGCCTGTATCGACGAGCATTTCCTCCAGGCCTCGGCTGTGCCGGGGAGCTTTGCCAATACCGCCCTGGATCGTTTGCTGCGCGGCACCGACATGCGTCTGCCGCATGGCTTGACCTTGACCAGTGGCGAGGGTTTCACCAGGGCGCATTTTCGCACCAAGTTCTGGGAGGAAGACCCGCAAACCTATGGCGATATCGTCTTCCAGCCGGATGCCTTGCCGGCATTGGCCGCGCAAACGCCGCTGACCGAGCTGCAGAAGACCGAGTTGCTGAAGTACGGCGCCGATCAGCCACCGCTCTTCGTTGGCCACTATTGGCGCAGTGGCAAGCCGGCACCGATCCGGCCCAACCTGGCTTGCCTGGATTACAGCGCGGTGTTGAACGGCAAGCTGGTGGCTTATCGACTGGATCAGGAAACGCGCCTGGATCCGCACAAGTTTGTCTGGGTCGAGGTGCAGCCATGAGCCCGGTGGCTGCCATGCGCCTTCCGGTGCAGACTGATCTCAGTGGTTTTATAGCCTTGCTGGAGCGCTTGCAGGTGCCTCATCGCGTCGCCGAGGAGGCGGGGGAGCAGGTGCTCTGGGTGCCGGGTGAGCGGGTCGAGCAGGTGCGTGATCTGTATCTGCGCTACCCGCAGGGCGATGCGGCGTTGCAGCCGGCTGCATCTGTGCCGCCCTCTGCGGGGTTTGTCCAGCAGTTGCGGGGCAGCCCGCTGACGGCCAGCATGCTCGGGCTGACCCTGCTGGTGGCTGCGCTGACCGCGCTGGGCGACAACTTTGCGGCGATCCGCTGGTTGAGCTTTGTCGACTTTCGCATTCAGGGCGATTACATCTATTTCAGTTACCTGGCCGAGATGCTCGAAACCGGGCAGTGGTGGCGCCTGGTTACGCCGATGCTGATTCATTTCGGCCTGCTGCACCTGACGATGAATGCACTCTGGTACTGGGTGCTGGGGCGGCGTATCGAGGCGCGTCAGGGGCCGTGGATGCTGCTCGGGTTGACGTTGTTATTCAGCCTGGCTTCCAATTTTGCCCAGTACAGTTTTTCCGGGTCGGCCTTGTTTGGCGGCTTGTCCGGTGTGCTCTACGGTCTGCTGGGGCATTGCTGGCTGTTCCAGCGCCTGGCCCCCACTGCCGAGTATCAGCTGCCGCGCGGCGTGCTGGTGATGATGCTGGCCTGGCTACTGATCTGTATGACCGGCATTTTCGAACTGCTGCAGTTCGGCGCGATTGCCAATGCCGCGCATGTCGGCGGATTACTTGCCGGCTGTGTGACCGGTACGTTGGGTGGGCTGCTGGCACGCCAGCGTGGTGACAGATGATTACACTGGCTTGCGCCAAGCGCTCGCGAGTGCCCGGCGCAGCCGGTAAACTGCGGCTTTGTATTCGGAGGTATCCATGTCGTCCTTTCTCCAAGCAATTGAAAATATCACCCCGGAAATTCACCAGAGCCTGAAACTGGCTCTGGAAATCGGCAAGTGGCCCGATGGCCGCAAGCTGACCCGGGAGCAAAAGGAGCTGACCCTGCAGGCGCTGATTGCCTGGGAAGCCCTTAATCTTCCCGAGGATCAGCGTATCGGCTATATGGGCGAGCAGGCTTGCGCTTCGAAGTCCGCGCCGCTGCCTAACCTGCTGTTCACCTCCTCGGACAGCCTGCACTGATGGCCGAGTTGGCACGCGGTGCCCTGAGCAAGATGGCGGTGCGTCTGGATGCACCTGTGCAGTACGCCTTTCGCCTGGACGAACAGGAAATAGCGGTCAATCCGTTGATTGGCAAGACCTTGCGCCTCGAGTACCTCGGCGCTATTCATTGCAGCCACTGCGGGCGCAAGACCAAGACCAGTTTCAGCCAAGGCTACTGTTACCCCTGCATGCAGAAACTGGCACAGTGCGATATCTGCATCATGAGCCCGGAGCGTTGCCACTATGACGCCGGCACCTGCCGCGAGCCAAGTTGGGGCGAGCAGTTCTGCATGACCGATCATGTGGTTTACCTGGCCAACTCCTCGGGCGTAAAGGTCGGTATTACCCGTGCTACGCAGATTCCGACGCGCTGGATGGACCAGGGTGCGAGCCAGGCGTTGCCGATCCTGCGTGTTGCCACCCGCCAGCAATCGGGTCTGGTCGAAGACCTGCTGCGCAGCCAGGTCGCGGACAAGACCAACTGGCGTGCCTTGCTCAAGGGCGATGCCGCACCGGTCGACCTGCCGGCGATTCGTGATCAACTGTTCGCCAGCTGTAGCGCCGGGCTCACCGAGTTGCAGCAGCGTTTTGGTATCCAGGCGATTCAACCGCTCAATGATCAGCAGCCGGTGGACATCCGTTACCCGATCGAGGCCTACCCGGCCAAGATCAGCAGCTTCAACCTGGACAAGAACCCGATTGCCGAGGGCACCCTGCTTGGCATCAAGGGCCAGTACCTGATGTTCGACACCGGGGTGATCAATATCCGTAAGTACACGGCTTATCAATTGGCCGTACACCAGTAACAACGCCGCCGCCGGCAACCAACCTTATTTCGCCACCAGGGCCTGCTTCATGGTCCTGAACACCAAGGGCCATCAGCCATGCGCACCGAACAACCGAAGATGATCTACCTCAAGGACTATCAGGCGCCGGACTACCTGATCGACGAGACGCACCTGACCTTCGAGTTGTTCGAGGATCACACCCTGGTGCATGCGCAGCTGGTGATGCGGCGCAACCCGGCCTGCGCTAACGACTCGGCAGATGCCCGCCTGCCGCTGCTGGTGCTGGATGGCCAGGAGCTGGAACTGCTCAGCCTGTCCCTCGACGGTGAGGCGCTGTCTGCTGAGGCTTATCAGCTCAGCGATAGCCACCTGAGCCTGCAGCCCGAGAGCGACAATTTCGTCATCGACAGCAGCGTGCGCATCCACCCGGAGCGCAATACTGCCCTGGAAGGCTTGTACAAGTCCGGCAGCATGTTCTGCACCCAGTGCGAGGCCGAGGGTTTTCGCAAGATCACCTATTACCTCGATCGCCCGGATGTGATGAGCAAGTTCACCACCACGGTCAGCGCCGAGCAGCACAGCTACCCGGTGCTGCTGTCCAACGGCAACCCGATTGCCAGTGGCCCGGAAGAGACGGCCCCTGGCAAGAGTGTTCGGCACTGGGCGACCTGGCAGGATCCGTTCATGAAGCCGGCTTACCTGTTCGCCCTGGTTGCCGGCGACCTCTGGTGCGTGGAAGACAGCTTTACCACCATGAACGCGCGCGACGTGGCGTTGCGCATCTATGTCGAGCCGGAGAACATCGACAAGTGCCAGCACGCCATGGACAGCCTGAAGAAGTCGATGAAGTGGGACGAAGAGGTCTATGGCCGCGAGTACGACCTGGACATCTTCATGATCGTTGCGGTCAACGACTTCAATATGGGCGCCATGGAAAACAAGGGCCTGAATATCTTCAACTCCAGCTGTGTGCTGGCCAAGGCTGAGACTGCCACCGACGCCGCCCACCAGCGGGTCGAAGCAGTGGTTGCCCACGAGTACTTCCATAACTGGTCGGGCAACCGGGTGACTTGCCGCGACTGGTTCCAGCTGTCGCTGAAAGAAGGCTTCACCGTGTTTCGCGATTCCCAGTTCTCGGCGGATATGAACTCGGCCACGGTCAAGCGCATCGAGGATGTGGCCTACCTGCGCACCCATCAGTTCGCCGAAGATGCCGGCCCGATGGCTCATCCGGTGCGTCCAGAGTCCTTTATGGAGATTTCAAACTTCTACACCCTGACCGTCTACGAGAAGGGTTCGGAAGTGGTGCGCATGATCCGCACCCTGGTCGGCGACGCGGGTTTCCGTCAAGGCAGTGACCTGTACTTCGAGCGTCACGATGGGCAGGCGGTTACCTGCGACGATTTCATCAAGGCCATGGAAGACGCCAACGGCGTCGACCTGACCCAGTTCAAGCGTTGGTACAGTCAGGGCGGCACACCGCGCCTGATCGTCAGCGAGGCTTACGATGCCGCCGCCAAGACCTACAGCCTGACCTTCCGCCAGAGCTGCCCGGCCACGCCAGGGCAGCGCGACAAGCAGCCCTTCGTGATTCCCGTGGAGCTGGGCCTGCTCGGCGCGCAGGGCCAGGCCCTGCCGCTGCGGCTGGTCGGTGAAGCCGCTGCAGGTGCGACGTCGCGGGTGATTTCGATCACCGAAACCGAGCAGCTGGTGACCTTTGTCGATGTCGCCGAACAGCCATTGCCCTCGTTGCTGCGCGGCTTCTCCGCACCGGTCAAGCTGAGCTTTCCCTACAGCCGCGATCAGTTGATGTTCCTCATGCAGCATGACGCCGACGGTTTCAACCGTTGGGAAGCCGGCCAGCAGTTGTCCGTGCAGGTGTTGCAGGAATTGATCGGCCAGCATCAGCGCGGCGAGACCCTGCAACTGGACCAGCGTCTGGTCAGTGCACTGCGCAGCGTGCTGGAGAATGCGTCGCTGGATCAGGCCATGGTTGCCGAACTGCTGTCGTTGCCGGGCGAGGCCTACCTCAGCGAGATCAGCGACGTGGCCGATGTCGAGGCCATCCATACGGCCCGCGAGTTCGCCCGCAAGCAACTGGCCGATGCCCTGTTCGATCTGCTCTGGCAGCGTTACCAGGCCAATCGCGAGCTTTCGCGCAGCACCGCCTATGTCGCTGAGGCCGAGCACTTCGCCCGCCGCAGCCTGCAGAACATTGCGCTGTCCTACCTGATGCTCTGTGGCAAACCCGAGGTGCTGGCGGCCTGCCTGGAGCAGTTCGAGGTGTGCGACAACATGACCGAGCGCCTGGCGGGGTTGGCGGTACTGGTCAACTCGCCATTCGATGAGGAGAAAGCCAAGGCCTTGGCCAGCTTTGCCGACTTTTTCAAGGACAACCCGTTGGTCATGGATCAGTGGTTCAGTGTCCAGGCCGCATGCAGCCTGCCCGGAGCCCTGGCGCGCGTGCAGGAACTGATGGCGCACCCGGCCTTCACCCTGAAAAATCCGAACAAGGTGCGAGCCCTGATCGGTGCGTTCACCGGGCAGAATCCGGTCAACTTCCATCAGGCCGACGGCAGCGGCTACCGCTTCCTGGCCGATCAGGTGATTATCCTGAATGCCCTCAACCCGCAGATCGCCTCGCGCCTGCTCGGGCCGTTAACCCGCTGGGGTAAATACAGCGACGCGCGTCAGGCCTTGATGAAGGCCGAGCTGGAGCGGGTCCTCGCTTCTGGCGAACTGTCCAGCGATGTGTTTGAGGTGGTCAGCAAAAGCCTCGCCTGACTGCCTCGGCGCGGGTCTGAACGTGTTATCGGTCACCGACCGTTAACACGTTTGTGCTACTAAGGTGCAGATACAAAAGCGCCTTATGCGTGAGTAGCTACGTGGCTGTAAGTGGTTGCGTTTGTTTTGCATGCGCGCGGGGCTGATGGCGGCACTAGACCGCACAAGCACAATAATCTGTCCACGCGGTGGTGAAGTCTCGATGGAAGTTGAATTTTGTAAAACGCGCCGGCGAGCTGCCTCGGCCAAGGTGGCGTGTGGCTTCGCCACTGTTCTGCCGTTGTTGCTGGCGCAGGCCCAGGCAGTGGAGTTCAGCTTTGCCGACAAGCAAGTGAGCGGTTCGATCGACAGCACGCTGTCCTTTGGCCAGCTCTGGCGAGTGCAGGGACGCGACAAGAGTAACGACGACATCAATGCCAATGATGGCAATCGCAACTTCGATACCGGCCTGGTTTCCGAGGTGTTGAAAATCACCTCTGACCTGGAGGCGAACTACCGTCACTACGGTGTTTTCGTCCGCGGTACGGCGTTTTATGACAGCCAGATCATGGACAAGCGTAACGATTACCTCAGTGCCAACGATCCGCGGCAACCAAGCCAGAACTTCCCGAACGATGACCGCTTCACCTCGGCCACGCGGCACAAGGCAGGGCGTGGCGCGCAGATTCTCGACGCCTATGTGTATGGCAACTGGGATGTCGCGGATATGCCACTGACCGCCCGTGTTGGGCGGCAGGTCTTCAATTGGGGGGAGGGCCTGTTCTACCGTGGCGCGATCAACACCACCAACCCGGTCGATGCGGCCAAGTTCCGTTTGCCGGGTGCCGAGGTCAGGGAGGTGCTGGTGCCGGTTGCGGCTCTCAGCTTCAATATCGGCCTGAGCGATAACCTGTCGATGGAAACCTTCTACCAGTGGAACTGGCAGGAAACCGCGATCGACCCGGTGGGTACTTACTTTTCCGAGACGGATCTGTTCGCCGAGGGTGGCAAGACGGCCTATACCCGGAGCGACAACTTTGCCATCCCGCAGATCGCAACGCCGACCCTCGGTTTGTATGATCAATTGGTCGGTGGAGGTCTTCTGCAAGGGCAGGGTTTCTATGATCGAAGCCGTGGCGTGATCAAGGTTGCCAATATCCAGTCGGATCTGAATGCCAGGGACGATGGTCAGTTTGGTGTGGCCCTGCGCTATATCGCCGAACAGCTGAATTCCACCGAGTTCGGTTTCTTCCTGGTGAATTACCACGCCAAGGAGCCGACCATTTACGCCGACCTGAATGCTGATTACGCCGGGGTGAACGCCGATGCGCTGTGCGCTGCAATTGGTGGTGCCAGTTGTGCCGACCTGACTCTGGCGGCCAGCATGGACAATGCGGGCGCCGCGCAAGCCCTGGCAGGGGCTGCCGGGGTTGCCGCCATCGATGTGGCGAATCAGGTCAATGGGCGCCGCGAGTACGCTGAAGATATTCGCATGTACGGCATGAGCTTCAATACCACCCTGGGTGAGGCGTCGGTGTTTGGTGAGTTGGCCTACCGGCCCAACCTGCCCATCGGTATTGCCGCCAGCAACGACCTGCTGGGTGATTTGCTCAGCCAGGCGCTGCCCCTGGCTAATGGTGATGTGGTCAATGTCGGTGGGCAGTTGGTGACGCGAAACCAGCAGATCCACAGCTACGAACGGGTCGAGGCCTTTAACGGCTCTCTGGGCAGTATTTACAGCTTTGGCCCCAGATTGGGTTTCGACGCGTTGCTGGGTGTGGTCGAGCTGGCATCCGAGCACATCCGCGGCAGCGACCTGCAGTACCGTTCACGCAACGGCACGCGCTATTACGTCGGGCGTGGTGATGGTTCCTATATCTCCGGCTACGAGCGCGACGATCAGATCAACAAGAACGCCTACGGCTACACCCTGTTGCTGTCCGGCACCTGGAACGATGTCTATGCCGGGATCAATCTGTCGCCCTTCGCTGTGTTCAAGCATGACTTCGAGGGCAATGCGCACCAGACCGGCAACTTCATCGAGGGCCGCAAGGCCCATACCCTTGGTCTGCGGGCCAGCTACCTGAACAGCCTGCAAGCCGAGCTGCAGTACACCGAGTTCTATGGCGCCGGGCAGAACAACGCAGGGCGTGACCGCGACAGTGTCGGTGCCAACGTCAAGTATTCCTTCTGATGTGCACCCCCAGGCGTGCTGCAGGTGCGTGCTCGATGAGTTATCACGGAGAGTCACCATGCTGAACATGTATTCGCTGGTCGCGGCCATCATGCTGTCGCTGTCCGCAGGTTCGCTGCTGGCAGCGGTGAGCGCAGAGGATGCGGCCAGTCTGGGCACGACGCTAACGCCGTTCGGTGCCGAGCGCGCGGGCAATGCCGCCGGCACTATTCCAGCGTGGACTGGCGGGATCACCCAGGCGCCTGCGCACTACCAAGCTGCTGGCCAGCACCACCCGGACCCGTTTGCCGCCGACCGGCCGCTGTTCACCATCACCAGCGCCAACCTGCAGCAGTACCAAAGCAACCTGACTGGGGGCCAGCTCGCGCTGTTCGAGAGCTACCCGGGCAGCTACCAGATGCCGGTCTATCAATCCCGCCGCTCCGGGTCCGCGCCGCAGTGGGTCTACGACAACATCCAGAAAAATGCTACCAGCGCCAGGCTGCTGGACGGTGGCAATGGCTTTGCCGATGCCTATGGCGCTATTCCGTTCCCGATCCCGCGCAGCGGTGTTGAAGCCTTGTGGAACCACATTGCCCGCTACCGTGGCCACTATATTGTGCGCCGCGCTTCGGAAGTGGCGGTGCAGCGCAACGGTGCCTACTCGCTGGTGACCTCGCAGCAGGAGGCGCTGTTCAAATACTACGACCCGCAAGGCTCCTACCGCGATCTGGACAACAACCTGTTCTATTACCTGTCATTTACCAAAAGTCCGGCGCGTCTGGCCGGTGGTGCGGTGCTGGTTCACGAGAAACTCGATCAGGTCAAGGAGGCGCGCCAGGCCTGGGGTTACAGCCCTGGTCAGCGGCGGGTGCGGCGTGCACCGAACCTGGCGTATGACACGCCGATTGACGTTGCCGATGGCTTGCGCACCGCCGATGACACCGACATGTTCAACGGTGCCCCGGATCGCTATGACTGGCAGCTGCTGGGCAAGCAGGAAATCTACATTCCCTACAACAACTACCAAGTGACCAGCCCTGCGGTCAGCTACAAGGACCTGCTGCAGGTCGGGCACTTGAACCCGGCGGTCACCCGTCACGAGCTGCACCGGGTGTGGGTCGTCGAAGGCACGCTGAAGTCGACTGCCCGGCACATCTATTCCAGGCGCACCCTGTATCTCGATGAGGACAGCTGGCAAGCGGCAGTGGTCGATCAGTACGACGGCCGTGGCCAGTTGTGGCGCGTATCAATCGCCTACCTGAAGAACTACTACGAGTTACCGGCCACTTGGTCGGCGCTGGACGTTTTCCACGATCTGCAGGCGCGGCGTTACCACGTACAGAACCTGGATAATCAGGAGTCAGGCACCATCGACTTCAGTCAGCCGGTTCCAGATGACGGCTATTTCAAGCCGGCTGCCTTGCGCCGTCGCGGCACCCGCTGATGTTGGTGTAGTGTGGGCAAAAGGCCGCTACAGTGGCGGCCAGTGTTGCCATAAGTCCATCGTATACGCCTTCAATCACGCAGGCTGGCTTTAACAAAACATAACGTCACGCCGATTGTCAGGCGTTTCGAAAGCTCGCTAGCATAGGCAGTCTGCTAAAAAGCAGGACCACCGATAACAACAAGGGGAAGGTATATGAGTGAGCCCGTCATGCGGCGCACCCGGGCCGGTCTGTTCAACGTGCCGGCGTTGAGTGTCTACTCGCCGCTGGTCAAAGCGCTTTCGCTTTGCAGTGTGCTGTCGATTGTGATGTTCGCTGCTGCGCCATTGCAGGCGCAAACCGCCGCCGATTCAGCCGTCCGTTACTCGATCGAATCGCCGAAAGCAGTTGAGAAGCTGTTGTTGGACGTCACGCGCGCTGGCCAGCGCTTGGTGGCCGTGGGTGATCGCGGGCATATCCTTTATTCCGATGACAACGCCGCCAGCTGGAGCCAGGCCAAGGTGCCGACCCGGCAGATGATTACCGCAGTGTTCTTTGTTGATGATCAACACGGCTGGGCGGTAGGCCACGATGCACAGATTCTCGCCAGTAACGATGGCGGTGCCACCTGGGTTAAACAGTACGAGGATCTGCAGCGCGAGGAAGGCTCACCCTTCCTGGATGTCTGGTTCCAGGACGCAAATACAGGTTTTGTCGTCGGCGCCTACGGCGCACTGTTCACCACCATCGATGGCGGCAAAAACTGGGAAGATGTCAGTGATCGACTGGAGAGCGAAGACGGTTATCACCTGAACGCCATTGTCGCGGTCAAGGATGCCGGCTTGTTCGTGGTCGGCGAATTGGGCGGCATGTTCCGCTCTGCCGATTTGGGGCAAACCTGGGAAACCGTCCAGGGGCCCTACGAGGGTTCACTGTTTGGTGCGCTGGGCACCAGTGAAGCCCGCAGTCTGCTGGTCTATGGCCTGCGCGGCCACCTGTTCCGCTCCGCCGACTTCGGTGACAGCTGGCAGCAGATCGAACTGAATACCCCAAGTAATGGCGCGCTGGAGTTCGGCCTCGCCGATGGTAATCGACTGGCCGACGGCTCGATCGTGGTGGTTGGGCATGGCGGCAGCGTGCTGAAAAGCAGCGATGACGGCCGCAGCTTCAGCTTGCTCAATCGCGCCGACCGGCTCTCGCTGGCGGGTGTCACTGCACTGGATAACGGCAACCTGATTCTGGTGGGGCAGGGCGGCGTCCACGTCGCTTCGCCGACTGGCGCCGATCTGGGCCAACAATAATAAGCCGGGAGAGTTTGCATGAGTAAGCATCAACAACGACCTGCGTCTGTCCTCGAGCGGTTGATCTTCAACAATCGTCCGGCTGTGATTGTGCTGTGCCTGCTGATCAGCGTTTTTCTGTTCTATCAAGCTGCTCAGGTGCGTCCACAAACCAGCTTCGAGAAGATGATCCCGCTGGGCCATCCCTACATCCAGAAGATGATCGAGCATCGCAACGATCTGGCGAACCTGGGCAATACCGTGCGCATCTCGGTGGAGGCGCTCGACGGTGACATCTTCTCCAAGGAGTACATGGAGACGCTGCGGCTGATCAACGATGAAGTGTTCTACATCTCCGGTGTTGATCGTTCCGGCCTGAAGTCACTGTGGAGCCCCAGCGTGCGCTGGACCGAGGTGACCGAAGAGGGTTTCGCTGGCGGCGAAGTGATTCCGCAGACCTATGACGGCTCGTCCGACAGCCTGGAGGATTTGCGCAGCAATATTCTCAAGTCCGGGCAGGTCGGCCGGCTGGTGGCCAACAACTTCAAGTCGAGCATCGTCGATGTGCCGTTGCTTGAGTCCTATCCGGACCCTAACGACCAGAGCAAGCTGATTCCGCTGGACTACCAGGCGTTCTCTCACGAGCTGGAAGAGAAGATTCGCGAGAAGTTCCAGGCGCAAAACCCCAATGTGAAGGTACACATCATCGGCTTCGCCAAGAAAGTCGGCGATTTGATCGATGGTCTGGTTGGCGTGGCGATGTTTTTTGCCGTGGCCATTGGCATCACCTTCGTGTTGCTGCTGTGGTTCACCAACTGTTTCAAAAGCACCATTGTGGTCATCAGCACAACCTTGATCGCCGTGATCTGGCAGCTTGGCCTGTTGCATACCCTGGGTTTCGGTCTGGACCCTTATTCGATGCTGGTGCCGTTCCTGGTATTCGCCATCGGTATTTCCCATGGCGTACAGAAGATCAACGGTATTGCCATGGCCTCGGGTGATGCCCCCGATGCGCTGACTGCAGCACGCAGAGCCTTCCGCGTGCTGTTTATCCCCGGGCTTGTGGCGTTGCTGTCCGATGCGGTCGGCTTTATCACCTTGCTGCTGATCGATATCGGTGTGATTCGCGAGCTGGCTATCGGCGCATCAATGGGTGTGGCGGTGATCATTCTGACCAACCTGATCCTGTTGCCAGTAATGATTTCCTACATTGGCATCAGCAAGAGGGCGGTCAAGGTCAGCCGTGAAGAGGCGGCCAAAGACCATCCGGTCTGGCGTCTGATTTCCAATTTCGCCCACCCGATGGTGGCACCGGTGTCCGTGCTGATTGCCGTGGTGGCTCTGGCCGGTGGTGTCTGGTATGGCCAGAACCTGAAAATCGGCGACCTCGATCAGGGCGCGCCCGAACTGCACCCGGACTCGCGCTACAACCTGGATAACGACTTCGTCATCCGCAACTACTCGACCAGCTCCGACGTGCTGGTGGTGATGGTCAAGACCGGATCGGAAGGCTGTTCGACCCACCAGACCTTGTCAGCCATGGACGAGCTGATGTGGACCATGGAAAACACCGAGGGCGTGCAGTCCGCCATCTCCATGGTCACGGTGTCGCGCCAGGTGATCAAGGGCATGAACGAGGGCAACCTGAAATGGGAAACCCTGTCGCGTAACCAGGACGTGCTGAACAACTCCATCGCCCGCGCCGACGGCTTGTACAACGCCGATTGTTCGGTGGCGCCGGTACTGGTGTTCCTCAACGACCACAAGGCGGAAACCCTGGAGCGTGCGGTTGCGGTGGTCGAAGACTTCGCCAAGGAAACCAACAAGGAAGGCCTGGAGTTCATTCTGGCGGCCGGTAACGCCGGTATCGAAGCGGCCACCAACGAGGTGATCGCGGCGTCCGAGACCACCATGCTGCTGGCGGTCTATGCCGCAGTGAGCATCATGTGCCTGCTGACATTCCGTTCGATTGCCGCCACTTTGTGTGTGGTTCTGCCGCTGGTGTTGACCTCGGTACTGGGTAACGCACTGATGGCTTACATGGGCATCGGGGTCAAGGTGGCGACCCTGCCGGTGATCGCCCTGGGTGTGGGTATCGGTGTCGACTACGGCATCTATATCTACAGCCGCCTGGAAACCTTCCTGCGCCAAGGGCTGTCGTTGCAGGAGGCTTACTACGAGACCCTCAAGTCGACCGGTAAGGCCGTGCTGTTTACCGGCGTGTGCCTGGCGATTGGTGTGGCGACCTGGATGTTCTCGGCGATCAAGTTCCAGGCCGACATGGGCCTGATGCTGACCTTCATGTTCCTCTGGAACATGATCGGCGCGATCTGGCTGCTGCCAGCACTGGCGCGCTTCCTGATCAACCCGGAGAAGCTGCGTAACAAGGCCTGATAGGTCGGCGCAGCACTAAAAAACCGCGGCCTCAGGGTCGCGGTTTTTTTATGCCGGCCCTACAGGCGCTGAGCCGGTAGCTGTCGCCTGATGCTCGCCACGGGGTTATCGTGGGTTAGCTTCAACGTACTCAAGGTGGGGTGATGCCATGCTCCTGAGTCTGGCTGCCGATGCTGTATTGCTCCTGCATCTGTTGTTCATTGCTTTTGCGCTGCTGGGTGGCGTGCTGGTGCTGCGTTGGCATTGGCTGGCTTGGCTGCACCTGCCGGCCGTGCTCTGGGCGGTGACGGTCGAGTCACTGCAGTGGCTGTGTCCGCTGACACCGCTGGAAAATGCCCTGCGTCAGGCTGCGGGGCAGGCGGGTTACAGCGCGGGGTTCATTGAGCACTACCTGCTGCCGATCATCTACCCGGCCGGGCTTACACACGCCATTCAGCTGGGGCTGGCGGCTCTGGTCGTGCTGGCGAACCTGCTGCTGTACGGTTTTTTGCTCTGGCGTCGGCGCAGTCGTTAGCCGGCCTGCCAGTGGCTGAAGTTTGCCCTGGTCATTCAGCAACATGATGGTGCGTGGGGCTGATTATTTCCTTGGCTACACTGCGCCCTGTCTTCCATCGCACAACAAGGCGACTTCCATATGCAAAATCGCATGATGATTACCGGCGCGGGTTCCGGGTTGGGTCGTGAAATCGCCCTGCGCTGGGCGCGCGAGGGCTGGCGTCTGGCGCTCGCCGATGTCAACGAGGCGGCTCTCGCCGAAACCCTGGAGCTGGTTCGCACAGCCGGTGGCGATGGCTTCACTCAGCGCTGCGACGTGCGCGACTACAGTCAGCTGACTGCCCTGGCGCAGGCCTGCGAAGAAAAGTTCGACGGTATCGATGTGATCGTCAACAACGCCGGCGTAGCTTCGGGCGGGTTCTTCGGCGAGCTGTCGCTGGAGGACTGGGACTGGCAGATCGCGATCAACCTGATGGGGGTGGTCAAGGGCTGCAAAGCGTTCTTGCCGTTGATCGAGCGCAGCAAGGGCAAGATCGTCAACATCGCCTCGATGGCGGCCCTGATGCAAGGCCCGGCGATGAGCAACTACAACGTGGCCAAGGCTGGTGTGGTGGCGCTGTCGGAAAGCCTGTTGATCGAGTTGAAGATGCAGGAAGTCGGTGTGCATGTGGTGTGCCCGTCATTCTTCCAGACCAACCTGCTCGATTCCTTCCGCGGGCCGACGCCGGCGATGAAGGCCCAGGTCGGCAAGTTGCTGGAGAGCTCGCCGATCAGCGCCGCAGATATCGCCGACTATATCTACCAGGAGATAGCCAAGGGTGCGTTCATGATCCTGCCCCATGAGCAGGGACGTATGGCCTGGGCGTTGAAGCAGAAGAACCCGCAGTTGCTGTATGACGAAATGACCAGCATGGCCGACAAGATGCGCGCCAAAGGTAAGCCAGTCTAGTCGAGGCCTGGCCTGGCTGGCGTTGGTTTACCCCTCGCCAGCCAGGTGGTCAACGTGCCATACGCGCCGAGAAGAAAATCGCCAGGATGATCAGCGTGCCGCCGAGCAGCATGCGCAGGGTAGGCACTTCGTTGAATAGCCACCAGGCGAAGGTGATGCCATAGACCGGCTCCAGGGCAAAGATCACTGCGGCGCTGCGGGCCTTGATTACGCGCAGGCTGGCGACGAACAGGCTGTGCGCTAGACCGGTACAGAATATCCCGAGCATTGCCAGCCAGAACCAGTCGAGCAGCGCCAGGCTGGGCAGCAAGGGCCAGGCGAACGGCATAAAGCACAGCAGCACCGTGAGGTTCTGGCAGAGTGCCGCCTGTACCGGGTCCAGGCCACGGGTGCTGGCGCGATTGAGCAGCGACAGCAGGGCGAACAGCAAGCCCGACAGCACTGCCCAGAGCAATCCGACGGTGGCCTCGCTGGCGAGGTCGAAATTCGGCGTGACCAGAACCAACCCCAGACAGACGACCGCGACCATGGCGAACTCGCTGGGCCGCGTACGCTCGCGAAACAGCAGGCCTTCCAGTAGCACGGTAAACGCCGGGAAGCTGGCGAAGCCAAGGGTGGCGATGGCCACGCCGGAAATCTTGACCGCCTCGAAGAAGGTCAGCCAGTGGCTGCCGAGCAATAAGCCGCCGAGTGCCAGCATGGCCAGTTGGCGGGCGCTGGGACGTTGGCTGTGTGCCTGGCTGAGGAGGCGGGCGAACAAGGCCAGGGCGACGACGGCGAAGATTGCCCGGCCGCCGACGATGGCCATGGGTGTGGTATTCGCCAGTTTGCCGAAGATCCCCGACAGGCCGAACAACAGCGCCCCCAGGTGAATCGCCAGCAGTGCCTTGCGCTCGGTCATGCCAGGCGCGCTCCATTGGGCAGCGGTTTGTCGAAGCTGGCCAAGACCACCTTGTCGTCCGCGTCGTACACGCCGGTCACCAGCACCTCGGAGCGAATACCAGCAATATGTTTGGCGGCAAAATTACACACGCAGAGCACCTGGCGGCCAAGCAGTTCGGCGCATGGGTAGTGCTCGGTAAGCTGCGCGCTGGAGGTTTTCACGCCGAGCTCGCCGAGGTCGACCCGCAGCACGTAGGCCGGCTTGCGGGCTTTGGTGTTCGGCTCGGCGGACAACACAGTGCCCACGCGCAATTCCACCCGTTGAAAGTCGGCCCATTCGATCTGCTGCATAACACGTCCTTGGCTAACTGGTGCTGCATGCAGTCTAGGGAGAGACGCGGGCCTTGTCTGTCGCGGGAGTCGCGGGCTTTGTCGCGTTACTCGTGGCGCTGGCGCACTGTGCGTGGGGTGCAGCCGAATTGCCGCAGCAGCGCCGCGGTAAAGGCGCTTTGCGAGCTGTAGCCGACGCGAGCGGCGATCTCGCCGACTGCCAGGTTACTGGTGCACAGCAACTGGCGGCCAAGGTGCAGGCGCCTGCTACGCACGTAGGCCATGGGGGTCTGGCCGGTTTCTTCGAGAAAGCGCGTATGAAAACGCGCCGCCGATAAACCGGCCAAGCGCGCCAGATCACCAACCTGCAGCGGGTAGGCGGCATGTCGGTCGATGTGTGCGTCCAGGGCGGCCAGCGGTAAGCCTCGCACCCTCGCCAACTCGATACCCTCGCTTGCCAGGCTGGCGAGCAGCAGGGCGGCGCCTTGTTGGGCGATCACTGGGTCATTGATCGGGCTGGCCGCGAGCCAACTGACCAGCTGGCTTTGCGCCGGGTTGAGGCAGCGAGCGCCGGGGCGGTCGAGCAGGCGTCGGCTGGCATCGGCGTGTATGCCCAAGTGCTGATGCAGCCAATATTCCGAGGGCACGTCAAGCACCAGGCACTGGCTGCCGCTGCTGCTGCCACAGGCGTGTTTTGTTGCCGCCGGCACCACGGCGAGGGTCTGGCGGATCACCTGACTGCCCAGCCCAGCCACTTCGAAGTCCAACAGGCCACTCAGGCCGAAGACCAGTTGCGCATGGGCATGGCTGTGGCTGAGCAGTTCATGGCTGTAGTGACGCAAAGAGAGCAGCGACGGCATGGCAGATTCCTCGTGGCAGGCGGCCAGTTTAGCAGGCCGTTGCGCCTGGCCGTGGCGAGTCGCTGTCATTGAACTGCCATCGCCTCGTCACAGAGCTTTCACCACAGGCATGCACGCTGCTAAAAACCCAGCCGGAGGCCGCCCATGACCAGTGCCCTGCTCGCCAAACCGAGCCGCAAGCAACGAGTCCGCACCCTGTGGATTTCCGATGTCCACCTGGGCACCCGGGATTGCCAGGCCGAACACCTGGCAGCGTTCCTCAAACGCTATCAGGTCGAGCGGATTTATTTGGTGGGCGACATCATCGATGGCTGGCGACTGCGCAGCGGGGTGTACTGGCCGCAGAGTCACAGCAACGTGATCCGACGCCTGCTGACCATGAGCAAGCGCGGCACCGAGGTGTTCTACGTCACCGGCAACCATGACGAGTTCCTGCGCCGTTATTCGTCGCTGATGCTGGGCAATATCCAGCTGGTCGATGAGGCTGAACACATCACCGCCGATGGCCGCCGTTTGCTGGTGATCCATGGTGACCAGTTCGATGTGATCACCCGTTACCACCGCTGGTTGGCGTTTCTCGGCGACTCGGCCTACGAGATCACTCTCACGCTCAACCGCTGGCTCAATCATTGGCGCAGTCGCTACGGCTACGGTTACTGGTCGCTGTCGGCCTACCTCAAGCACAAGGTCAAGGGGGCGGTGAACTTCATCAGCGACTTTGAGCAGGCGATCGTCCATGAATGCGTCAAGCGCGGTTTCAATGGTGTGGTCTGCGGGCACATTCACCATGCCGAGATTCGCCCGATGGGTGATGTGGAATACATGAATTGCGGCGACTGGGTCGAGTCCTGCACGGCCTTGATCGAGCACCTGGATGGGCATATCGAATTGTATCGGCTGGCCGACGACCAGGCCCGTCAAACCCTGGCTGTGGCCGAGCCGCTGGCGGCTGTCGAGCCGGCAGCATGAGGATACTGATTGTCTCGGATGCCTGGCTGCCCCAGGTCAACGGCGTGGTCACCAGCTTGCAGGCGTTGGTTATTGAACTGCGCGGTCTGGGCCATCAAGTCAAACTGCTGTCGCCGCAGGATTTTCGCAGCTGGCCGTGCCCGACCTACCCGGAGATTCCGCTGGCGTGGAACCTCTGGCGGGTCGGCCCGGCCATTCGCCAGTTTCAGCCCGACTGTGTGCATCTGGCCACCGAAGGGCCGCTCGGCTGGGCCGCCAGACGCTGGCTGTGCAAGCGCGGCCTAGCGTTCTCCAGTGCCATCCATACGCGCTTTCCCGAGTACATCCAGGGCCGTTGGCCCTGGGTGCCGCTGCGTTGGGGCTATGCCTACTTGCGCGTTTTCCATCGCTCGAGCGAGGCCGTGCTGGTAACCACTGAGCGCATGCGTGCGGAGTTTGCCGGCTGGGGCATGCGGCGTCTGGCGCTGTGGCGCAAGGGCGTCGATACACGCTTGTTCCAGCCGCAGGCGCAGCAGTTCGGGGTGCTGAAACCAGTGTTCCTGTGTGTCGGGCGGATCGCCGCGGAAAAGAACCTGCAGGCCTTTCTCGACCTCGACCTGCCCGGCGAGAAGCGGGTAGTCGGTGACGGTCCGCTGCGTGAAGCCTTACAGGCGCGTTACCCGGCGGTGAAGTTTCTCGGCTATCGGCACGCTGCAGAATTAGCCGAAGCCTATCGTCAGGCCAGCGTGCTGGTGTTTCCCTCGCGCACCGATACCTATGGCCTGGTGATGCTCGAGGCGCTGGCCTGCGGTACGCCGGTGGCGGCCTTTCCCGTGCCTGGCCCGCTGGATGTGCTGGAGGCGGGCGTGACCGGGGTCATGAACGAGGATTTGCGCGAGGCCTGCCTGGCGGCGCTGGAGCTGGATCGAAAGCGCTGCGCCGAGTTGGCAGCGCAGCAATCCTGGCGGGTGTCGGCGCTGGAATTCCTGGCCCGCCAGCCCTTGCTCGGCGGCGCGCCGTGCCTGGTCCAGAAGCCGGTCGCGGAGTTGTAGGGCGCGCTAGGGCAAAGGGCTTCGCGGCTAAAGCGGAGGTGACGTCCGGACCGCCCTGGATTCTGCCTCGCACTGATCTGCTGGCCTCTGTGATGGGTATCGCTGCGCTCAACCGCATCTTACAAAAGCTGGGGCAAACCAAACCGTAGGATGGCGTTGATTGAAGCGATACCCATCACAACCGGGCGTCCAGCCACACAAGGATAAAGGCTGACATGGCGGAAACCAGGTGGTTGGGGCGGTGATCCGTCGATCGCCGATGGGTATCGCTACGCTCAAGCCTACGCGGCCCGCCACCTCCTACAAAAGCCGGCGCAAACCAACCCGACGGGTTGAGCGATACCCATAGGTGTGTCGTTGATGGGTAACGCGGTGAACGCAAACCCGGCCGCCCCTACATGATCACCTTGTCGCGCAATTTCTCGGCGGCCTGTTGCAGTGCCAGGATCACCCGTTGCTTGTCGAAGTTCTGGATGCCGTTGGTGTCCAGGTACATGGAGAAGCCCGGCAACTCATGCTCGACATAGCTGGAGGTGGCGCCCAGGTCGCGGCGGAAATCCACCACCTGGTAGATCTGTACCGGACGGGTGAAGCCCTTGACGTTGATCTGGCCCTTGTCGCGGCACATGATCAGATCCTTGATCAGCGAGTAGGTCTCGTGGGAGATCAGGATCTCGCCAGCTTCGGCGGCGCTTTCGAGGCGGCTGGCCAGGTTTACGTCGCGACCGATGATGGTGTAGTCCATGCGCGTATCGGCACCGAAGTTGCCGACCGTGCAGTAACCGGTGTTCAGGCCCATGCGAATTTCCAGCGGTTTGGTGATGCCCTGGGCACGCCACTGCTGACGCAGTACTTTCATGTGTTTGCGCATGGCCACGGCCATCGATACCGCAGCCATGGCATCTTGCTTGGCGCCTTTGCTGGCCGGGTCGCCGAAGAACACCATGACGCTGTCGCCGATGAATTTGTCGATGGTGCCACCGTACTTCAGGCAGATCTTCGACATTTCATTCAGATAGGTGTTGAGCAGGTCGGTCAGGGCCTCGGCTTCCAGTTCTTCTGACAGCTCGGTAAAGCCCTTGATGTCGGAGAAAAATACCGTGAGTTTCTTGCGCTGGGTCTCCAGGCGCACGCTCTTCTTGCCGGTGAAGATCGACTCCCACACTTGTGGCGACAGGTACTTGGCCAGGTTGCGAGCCAGACGGGCGGCTTTTTCCTGTTCGCGTTTGATTTCGTTGCGCACCAGGCTCAGGCGCAAGCTTTGCTGGTGCACGAAGTAAGCGCTGATGCAGACATACAAGATACCGAAAACGATGCTCACCAGCGCGACCAGGGCCGGGGTGTCGGGGTTGAACTTCAGTTCGACCAGCGCGACGTTGAGCAGGGTACTGCTGAGTGCTACCAGCATGGCCAGCCCCAGGTAACGCAGGCCACCCAGCATCATCGAGCTGAAGGCCAGAATCAGCAGGCACATCAGGCTCGGTACTACCGAGAAGCTGAGCAGGACCAGCACCGCACCGCAGTGCAGCGCGTCGATGAATAGCAGGGCCAGGGTGGTGGGTTGCGGATGATCACGCTTGAAGCGCTGGCTCAGGTGGTGAGCCAGGTGCGGATAGAGCAGGGCATAGGGCACCATCCACAGAATGTCGTAGGCGAAATGCTGGGTATAGGTGCCGGCCGCGATGCTTGCGGCCACGGCGATATAGGCCAGTACGCGCGAGTAATACTCGCGTAGGTGGGGCTCCAGCGATGCGTGGAGCCGGGTCTGAGTAGTGGCATTCATGCTGTTGAAACGATTCCTGCTGATTAACCGACGTCTCTGCTGGACGTCTACGTAGCGCTGCAAGCGCTGAACCAGGGTTACTACAGAGCGCGGATCATAACCAAGCGAGGCGGCGTGAGCCAAGTATCGCGGCCGAACGGTGTGAAGATGCCGGCCAATGGGTGGCTGCGCTGTTGCACCAACGCTGTCGAGTCAGAACTTGATACGCCCACTGAAGGCATCCTTGAGCATTACCCAGTCCCCCAGGAAACTGTACAGCGGATATTTAAAGGTGGCCGGGCGGTTATTCTCGAAGACGAAGTGGCCGACCCAGGCAAACCCATATCCGGCGAGTGGCATGGCCAGCAACCACAGCCATTGCTGCGTAGTCAGGGCGTAGGCGAGGATGCCCAGCACCAGCAGACTGCCGACATAATGCAGGCGGCGGCAGATCGGGTTGCTGTGCTCTTGCAGGTAATAAGGGTAGAACTCGGCGAAGCTGGTGTAACGATCGCTGGTTGGCGTAGCCATGAGCTATCTCCTGATAATGTGCTGGCTGCGCCTGATATTCAGATTCAGCGGCTGCGCAGTGTTTGCAGTCTAGGCTCGCTGTCCTGTTGGGCCAGTGACATTAAGTGCCAGTTTAGTATCCTGCCAGCGGCTATCCGATGACTTTAATAAGAATAACGCCATGAGCGAACGCACCACTTCATCGAGTTGGGCCCTGGGCATTGTTCAGGCCCTGGAAATGGGCGGCGTCGACTGTCGCGCGATCTTTCGCGAACTGGGGCTGGATTACGCCGCGCTGGGCGATCCGGATGCACGCTTCGCCCAGGATGGCATGACCCGCCTTTGGCTGCGCGCGGTGGAGCTGTCGGGTAATCCGGCGATTGGCCTGAACATGGCCAAGGTGGTGCGGCCGGCGTCATTTCATGTGGTCGGTTACGCCTTGATGTCCAGTCGTACCTTGACCGATGGGTTGGCACGCCTGGTGCGTTATCAGCGGATCATCGCCGAGGGTGCAGATCTCAGGTTTCGTTCCACGCCCAAGGGCTATGAGCTGAGCCTGGCGATCCATGGCGACCGTCTGCCGCCGGCGCGGCAGAGCGCCGAGGCTTCAATGGCCTATGCCCTGGCCTTCTGTCGCTGGCTGACGGGGCAGCCGATTCGTCCGCTACAGGTGCTTTTCCAAGGTGAGCCGCCTGCCAACCTCGAACCCTTCCAGCAGGTGTTCCAGGCGCCGCTCAGGTTCAATGCCACGCACCATGCGCTGCTGTTCGAACGGGCGGATCTGGATCGGCCATTACCGACTGCCAATGAGTCGCTGGCCCAGTTGCATGACAGGTTTGCCGGTGAGTACCTGGCGCGCTTCGCGGACAGCCGCGTGAGTCACCAGGTTCGGCAAGTGCTGTGTCGCCTGCTTCCCCAGGGCGAACCCAGGCGCGAGGCAGTGGCGCAGGCGCTGCATGTGTCGCAACGAACCTTGCAGCGGCGTCTGCAGGACGAGGGCACAAGTTTTCAGCGTCTGCTCGATGACAGTCGGCGCGAGTTGGCCGAGCAGTACCTGGCTCAACCCAACCTGGCCCTGCTGGAAGTGGCCTATCTGCTCGGTTTTGCCGATCCGAGCAATTTCTTTCGCGCGTTCCGCCGCTGGTTCGACCTTACGCCAGGCGAGTACCGCGCGCGGCTCTAGGCCGGTGCTGGCAACCTCAATGCCTCCAGAACGCCGGCATCAGCAGCACCAGTACCGTCAGGATTTCCAGGCGCCCGAGCAGCATGCCGGCAGTCAACAGCCACTTGGCCGTGTCCGGCAGACTGGAGAAATTGCCGGCCGGGCCAATGATCGGCCCCATCCCCGGGCCGACGCCGGACACGGTGCTGGCGGCGCCGCTGAGCGCGGTGATCCAGTCCAGGCCGCAGAGCGTCAAGGCCAGGGCCAGCAGGGCGATGGTGATGGTGAAGAAAAATGAAAAGGTCAGGATCGAACGGACGATGTCTTCGTCCAGGCGGTGTTGGTTGTATTTCTGCTTGATCACCGCGCGCGGGTGCACCAGTTGCTGCAGGTTGGCTTTGAGCAGGATATAGGCGACCTGAAAACGGAAGATCTTCAGGCCGCCGGCGGTCGAGCCGGAGCAACCACCGATAAAACCCAGGTAGAAGAACAGCATGCCGGCAAAGCCACCCCACAGGGTGTAGTCGCCCAAGGCAAGGCCAGTGGTGGTCATGATGGAGGTGGTGTTCAGTGCCACATGCCGCACTGCGTCCAGCCAGTGCAGTTCGGTACTCAGGCTGTACCAGGTGCCAAGCGCCAACCAGGTACTCAGTAAAATACCGATGAAGCCGCGTACCTGTTGATCCCTGAACAGGGCCAGGAAGTTGCCGCGCAGGGTCGACACATAGAGCACGAATGGCAGGCTGCCGAGAATCATCACCGCCACGGTGACCCAGTGCACTGCCGGTTGCGACCACTTGCCGATAGAGCTGTCAGACGTGGAGAACCCACCAGTAGCGATCGCCGACATGGTGTGGTTGATCGCATCGAACAGGCCCATGCCCGCGACCCAGAACGCCAGGCAACTCAGCAGGCTGATGCCGACGTAGGCCGCAACCATGTACTTGGCCACCATGTGCGAGCGCGGCATGACTTTGTCTGAGCGATCCGATGATTCGGTCTGGAACAGGCGCATACCACCGATGCGCAGCATCGGCAGAATCGCCACAGCCATGGCGATAAAGCCGATGCCGCCGAGCCAGTGCAGCAGCGAGCGCCAGATCAGGATCCCCGGCGACATGCTGTCCAGACCGCTGAGCACTGTAGCGCCGGTGGTGGTAATGCCAGACATGCTCTCGAAAATAGCGTCGGCCAGGCTCATGTGCTGGGCCAGCATGAACGGTAGCGAGGCGAAGATGCACACCAGCAGCCAACTCGACACCGTGAGCATGTACATGTCGCGTGGTCGTAGCTCGACCCCTTTCGGGTAGCCCTGGGCGACCATGGTCAGTCCGGCGACAAAGGTGATCAGGCTCGACCAGAGAAAACCATTGAGCTCATGAGTACGCTCAAAAATCACCAGGGTAAGCATCGGCACCAGCATGCTCACCGCCAAGGTAATGAGGAATATGCCATTGATGAAGGCGATGATGCGCAGAGTCGGTACAGCCATCTAGTAGGTTTCCAGGCGAATATAGTGACGTGATTGCAGGTGTGGTTAGCGGCAATGCGCCGAGTCATCGGCAACATAAGCCGCTTTTCAATGTCCGGTTAATGTCTCCAGAACGCGCGGGTGACCAGCACCAGTACGGTGAGGATCTCCAGGCGACCGAGCAACATGCCGAGGGTCAGCAGCCATTTGGCTGCATCCGGCAGGCTGGAAAAATTGCCCGCCGGACCAATGATCGGACCAAGTCCCGGGCCGACATTGCACACGGCGGTGGCTGCTGCGGTCAGCGCGGTGGTCCAGTCCAGCCCGATCATTGCCAACCCCAGAGCGATCAGGCCGATGGTAATGGTGAAGAAGAATGAAAAGGTGAGAATCGAACGGACGATCTCCTCATCCAGGTTGTGCCCGTTGTAACGCTGCTTGATCACCGCGCGCGGATGAACCAGCTGGTTGAGGCCGCTGCGCAACAGGGTATAGGCCACCTGAAAGCGAAAGATCTTCAGGCCACCCGAGGTCGAGCCGGAGCAGCCGCCAACGAAGGTCAGGTAGAAGAAAATCATCACGGCGAAATCGCCCCACAGGCTGTAATCGCCGAGGGCATAACCGGTGGTCGTGACCACCGAAACCACGTTGAGGGTGACGATGCGCAAGGCATCGAGATAGGCGTACTCGGAGTGTGCCCAGAGCCACAGGCTGAACAACAGGCAGGTGAAGACCAGCATCGAGATGAGGCCGCGTACTTGCTGGTCCTTGATCATGGCGCGGCGATTGCCACGGATGGTGGCGACGAAGAGGGTAAAGGGCAGGGCGCCCAGCAGCATCAGAACAATGGCCACCCAGTGCGAGGCCGGGCCGAAGTTGGCCATGGAATTGTCGGCGGTGGAATAGCCGCCGGTAGAAATCGAGGTCATCGCATGGTTGATTGCCTCGAACCAGCTCATGCCGGCCAACCAGTAGGCCAGGGTGCCGGCCAGGGTCAAACCGATGAAAATCGCGATGATGTACTTGGCCGCCATATGCGAGCGCGGCATGACCTTCTGGCCCCAGTCCGATGATTCGCTCTGGAACAGGCGCATGCCGCCGACGCGCAGCAGCGGCAGAATCGCCACCGCCATGCCGATAAAGCCGATGCCACCCAGCCACTGCAGCAAGGAACGCCAGATCAGCAGCCCCGGTGAGGCGCTATCGAGGTCGGTCAGCACGGTGGATCCGGTGGTGGTGATGCCCGACATGGTTTCGAAGAAGGCATCGGTATAGCTGATGTGATGAATCTGCATCATCGGCAGGGCGGCGAAGATGCACACCACCAGCCAGCTGGCGGTGGTCAGCATGTACATGTCGCGCGGGCGCAGCTGGGCATCGCTTGGGCGTCCGCTAAGCACCAGGGCGAGGCCGCAGACTAGGGTGATCAGGCTCGACCAGAGGAACGCAGCCAGGTCGTCGGTGCGCTCGAAAATGAGCAGCGTGAGCATGGGGATGGTCATGCTGACGGCCAGGGTAATCAGAAAAATGCCGAGGATAAAACCGATGATACGCAGCGTCGGCAAGGCCATGACAGGAGGCTCGGGTTGAGTGCGGCAAAGGGCGCCATTCTACTCGCGCCGCGGTGGCTGTAAACCTGCTCGAGCTAGCCGCTATGCTGGCGTCTGCAGCGTTGTAATCAGCTGGGGTCGGGCGTCGCGGGGAAACTATTATTTCTACCCTCAAAACTGCGCTCTACACATGCAGGGTGCTGCATGCATTAGCCGCATGGCGTCGGTCTTGGCGGTTTTTACCCCTCTAGTGGCCTCTCGCTCGATCCTGTTTGCGCCAGCAACGCTGGGGTCGATGAATGTGAGCGTTTCCTGAGTTGGTTTCTGCCGCCAATTTCAGCTGTTGCTGTGCCTCTGGGTAAGAGTATTTACCCAGTGTCCGACGCTACGTTCTAGAATTCGCGCTTGATTATGTTCAGGAGGTGGTCGATGGATGCTCTTGATGCTCTGCTAAACCGTGTTTCAGTGCCGCGTTTGCGCGAGCCTGCACCGGATGCTGCGCAGCGTGAATTACTGTTTCGCGCAGCATTGCGTGCGCCGGATCACGGTCAGCTGCGGCCGTGGCGTTTTCTCACGATTGAGGGGGCTGCGCGTGAGCAGCTGGGTGAGCTGTTTGCCCAGGCCATGGCCGCCGGTGCTGATGACATCAGCGAGGAAGCCTTGGTCAAGGCGCGCGCCATGCCGCTACGGGCGCCGTTGCTGGTGGTGGTGATTGCGCGTGTGCAGGCTCAATCCAAGGTGCCGGCGCAGGAGCAGGTAATCGCTGCGGGTTGTGCTACCCATGCCATTCTGCTCGCCGCCCATGCACAGGGCATCGGCGCGGTATGGCGCACCGGTGAGCTCAGCTACAACGCTCACGTGGCGCAGGGGCTTGGTTTGGACAGTGACGAGCAGATTATCGCCGTCCTCTACCTGGGCACTGCCGAGCGCGAATTACGCAAACCTGCGCCATTGGCGGTAACTGATTTCGTCAACCCCTGGCCTGGCGTGTAGCGGGCGATTCGTAGGGGAGGGCAGGTTCATCGGCGCGCCAGAAAAACTGGCGGAACGCCGCTGGAGCCGCCCTTACAGACTGGCCTGCGGCGTGAGCGGTAGCTGCAAGCTGGCGCTGAAGCCACCTTCGGGGTGATTGGTCAGGACGAGGCGGCCGCCGTGGCGCTCTGCGGCGCGGCGTGCAATTGCCAGACCCAGGCCATGCCCTGGTGAGTCTTGCCCAGGTGCGCGGAAGAAGGGCTCGCCCAGCCGGGTCAGGTATTCGCCAGCAACGCCCGGTCCGTGGTCGCGTACGCTGAGGCATAACTCGTCGCCTTGATACTCGGCCTTGAGCTCAATCGGTTGGCCTGCCGGGTTGAAGCGCACGGCATTGCGCAGTAGGTTATCCAGCGCTCGCTCGAGCATATCCGGCCAGCCGTACAGGCTCACCCCTGGCTCCAGTCCGATCTCGACCCGTTGCTCTGGGGTGTTGAATTGTGCCTCTTCCTGCAGCTTGCGCAGCAGTGTGGCAAGGTCGACCGGTTGCGCTGCACCAGGGTCGGCGTCGAGACGGGCGAGGGCGAGAATTTCGCTGATCAAGGTTTCCAAACGGTCGCATTCGCGCGCCAGGCGCGGCCAGAGCTTGTCCCGTTGGTCGGAATCAGCGCGCTCGGCCAGTGCCAAGGCGATGCGCAAACGCGCCAGGGGTGAGCGCAGTTCGTGTGACACATCACGCAGCAACTGGCGCTGACTGCCTATCAACCCTTGCAGGCGTGCACCCATGCGGTTGAAGTCGCGGGCCAACACGCCCAGTTCGTCCCGTCTATTGGCCAGGCGGGCCAGGCTGTTTTGCTGGTAGGCGGTCTGGCCGAGGTCATGTACGGCGCCGCGCAGGCGGTTCAGTGGGCGGGTAATGGACAGCGTCACCAGCAGGCTGAGCAGGGTCAGTACAACCAGTGCGATGGCCAGTGCGCTGAGCGGCCAGAGCAGGCTGCCTCGGTGCCAGGCGGCCAGTTCCGGGTGAGGGATGCGGTAAACAAACAGGTAGGTTTCGCCGCTCTGAGGGCTGCTGTAGTCGGTGGTCAGGCGGCGCCAGGGTAGGCGTTTGTCATTCTTCTGACGTGCCTCGAAGGCGGCCGCGCGCGGTGGGAAAGTCCCCCTGACCAGGGCTTGGCCGTTGTCATCGAGCACTTGTACGTTAAGGCGCGACACATCTTTGCGTTGCTCGAGATAGGCCTGAGCGGCAGCCGCACCATGCTCTTCATAGCGGCGGGTCCAGGTTTCGGCCAGCCCATTCAGGGCCGGATGCTGGCTGAGAATCCAGGCATCCTGGTTCAGTACTCGCCCCAGCAGCATGGACAGCCCTGCAACCAGGGCAAGGGCGAGCCAGAAACTGGCCAAAATGCGCCAGAACAATGAACGCACGGGTGACTCCTCATTAATGAAAAAACCCACCAAGCCGGAGCTTGATGGGTGGGGTGGATCAGGAGCAGCCGGTTACCGTCATTCGGCCTTGGCGGCCTGCTCGGCTTTCCATGCGTTGAACGCTGCGCGCTCGGCGCGGCGTTCCTGCATGTTCTTCTGGTGCTCGTCGAAGGCCTTCTGCTGTTCGGGTTTGAGCAGGTTGCGAATGGCGCTGTGCTGCTTGTCCCTGGAGGCTTTCAGCTCATCCTGCATGGCCTTCTGTTCGGCGGCCGGTAGTTTTTCCAGGTAGCGTTGGTTGATTTCGTGGCGGCTTTTCATCTGATCGCCCATCAGCTTGCGGATTTCACGGTGTTGCTCTTTGCTCAAGTCGAGGTCTTTGAACATCCGCGAACCGTGCTTGTCGCCGTGCCCGCCATGGTGGCCGCCGCCGTGATACGAGCCGCCTTCAGGCATGGCCATGGCCAGCGTTGGCAGCGTCAGTGTGAGTAACAGGGCGGTGAGAGTCTTGCGCATGGTGTGTCTCCTTGTCTCGATGCCGGTTAGTTACCGGATGCGCCCAGTCTAGAGCGGTCAAGGTCAAGAGCCGTCAGGCGAGGGTAAAGCTTGCGTAAAGGCGCGCGAAGTATGGCTTTACCCGGCGATCTCAGGCGCTGTAGTAGTAGCCGCGGCTGCGTAAAGCAAGAATGCGTGGGCGTCCATCCGGATGCGGGCCGAGTTTCTTGCGCAGGTTGCTGACGTGCATGTCCAGGCTGCGGTCATACAGGGTCAGCTTGCGGCCCAACGCCAGTTGCGCCAGCTCCTGCTTACCCACGGGTTCGCCGGGCTGTTGCAGCAGTGTTTCGAGCAGGCGACTTTCTGACAGGGTGAGAATGACCTCATGTTCGCCGATCGTCGCCACGCCACGGGCTTGGCTGAAGCACAAGTCGCCCAGTTGCAGTTGGCTGGTCACCGTCGGGTGCACGCTGCGCCGCAATACGGCGCGCAGGCGGGCGGTCAACTCGCGGGGGTCGCAGGGCTTGGCCAGATAATCGTCGGCGCCAAGTTCAAGACCCAGGATGCGATCCAGCGGCTCTCCCCTGGCGGAGAGCATCAGCACTGGCAGCTCCGGGTAGTCACTGCGTAACTGCTTGAGTAATTCCAGGCCGCTGCCGTCGGGCAGCATCACATCGAGTATCACCGCGTCGGGTGTCTGGTTGGCCAAGGCCAGGCGTGCACTGCTGCCATCATGGCAGGCGCTGACCTGGAAGCCTTCCTGCTCCAGCCAACTGGTCAGTAGCTCGCAGAGTTCGATGTCGTCGTCGATCAGGAGAAGAGCGCTCATACTAAATTCAGTTTATCCACTCACGCCGTGAACGACGATTACCGCGCAGCAATGCGCCGAGAATGACGCCCAGCAGTGCGGCGCCGGCACCCACGACAAACCATTGTTGTTGATCGCCGAGCAGCGGCTTGGGCGCATCGGCCTGGGTTTTCTTCAATTGCAGCTTGAGGCGTTGGTTTTCCTGGCGCAGGCGCTGTAATTGCGCATTTTCGCGCTCGCCCCCGCTGGCTTGCAGTTCTGCACCCAAGGCTTCGCGCTGCAGCTCACTGGTGGCCAGGCGCTGTTGGAGGGCATCAATCTGTGCCTGCTCTGCAGTGGCGGTGGAGGCTGGCGGGTTTTGCTCAGCATAGGTAACAAGCGGCAGCAGCAACAGCGCAAACAACAAAGACCGCGGGCCTGGTCGCATCGGAACTCCTGTGTCCTATTGGATCGTAAGGGGAGAGCTGCAGTGGCTGGTGCGTATTAAGGCAGTACCAGCTTGAATGGCTTGACCTGCACCGAGGCATAGACGCCCGCTGCGCGGTAAGGGTCGGCATCGGCCCAGCTCGTGGCTGCCGCCAGTGAGTCGAACTCGGCAACGATCAGGCTGCCGGAAAAGCCTGCCGCGCCCGGGTCCGTACTGTCTATGGCAGGATGCGGGCCGGCAAGAATCAGGCGGCCTTCGCTTTTCAGCTGCTCCAGCCGGGCGACATGTGCAGGGCGGGCCGCCAGACGGTTTTCCAGGGAGTTTTCAACATCGGTTGCGATAATGGCGTAAAGCATCTCAATCCTTAATGGCCGGTTGCGAGTTGTTATTAATGCAGAAAAGCAGCATGGACTGACAAAGTCGAGAAATTGTTTGGCGATTTGTTGAACGTTATCCGCTTGGCGCCCCGTTGCACATACAGCGAGTAGTGACGGTAGTCTCGTCTCAGGATGCGCCTGGCGTCAGACGCTGGAAGTCTCCGGCCACATGCTCGTGAATGAGTGTCTAACGCGTTTTTTTTGCCCTGAGAACGGGCATTTACTTCTCATGATTCAACGGTTTATTAGTGATGTCAGCAAGAGTTCGCCAGTGTCGGCATAATAACAAACATAAATTACCGAGAAAGCGCTCCTTATGGATGTTGATTTGCATTGTCACAGCACCGCCTCAGACGGTGCGCTCGCACCTGCTGTGGTGGTTGCGCGGGCATATGAACGTGGTGTGCGGCTATTGGCACTGACCGATCACGACACCCTCGAAGGCCAAGACGAGGCACGTGCTGCGGCCCTTGCGCTGGATATGCAACTGGTCAACGGCATCGAGCTGTCCTGCACCTGGGGCGGTGCCACCATTCATGTGCTCGGTTATGCCTTTCGCAGCGACGCGCCGGCGTTACTCCAGGCGATTGCCGACCTGCATGAGGGGCGCTGGCTGCGCGCGGCCGAAATCAGTAAGCGTCTGGACAATAAAGGCATGCCTGGTGCGCTGGAAGGCGCGCGCGCGGTGCAGCAGGAGTTGGGCGACAGCGGTAACGCCCCGGCCCGGCCGCACTTTGCCGAATTCATGGTGCGCGCCGGTCATGTCAAGGACCGCGCCGAAGCCTTCCGCAAGTGGCTCGGGTCGGGCAAGTTAGGTGATGTCAAACAGCATTGGCCGACGTTGCAGCAAGCCGTTGAGACCTTGCTGCAGGCGGGGGGCTTGATCAGCCTGGCGCACCCGTGGCAGTACGACTTTACTCGTAGTAAGCGCCGCAAATTGATCGCCGACTATGCCGCTGCCGGTGGCCATGCGCTTGAGGTGGTCAACGGTATGCAGCCAGCCGAACAGGTTGGTGGCTTGGCTATTCTGGCCCGCGAATTCGGTCTGCTGGCAAGTGCCGGCAGTGACTTTCATGCACCTGGCGACTGGTCTGAACTGGGTATGTACCGCCCGGTACCCGAAGACTTGTCGCCCCTTTGGGCGCGTTTCCAGCATGTCCAGCAGCCTACTGCAAGTTGAACAGGGAGTTAGTGTGAGTCAATTTTTCCAGGTGCACCCGGAAAACCCACAGCTGCGCCTGATCAAACAGGCGGTGGAGATCATCAGAGCCGGCGGCGTGGTGATTTATCCCACCGATTCGTCCTATGCGCTCGGCTGCCATATTGGCGACAAGAATGCGGTGGAGCGTATTCGCCGTTTACGCCAACTGGACGATAAACACAATTTCACCCTGGTTTGCCGTGACCTGTCGCAGATCGGCCTGTTCGCCAAGGTCGATACAGGGGCTTTTCGTTTGTTGAAGAGCCATACGCCGGGGCCCTACACCTTCATTCTCAGTGCTACGCGCGAAGTGCCGCGCATGCTGTTGCACCCCAAGCGCCGCACCATCGGTTTACGGGTGCCCAATCACCCGATTGCCCAGGCGTTGCTGAGTGAGCTTGGCGAGCCATTGATGAGCGTCAGCCTGATTCTGCCGGGCGAAACGCTACCGATGAGCGACCCTTACGAAATGCGTCAGATCCTGGAGCACCAGGTCGACCTTATCATCGATGGTGGTTTTGGCGGGTTGGAGGCTTCGACCGTGATCAACCTGGCCGATGACGAGCCACAAATCATTCGTGTCGGCTGTGGCGACCCTACACCTTTCGGCGAGGTTTAAGAGCCTCGCCGAAAGGTTCGGTATGCCATTTTCCCTGCTACAGAATCAATACCAGCAGCAGGGCAACCAGCAGGATGATGACGAAGTCGCTACCACTGAGCGCGCCCGCTGCCGGCGAAGCGTCAATCCGCTGCGCCAGAGTGGCGACTTCCGCAGGTGTCAGGGCATCCACCCGGCTGCGGGCCAGGGCCGCGGGGACATCCATGGCCTGTAGGCGCTCCTCGACGTCGGCGCGGTTGAGAAACTCACTGACTTTGTCGCGATCAGCCTGGGTGGTCTGTTCGGCGATTACGTCCTGTGTGGTGATCATCGTGGCATGTACGGCTGGCTGCGCCACGAGCAGCAGTAAGGCGATAGCCAAGGTTAGGGCGGGGGTTTTCATGTTGTGATCCTCGACGAGTGGCCGGGGTTCGCGTCAAGCCTTGCACTGCTGCTGGCGCGCAGTCCTGCTGCCCATACTGGCCGGGCAGCTTCATTACGTGAGACCGGCTTTTTGCCCCAGCGGTTCATGTGTCGTTTTTTCCGCGCCCGCTTCGTGCCTCGCTATACTCCGCCCCTTGTTGATTCGCGTAGGTAACCCGGTTTGAGCCTTGTTGATTCCGAACGTCGTGTGCTCTCAGGTATGCGCCCCAGTGGCCGTTTACACCTTGGTCATTATCATGGCGTGTTGAAGAGCTGGATCAAGTTGCAGCACGAGTACGAGTGCTTTTTTTGCATTGTTGACTGGCATGCACTGACAACCAGCTATCAGGATGCTGGGCAAATATCCCAGCATGTCATGGACATGGCGGTAGATTGGCTGGCTGCCGGGGTCAGTCCAAGTTCTGCGACCATGTTCATTCAGTCGCAAGTGCCAGAGCACGCCGAGCTGCATCTGCTGCTGTCGATGATCTGTCCGCTCAGTTGGCTGGAGCGGGTGCCGTCCTACAAGGAGCAGCAAGACCGGTTGCCAGGGCGCGAGCTCGCCACCTATGGTTTTCTAGGTTATCCATTGCTGCAGGCTGCCGATATCCTGCTGTACCGGGCCGGCGTGGTGCCGGTTGGGGCCGATCAATTGGCACACATCGAGTTCGCTCGCGAAGTGGCTCGACGTTTCAATCATTTATACGGACGTGAGCCAGGCTTTGAACTGAAAGCCGAGGCGGCGATTCGCAAGCTAGGCAAGAAAACCGCCACGCTTTACAACAACCTGCGCAAGGCCTATCAACAGCAAGGCGATGTCGAGGCCCTGGAAACTGCTCGAGCACTGCTCAAGGAGCAGCAGAGCATCATTATCGGCGATAAAGAGCGTCTGTTCGGTTATCTGGAGGGCGGCGGCAAGGTGTTGTTGCCTGAGCCGGGACCGTTGCTCAGTGAGGTGCCCAAGTTGCCGGGGCTTGATGGCGGCAAAATGTCCACGTCCAGCGGCAATGCCATTTTTCTGCGTGATAGCAGTGCCGAGGTCGAAGAAAAGATCAGGCGTATGCCCACTGACCCTGCGCGGGTGCGCCGTGATGACCCCGGTAATCCGGCCCATTGCCCGGTGTGGCAGTTGCACGAGGTGTACACCCGTGAAGAAGCCCGTGGCGCGCTGCAGCATGGGTGCAAGAGTGCCAGCATCGGTTGCCTGGACTGCAAGGGGCCATTGATCGAGGCGGTGCAAAAAGAGCTGCAGCCTTTGCAGGCACGCGCTGCTGATTACCAGGACAGCCCAGAGTTGTTGCGCAGCATTCTTGCCGAGGGCGCTGAACGTGCACGCAATGAAGCCCGGGAAACATTGACCGAGGTGCGCTTGGCCTTGGGTCTGAATTACCGCTGAGCAGGGGTTGGGTAAATCGCTATGTACAGTCAGTCACCTGATTCACCCGCAGACAACCAAGCCGGCGCTCAGCAAGAGCTGCCGTTCGCGTTGGTATACGGTCGCGCGGTGACCGAGATGCCCCTTGATTTATATATTCCGCCGGATGCGCTGGAGGTCTTTCTCGAGGCCTTCGAGGGGCCTCTGGACCTGCTGCTCTACCTGATCCGCAAGCAGAATATCGATGTGCTGGACATTCCTGTGGCGGAAATCACCCGCCAGTACATGGGCTATGTCGAGTTGATGCAGACGGTGCGCCTGGAGCTGGCCGCCGAATACCTGGTGATGGCAGCGATGCTTGCCGAGATCAAGTCGCGCATGCTGCTGCCGCGCTCGAGCGAGGCCCTGGAGGAAGAAGACGATCCGCGCGCCGAGCTGATTCGCCGTCTGCAGGAATACGAGCGCTACAAAGCTGCTGCCGAAGGTCTCGATAGGTTGCCGCGGGTTGGCCGCGACCTCACTGTGCCGCGCCTGGATGCGCCTCAGGCGCAGGCGCGCAAGCTACTGCCAGAGGTTAATCTGGAGGAGCTGTTGCTGTCGATGGCGCAGGTGCTGCGCCGCGCGGATATGTTTGAAAGTCACCAGGTCAGTCGCGAGACGCTGTCGACGCGCGAGCGTATGAGCGAGGTGCTGGAGCGCCTCAAAGGCGGCGCTTTCGTGCCCTTTGTCGAACTCTTCACGGCCGAGGAGGGGCGCCTGGGTGTGGTGGTGACCTTTATGGCAGTGCTCGAGCTGATCAAGGAATCGCTGGTCGAGTTGGTGCAAAACGAAGCCTTTGGACCTATCCACGTGCGTGCGCGAGCTGAATGATCATGAACCTGACCAATCCCCGTGAACTGGCCAGCCTGCTGGAAGCGTTCTTGTTTGCCTCGGGCAAGCCGCAATCGCTGGAGCGCCTGTTCGAACTGTTCGAGGAGGCGGAGCGCCCCGAGCCTGCAGTGTTCAAAAAAGCCCTGGAACGGCTGCGTCAGTCCTGTGAGGGGCGTGCCTTTGAGCTGGTCGAGGTGGCTTCTGGCTACCGCCTGCAGGTACGCGAGGTCTACGCGCCCTGGGTCGGGCGCCTCTGGGAAGAGCGCCCGCAGCGTTATTCGCGGGCCATGCTTGAGACCCTGGCGCTGATTGCCTACCGCCAGCCGATCACCCGTGGCGAGATCGAAGATATTCGCGGTGTAGCGGTCAATAGCCACATCGTCAAAACCTTGCTGGAACGCGAGTGGATCCGGGTGGTCGGCTACCGTGACGTGCCGGGCAAGCCGGCGATGCTGGCGACCACCAAGGCGTTTCTCGATCATTTCAATCTGAAAAGTCTTGACCAGCTTCCGCCGCTGGCGTCCCTGCGTGAACTTGAGCCCGAGCCGCTGCTGGACTTCGATGATGACCTTGCTGCGCCGCCAAGCCTGCAGGCCCGTGCCGACCTGGCGCTCGCGGATGAACCGGTCGTGGAGGCCAGCGAGGAAACCAGCTTCAGCAGCCTGCTGGCGGAGCTGGATTCCATGGAGCAGGGCCTGAAGACTGATTTTGATGATTTTTCGGCGTTGACCCTAGATGCCGACGGCGACGAGTTGGCTGAGCCCGCAGATACAGAAGAGCTACCGCGCCATCAGTAGTCTGGGTGCGCCGGCTGTCGAAAATCGCTGAAGGCTGGTCTGCGGGCGCACCTTGAACGGTGCGTGTGCCGCCCGATTCGCGTATGATCCTCGGCCTTTCGACGACTTGCTGTCGTCCATCACTAGAGATACACCGGGAGGTGCCCAGATGAGTGAATCCGAAGAATACAGTCCAGCCGGCGAAAAATTACAGAAAGTCATGGCGCGTATGGGCCTGGCTTCACGTCGCGAAATCGAAGGCTGGATCAGCGCCGGCCGGGTCAAGGTCAATGGTGCGGTTGCCGGCCTCGGTCAGCGTGTCGACCTGCACGATGCGATCGCCATCGATGGCCGGCTGATCAAACGCGAAGAATCCGCCGAAAGCGTGCGCCGCGTGATCATTTATAACAAACCCGAAGGCGAGATATGCACCCGTGACGACCCTGAAGGTCGCCCGACGGTCTTTGATCGCCTGCCACGACCGAAAGAAGGTCGCTGGATCAACATCGGTCGCCTCGACATCAATACCACCGGCTTGCTGATGTTCACCACCGACGGTGAGCTGGCCAACCGCTTGATGCATCCGTCCTACCAGATGGATCGCGAGTACGCCGTGCGCGTGCGTGGTGAAGTCGACGAGGAAATGATCGAACGGCTGAAAGCCGGCGTGATGCTCGAAGACGGCCCGGCCAAGTTCACCGATATCAAGGTGGCGCCGGGCGGTGTCGGCTTCAACCACTGGTATCACTGCGTGGTGATGGAAGGCCGTAACCGCGAAGTGCGTCGCCTGTGGGAGTCCCAGGGTCTGGTGGTCAGCCGCTTGAAGCGCGTGCGTTTCGGCCCGGTATTCATCACCTCGGATCTGACCATGGGTCGTTGGCGCGAAATGAGCCAGCGCGAAGTGGATATTCTCAGTGAAGAAGTGGGTCTCAAGTCGGTCGCCTTGCCAGACATGAAAGAGAAAACCCGCGACAAGCTCGAGCGGCTGCAACGTAAATCGGCCAAGCCGGTTGGTCGCGGCGAGCGCCCGCAGCGCACCTTGCGCCCCGCCCATGGTGGCGCGGTAAGTTCTGAGCGCTCTGGTGGACGTACTCCGCGCAGCGAAGCCGGTGAGCGTGCTGTGCGCACTCCGCGTAGCGACAGCGCTGAACGTGGCGGATCCACTCCGCGCAGCGAGGGTGGTGAGCGTGTTGTGCGTACGCCACGCAGTGAAGGTGGTGCTGCTGTCCGTACCCCGCGCCCGCCGCGTGCCGACAAAGGCCGTGCAGAGCAAGGTCGTTCGGCTCCTGGTAAGGGGACACCGGTTGCCGAGCGGCCGCGCGATGTCAACAAGAGGGCGCCGAACAAGCCCAAGACTCTGCGTCCGGGCGTCGAACTGAGTGAGCGCCCGGGGCGCAAGCCAGCTGCGCCAGTCAAGCGTCGCAGTCAGCCCGCAGGCCAGGGCCAGCGCCCAGGTTTTGGTCGCGGTGCAAACAAGCCGCAGGAATAAGCCGAGGCGTCACGATCGTGCTTGAATAAAAAGGGACTCGATTGAGTCCCTTTTTTTGATTTTTTTTGCTGGGTGCCTGCAAGGTGCATTCGGCGGGTAGTACCCGCGAAACTGCGGTCGCGCCAGCGACTCCAGCTAGCCAGCCATGCTCAGGCGATTGCGGCCATTACGCTTGGCTACATAGAGCGCGGTGTCGGCACGGCGCAACAAGCTTTCCGCAGACTCGCCTGCGAGCAAGCTGGCGCAGCCTAGGCTGATGGACACCTCTATTGGTCGGCCTTGGGCCAGGCATTGCAGTTCTTGCACGGAGCGGCGCAGGCGCTCGCCAACCATGGCGGCGGCTTCGCGGCAGGTTCCAGAGAGCAGTACCAGAAACTCTTCACCACCGTAACGGAACACCATGTCGATGTTGCGTAGCTGGCTTTTCAGGGTGGCGGCCACATCGATCAACACTTCATCACCAATGCTGTGGCCATGGTTGTCGTTGATCCGCTTGAAATGGTCGAGGTCGAGCATCAGCAGCGAGAGTGGCTGCTGATTACGGCGCGCCAGATCGATTTCGCGCTGCAGAATCTGATCCATGGCAATACGGTTGCCGGTGTTGGTCAGCGGGTCGCGTAGCGCGCTTTGGATTGCCGCGCGATAGAGCAGGGCATTGCGCAGTGGGAACAGCAAGCTGGCTAGCAGTGATTCCAGCTGGCCGAGTTCTTCGTCGCTAAAGCGTTGCTGGCGGCGGAAAATAAGCTCGCCGAGGTATTCGCCTTCATGGCTCAGGCGGTAGCCGGCTGAGTGACTAGCGCGCTCGCCTAGCTCCAGGCGCAAGTCAGCTGTTGGCTGCTGATAGGTCAGGGCATTCAGCGGCACCAGGCTCTGCACGGTAGTGAAGAACAACTTGAGAATGCGCTCGGCATCCAGGCTGGTCTGCAGCTGCATGCTGAGCTGCTGGCGCAGTTGCGCCAGGCTGACTGGGCGCAGGGATGGCGCTCGACTGCCAGAAAAGCCCAGGCGTTGGAGCTTGGCTGCATCGAAGTCGATGGTATTGGTCTGGCTGGGGGTAATCATAAGTGCTGAGCCTCTGGCGCGTTGATGCGGCAACACTGGCTATAGAGCGAATTTCGTGCCAGAGGGTTCAGTGGATATAAAAAATATCTTAAATCAGTGACTTGCGAGGGTTCTTTTGCGGCTAATGGCCAGCATTGGCCATTCCATTGGCGGGTTGGCCGGCAAGTTGTTGCCGGCCTGTGTGTTTGCCGCCATTTTTCTGCCGGTTAAGCCGCTGGTTGCGGGCGTTACTGGGCGTCGAATGCCTGGCCATTGACGCCGTTACTGTCGGGGCCCAACAGGTACAGATAAACCGGCAGTATTGCCTCGGGTAGCGGATTGTTCATCGGGTTTTCCCCCGGATAAGCCTGGGCGCGCATATCCGTGCGAGTGGCGCCCGGGTTGATGCTGTTGGCACGTACCGGTGCCACGCCGTCTACTTCATCTGCCAGCACTTGCATCAAGCCTTCGGTGGCAAACTTGGAGACCGCATAAGCCCCCCAGTAGGCGCGGCCTTTGCGTCCCACGCTGCTCGAGGTGAATACCACTGAGGCGTCGCTGGAGAGCTTCAGAAGCGGCAGCAGGGTGCTGGTGAGCATAAAGGTGGCGTTGACGTTGACTTGCATCACGCGCATGAAGTTGTCGCCGGAGAGCTGCTCCAGCGGTGTGCGCGGGCCGACGATCGAGGCGTTGTGTAGCAGGCCGTCAAGTTTGCCGAATTCACTTTCGATCATCGCCGCCAGTTCGTCGTACTGGTGCGCCAGGGCGGTTTCCAGGTTGAACGGGATGACAGCTGGCTGCGGGTGTCCGGCTGCCTCGATAGCGTCGTAGACCCGGCTGAGGTTGGCTTCAGTCTTGCCTAGCAGCAGCACGGTCGCGCCGTGGGCGGCAAAGGCCTGTGCGGCGGCAGCGCCAATCCCACGGCCGGCGCCGGTGACCAGGATCACCCGATCCTTGAGCAGGTCGGGGCGGGCAGAATATTGGAACATGGGGACTCCTTCGGAGAATCAGTGGGTCGGGCCGCGCAGGCCGGGCTTGATAGGTGGCGCAGCATAATCCGTCGCGGCTATTGTCGGTGTCGCTGGTGAGATAAGCCGCTTCGTTGCTGGTCCGTACCACGGTCTTGCTGCATCAGCAGCTGCATAATGCTCGTTCGAGCACTGCGCGCAGCTCCAGCGGGTGGTCAACCACCACGTCGGCGCCCCAGTTTCTCGGGTTGTCTTCGGGGTGAATATAGCCGTAGGTGACTGCTGCGGTTCTGGTGCCGGCGGCGCGTCCCGATTCGATGTCACGCAGGTCGTCGCCGACGAACAGCACGCTGGCCGGATCCAGGCCTAGTTGGCTGCAGGCAAGGATCATTGGCTCTGGGTCGGGTTTGCTATGGGTTACATGATCCGGGCAGATCAGGATGGCGGAGCGTTCGGCCAGGCCCAGTTGCTGCATGATCGGTTCGGCGAAGCGCAGTGGTTTGTTGGTTACTACGCCCCAGATCAGTTTGGCCTGCTCGATATCGGCGAGCAGTTGATTGATGCCATCGAACGGGCGGGTCAGTACCGCGCAGTGATCCTGGTAGCGCTCGAGAAACTCCAGGCGCAGCGCCTCGAACTGCTCGGCCAGCGGGTCCATGGCAAAGCTTGCAGCAACCATGGCGCGGGCACCGCCGGAAATCTGATCGCGAATCAGCTTGTCATCCATGGTCGCCAAGCCGCGCTCGGCGCGCATCGCCTGGCAGATGGCAATAAAGTCCGGGGCACTGTCGAGCAGCGTGCCATCCATGTCGAAAAGAACTGCGCGCAGGCGCATCAGGCCTCCTTGAGCGTCTGGATCATGTAATTGACGTCGACGTCCGCTTGCAGTTTGTAGCGTTTGGTCAGCGGGTTGTAGGTCAGGCCAATGATGTCTTTGACTTGCAGGCCGGTGTCGCGGCTCCAGGCCCCCAGCTCTGAGGGGCGGATGAATTTCTTGAAATCGTGGGTGCCGCGTGGCAGCAAGCGCAGCAGGTATTCCGCGCCGATCACCGCAAACAGGTAAGCCTTGGGGTTGCGGTTGATGGTGGAGAAGAACACCTGGCCGCCAGGTTTCACCAGGGTGTGGCAGGCACGGATCACCGAGGCTGGGTCCGGGACGTGTTCGAGCATTTCCAGGCAGGTGACCACGTCGAACTGCTCGGGCATCTCAAGGGCCAGGTCTTCGGCGGTGATTTGCCGGTACTCGACCGAGACGCCGGATTCCAGTTGGTGCAGCTGGGCCACCGCCAAAGGGGCTTCGCCCATGTCGATGCCGGTTACCTCGGCGCCACGCTGGGCCATGGCTTCACTGAGGATTCCGCCGCCGCAGCCGATGTCGAGCACTTTCTTGCCAGCAAGGCTGACGCGCTCTTCGATCCAGTTGACCCGCAGCGGATTGATGTCATGCAAGGGTTTGAATTCGCTTTCGCGGTCCCACCAGCGGTGGGCCAGGGCTTCGAATTTGGCGATTTCGGCGTGGTCGACGTTGCTCATAAGTATCCCTGAATCAGGCTGCGGCGAGAGTGGGAGCGCAAGGTGCTCATGTTGCCAGTTTCGCCGGGTGGATTGGACGCCTGTTGTGCGTCCAATGTATGTCAGTTTGTCGCAGTCTGTAGGATCCAGGGGGCGCGCCTGGTCCTTGCTGGTGATCTGGCGTTCCGGTGCTGCCGGTGATCGCCAGCAATCTGGCCCCTGTCTGTTATGTAAATATGCGCTCGAATTACCTGGCGGCGATCTTTACGCCCCAGGCGCGAGCGTTGGTGATGATCCGTTGTTCGTCCATGCGCGTCAGTTGCCCTGCATCAAGCAGGTGCTTGCCGCCGACCCATACGTCTTCGACACAGCTGCGGTTGCTGGTGTAGATCAGCTGCGAGACAGGGTCGTAAATCGGTTGTTGGGCCAGGCCGGTCAGGTCGAATGTCACCAGGTCGGCGGCTTTGCCAAGCTCCAATGAACCGATCTGGCTTTCCAGGCCCAAGGCGCGCGCGCCGTTAAGGGTTGCCATGCGCAGCGCGCGATGTGCGTCCAGGGCGCTGGCCGAGCCGGCCACGGCTTTGGCCAGCAGGGCGGCTGTGCGGGTTTCGCTGAGCAGGTCCAGGTCATTATTGCTGGCGGCGCCGTCGGTGCCGATGGCTACATTAATCCCGGCCTGCCAGAGTTTTTCTACTGGGCAGAAGCCGCAGGCCAACTTGAGATTGGACTCCGGGCAATGGATGACGCTGCTGTTGCTGGTCACCAGCAGAGCCAGATCCTCATCGTCGATCTGGGTCATGTGTACGGCCTGGAAGCGCGGGCCAAGCAGACCGAGGCGTGCCAGGCGTGCCAGCGGTCGTTCGCCATGCTGTTGCAGGCTCTGCTGCACCTCGAAGGCGGTCTCGTGCACGTGCATGTGAATGCCGGCATCCAGCTCCTCGGCAAGCATGCGGATATTTTCCAGCTTATCGTCACTCACTGTGTAGGGGGCGTGGGGGCCGAAGGCGACGCTCAGGCGCGGGTGATGCTTGAGGTCGTCAAACAGTGCCAGCCCTTTACGCAGCGCTTCGTCGGCATCGCGCGCTCCAGGTATGGGGAAATCCAGTACGGGGATGGTGATCTGCGCGCGAATGCCGCTCTTGTGCACCATCTCGCTGGCCACTTCGGGAAAGAAGTACATGTCCGAGAAGCAGGTGATGCCGCCCTTGAGCTGCTCGGCGATAGCCAGTTCGGTGCCGTCAATGATGAACTGCTCATCAACCCACTTGGCCTCAGCGGGCCAGATATGCTGCTGCAGCCAGTCGTTTAGTGGCAGCTCGTCGGCCATGCCGCGGAACAGGCTCATGGCAGCATGGCCGTGGGCGTTGATCAGTCCTGGCGTGAGCAGTCGGCCGGGCAGTTCGCGCACTTCCAGTGCCTGATGCTTGAGTGCTTCGGCGCGCGGGGCGATCAGTGCGATGCGTCCGTTGCGGATGCCCAGACCATGCTCGTGCAGCACCACGCCTGCTGGCTCGACCGGCACCAGCCAGGTTGGGAGTAGGAGAAGGTCGAGCGGGGTTTCGGGCATGCCGGGGACTTCCTGCGGGTATCTGAGGAGGCTGAGTTTATAGGGGTTCGTCGTGCGCTTGAAGCGGTGCAGCGCTGCACCATGCGTTTCAGTCGGGGAGTAAGCGCTGCCAGGGCAGGTGGTAGCGCCGATTCGCTGGCAACGTGCAGTCTGATTCTCTGGGTATAATGGTCGGCTTTTCCGAGGGTGGGGTGAGTCATGCGCGAGCAATTGCTAGCGGCAGAGAAGGTTCAGGCCATTGATTGGCGCGATGGCGCTCTGTATCTGCTCGATCAGCGTGTGTTGCCGTTCGAGGAAACCTGGCATGCCTGCCATTCTGCCGCAGCTGTCGCCGAGGCGATTCGCTTGATGGTGGTGCGCGGTGCGCCGGCTATCGGCATCAGTGCAGCCTACGGGGTGGTGCTCGGCGCGCGCGCGCGGGTGGCTGCGGGTGGTGACTGGCGGGCGGCCCTGGAAGTGGATTTTCAAGTGCTGAGCGACTCGCGACCGACCGCCGTCAATCTGTTCTGGGCGCTCAATCGTATGCGCGAACGTTTGGCGCGTATTAAGGACGGTGACGACCCGCTTGCGCTGCTGGAGGGCGAGGCGCTGGGTATCCATCTGAGCGATCGTGAAGCCAATCTGACCATGGCGCAGCTGGGTGCCGACCTGATTCGCAAGCATCAGGGCAGTCAGCAGAACCTGCTGACCCACTGTAATGCTGGTGCCTTGGCCACTGGCGGCTTCGGTACGGCATTGGGGGTGATACGCGCCGCCTATCTGGAAGACTTGGTTGAGCGTGTCTATGTCGACGAAACCCGTCCTTGGCTGCAGGGCTCGCGCCTGACCGCCTGGGAATTGGCGGGTGAAGGCATTCCGGTCAGCCTGAATGTCGATTCGGCCGCCGCGCACCTGATGAAGACCCGCGGTATTACCTGGGTCATTGTCGGCGCCGACCGAATTGCCGCCAATGGCGATGTGGCGAACAAGATCGGCACTTACCAGTTGGCGGTCAATGCCATGCACCACGGCGTGCGTTTCATGGTGGTGGCGCCAAGCTCAACCATTGATATGGCGCTGGAAAGTGGCGACGACATTCCTCTTGAAGAGCGAGATGCCAGCGAGTTGCTGGAGCTCAATGGGCAGCGGGTCGCGGCGGCTGTGGATGCGCTCAATCCGGTGTTTGATGTAACGCCGGCTGACCTGATCGACTTCATCATCACCGAGAAGGGTGTGGTCGAGCGGCCGGATCTGGCGAAAATGACCAGATTGATGTGCCGCAAGCGTCTGCATTAAGCGTGTCGCGCGTAGCCAGTGGCTGTTGTTGCGGTGGCTGGCTGGGGATAGGTGTGGCGCGTCGGTTGTGGTAATATCCGGCCGTTTTCAGGGGCGCTGGCAACGGTCGCCTTAACTGCGCAGATACGTTGCATAACTCATTGATTTGTCGTGAGTCGCTGCTGGCCTAGGGCCGCGCGACACGCTTCGCCTCGTTCGGGATGAATGGCGCGGGGTATCACCAGAAAAAGGAACCAGGCTACTCATGGGCGAACTGGCCAAAGAAATCCTCCCGGTCAATATCGAAGACGAACTGAAGCAGTCCTACCTCGACTACGCGATGAGCGTAATCGTCGGACGTGCCTTGCCGGATGCGCGCGATGGCTTGAAGCCCGTGCACCGTCGTGTGCTCTTTGCAATGAGTGAGTTGGGTAACGACTGGAACAAGGCATACAAGAAGTCCGCCCGTGTGGTCGGTGACGTGATCGGTAAGTATCACCCGCATGGTGATACCGCGGTTTACGACACCATCGTCCGTATGGCTCAGCCATTCTCCCTGCGCTACCTGCTGGTCGACGGCCAAGGCAACTTCGGTTCGGTGGACGGCGACAACGCGGCCGCCATGCGTTACACCGAAGTGCGCATGACCAAGCTGGCTCACGAGCTGCTGGCCGACCTGCACAAGGAAACCGTCGACTGGGTGCCGAACTACGACGGCACCGAGATGATTCCAGCGGTCATGCCGACAAGGGTGCCCAACCTGTTGGTCAACGGCGCCAGCGGTATCGCCGTGGGCATGGCCACCAATATTCCGCCGCACAACCTCACGGAAGTGATCAACGGCTGCCTGGCGCTGATCGACAATGGCGATCTGACCGTCGATGAGCTGATGCAGTACATTCCGGGTCCGGACTTCCCGACCGCGGCGATCATCAACGGTCGTGCCGGCATCATCGAGGCCTACCGCACCGGTCGCGGACGCATCTATATGCGTGCTCGGGCGATTATCGAAGACATCGACAAGGTCGGTGGTCGTCAGCAGATTATCGTTAGCGAGCTGCCGTATCAGTTGAACAAGGCACGTCTGATCGAGAAGATCGCCGAGCTGGTTAAAGAGAAGAAGCTCGAAGGCATCACCGAGTTGCGCGACGAGTCCGACAAGGATGGCATGCGCATCGTGATCGAGCTGCGCCGTGGCGAAGTGCCAGAAGTGGTACTCAACAACCTCTACGCCCAGACCCAGATGCAGAGCGTATTCGGCATCAACGTCGTGGCCCTGATCGATGGTCAGCCGAAAGTTCTCAACCTCAAGGACATGCTCGAAGCGTTTGTCCTGCACCGCCGTGAAGTGGTCACCCGGCGCACCGTGTTCGAGCTGCGCAAGGCGCGTGAGCGTGGGCACATCCTCGAAGGTCAGGCCGTCGCGCTGTCTAACATCGACCCGGTAATTGCGTTGATCAAGGCCTCGCAGTCGCCTGCAGAAGCCAAAGAAGCGTTGATTGCAACCGCCTGGGAGTCCACTGCGGTGGAAGCCATGGTCGAGCGCGCGGGTGCCGACTCCTGCCGCCCGGAAGCCCTGGAGCCGCAGTACGGTCTGCGCGACGGCAAGTACTACCTGTCGCCTGAACAGGCCCAGGCTATTCTTGAATTGCGCCTGCACCGCCTGACGGGTCTGGAGCACGAGAAGCTGCTGGCCGAATACCAGGAAATTCTTGCCCAGATCGGCGAGCTGATCCGCATCCTCACCAGCGCCGTGCGCCTGATGGAAGTGATTCGCGAAGAGCTGGAAGCAATCAAGGCCGAGTTTGGCGATGCCCGACGTACCGAGATTCTCGATGCCCGCCTGGATCTGACCTTGGGTGATCTGATCACCGAAGAAGAGCGTGTAGTAACTATTTCCCATACCGGTTACGCCAAGTCGCAGCCGTTGAGCGCTTATCAGGCCCAGCGTCGCGGCGGTAAAGGCAAGTCGGCTACCGGTATCAAGGATGAGGACTACATCGCTCACCTGCTGGTCGCCAACAGCCACACCACGCTGCTGCTGTTTTCCAGCAAGGGCAAGGTGTACTGGCTGAAAACCTACGAAATTCCGGAAGCCTCGCGCGCAGCTCGTGGTCGTCCGCTGGTCAACCTGTTGCCGTTGAGTGAGGGTGAGTACATCACCACCATGTTGCCGGTCGAAATTGCCCCTAAAGGCAAGCAGGACGAAGTCGAAGATATCGACGGCGTGCTCGATGATGTCGAAGGCGCACTGGAAGCCAAGGGGCCGTTCATTTTCATGGCCACCGCCAACGGTACCGTGAAGAAGACCCCGCTGACCCAGTTCAGTCGTCCGCGCAGTGTTGGCTTGATCGCCCTGGGCCTCGACGAAGGCGACACCCTGATTTCCGCCGCCATCACCGATGGCAGCCGTGAAGTCATGTTGTTCTCTGATGGCGGCAAGGTCACCCGCTTCAAGGAAACTGATGTGCGGGCCATGGGGCGTACGGCACGTGGTGTGCGTGGCATGCGTTTGCCAGAAGGGCAGAAGCTGATTTCCATGCTGATCCCGGAAGAAGGCAGTGAGATTCTGACTGCCTCCGAGCGTGGTTTTGGTAAGCGTACCGCCATCGAAGAGTTCCCCGAGTACAAGCGTGGCGGCCAGGGCGTGATCGCCATGGTCAGCAACGAGCGTAACGGCAAGCTGGTTGGTGCCGTGCAGGTGCTCGATGGCGAGGAAATCATGCTGATTTCCGACCAGGGCACCCTGGTGCGTACCCGGGTTGGCGAAGTCTCCAGTCTCGGCCGCAACACCCAGGGCGTGACCCTGATCAAACTGGCTAAAGATGAAAAGCTGGTTGGTCTCGAGCGTGTGCAGGAGCCATCCGAAGAGGAAGGCGACGAACTGCTTGAGGGTGATGAGGCGCTGGACGACGATGTTGTCGAGGCCTCGGATTCTGCTGACGAGAGTCCTGCCAGCGAAGAGTGATCTGGGTGAGCGAGGCTGAGCCTCGCTCATTGCAGCGTTGGATTCGACGACTGGCCGACAGTGCGTAGGGTGTACTCGCGAAGCAGTACACCATTTTTACGGCGTACTGCCTGCGGTGAGTACGCCCTACATGAAAGCGCACCGTCGCCCGGGCGACAGTGTTGGTGAACTGAGAGAGACAGACGTGAGCAAGCGAGCCTATAACTTCTGCGCCGGCCCGGCCGCGCTTCCTGAAGCTGTTCTGCAGCGCGCCCAGGCGGAACTCCTCGACTGGCAGGGTAAAGGCCTGTCCGTGATGGAGATGAGTCATCGCAGCGATGACTACATGGCCATTGCGGCAAAGGCCGAACAGGATCTGCGCGACCTGCTTGGCATTCCCTCCAACTATAAAGTCCTGTTCCTGCAGGGCGGTGCCAGCCAGCAGTTCGCCGAGATCCCGCTCAACTTGCTGCCGGAAGGCGGTGTTGCCGACTATATCGATACCGGTATCTGGTCGAAGAAGAGCATCGAGGAGGCCAGTCGCTACGGCAGCATCAACGTTGCTGCCAGCGCCAAGCCTTACGACTACTTTGCGATTCCTGGGCAGAACGACTGGCAACTCTCGAAAGACGCCGCCTACCTGCACTACGCCAGCAACGAAACCATCGGCGGCCTGCAGTTCGACTGGGTTCCCGAGGTTGGCGACGTGCCGCTGGTAGCGGACATGTCTTCCGATATCCTCTCGCGGCCCATCGACGTGTCGAAGTTCGGCCTGATCTATGCCGGCGCGCAGAAGAACATCGGCCCTAGCGGCCTGGTGGTGACCATCGTTCGCGAAGACCTGCTCGGCCGTGCCCGCAGCGTCTGTCCGACCATGCTCAACTACAAGGTCGCTGCTGATAACGGTTCGATGTACAACACCCCGGCGACATTTTCCTGGTACCTCTCCGGGCTGGTGTTCGAGTGGTTGAAGGAGCAGGGCGGTGTCGCAGCCATGGAGCAGCGTAACCGTGCCAAGAAAGAACTGCTCTACGGCGCCATCGACAGCAGTGAGCTGTACAGCAATCCGATTGCGCTGAATGCCCGCTCCTGGATGAACGTGCCCTTCCGTCTGGCGGATGAGCGTCTGGATAAACCGTTCCTGGTCGGTGCCGAGGCGCGCAATCTGCTTAATCTGAAGGGCCATCGCTCGGTCGGCGGCATGCGTGCCTCCATCTATAACGCCGTGGGTCTGGATGCCGTCGAGGCGCTGGTCGCTTACATGGCGCAATTCGAGAAGGAGCACGGCTGATGACGGATGTAATCTCCGAGCAAGAGCTGCAGGCCCTGCGTCTGCGCATCGACAGCCTGGACGAGAAAATCCTCGCGCTGATCAGTGACCGTGCGCGCTGTGCCGAAGAAGTGGCGCGGGTCAAGATGGCTTCGTTGCCGGTCGGCGAGAAGCCGGTGTTCTACCGCCCCGAGCGCGAAGCCCAGGTGCTGAAACGTATCATGGAGCGTAATCAGGGGCCGTTGGGCAATGAGGAAATGGCGCGGCTGTTTCGCGAAATAATGTCCTCCTGCCTGGCCCTGGAAAACCCGCTGAAAGTCGCCTATCTCGGGCCTGAGGGCACGTTCTCACAGGCTGCGGCGATGAAGCATTTCGGTCATGCGGTGATCAGTGTGCCGATGGCGGCGATCGATGAGGTGTTCCGCGAAGTGGCCGCCGGCTCAGTCAACTTCGGCGTGGTGCCGGTGGAGAACTCCACCGAAGGCGCGATCAATCACACGCTGGACAGTTTCCTTGAGCACGATATGGTGATCTGCGGTGAAGTGGAGCTGCGCATCCACCACCATCTACTGGTCGGCGAAACCACCAAGGTCGACAAGATCAGCCGCATTTATTCTCACGCCCAGTCCCTGGCCCAGTGCCGCAAGTGGCTGGATGCGCACTACCCGAACGTCGAGCGCGTGGCAGTGTCGAGCAACGCCGAGGCGGCCAAGCGGGTCAAGGGCGAGTGGAACAGCGCGGCGATTGCCGGCGACATGGCGGCCAGTCTGTATGGCTTGACCAAGCTGGCGGAAAAGATCGAAGACCGCCCGGACAACTCGACACGGTTCTTGATCATCGGCAGCCAGGAAGTGCCACCGACCGGCGACGACAAGACCTCGGTCATCGTCTCCATGCGCAACAAGCCGGGTGCCCTGCACGAGCTGCTGGTGCCGTTCCATAACAACGGCATCGACCTGACTCGCATCGAAACCCGTCCTTCGCGTAGCGGCAAGTGGACCTATGTGTTCTTTATCGACTTCGTCGGCCATCACCGTGATCCGCTGATCAAGGATGTGCTGGAGAAGATCAATCAGGAAGCCGTGGCGCTGAAAGTATTGGGGTCGTATCCGAAGGCGGTACTTTAAAACTGCAGCAGCAAGCGCCAAGCCTCAAGCTTCACGCGGATCGACGCCTGGCTGTGCTTGGGCTTGCGGCTTTTAGCTTGAGGCTTATGTCATGACCGATTTCCTTGCCCTGGCTCAGCCAGGGGTGCAGCAACTGTCGCCCTATGTGCCGGGCAAGCCGGTAGATGAGCTGGCGCGCGAGCTGGAGCTGGATCCAGTCACCATCGTTAAGCTGGCCAGCAACGAAAACCCGCTGGGCCCCAGCCCTAAAGCGTTGCAGGCGATTCGCGGCGAGCTGGCCGAGCTGACTCGTTATCCCGATGGCAATGGCTTCGCCCTGAAAAGTCTGTTGGCCGAGCGCTGCGGTGTGCAACCCAGCCAGGTCACCCTGGGTAACGGTTCCAACGACATTCTCGAGCTGGTGGCGCGGGCTTATCTGGCGCCCGGTCTCAATGCGGTGTTTAGCGAGCATGCGTTCGCCGTCTACCCGATCGCCACTCAGGCAGTCGGCGCGTTAGGCAAGGTGGTACCGGCCAAGGACTTCGGTCATGACCTGGATGCCATGCTTGCGGCCATCGACAGCAACACCCGTGTGGTGTTTATCGCCAACCCGAATAACCCGACCGGCACCTGGTTCAGTCCGCAGGCGTTAAGCGATTTTCTCGCCCGTGTACCGGGCAATGTGCTGGTGGTGCTCGACGAGGCTTACATCGAGTATGCCGACGGCTTTGATCTGCCGGATGGTCTCGATTATTTGGCCCGCTATGAGAATCTGCTGGTCTCGCGGACTTTTTCCAAGGCCTATGGCCTGGCGGCGTTGCGTGTCGGTTACGCCATCAGCTCGGCGCAGATCGCCGATGTACTCAATCGAGTGCGTCAGCCCTTTAACGTCAATAGCCTGGCTTTGGCAGCCGCCTGTGCGGCGTTTGATGATGCCGAATACCTGGCGCAAAGTCGGCGGGTCAATGCTGCCGGCATGCTGCAATTGGAAGCGGGTTTCCGCGCGCTCGGGTTGAGCTGGATTCCTTCCAGGGGCAACTTCATTGCCGTTGATCTCGGGCGCGAGTCGATGCCGCTGTATCAGGCACTGTTGCGCGAAGGCGTGATCGTGCGGCCGGTGGCCAATTACGGCATGCCGACCTACCTGCGTGTCTCTATCGGTTTGCCGGAAGAGAATGAGCGTTTCCTTGAGGCGCTGGGCAAGGTGCTGAGCGCGTGAGCGAATTGAAGAGCGCTGTCACCAAGGCGCAACCCGGCACGCCTATGATCGGTCGTCTGGTGGTGATCGGTCTTGGCCTGATCGGTGGATCGTTCGCCAAGGGTTTGCGTGAGCGTGGCCTGTGCCGCGAAGTGGTAGGCGTCGATCTCGACCCACAGTCACGCCGCTTGGCTGTCGAGTTGGGGGTGGTCGATCGCTGCGAAGAGCAGTTGGCAGTCGCCTGCCAGGGCGCTGAGGTGATCCAGTTGGCGGTGCCGATTCTGGCAATGGAGAAGCTGCTGGCAGAGTTGGCCAAGCTCGATCTGGGCAATGCCGTGCTTACTGATGTCGGTAGCGCCAAGGGCAATGTGGTGCGTGCTGCGCGTCTGGCTTTTGGCGAGATGCCGGCACGCTTCGTGCCCGGTCACCCGATTGCCGGCTCCGAACAAAGCGGCGTTGAGGCAGCCAATGCCGAGCTGTTTCGCCGGCACAAGGTGATCTTGACGCCATTGGCGCAGACCGATCCGCAGGCGCTGCAGCTGGTCGACCGGCTCTGGTGCGAGCTGGGTGCGGATGTTGAGCACATGCAGGTCGAGCATCATGATCAGGTGCTGGCTGCGACCAGTCATCTGCCGCATCTGTTGGCATTTGGCCTGGTCGATTCGCTGGCCAAGCGCAGCGAAAACCTGGAGATATTCCGTTACGCCGCTGGCGGCTTTCGCGATTTCACGCGGATTGCCGGCAGTGATCCGGTGATGTGGCACGACATCTTTCTCGCCAATCGCGAGGCCGTGCTGCACACCCTGGATTTATTTCGCGGCGACCTCGACGCCTTGCGCGATGCGGTCGACGCTGGGGATGGCCATCAGCTGTTGGGGGTATTTACCCGCGCTCGGGTGGCCCGCGAACATTTCAGCAAAATTCTAGCCCGACGGGCCTATGTGGACGCTATGCACTCGAATGATCTGATTTTTCTGGCTAATCCCGGTGGCAAGCTGTCCGGGCGGATTCGTGTTCCGGGCGACAAGTCCATCTCGCACCGCTCAATCATGCTGGGGTCGCTGGCCGAAGGTACTACTGAGGTCGAAGGCTTCCTGGAGGGCGAAGATGCCCTGGCAACCCTGCAGGCTTTCCGTGATATGGGGGTGGTGATCGAAGGCCCGCACCATGGTCGGGTGACTATTCATGGTGTGGGTCTGCAGGGCCTGCAGGCGCCTCCTGGGCCGATTTATCTGGGCAATTCGGGCACCTCCATGCGCCTGCTTGCAGGCTTGCTGGCCGGGCAGTCGTTCGACACCACCCTGAGCGGCGACGCGTCATTGTCCAAGCGGCCGATGAATCGGGTGGCCAAGCCGCTGCGTGAGATGGGCGCGGTGATCGAAACCGCTCCGGAAGGGCGTCCGCCGTTGACCATTCGCGGTGGCCAGCGCCTAAGCGGCATGCACTACGAAATGCCGATGGCCAGTGCCCAGGTGAAATCCTGCCTGTTGCTGGCCGGCTTGTACGCGGCGGGACAGACCTCGGTCACTGAGCCGGCACCCACTCGGGATCATACCGAGCGCATGTTGCGCGGCTTCGGTTATCCGGTCGCCGTCGATGGCAGTACGGCCAGTCTGGAGTCAGGCCACAAATTGACCGCTAGCCATATCGAAGTGCCGGCGGATATTTCCTCGGCGGCTTTCTTCCTGGTCGCCGGTAGCATTGCCGAAGATTCCGAGTTGCTGCTGGAGCATGTAGGGATCAACCCGACGCGCACCGGGGTAATCGACATCCTCAAATTGATGGGCGGCGACATCAGCCTGGAAAACCAGCGGGTCGTGGGTGGTGAACCGGTAGCCGATATTCGCGTGCGCAGCGCCAAGCTGCATGGCATCGACATTCCCGAACATCTGGTGCCGTTGGCCATTGATGAATTCCCGGTGCTGTTCGTGGCGGCTGCGTGTGCCGAAGGCCGCACCGTGCTGCGTGGCGCCGAGGAGTTGCGGGTCAAGGAGTCTGATCGCATCCAGGTCATGGCCGATGGCTTGCTGGCGCTGGGCGCCAAGGTCGAGCCGACGCCGGATGGCATCATCATTGATGGTGGCAGCCTGGGCGGTGGCGAGGTCTGGAGTCATGGCGATCACCGCATTGCCATGGCCTTCAGCGTGGCATCGCTGCGCGCCAGCGCGCCGATCCGTATTCACGACTGCGCCAACGTGGCGACCTCGTTTCCGAACTTCCTGGCCTTGGCGGCGCAGGTTGGTATCCGCGTGGCAGAGGAGGTCAAGTCATGACCGCTCTCGCGCCGATAGTCGCCATTGATGGGCCCAGCGGCTCTGGCAAGGGCACCATTGCCGGCTTGTTGGCGCAGAAGTTGGGTTGGAATCTGCTGGATTCCGGTGCTTTGTATCGTTTGCTGGCCTTTGCCGCGCGCAACCACGGGGTCGATCTGACCAACGAAGAGGCGATGAAGGTGCTGGCCGCGCATCTTGATGTGCAGTTCCTCGCCGGTGCCCAGGGGCAGGGGCAGCGGATCATTCTCGAGGGTGAGGAAGTTACCGATGCCATCCGCAATGAAGGCATCGGTGCCGGGGCCTCACAGGTGGCTTCGCTGCCCGCGGTACGCGAGGCTTTGCTCCAGCGCCAGCGGGCGTTTCAGGAAATGCCGGGGCTGGTTGCCGACGGGCGCGATATGGGCACCGTGGTGTTTCCCGACGCAGCGTTGAAGATTTTTCTGACCGCCAGCGCCGAAGAGCGTGCCCGCAGACGTTACTTGCAGTTGAAGGCCAAGGGCGATGATGTTAATCTCGCGAGTCTTCTCGACGAGATTCGGGCGCGTGATGAGCGCGATACCCAGCGTGCAGTGGCTCCGCTAAAACCGGCAGCCGATGCGATTCAGCTGGATTCCACCGAACTCTCCATCGAGCAGGTAATGGAACGTATTCTGAGTGAAGTCGCCAATCGCGACCTCGCCGGATAACAAGAGCCCCAGCTGCTTAAGTTGGTCAGCTCGCAAGGAGGCATACGGGAACCCAGTCCTAGACCCGTAGGCCTCTTTTTATATGAACGTACCCACATTGTCTGGAATGTGGTTTGGGCGGATTTCCCGCCCGGAATCAACAGGAATTAAAATGAGCGAAAGCTTTGCTGAACTATTTGAAGAAAGCCTAAAAACCCTGAATCTTCAGGCTGGCTCGATCATCACCGCTATCATCGTCGACATCGATTACCAAGCTGGTTGGGTAACCGTTCACGCTGGTTTGAAGTCGGAAGGCCTCATCCCGCTGGAGCAGTTCCACAACGACGCTGGCGAGCTGACCATCAAGGTCGGTGACGAAGTTCACGTTGCGCTGGACGCGGTTGAAGATGGCTTTGGTGAAACCAAGCTGTCCCGCGAAAAAGCCAAGCGTGCCGAGTGCTGGATTGTTCTGGAAGCAGCTTTCGCCGCTGAGGAAGTGGTCAAGGGCGTTATCAACGGTAAGGTTAAAGGCGGCTTCACTGTCGACGTTAACGGCATCCGTGCGTTCCTCCCAGGTTCCTTGGTCGATGTCCGTCCGGTGCGTGATACCACTCACCTGGAAGGCAAAGAGCTCGAATTCAAAGTCATCAAGCTGGACCAGAAGCGCAACAACGTTGTCGTTTCCCGCCGCAGCGTGCTGGAAGCCGAGAACAGCGCCGAGCGCGAAGCTCTGCTGGAATCCTTGCAGGAAGGTCAGCAAGTCAAGGGTATCGTCAAGAACCTCACGGATTACGGCGCATTCGTCGATCTGGGCGGCGTCGATGGCCTGTTGCACATCACCGACATGGCCTGGAAGCGTATCAAGCACCCGTCCGAGATCGTCAACGTTGGCGACGAGATCGATGTCAAGGTACTGAAGTACGATCGCGAGCGTAACCGCGTTTCCCTGGGTCTGAAGCAACTGGGCGAAGACCCATGGGTTGCTATCAAGGCGCGTTACCCGGAAGGCACTCGCGTCAATGCACGCGTAACCAACCTGACCGACTACGGCTGCTTCGCAGAGCTGGAAGAAGGCGTGGAAGGCCTGGTGCACGTATCCGAAATGGATTGGACCAACAAGAACATCCACCCGTCCAAAGTCGTTCAGGTTGGCGACGAAGTGGAAGTTCAGGTTCTGGATATCGACGAAGAACGTCGTCGTATCTCCCTGGGTATCAAGCAGTGCAAAACTAATCCGTGGGAAGATTTCTCCGGTCAGTTCAACAAGGGCGACAAGATCTCCGGCACCATCAAGTCGATCACCGATTTCGGTATCTTCATTGGTCTGGATGGCGGCATCGACGGCCTCGTTCACCTGTCCGACATCTCCTGGAAC
>JAUSOF010000047.1 GCA_030656145.1 Pseudomonas sp.
CGGTAAGCGGCATGGCTGCTCAATCCTGTTATACCCGGTTATATTGGCAAGTGAGTTTTTAGATACCCGGTAGCGTACCCGGTAAATATGCGGTTCGTATAGATTCTTATCGGACCTTTTCTGAAAAGAAAAACCCCTTGAAGCCTTAATCCTCAAGGGGTTATGTGTCCAGTGGGATCCTATAAGATCTTACTTGCGGCTTAGACGTTAAAGCGGAAGTGCATGACGTCGCCGTCTTTGACGATGTATTCCTTGCCTTCCAGGCGCCATTTGCCAGCTTCTTTAGCGCCGGCTTCGCCCTTGTACTGGATGAAGTCGTCGTAGGCGATGACTTCGGCGCGAATAAAGCCTTTCTCGAAGTCGGTGTGGATCACGCCAGCGGCCTGCGGCGCAGTGGCGCCGACACGCACGGTCCAGGCGCGGACTTCTTCGACACCAGCAGTGAAGTAGGTCTGCAGGTGGAGCATTTCGTAGCCGGCGCGGATTACGCGGTTAAGGCCTGGTTCTTCGAGGCCCAGGGCTTCGAGAAACATGTCCTTTTCTTCGCCGTCGTCGAGTTCGGCGATTTCCGCTTCGATCTTGTTGCACACCGGCACCACGATCGCGCCTTCTTCTTCTGCGATGGCGCGGACTACGTCGAGCAGCGGATTGTTATCGAAGCCGTCTTCGGCGACGTTGGCGATGTACATCACCGGCTTGCTGGTGAGTAGGTGGAAGCCGCGGATCAGCGCTTTCTCATCAACGCTCAAGCTCTTCATCAAGCTGCGCGCTGGCTTGCCTTCGCTGAAATGAGTAATCAGTTGCTCCAGCAGGCCTTTCTGCGCAGCCGCGTCCTTGTCGCCGCCCTTGGCGTTGCGAGTGACTTTCTGCAGTTGCTTCTCGCAGCTGTCGAGGTCGGCAAAGATCAGTTCGAGATCAATGATCTCGATATCGCGCTTGGGGTCGACGCTGTTGGATACGTGGATCACGTTTTCGTCTTCGAAGCAGCGCACCACGTGGGCAATGGCGTCGGTCTCGCGGATGTTGGCGAGGAACTTGTTGCCCAAGCCTTCGCCCTTGGATGCGCCAGCGACCAGGCCGGCGATGTCGACGAATTCCATGGTGGTCGGCAGGATTCGCTTGGGATTGACGATGGCGGCCAGCGCGGCGAGACGTGGGTCGGGCATCGGTACGATACCGGTGTTCGGTTCGATGGTGCAGAAGGGGAAGTTCTCTGCCGCAATCCCGGATTTGGTGAGGGCGTTGAACAGGGTGGACTTGCCGACGTTGGGCAGGCCGACGATGCCGCAGTTGAATCCCATGGTGTGTCCCTCGCGCGAAATGGCGGTGAAGAGTTAAGAGGAGGCTTTCTGGCTGTGCAGTTTGTGCATCGCTTTGCTCCAATCCCCTGCGAGGATTTCCGGCAATACGCCGAGGGCGAAGTCGATGCTGGTATCCAGCAGTTCCTGCTCGCTGCGCGGTGCGCGGCTGAGGACGAAGTTGGAGACCATGCTGCTGTGCCCGGGATGGCCGATGCCAAGCCGCAGGCGGTAAAAATTATTCTGATTGCCGAGCTGGGCGATGATGTCGCGCAGCCCATTATGCCCGCCGTGCCCGCCACCCTGTTTGAGTTTGGCGACGCCTGGGAGCATGTCGAGTTCGTCGTGAGCCACCAGAATAGCTTCCGGCGGTATGCGGAAGAAATTCGCCAACGCCGCTACGGCCTGGCCGCTGCGGTTCATGAAGGTGGTGGGGATCAACAGGCGAACGTCGCGGCCCTGATGGCTGAATTTGCCGGTCAGGCCGAAATATTTGCGATCAACACTTAGGTTGGCGCCTTGGCTATGGGCCAGGCGCTCAACGAAAAGGGCCCCTGCATTATGCCGGGTCTGGTCGTATTCAGGGCCTGGGTTACCCAGGCCGACGATCAGTTGTACGGCAGTCATGTCAGGAGCCCTTTCGTGGAAATAGCCTGAACGCTGGTGCGCTCAGGCTGTTTTCCGGCGGTGCGAGAGTTACTCGGCAGCGCCTTCGCCTTCTTCTACGTCTTTGGCAACGCGGGAGGCGTGGATGTTGGCCACTGCCAAGTCGTTACCGTGAGCCAGTGCAACCAGCTCAACGCCTTTTGGCAGCTTGAGGTCGGACAAGTGAACGATCTGACCAATTTCAACGGCAGCCATGTCGACTTCGATGAATTCCGGCAGGTCTTTCGGCAGGCAGGAAACTTCGACTTCCACCAGTACGTGGGAGACTTCACCGGCTTGCTGCTTCACGCCAACCGAGGCTTCCTGGTTGAGGAAGTGCAGGGGTACGTGAGCGGTCAGTTTCTGGCCGGCGACGACGCGGATGAAGTCAGCGTGCAGCACGTGGCCTTTGGCTGGGTGGCGCTGCAGGGCTTTGATCAGCACGCTTTCATTGCTGCCGGCGACATTCAGGGTCAGAACGTGGCTGAACGAGGCTTCGTTTTCCAGCAGTTTGGCCAGTTCTTTGGCCAGCAGGCTGATCGACAGCGGGGTCTTCTCGCCACCGTAGATAACGGCAGGAACCATGGCAACGTTACGACGCAGGCGGCGGCTCGCACCTTTCCCCAGGTCGGAACGCATTTCGGCATTCAGGGTAAATTCAACAGTCATTTCACTTCTCCAAAATAACCAAACCGCCCTTTACGCTTGCGACCAGCGACCGGACGGTTAGGTAATAAGCCCCACCAGCACAGCGGGGCGTTTTGCGTTCAGGGTGGTGTCCGGGTTAGCGGAACATCGCGCTGATCGATTCTTCATTACTGATGCGGCGAACCGCTTCAGCGACTACCGGGGCGATATCCAGTTGGCGAATACGCGAACAGGACTGCGCAGCGGCGGACAGCGGGATGGTGTTGGTCACCACCAGCTCGTCGAGTACGGAATTTTCGATGTTTTCGATCGCACGGCCAGACAGTACGGCGTGTGTGGCGTAGGCGAAGACTTTCGAGGCGCCGTGTTCTTTCAGCGCTTTGGCCGCATGGCACAGGGTGCCGGCGGTATCTACCATGTCATCGACCAGAATGCAGGTGCGGCCTTCCACGTCACCGATGATGTGCATCACCTCGGAGTGGTTGGCTTTTTCACGACGCTTGTCGATGATGGCCAGGTCAACACCCAGGGACTTGGCCACGGCACGCGCACGCACCACACCGCCAATGTCTGGGGAGACGATCATCATGTTTTCGAAGCGTTGGTCTTCGATGTCGTCCACCAGTACCGGTGAACCGTAGATGTTATCTACTGGAATATCGAAGAAGCCCTGAATCTGATCCGCATGCAGGTCGACGGTAAGAACCCGGTCGATACCTACTACGGTGAGCATGTCGGCCACGACTTTGGCACTGATTGCAACGCGAGCGGAGCGCGGACGGCGATCCTGGCGTGCATAGCCGAAGTAGGGGATGACTGCAGTGATTCGGGAGGCTGAGGAGCGGCGGAAGGCATCAGCCATCACTACCAGTTCCATCAGGTTGTCGTTGGTTGGCGCGCACGTCGGCTGAATCAGAAAAACATCTTTACCGCGGACGTTCTCATTGATTTCAATCATGATTTCGCCGTCGGAGAATTTTCCGACAGAGGCATCGCCGAGGGGGATGTGCAGCTGACGTACGATACGTCGCGCCAGATCGGGGTTAGCGTTCCCCGTAAAGACCATCATCTTGGACACGCGCAGTACCTGCCGGCTGAGGGTATACCTGGATGAGTATAGAAAATGGCAGGGGCGGCTGGATTCGAACCAACGCATGGCAGGATCAAAACCTGCTGCCTTACCGCTTGGCGACGCCCCTGTAACTGATGCTACGCATTTACTTCTTTGCCACAACTTCTAGCGCGCGGTGCAACATCGAGATGTTACGCCCCTTTGCCACAAAACTTGGCAGAGTTGCTGGAAGTTGGCGGGCGACTTTATCAGCATCGTCCTTGTTTGGGAAGCTCCCAAACACACAAGCTCCAGTTCCAGTCATTTTTGCCGATACATATTTGTCCAATAAGATCAGCGCGTTACGTACTTCTGGGTAACGCTTCTCGACGACTGGCTGACAGTCATTACGACTGACCCCCTCAAGAAGGCTGCGAACTTTAATGGGCGAAGTATCCCGTGTCAACTCAGGGTCAGAGAAAACTTTCATAGTACTGACAAGTACTTGCGGAATTGCCACGAGAAACCAGGGTTCACTGAGGGTAACTGGGGTGATTTTTTCGCCTATTCCTTCGGCGAAAGCCGCGCGGCCGCGAACGAAAACCGGTACGTCGGCGCCCAGGGTCAAGCCCAGTTCGGCCAGGCGGTCCTCGTCCAGGTGCAGCTGCCAGAGGTGATTGAGCCCGAGTAGGGTGGTTGCCGCGTCCGAGCTGCCGCCGCCAATGCCGCCGCCCATGGGCAGGCGTTTGGTCAGCCAGATGTCGGCGCCCAGTGTGCAGCCCGACTGCTGTTGCAGGGCGCGGGCGGCGCGCACGATAAGGTTGCTGTCGTGGGCAACGCCTGGGATGTCGCTGTGCAGGCGAATTACGCCGTCTGCGCGCAGGGCGAAACCTAGCTCGTCGCCGAAATCGAGAAACTGGAACAGGGTTTGCAGTTCGTGATAACCGTCTGCGCGGCGACCGGTGATGTGCAGCATCAGGTTGAGTTTGGCCGGCGCCGGCAGCCTCAGTTCGGCGGCAGCGGGGATTGCCGGCGCGCTCATTGGCCGAGCTGGCGCGGTTGCCAGTCCTTGATCACCAGGGTGACCTGCAAGTCATGACCGTTCAGCCTGAGGCGCTCGGGCAGCCAGTAGCCATCCTGTTCGACGTAGCGCAGGTATTCGACCTGCCAGCCGTCTTGGCTCAGTTGCGCCAGGCGGCTGTCGCTGTCGAGGGTCAGACGGCTTCTGCTGTCTGGCGCGGGGAGGCCGCGGATCCACCACAGCAGGTGTGAGACCGGCAGGTTGAGGCCTAGCTGTTGCTGTAGCAGCTGTTCGGGTGAGGCGGCTTGGTAGCGGCCCTGGTTGGCGACTTCCAGCTGGATGTCGCCAGGGCGTCCGGTCAGGCGCGCGGCGCCGCGGCCGAGCGGGCCTGACAGGCGAATGTCGTAGTAGTCCTGGCGTTGCAGCCAGAACAAGGTGCCGCTGCCTGAGTCCTGCGGGGCGCGGATGCCGACTTTGCCACTGATTTGCCAGGCGTCGAGGCGGCCAATCTGCTGCTTATGGCTTTGCCAGAGCGCCGGGCTGCCTTGGCCTTCGAGGGCTTCGCGGGAGGTCAGGCCAGCGCAGCCGGTGAGCAGGGCGATCAAGCTGAATACGAGGAGTTGGCGAACAAACATCAAAACGTCTCTGATCCGGTCAGGCGCAGCAGGGTGCTGCGCAATATAGTGCTGTCAGGTTGTTGTTTGAGGGCTTTGCCCCACACCTTGCGCGCTTCACGCTGTTTACCCTGGGCCCAGAGGACTTCGCCCAGGTGGGCGGCGACTTCGTGGTCGGGGAAGCGTTCCAGTGCCTGGCGCAGCAGGCGTTCGGCTTCGTCGAGGTTGCCCAGGCGATAGTTGACCCAGCCCAGGCTGTCGAGAATTGCCGGGTCTTGGGGGTTGAGCTGCAGGGCTTGCTCAATCAGCACTTTGGCTTCTGCGTAGCGCGTCGTACGGTCGGCCAGGGTGTAGCCCAGCGCATTGAGCGCCATGCTGTTGTCTGGCTCGCGCTCGAGAATAAAGCGCAGGTCCTGCTCCAGCTGGTCCAGGTCGTCGCGTTTCTCGGCGAGCATGGCGCGGGTGTAAAGCAGGTTGAGGTCGTCGGGGAACTGTTCTAGCGCTTGTTGCAGCACCTGCCAGGCTTGTTCCGGCTGCTTGTTGCTGGTCAGTGCTTCTGCTTCGATCAGGTAGAGCTGGATGGCGTAGTCGGGCTCTGCTGCGCGGGCCTGGCTTAGGCGTTTCGACGCTTCTGCCGGGCGCTTGCTGTCGAACAGCAATTGCGCCTGGCGTGCCTGGGCCGGGAGGAAGTCATTGCCGGGACCGACTTGGGCATACTCGATCAGGGCGCTGTTTTTTTCGCCGAGGGCTTCGTAGGCGCGCGCCAGATTGTAGTGGGCGGCATCAAGGTGGCTATCGCGCTCGACCAGCTCTTCGAGGTAGACGATGGCTTCGCGCCAGGCTTTGGCTTCCAGGCAGACCAGCGCGAGCGAGAAGCGCAGGTCGTCATCCTGAGGGAACTGTTGCAGCAGTGAGGCGAACTCGCCTTTGGCATCGTTCAGGCGGTCTTGTTCGACCAGCAGGCGCGCATAGGCGAGGCGCAAGCGCTTGTCATCGGGGTGCAGGCGGATGCCTTTTTGCAGCAGTGGCAGGGCTTCAGCGCCGCGATCCAGGCTTTGCAGCAGTCGTGCGTGGAGTAACAGTGGGGGTATTTCACGCTGGTTGGCCGATTGCGCATCGAGCAGTTCAAGCGCTTCCTGCGGGCGATCGTCCTGCTGCAGAAGCAGGGCTTTACCGAATAGCAGTTGGCCGTTGTCCGGGTATTTGCTTTGCAGGCGATCGAAGCTATGCAGCAGGCCAGCGCGGGTATCCGGATCGGTTTCCATGGCGGACAGGGCGAGAAAATCGAAGTGTGTGTTGCCCTTGCGTTGCAGCACCTGCTCCATGAAGGTCATGGATTCGTCATAGCGGCCTGCGCGGGCCAGTTGGATGGCGGCTGCACGTTGGGCGTCGAGGCTGTCGGGGGCGTTCGTCGCCCAGATCAGTGCGGTATCCAGTGCGGCCTGCTCGGCGCCAAGGTATTCGGCAATCCGAAAGCCACGCTCGGCCACACCGGCGTCCTGGGTCGCCTGGGCCTGTTGCACGTAGTTGCCGATGGCTATATCGAAGCGATTGCGCTGCCCGGCCAGTTCGGCGATGAGCAGTGCGAGCAGGGTTTCCTGGCTGAACGAAGCATAGGCTTCGGGCTTCGGCGCTTCTGTTACCACAGAAGCTTCTTCCACCGGCGGCGTACCGTCTGGGGCGGAGGAGGTAAAAGTCTGGCAGCCACTCAACAAAGCAAGGGCGGTCAGTAACGCGAATGATCTATTCATAGAGAAAATCATAGAGAGAACGGCGACTAACCTGGGGTCGGGGCATCATGACACAAGCATTAGGGCAAGCCCATGGGGCAAGGCCCGATAGCTGGCCGGTGACTTATTAGGACAATAAACTGCGGTGGTTGTTCTCACTCTGTCGAAGTAGGACAATTGCGCGCTTATCTTCCTGTCAGCGATTTTGCATGGCCTTTATTGCCCTCGGTATCAACCATAAAACCGCTTCGGTGGCTGTACGTGAGCGCGTGGCTTTTTCCCCAGAGCAGTTGGTCGAGGCGTTGCAGCAGCTTTGCCTGCGCACAGATAGCCGTGAAGCGGCGATTCTGTCGACCTGCAACCGCAGTGAACTGTACCTCGAGCAGGATGCACTGACTGTCGACGGGGTACTGGTCTGGCTGGCCGAGTATCACCAGCTTAGCCTCGACGAGTTGCGTGCTTGCGCCTATGTGCTTGAAGACGACGCGGCAGTGCGTCACATGATGCGCGTGGCCTGTGGGCTGGATTCCATGGTGTTGGGTGAGCCGCAAATTCTCGGGCAAATGAAATCGGCCTACGCGGTGGCGCGCGAGGCGGGCACTGTCGGTCCGCTGCTCGGGCGCTTGTTTCAGGCCACGTTCAGTACCGCCAAGACCGTGCGCACCGATACTGCAATTGGCGAGAACCCGGTGTCGGTGGCGTTTGCCGCGGTCAGCCTGGCCAAGCAGATTTTCACGGACCTGCACCGCAGCCAGGCGCTGCTGATCGGTGCCGGTGAGACCATTAGCCTGGTGGCGCGGCACCTGCACGAGCAGGGGGTCAAGCGCATCGTGGTGGCCAACCGTACCCTGGAGCGTGCCAGCAGCCTGGCCGAGCAGTTCGGCGCGCATGCGGTGTTGCTCTCGGAAATCCCGGATGAATTGATCAATAGCGACATCGTCATCAGCTCCACTGCCAGCCAATTGCCGATTCTCGGCAAAGGTGCGGTCGAGCGGGCGCTGAAGAAGCGTAAGCACAAGCCGATTTTCATGGTCGACATCGCGGTGCCGCGCGACATCGAAGCCGAGGTCGGTGAGCTTGACGATGTCTACCTGTATACCGTCGACGACCTGCATGAAGTGATCGCGGAGAACCTGAAAAGCCGCCAGGGCGCCGCACAGGCAGCCGAAGAGCTGGTTGCCGTGGGCGCCGAGACGTTCATGCTGCGCCTGCGTGAACTGGCCGCAGTGGATGTGCTCAAAGCCTATCGCCAGCAGGGCGAGCGGTTACGTGACGAAGAATTAGCCAAGGCCTTGCGCCTGCTCAATAACGGCAGCGCGGCCGAAGAGGTGCTGGTGCAACTGGCGCGCGGGCTGACCAACAAGCTGCTGCATGCGCCCAGCGTGCAGCTGAAAAAACTATCTGCCGACGGTCGCGTCGATGCGCTCGGTGTGGCCCAGGAACTCTTTGCTCTCGATGAGGGCGCGGCGTCCGGTTCGGTCAATAAATAAAGGCCTGTAATGAAAGCGTCACTGATCAACAAACTCGACATGCTGCAGGATCGCTTCGAAGAGCTGACCGCGCTGCTTGGCGATGCCGAGGTAATCGGCAACCAGAGCCAGTTCCGGGCTTACTCGCGCGAATATGCCGAAATTGAGCCGGTTAACAGCGCGTTCCGAGCGTTTCGCAAGGTGCAAGCCGACCTTGAAGGCGCCCAGGCGCTACTCAAGGACAGCGACCCGGACATGCGAGCAATGGCCGAGGAAGAAGTCGCCGAAGCCAGAGCAAAGCTGGTCGAGCTGGAAGACAACCTGCAGCGTATGCTGTTGCCCAAAGACCCCCGCGACGGTCGCAATGTGTTTCTCGAAGTGCGCGCCGGTACGGGTGGCGACGAGGCTGCGATCTTTTCCGGCGACCTGTTTCGCATGTATTCGCGCTACGCCGAACGGCGCGGCTGGCGGGTTGAGATTCTTTCGGCCAGTGAAGGCGAGCATGGCGGTTTCAAGGAAGTGATTGCTCGGGTCGAAGGCGAGAATGTCTACGGCAAGCTCAAGTTCGAGTCTGGCGCGCACCGCGTACAGCGAGTGCCGGAAACCGAGTCCCAGGGGCGCATCCACACCTCGGCGTGTACCGTGGCCGTGTTGCCCGAGCCGGATGAGCAGGCCGCTATCGATATCAACCCGGCCGACCTGCGCGTCGATACTTACCGCTCTTCCGGTGCCGGTGGCCAGCACGTCAACACCACCGACTCGGCGATCCGCATCACCCACATTCCCACCGGTACCGTGGTCGAATGCCAGGAAGAGCGTTCCCAGCACAAGAACCGTGCACGAGCCATGGCCTGGCTGGCGGCCAAACTGAAGGATCAACAGGACGCCGCCGCGCACAAGGAAATTTCCGACACGCGTAAATTGCTGGTGGGTTCCGGTGATCGTTCCGAACGCATTCGTACCTACAACTTCCCCCAGGGGCGGGTCACTGACCATCGCATCAACCTGACCCTGTATTCGCTCAATGAAGTGATGGCTGGCGGCGTTGAGGCCGTGATCGAACCGCTGCTCGTCGAATACCAGGCCGATCAGTTGGCCGCGTTGGGCGATTGATGCGCACCCAGCCTACGGGGTAATGCCCTTGTAGGCGCGAGCGTGCTCGCGATGTTTTTCGCTCGTTGATCGCCGGAATGCCGTACCACAGCAAACTGGCTCCTACAAAAGCGCTGCCCTATGGTCACCATCGAAGCCCTGCTCAACAACGCCGAACTACCCGACTCGCCCACCCCACAGCTGGATGCCGAGCTGCTGCTGGCTCATGCCCTGGGCAAGTCGCGCAGCTACCTGCATACCTGGCCGGAACGCGAACTCGACGCGCCGCAGCTGGAGCGTTATCAGGCGGCGCTGGCGCGGCGTCAGGCCGGCGAGCCGGTGGCCTATATCCTCGGTCAGCAGGGTTTCTGGAGCCTGGAGCTGGAGGTCGCCTCGCACACTCTGATTCCGCGTCCGGATACCGAGCTGCTGGTGGAGACCGTGCTCGCGCTGCTGCCGGCCACGCCTGCCGCGCTGCTCGACCTGGGCACCGGCACCGGTGCGATTGCCCTGGCCCTGGCCAGTGAACGGCCAGCCTGGCGACTAACCGGTGTGGATCGCGTGGCGGAGGCGGTGGCCTTGGCCGAGCGCAATCGCGCACGACTCAAGCTGGCCAATGCCAGCTTTGTTGCAAGCCACTGGTTTAGCGCTCTGGCAGGTCAGCGCTATCAGCTGATCGTCAGCAATCCGCCCTATATCGCTGCCGATGATCGCCATCTGGCCGAAGGCGATGTGCGTTTCGAGCCGAGCAGCGCCCTGGTGGCGGGCGCGGATGGTTTGGACGATATTCGCCTGATCATCCAGCAGTCCCCGGACTATCTTCAAGCGGCAGGCTGGTTGCTGCTGGAGCATGGTTTCGACCAGGCCTCGGCGGTACGTGAGCTGCTTAGCGCGCGCGGTTTTAGCGCGGTGCAAAGCCGGCGTGACCTGGGCGGCCATGAGCGCATCAGTCTGGGACGCTTCGATAATGAGTGACGCCATGAGCCCGCAAGACATGCTGACTGACGAAGAACTGCTGCGCTATAGCCGGCAGATCCTGCTGCAACAGATCGATATTGACGGCCAGTTGCGCCTCAAAAACAGCCGTGCGCTGATCGTCGGCCTGGGTGGGCTGGGCTCGCCGGTGGCGCTGTATCTGGCCGCGGCCGGGGTTGGTGAATTGCACCTGGCGGATTTCGACACGGTGGATCTGACCAACCTGCAGCGGCAGATCGTCCATGACACCCAGAGCGTCGGCCAGAGCAAGGTCGATTCGGCCTCGCGGCGTCTGCTGGCGATCAATCCGCAACTTCGTCTGCAGGCCCATCGCCAGGCGCTGGACAGCGACTCGCTGGCGGCGGCAGTCAGCGCGGTGGACCTGGTGCTGGACTGCTCGGACAACTTTGCCACCCGCCTGGCGGTCAACGCTGCCTGTGTGGCGGCGCGCAAGCCGCTGGTCAGCGGCGCGGCGATTCGCCTGGAAGGGCAGCTCTCGGTGTTCGATCCACGGCGTGCCGATAGCCCGTGTTATCACTGCCTGTATGGCCACGGCAGCGAAGCCGAGCTGACCTGCAGCGAAGCCGGGGTAGTCGGCCCGCTGGTGGGCTTGGTCGGTAGCCTGCAGGCTCTGGAAGCGTTGAAGTTATTGGCACAATTCGGTGAGCCGCTGGTCGGTCGTCTGCTTCTGATCGATGCACTGGGCTCGCGCTTTCGTGAGCTGCGGGTCAAGCGTGACCCGGCGTGTAGCGTCTGTGGCGGTGCTGGCCGTGAGTAATGACGGACCAATCGGCGTGTTCGATTCCGGCGTCGGCGGTCTGTCGGTGCTGGGCGAGATTCGTGCGCTACTGCCCAATGAATCGTTGCTCTATGTAGCTGACAGCGGTCATGTGCCTTATGGCGAGAAGAGCCCGGAATTTATCCGCGCGCGTTGTCGCTATCTCGCCGCGTTTCTCCTCGGGCAAGGCGCCAAGGCGCTGGTGTTGGCCTGCAATACGGCAACCGCGGCGGGGGTTGCCGAATTGCGCGAGCTGTACCCGCAGCTGCCTATCGTCGGCATGGAGCCGGCGGTCAAGCCGGCTGCCGCCGCGACTCGTTCGGGTGTGGTCGGGGTGCTGGCCACTACCGGTACCCTGAAAAGCGCCAAGTTCGCTGCTTTGCTCGACCGCTTTGCCAGCGATGTGCGGGTCATTACCCAGCCGTGTCCGGGGCTGGTCGAGCGTATCGAGGCTGGCGAACTGGATAGTGCGCAGACCTGCGATATGCTGCGCGGCTGGGTACAACCGCTCTTGGCTGACGGCTGCGACACGCTGATCCTCGGCTGTACCCATTACCCCTTTATCAAGCCACTGTTGCGTCAGCTACTGCCCGAGTCAGTCAGCCTGATCGACACTGGCGCCGCGGTCGCACGGCAACTGCGCTGTGTGCTCGGCGAGCGTCAGTTACTGGCCACTGGGCCGGCGCAGGCGGCACGCTTCTGGTCGAGCGCTGAACCGCTGCGCATGCAGGCAGTATTGCCGCAGTTGTGGGGCGAGTCGGTGCAGGTAATGGCGCTTTGATCGCCCAGGGCAGGAGCTTTATTTCTTTCCAGCCTTTCGCCAGGAATAAAAATTTCTATACTCCCAGCAGCGAAGGGTGGCGCTCCATCCACCAGATTAAAAGGATATTCCAATGACCAAGCTGTTTCCTGCGGCTGCGCTTGCGGCTTTGATTCTGGGGCCGGCCTGCGCAGTGCAAGCCGCCGATGTGACCTTCGCCATTGGCCAGTCCGGTGATTCGACCATGGTCTATCGCGTCGGTACCCAGTTCGATTTCGGTACCTTGCGTCAGTACGACAGCGGACGCCTGACAGGTTACTGGGATGCCGGTTACACCTACTGGCAAGGCGACGAAACGGCGAGCAATCACAGCCTGTCCTTCATTCCCGTATTCGTTTATGAGTTCGCTGGCGACACCGTGCGGCCCTATGTCGAGGCGGGTATTGGTCTGGCCGCGTTCAGCAGCACCAAGCTGGAAGACAACGAGCTGGGGTCGTCCTTGCAGTTTGAAGATCGCCTCGGCTTCGGGGTGCGCTTTGCCGGTCAGGAAGTCGGTCTGCGGGCTGTGCACTACTCCAACGCCGGGCTGAAAAAGCCGAATGACGGCGCCGAGGCCTATACCCTGCATTACCGTTTGAGTTTTTAGCCGGCTGTTCGAAAGCACGGATATTTGTCGGTAGAGTCGAGCCGCGTAGGTCGGGCCGCGCAGGTCGGGTCGCCTAGGCTCCGCTCTGCGCAGCCCGGCAGGTTGGTTTTATTGGGCTACGTCCCTCGGCGCCAACCTGCAATTTGCGGTTGCTTGCCATTCCCAGGCAGGACTCAACGTCCATCGCTGGTTGGCCGATTTTTAATTCTGCAATAAACCCGATTCAGCGATAAATGCTGGTCATGCCGCGACGTTCGTCCAGGCACTCGGGGGAGGCCGTCTCGAATTCGCGGCAGATCAGCGGGCGCACTTCATAGATGGTGCAACGCATGCTGTCGCGATCCAGCGCCGCACACCAGCCATCATCCAGACGATGCATGACTTCGCCGCCCCAGTCATCGGTGGCGATAAAGCGTGGCGGCACCCCGGTGTCGGTGATCAGCATGACTTCCAGTTGGCAGCAACAAGCGGCGCAGTTGCTGCAACTGACCGCGGGTTCAGTGGGCAATTGGCTGAGGGGAATGTGGTTTGGGTCGGTCATAGTGGTGCAGTGTACGCCAGGCGCGGTACTGCATTGTATCGGGTCGACCAATGCAGCTTGGAGATTATAGGGTGCGCCGTGCGCACCGATGAATGCGCACGTCTGAGCATGCACAAATCTGCTGTCGGTGGCGCAGCCTACGTCGATTGGCGCGTGCGAGTCCTTTGTTCATGTTGGCTGCGGTAGAGCTTGGCAAATCCATGCAGCACGGGCATTACCAACGCCCAGATTACTGCCAGCAAGAGCAGCGTCTGCCAGGTGCCGTAAGGCATGCCAACGCCTGCGATTTGTGCGCCGGCATAGTAGGACAGCGGGCCGGCGCAGGCGCCGAGCAGGCTGGCGCGCCACCAGGGACGGGCCGTCCAGGCCAGGCAATGATTGAGCGTGGTTGCCAGCAACAACCAGAGCAGCGCCAACCACAGCGGGATCAGGTTCCGTGGCTCGCCAAAGTCGAATACCCCGAGGTTGAGCAGGAAGCTATCCAGTGCGCTGCCGGCGAGAAATACACTGAGCAGCAGCTTGCCTTCGGCAGCCCAGCTGCTGACCCAGAGTAGATGTACCACCACTGCTGCAGCGACGATCAGCAGCCACAAGCTGTCGCCACCGAATACGCAGGCGAACCAGCCGAGCTGAAAGAGCAGGGCGTTGGCGATCAGTTTAGGCATCGAAATTTCCTAGCAAGGGTTCCGGTTGCGCCGCTGGTTTGGCCAGCAGCAATTGTGCGGTGCCGATGGTGCGCTCGATGAAGCCACCCTCGCAATAGCAGAGGTAGAACTCCCAGAGTCGATAGAAATGCTCGTCATAGCCAAGTTGCTCAAGCGTGTGCCTGGCCTGCTGCAGATTGTCGTGCCACAGGCGCAGGGTGCGGGCGTAATGTTGGCCGAAATCTTCCATGTGGTGCAGGTTCATGTCGGTCTTGGTGGTGATGATGTCCAGCATCTTGTGCACCGAGGGCAGCGCGCCACCGGGGAAGATATAGCGCTGGATGAAGTCGACACTCTTCTTCGCCTGCTCGTAGCGCTGGTCGCGGATGGTGATGGCTTGCAGCAGCATCAGTCCGTCATCTTTCAGCAGTTGCGCACACTGCTTGAAGTAGGTGGGCAGGAAGCGGTGGCCGACGGCTTCGATCATTTCGATCGACACCAGCTTGTCGTACTGGCCTTGCAGGTCACGGTAGTCTTCCAGCAGCAGGGTGATGCGATCGCCCAGGCCGAGTTCGGCAATGCGTCGCTCCGTATAGGCGTATTGCTCGCGCGACAAGGTGGTGGTGGTCACCTGGCAGCCGTAATGGGTGGCGGCATGGATTGCCATGCTGCCCCAGCCGGTGCCGATTTCCAGCAGGTGGTCGCTGGGTTTGAGCGCGAGTTTCTGGCAGATGCGTTCGAGCTTGTTCAGCTGCGCCTGCTCAAGGCTGTCTTCCGGGCGCGCAAACATGGCCGCGGAATACATCATGGTTGGGTCGAGCAGTTGCTCGAAGAGCTCGTTGCCGAGGTCATAGTGGGCCGCGATATTCTTGCGTGAGCCCTTGCGGGTATTGCGATTAAGCCAATGCAGGCTCTGTACCAAAGGGCGGCCGAGCTGCGCCAAACCGCGCTCCATGGCGTCCAGTAGCTCCAGGTTGCTGACGAACACGCGAATCACCGCGGTCAGGTCAGGAGAACTCCAGTAACCGTGAATATAAGCTTCGCCAGCGCCGATTGAGCCGTTACCGGCGACCAGGCCCCAGAGTGCGCCGTCGAGTACCCTGATCTCGGCGCGCAGGGTGGCAGTGGCGTCACCGAATTCGAGAAAATCATCGCCGTCGATGACCCGTAGGTGACCGTGGCGCAACTGGCTCAGTTGGCGCAGGACGGCACGGCGCAGCAAGCTGGCGCCGATCCCGCTGCCCGCACGTACCGAGGTTTTCGCGGATGACAGGCTAGAACTTTTCATGGTGTACGTCCTTCGATACTGGGCGAGCGACACGGAATTCACCTTCCGCGGCTCGATGGCTAATTAGGGGGATGCGCTTGACGAACAGGCGCAGGGCTTGCCAGTAGATAGCGGCGACGGTCTTGCCGGTCATCCAGGGGAAGCTGCGCAGGTAGGCATGCAGGCTTGCCCGGTCGAGCGGGCTGCGTTGCAGGCTGAGGCTGGCATCGAACACTTTGGTATCGCCTTGGTCGCCAGTCATCCAGTCGGCCATGTGGATGCCCAGGCGTTCACCTGCGGGGCTGAACGCCATGCGGTATTCCAGTTCACGCGGCAAAAAAGGCGAGACGTGAAAGGCCTTGGCTACGGCGAAGTGTTGATGACCCTCGCCGTCTGCCGGCAACACATAGTGGTAACGCTCGCGCCACGGGGTATTGCTCACTTCGCAGAGGATCGCCGCCAGGCTGCCATCGGCTTCATGGCAGTAGAAGAAGCTCGCCGGATTGAAGGCCAACCCCCAGCTGCGCGGCTGGGTCAGCAGGCATACCGAGCCTTGCGGCGTGTGCCCCAAGGCTGCGCCGACCCGCTGGCGCACGGCGTCGATCAGGCTGACCCCGGCCCGGGTGAATTGCGGCAGGTAGTCGGTTTCACGAAAGGCAAAAGGCGCCCAGCGGCCCTTGCCGGCCAGGGGCGAGAGGTCGAACAGTTGCTGCTGCTCGTCCAGGTCGAGATAAAGCAGGCCCATGCGGTAGCGGAAGTTATGAACTTTGGGGGCGAAGCGTCGGTGCTGCACCCAGCCGCTATACAGGGCGCTGTTCATCAAAGCACCTCGCCGAAGGCGCGGGCCACGCGCAGGGCGCTGACCACGCCATCTTCATGGAAGCCGTTGGCCCAGTAAGCGCCGCAAAAATAGCTGTGCTGCGCGCCGAGCAATTCTTCCCAGCGTGCCTGGGCGGCCATGCCGGCCAGGCTGTATTGCGGGTGGGCATAACGGTAGCATGCGAGGATCTTGGTTGGATCGATCAACGCCGTTTGATTGAGGCTGACGCAGAAGGTGGTGTCGCTTTGAATTCCCTGGAGAATGTTCATGTCGTACGTTACCGCCGCAGGCTGATTGGCTGGCCCGCCGAGGCGATAGTTCCAGCTGGCCCAGGCCAGGCGGCGTTTGGGCAGCAGGCGAGTATCGCTGTGCAGCACCACGTCATTGTCGGCATAGGGTAGGGCACCAAGAATCTCCTGCTCGGCCTGCGATGGTTGGGCGAGTAGCTTGAGGGCCTGGTCGCTATGGCAGGCGAACACCACCTTGTCGAAGCGCTCGCTGCCAGCGGCGCTGTGCAGGGTCACGCCTGTCGCATCACGCTCGACCCGCTGTACGGGACAGTTCAACCGAATATGCTGCTTGAACGACGCGCTCAGTGGCGCCACATAGCTGCTCGAACCGCCTTCTACCACGCACCACTGAGGGCGGTTGCTGACCGACAATAGACCATGGTTCTTGAAGAACCGCACGAAGAATTGCAGGGGGAAACCGAGCATGTCGGCCAGCGACATCGACCATATTGCAGACCCCATCGGCACGATGTAGTGCTGGATGAAGCGTTCGCCGTAACCGCGTTGCTTGAGGTAGGTGCCGAGGGTGGTGACGGCATCTATACGGTTGTGCTGCAGATCATCCAGTGCCTCGCGGTTGAAACGCAGGATGTCGCGCACCATGCCGATGAACTTGGGTGACAGCAGGTTACTGCGCTGGGCGAACAGGCTGTTGAGGTTATTGCCGTTGTACTCCACGCCACTGACCGGGTCAGTCACCGAGAAGCTCATTTCGGTAGGTTTGAAGCCGACCCCGAGCTGGTTGAGCAGGTGAATGAAGTTTGGATAGGTCCAGTCATTGAACACAATGAAACCGGTGTCCACCGCATAGCTTTTGCCCTCGACAGTGACGTTTACCGTATGGGTATGGCCACCCACCCAGTCACCCGCCTCGAATACGGTGATTTCATGGTTTCGATTGAGCAGGTAGGCGCTGGTCAGGCCAGCGATACCGCTGCCGATAATGGCGATTTTCATGCGCTGTCCTTGGTCGTACGAGCCATGCGCTTGCCGATGGCCACTTGCAGGCGTTTGGGCAGGTGAGCCAGAAGCAGAAGAATGGCGATGAAGGGCCCGGGAAACGCGATCTCGTAGGGGCGTTTATCCAGTCGCTCGGCGATATGCCGGGCGGCCTTGTCCACCGGCCAGCGCATTGGCATGGGGAAGTCATTTTTCTGCGTCAGCGGCGTATCGACGAAGCCGGGGCTGACCACGGTGACGGCGATGCCCTCAGCCGCAAGGTCAATACGCAGTGCTTCAAGCAGGTAACGCATGCCAGCCTTGGACGCCCCGTAGGCTTCGGCACGCGGCAGCGGCAGATAGGTCACCGAGCTGCTTACCCCGACCAGCTGTGGTTGATGCCCCAGGCGCAGCAGTGGCAGCGCCGCTTCTATGCAGTAGCTGGCAGAGAACAGGTTGGCTCGCACCACCCGCTCAATCATTGCGGCCTCGAAGTTCTGCACGTCGACGTATTCGCAGGTGCCGGCATTCAGGATTACGCTGTCCAGGGCTCCCCATACCTGAGCGATGCGTTCGCCAATTGCCCGTACCTGGGTGGCGTCGCTGAGGTCGCCGGCGGCGACCAGAACCTGTTCTGGATAGCGCTCGGCCAGTGCGTGCAGAGGTTCAGCAGTACGCGCACTCAGCGCCACACGATAGCCGCGTTGCAGTAGCAGTTCGGCCAGTGCGGCGCCAATGCCGCTGCTGGCGCCAGTGAGCCAGATGCGTTTCATGCCAGTCTCCTTTTCAGCCAGCGAATGACCTGGCCAAGTAATGGCAGGTGCTCGTAGAGCAGGCTGCCTGCATCGAAGAAATCACGGTGCTGATGAACCTTGTCGGTCCACAGCAAGTGGGAGCAGCCTTCCACGCGGATCAGTTGGCCGGAGGCCAGGCGTGGGTGGCGGTAGCTCATGGTCCAGCGCAGGTAACCTTCGCCAGGGCGTACCTCATCGAAGCCATAGAAGTCGAAGCGCAGCTCGCTGACGTTGGCATACAGCTCTGTGAAGTAGCGTTGCATATTGGCCAGCCCGCGTACTTCATGCAGCGGGTCACGGAACAATGCATCGTCGCTGTACAGCTCGCCGAGGCGCTCGAGATTGTCCTTGTTCAAGGCGGCAAAGGAGCGCGCAAATTGACGTAGAAAATCGCTCATGCAAGAGCCTCCGGCGCCAGATGTGGCAGCTGCTTGAAAGCCGCCAGCGCACGGGTGCGGCTGCTGGCCAGATCGACGATCGGCCGTGGGTAATCTGTCATGCCGAACAGGCCGCCCATGGCCGCCGGGTTATGGATGTCTTTTTTGTTCAAGCCGGTCAACTCCGGCACCCAGCGGCGAATAAAGCTGCCGTCCGGGTCGAAGCGCTGGGATTGGCTGAGCGGATTGAAAATGCGGAAGTACGGCGCCGAATCGGTACCGGTGGATGAACTCCACTGCCAGCCACCATTGTTGGCCGCCAGGTCGCCGTCGATCAGGTGGCGCATAAAGAAACGCTCGCCTTCGCGCCAGTCGATCAACAGGTTCTTGGTCAGGAACATCGCCACGACCATGCGTAGGCGGTTGTGCATCCAGCCGGTTGCAAGCATTTGGCGCATCGCGGCATCGATGATCGGCAAGCCGGTACGGCCCTCTTGCCAGGCGGCCAGTTCGTCCGGTGCCTGGCGCCAGACCAGGGCGTCGGTGTCTGGACGAAAGGCGCGGTGCATCGATACGCGTGGGTAGCCGACCAGGATGTGTTTGTAGAACTCGCGCCAAAGCAGCTCGTTGATCCAGGTGACAATGCCGCTATTGCCGCTGTCGAACTCGCCCTGGTTGGCTTGCAGGGCGGCGTGCAGGCACTGGCGTGGCGACAGTACGCCGGCGGCGAGGTAGGCGGACAGGCGGCTGGTGCCAGGTTTGGCCGGGAAGTCGCGTTCACTCTGGTAGTAGTTGATCTGCTCGTCGGCAAACCCCAGCAAACGCTTGTGGGCTTCCTGCTCGCCAGCCGGCCATAGCTCGCGCAGGCTGGCACTGGGTGGCTTGAAACCCGGCACCGCAACCGGAATCGGGTCGCTGGCGATATTCAGTGGCGCCTGTGCGCTCGGGTGCTGGATCAGTGCGGGCAGGGCGCTGTGCAAACGCTGGTAACAGACCTTGCGGAATTGGCTATAGACCTGGAAGTAGCCGCCAGATTTGGTCAGTACGCTGCCAGGCTTGAAAAACAGCTGATCGAGGTGGCTGTGGAAGTTGATGCCGAGCGCGTCCAGGGCTTGGGCCACCGCCAGGTCACGGCGACTTTCGTGAACGCCATATTCCTCGTTGACCTGCACCGCGGCAATCTGCAATTGCTGGCAGAGCTCGGCGATCACCTGTGGCGCGGCGCTCCAGTCCTCGGCTTCACGCACCAGCAGGGGCACGTTGAGTGCGGCCAGTTCACGGCTCAACTCGCTCAGGTTGCGCAGCCAGAAATCGACCTTGCTCGGGGCATCGTCGTGGGCCTGCCATTGCGCGGGGCTGAGCAGAAACACGGCCACCGTTGGCCCTCTGGCCATGGCTGCGGCCAGTGCGCTGTTGTCCTGCACGCGCAGGTCGGTGCGCAGCCATATCAGTTGTGGCGTAGTCATTGGCTGTCCAGCAGGTTGAGGTCGGAGAGAATTTGCAGGGCGCTTAGCGGGTCTTGCGCCATGCCCAGCGCACTGTTCTGCTGAGTCAAGGCCTGCAACTCCTGGTGATGAATGTGCGCCGCAGGACCGATGACCAGGCACGGACATTCATAGCCGGCCTGCAAGCGTGGCCAATGTGTGCTGTTCAAGGCTTGGCTGGAATACAGCAGCAACGCCTTGGGCTGGATGTGCTCGATTGCCATGGCCAGTTCTGCTGGCGGCAATGGCCAGTCGAACACCTCTACTGCCGAGCCGGCGCTGCTGGCCAGCCAGGCGGTTAGCCACAGGCCGGGCTCCATCGGCAGGTCGGAAAGATTGACCATCAGCAGCGGTGCGCCGCCCTGCTGGCGGTTGTTGTGATAGAGCCGCGCGCCTAGCTTGCTGCGCAGCCAGGAGTAAAAGAACACCCGTTCGGCCTGGGCGCCAAACTGGCCACGCCAGCGCAGCTCAAGGGCATCGAGCAGTGGCAGCAGCAGCTGTTTGCACAGGGTATGCGGCGGGTAGAGGGCCAGTTCGCTATTGAAACACTCGTCCAGGCGCCGTTCCGCCAGGTTGCAGATGGCTTCCTGCAGGTGCTGGCATTTTTCATCCCATTGCGAAGTGGCTTCGGCAAACGCCGGCTGGTTGGCGCGCAGCAGGCCTTTGACCTGGCCAACCGAGACGCCCCGGTTGAGCCAGGTGAGGATGGTCTGGACTTGCGCCACATGTTCGTCCGAATACAGACGATGGCCCTTTGGCGTGCGGTGCGGCACGATCAGGCCATAGCGGCGCTCCCAGGCGCGCAGGGTTACGGCATTCACGCCGGTAAGCCGGGCCACGTCGCGAATCGGCAGAAAACCCTTGGCCAATGCGTTCTGGTAGTCATCGCCGGCCGCAGTAGGTTCGTCGTGGTCGGTGAGTTGCTGAGTCGGTTCGTCCATGTTCAAAGGGCATTACGCAGGCTGAGGTTTTCTGGGTGTGGCTGCAGGTAAACCTGCGTAGCTACATAGTTGTCCGGGTGGCGGCGGAAATGATGCTTGAGCATGGTGAGGGGGACTACCAGCGGCACGATGCCGTTGCGGTATTGGCCAATCAGCTGCTGCATTTCCTGACGTTCTACGCTGCTCAGGGCCTGCTTGAGGTGGCCGCTGAGGTGCTGCAATGTGTTGCTGTGAGTGCGCCGGGTCGCGCACTTCTTCAGCGCTGCCATCAGTTCGCTGAAGTAGCGCGGTGCCAGTTCCTGCAGATCATGCTGGTGCAGGTTGCCGAGCAGGCGACCGAGCGCTTTGTATTGCAGCGGATGGGTGGCCATCAGCAGGTATTTGTAGCGCGAGTGGAAGTCCAGCAGCGACTTGCGGCTCAGGCCGTCACGCAGCAATTGCTGCCATTGGGCGTAGGCGAATACACGCGTGATGAAGTTCTCGCGCAAGATTGGGTCGTTGAGCCGACCGTCTTCTTCCACTGGCAGGTCAGGGCGCCGGGCACAGAATGCCTCGGCGTATATGCCGCGGCCCTTGGGTTCGCTAGGGCGGCCGTTTTCCTGGTAGACCTTGACCCGCTCCAGGCCGCAGGACGGCGATTGCTGCATGAAGATGTAGCCGCAGATATCGTCCAGTTCTCCCGCCATTTGGGCGCCATAGGCAGCCAGGGGTTCAGTGACGTCGCGCTCACGCTGCACGGTGCCCACTGCGCGGGGCGCTGCCGGGTCACCGACCAGGCGGATAGGTTCGCGCGGGGTGCCCAAGCCAATTGCCACTTCGGGGCACAGTGGGACGAAATCGAAATGCTCTGTAAGGGTGCGGCTACACAACCGTGATTCCTTGTGGCCGCCGTTGTAGCGCACTTCAGCGCCCAGCAGGCAGGCACTGATGGCAAGTTTGAGTTTGCTGGAGGCGACTTGGGATGGGTTCATGGCACAACCTCTGATGGCTACTTGTACATAAATTGAATAATGTACAACTTGTGTTCATCATAGGTGTGTTGTTGTTCAAGTCAAATACTTTGTACAACTGTTGTGCTGGATTTGCGTGGTGGGCTGGTCTTGGCCGGCCAGCGACTCGCCCGTGCTTGGTCTGCAGTGATCAGGGAGGGGCTGGTTTAATGGTGCGTGCTCCTAGCATTCTGCTGCAGCTGCAGCAGGTTGATCAAAAACGGGCTACTTCCAGCCCATGTGCCAGTGTGTGGCGTCCTGCAGTGCTTGCCAGTCCAGGCGTTGAGTGCGTTGGTTGAGCACCGCCTGTAGTTCGACCTGCAGCACATTGCCTTCTTCATCGCAGAACAATTCGCTGACCAGAAAGTGTTTCTCACGGTTCTGCGGTTGTACGGCCGTCCATTTTGATAGCAGCAGCTTGCCTGGGTTGAGGCGGTGCCTGGTCTTCACCTTCAGCGCTACGCCGCTCATTGCAGGTGCGCCAGCAGTTTGCGCGCCGCATCCTGGCCGCTTAGCCAGGCGCCCTCGACTCGACCGGACAGGCACCAGTCGCCACAGGCATACAAACCCAGGTCGGCGTCTGCGAGCGAGCCCCACTGGTGGGCGCTGGCAGGTCGTGAGTAGAGCCAGCGGTGCGCCAGGCTGAAGACGGGTGCCGGCATGCTGCAGTCGATCAGCTCGGCAAATGCGCCGTGCAGGTGTTCGATGACCTCTTCCTTGGGCATGTCCAGGTGCTGTTTGCTCCAGCTGCTGCTGGCGTGCAGCACCCAGGTGTCCGGGTTGCCGTCGCGGCCGGGCTTGCTGCGGTTGCGCGTTAGCCAGTCGAGTGGGCTGTCTTGCACGAAACAGCCATCGACCTTGGTGTCCAGTGGGGTGGCGAAGGCCAGGGCGATTGCCCAGGTCGGCTCCATGACCACGCTGGAGGCGGCGCTGGCGAGTTTCGGCGCTGCCGCCAGCAAGGCGCTGGCTTGTGGAGCGGGGGCGGCGATTACCACATGGCTGAAAGGGCCGTAGCTGTTGCCTTCGGCGTCCTGCAGGCTCCAGTGTTGTGTGCCGCGGAACACCTCGGTGATCCGGCAGGAGAAATGCACCGGCAAAGCGCCCAGCATGGCGCGGGTAATCGCACTCATGCGTGGGCTGCCTACCCAGCGCACCTGTTCGTCTGGCGAGGCGCTGAGTTGACCGTTACGGCTGTGATAAAGGTTCGGTGTCCATTCGGCGACCCAGCCACGAGCCTGCCATTGCTGAACCACATCGACAAAACGCCGGTCGCGAGCAGTGAAGTACTGCGCGCCCAGATCGAGGGCGCCTGCATCGCTGCGTTTGCTGGCCATGCGTCCGCCGCTGCCGCGGCTTTTATCGAATAATTGAACTTCATGCCCGGCAGCGTGCAGGGCTTGAGCGGCGGACAGTCCGGCGATACCGGTGCCGATGATAGCGATGGGTGCGGTCATATTTACCTCTTAACTTCAGATCACTCGCATGCGCTCGACTATGCAGTGTTGGAATCGGCCTCGGCAAGATGCTTGCTGTCGGGGCCGACTGGTGTTGTGTCAATCAGCAACTGTGAATTGCTTCAGGGGCGGTCTGCGCCGGTTACGACGCGCCGAGCCCTTCTGGCTCGGCGCTATCGGTAGTGCGCGACCAAGCCTCATTTCGGCGAAGCGCGGCTCATGGCGGGAGCGACCATCACTCAGGCGTTTTCGTGCCGCAGGTCACACCCCGGCGGTTGAGCTGCATGCACCGTTTGCGCAGTTGCATGGCGGCCAATCCACGTATGTGCGCTTCACCAGGTGGCCCTCTCGGCCTTTACGGGTCATGTCTTCGGCTACATTTAAGGCTACGCTTTATACAAAACCTATACAATATTGTTTGTATGTACAGGGATTATCGGATTCAATCGTGTCTAGTTCATATTAAAGACAATCTTGAGCTGGATTAAAGGCACGTTGCCCGGCCATAAGTCAGACTGATGGTCATCAGATTGGCTAACGTAACGCTAGGAGGATGCCATGCACATATTGCTCACCGGTGGGACCGGCCTGATCGGTCGTGGTCTTTGTCAGCATTGGGCGCTGCAGGGCCACCAGTTGACGGTGTGGAGCCGCAGTCCGCAGCAGGTTGCGGGGCTTTGCGGGGCGCAGGTGCGCGGCATCGGCCGGCTTGAAGAATTAGGCGACGAACCGGTGGATGCGGTGGTCAATCTGGCCGGTGCGCCGATTGCTGACCGGCCCTGGAGCAGCAAGCGCAAGAGCCTGCTCTGGGCCAGTCGTGTCGCCCTTACCGAGCAGCTGCTGAGCTGGTTGCAGGCGCGCGCAAACAAGCCGCGGGTATTGTTGTCCGGTTCGGCAGTGGGCTGGTATGGCGATGGTGGCGAGCGCGAGCTGCACGAAGATACGCCGCCGGTCAGCGAGGATTTCGCCGCCCAGCTGTGCGGCGCCTGGGAGGAAACCGCGCAGCGCGCCGAAGCCATGGGCATTCGCGTGGTGTTGGTGCGCACCGGGCTGGTACTGGCCAGGGACGGCGGCTTTCTCAAGCGCCTGTTACTGCCGTTCAAGCTTGGCCTGGGCGGACGTTTGGGTGATGGTCGGCAGTGGATGCCGTGGGTGCATCTGGCCGATCAAATTGCCCTGATGGATTTTCTCTTGCATCAGGAGCAGGCCAGCGGTCCATATAATGCCTGTTCCCCACACCCGGTGCGCAATGCCGAGTTTACCCGCGCGCTGGGCCGCGCCCTGCACCGTCCGGCGCTACTGCCGGTGCCGGGCTTGCTGTTGCGCGTCGGCCTGGGTGAGTTGTCTGGTTTGCTGCTGGGCGGTCAGCGCGCATTGCCGGTTCGCCTGAGCGAAGCCGGCTTTAGTTTTCGTTTCACCGATCTGGATACGGCCCTGGCAGATTTGCTGGGTCGACACTGACTGATAAGGATTCTGCATGAGTAATCACGCCCTGCTGCTGGTCAACCTGGGCTCACCCGCGTCGACCGAAGTAGCTGATGTAAGGCGCTACCTCAATCAATTTCTGATGGACCCCTATGTAGTCGACCTGCCCTGGCCGTTACGCCGGTTGCTGGTGTCGCTGATTCTGATCAAGCGTCCCGCCGCTTCAGCCCACGCCTATGCGTCGATCTGGTGGGAGGACGGTTCGCCTCTGGTGGTATTGAGCAAGCGCCTGCAGGCGGCCATGAAGGCGCAGTGGACCCACGGCCCGGTCGAGTTGGCAATGCGCTACGGCGAGCCGTCGATCAATACCGTACTCCAGCGTCTGGCAGCGCAAGGCATCAAGCAGGTGACACTGGCGCCGCTTTATCCGCAGTTTGCCGATAGCACCACGACCACGGTGATCGAGGAAGCCAAGCGGGCAGTGCGCGCGGGCAACCTGGACATGCGTTTCTCCTTGCTGGCGCCGTTCTATGACCAGCCGGAATATATCGATGCCCTGGTCGAGAGCGCCAAGCCTTACCTGGAGCAGGACTTTGATCACCTGTTGTTGAGCTTTCACGGCTTGCCGGAGCGCCATCTGCGCAAGCTTGACCCGAGCAAGCATTGCCTCAAAGGCCCCGATTGCTGCCAGACGGCGCCGCCGCAAGTGCTCGCGACCTGCTACCGCGCGCAATGCATGCGCAGCGCAGCAGCTTTTGCCGAACGTATGGGCCTGCGGCCCGAGCAGTGGTCGGTGTCCTTCCAGTCGCGTCTGGGGCGGGATAAATGGATCGAGCCCTACACCGAGAGCCGTCTCGAAGAGTTGGCCGGGCAGGGCGTCAAGAAGCTGTTGGTCATGTGCCCGGCGTTCGTTGCCGACTGCATCGAAACCCTGGAGGAGATCGGCGATCGCGGTCTTGAGCAGTTTGTCGCGGCGGGTGGCGAAAGCCTGCAGCTGGTGCCCTGCCTCAACGACCACCCGCGCTGGGTGGCCGCGCTGAAGACCCTCAGCGAGCGTGCACCGCTAATGCTCTAGCAGTCCGCTTCCTTGCCTACGCTTGCAGTGGACCGCTAACCGAGTATCAGGTGGATGTATTAGCTCGAAAGGATGCCGTGCATTCGCCTGACTGATAACACCTACGGGCGATACTCATCGCGTTGTATCTCGACCTAAGCTGGCAGCTCATTCAACCGTCGTGCAGCGCACCTGCGCTGCCGAGGAGACTGCCAGTGCCCAACAACAATAACGGCTATCCCTCCAGTGCCCGCGCCTGGACTACTGTCGCCATTTTGATGGTGGCCTATGTGCTGTCGTTTATCGATCGGCAGATTCTCAACCTGTTGGTGGAGCCGATCCGTCGCGATCTGATGATCAGCGACACGCAGATGAGCCTGCTGATGGGCTTGTCCTTCGCCCTGTTCTACACCGTTTGCGGTATTCCCCTGGGGCGCCTGGCCGATACCAAGAGCCGGCGCGGCCTGATCGCCATCGGTGTGCTGTTCTGGAGTGCGGCCACTGCAGCCTGCGGCATGGCCAAGTTGTACTGGCAGTTTCTGATCTGCCGGATTGGTGTCGGTGTCGGTGAGGCGGCCCTATCGCCAGCGGCGTATTCGCTGATTGCCGACAGCTTTCCGGCCGAGCGCCGTGCTACTGCAATCAGCGTGTATTCGATGGGTGTCTACCTGGGCTCGGGTCTGGCCTTTCTGCTTGGCGGCCTGGTCATCCAGTTCGCCTCGGCCCAGGGCGATGTGCTACTGCCAGTGGTCGGCGAAGTACGGCCCTGGCAGTTGATCTTCCTGATTCTGGGCGTGGCTGGGGTGCTCTTTACCCTGCTGATGTTGGCAGTCAAGGAACCAGCCCGGCGTGGTGTCGGTGCCGGCGTCGCGGTGCCGCTGGCCGATGTCGGCCGCTATATTCGCGCCAACAAGCGCACTGTGCTTTGCCATAACTTCGGCTTCGCCGGCCTGGCCTTCGCTGGCTACGGCAGTGCGGCCTGGATTCCGACGTTCTTCATTCGCACCTATGGCTGGGACGCCGGTCAGGTCGGCATCATCTACGGCAGCATCGTCGCGGTGTTCGGTTGCCTGGGCATCGTCTTCGGCGGGCGCCTGGCCGACTGGATGGCCAAGCGTGGCAGCAGTGACGCCAACATGCGCGTCGGCCTGTATGCAGCCATTGGCGCGGTGCCGTGTGTGCTGGCCTTCCCACTGATGGAAACTGCGCTGTGGGCGGCGATTCTGACTGCGCCGGCGGTGTTTTTCCTGAGCATGCCGTTCGGTGTGGCGCCGGCGGCGATCCAGGAAATCATGCCCAACTCGATGCGCGGTCAGGCGTCGGCGATCTACCTGTTCGTGATTACCCTGATCGGCCTGGGCATCGGCCCGACCGCCGTGGCGCTGGTCACCGACTACGTCTTCGCCGACGACATGGCACTGCGCTACTCGCTGCTGATCGTCACCAGCATCGCGGTATTCAGCTCGATTGTGCTGCTGAGCATGAGCCTCAAGCCCTACCGGGAAAGTGTGGTGCGCCTGCAGCAGTGGGCGGCAGAACCGGCCTGAGGATCGGTCCAGGCCTCGGGGGTGCCATGTAGGTTGCTCTTCGCTAAGCGTCTTGTTGCTCCAGTCGGTATCCCGGATTTCATCCGGGCTACGAAGAGCGGGTTTGCGGTGGACATCGTGAAGCATTGTCCACCGCTGGCATCCGCAAGCCTTGCCTAGGCCTTCGGCTCACCGCTGAGCGCCTTGCTGCGCCAGCCCTTGCCGCCGGGCAGCAGCAGGTTGAGGGCGATGGCGATGATGCCGCACAGCGAGATGCCTTTCAGGCTGACGTCGCCGGCACCGATGACCATGCCGCCGATGCCGAACACCAAGGTTACCGCGACGATCACCAGGTTGCGCGCCTCGGACAGGTCGACCTGATGGCGGATCAGGGTATTGAGCCCGACTACGGCGATGGAGCCGAACAGCAGGCACAGAATACCGCCCATCACCGGCACCGGAATGCTCTGCAACAGCGCGCCGAATTTACCGATAAAGGCCAGGGTCATGGCGATCACGGCTGCCCAGAGCATCACCTTGGGGTTGAAGTTCTTGGTCAGCATGACTGCGCCGGTGACTTCCGAGTAGGTGGTGTTGGGCGGCCCGCCGAGCAGGCCGGCGGCCGAGGTGGCCAGGCCGTCGCCGAGCAAGGTGCGATGCAGGCCTGGATTCTTCAGGTAGTTCTTGCCGGTCACCGTGCCGATCGCCAGCACATCGCCGATATGCTCGATGGCCGGTGCGATGGCCACCGGCAGGATGAACAGGATCGCTCCCCAGTGCAGTTCGGGTGCGACGAAATTCGGCACGGCCAGCCAGGGTGCAACGGTCACCGGGCTGAAGTCGACCACACCGAATAGCCAGGCCAGTACATAGCCTACGGCGATGCCACAGAGAATCGGGATCAGGCGAAAGACCCCGCGGCCGATCACGGCAACCATCAGGGTGGTAAGCAGGGCCGGCAGGGAAATCATCAGCGCGATGTCGTACGGCACCAACTGCACGCTGGCGTCGCCCGCTTTGCCCATGGCCATGTTGGCGGCCACGGGAGCCAGGCCCAGGCCGATGGCCATGATTACCGGGCCGATTACCACCGGTGGCAACAGGCGGTCGATAAAGCCCGTGCCCTTGAGCTTCACTACCCCGGCCAGGAGCATGTAGGCGACGCCTGCGGCAACCAGGCCGCCGAGGGTAGCCGGCAGGCCGAAGTCGTTCTTGGCCGCCAGGATTGGTGCGATAAAGGCGAAGCTCGAGGCGAGAAACACTGGCACCTGGTTCTTGGTCACCAGCTGGAAGATCAGGGTGCCGAGCCCTGCGGTAAACAGCGCCACGTTGGGGTCCATGCCAGTGATCAGCGGCATCAGCACCAGTGCGCCGAAGGCCACGAACAGCATCTGCGAGCCAGCCAAGGCCTGACGCCAGGTGGCGTCCTGCATGTGATCCTGCATGATCAGGCGTCCTTCTGCTTGGTGCCGAATATCTTGTCGCCGGCGTCGCCCAGGCCGGGAATGATGTAGCCGTGTTCGTTGAGGCGCTCGTCGATTGATGCGGTGAAGATCATCACGTCAGGGTGGGCATCGTTGACCACCTTGATCCCTTCGGGAGCGGCCACCAGAACCATGGCGCGGATTTCCTTGCAGCCGGCTCTCTTCAATAGGTCGATGGTGGCGACCATGGAGCCGCCGGTGGCGAGCATCGGGTCGATGATCAATGCCAGGCGCTCGTCGATTTCCGGGGCGAGTTTTTCCAGGTAGGTATGCGCCTGCAGGGTTTGCTCATTGCGCGCTACGCCGACGGCGCTGACCTTGGCTCCCGGAATCAGGCTAAGTACACCTTCGAGCATGCCGATACCCGCGCGCAGGATCGGCACCACGGTGATTTTCTTGCCGGCAATTTTCTCCACCTGTACGGTGCCCGCCCAGCCCTGGATGTCGTAGTTCTCCAGGGGCAGGTCGTTGGTCGCTTCGTAGGTCAGCAGGGCACCGACTTCCTGGGCCAGTTCACGGAAGTTCTTGGTGCTGATATCGGCGCGCCGCATCAGGCCGAGCTTGTGGCGAATCAGCGGGTGACGGATCTCGAGGATGGGCATGGCGGGTTCTCCGGCGGGCTGGCAAAAAAATTGAGCTAGATTAGCACTGGCTTTGTGCCGTTGCTGCGCAGATACAGCTGGCTTGCAGGAAATTCAGTGTCGAATGTCGCCGATTCCACGTATTTCCTGCGGTTTGTCTGCAAGGGCTTGCTCCGACTGGGGCGGATGGGTACCTTTGCCGACTTTTATTTTGACGCATCGATCAGCTTTTGTGCTTGTTCAGCGTTCGTTCACGCCTTTGAGGAAAGACCATGCCCGTCGATCTAACGCATATTCGCCAAGTCATGCTGGAAGCCGATTGCCTGTACACGGAAGCCGAAGTTGAAGCGGCCATCGATCAGGTCGCCGCCGCGATCAACGCCGAACTGGCGGAGCGCAACCCAGTGGTGTTCTGCGTGATGAACGGTGGCTTGATCTTCTCCGGCAAGCTGCTGCCCAAGCTCGACTTCCCTTTGGAGCTGTCCTACCTGCATGCCACCCGTTATCGCAACGAAACCAGCGGCGGCGAGCTGTTCTGGAAAGCCAAGCCGGAAATCTCCTTTATCGACCGCGACGTGCTGATCATCGACGACATCCTGGATGAAGGGCATACCCTGGGCGCGATCATCGACTTCTGTCGCCACGCCGGTGCGAGCGCCGTGCATACCGCCGTCCTGATCGACAAGGACCACGACCGCAAGGCGCGCCCGGACTTGAAAGCCGATTACGTCGGCCTGCCGTGCATCGACCGCTACATCTTCGGTTACGGCATGGACTACAAAGGCTACTGGCGCAATGCCGCCGGGATCTATGCGGTCAAGGGCATGTAAGCACTGCTCGGTAGGGTGCGCCGTGCGCACCGAGTCTGCTGGTATGCCTCGAATCGGCGGTGTCCTGCGGCAGCCCGGATGCAATGCGGGGGAGGGCGCACCCTACCCGGCACGGCGTAATCCGGTTCAAGTGCTGTCGCCTGGCTGCAGCCAGCGCAGCGCCTTCGCCCGCGCCTGATCGAGGTCGCGTACATAGGCCAGTTGGCCCTCGACGCGCTGAATACCGGCGCGGCGCAATTGCAGGCGTACCTGCGGCGTCGGCCCGCTGAGTACCAGGCCCACGCCCTGTGCGCGGTAGTCGCGCAGCACACTCTCCAGCGCGGCCAGGGCAGTCATGTCGAGTAACGGCACGGCACTGATATCAACGATTACCACCCGCACCTCAGGGCTGAGGCGGCGCAGCACGCTCAAGGCCTTTTCCGCTGCGCCGAAGAACAGCGGGCCGCGAATGGCGTAGGCCAGGACATGCTCGGGCAGATCACTCAGCGCTTCGTGGAAATGCTTGGGCAAGGCGGCGGTGTCGGTCAGGTCGCTCATGCGTTTGATGAATAATCCGGCGGCCAGCAGCAGGCCGACGCCGACCGCCAGCACCATGTCGAACAATACCGTCAGTACCAGGCAGGTCAGTAGCACCAGCACATCGCTGCGTGGGGCGATGCGCAGGGTGTGCTGCACGTGGCGCGCTTCGCTCATGTTCCAGGCGACCATCAGCAGCAAGGCGGCCATGGCGGCCATTGGCAAGTAGCTGAACAGCGGGGCGAGAAACAGAATGGCGATCAGCACCACGCCGGCATGAATGATCGCCGCCAGCGGTGAAAAGGCCCCGGCGCGCACGTTGGCGGCGCTGCGGGCGATGGCGGCGGTGGCGGTGATGCCACCGAATAGGGGCGCCACCAGATTGCCGATGCCCTGGCCGATCAACTCGCCGTTGGGGTCGTGCTTGCTGCCGGTCATGCCGTCGGAGACCACGGCGCAGAGCAGTGACTCGATGGCGCCAAGCATGGCGATGGCGAAGGCCGGTGCGAGCAATTGGCGGATCAGTTCGAAGGAGATCTGCAGCGGCTGGCCATCCGCTCCGGGCAGGTGCCAGGGCCAGGCGAAACTCGGCAGGAACGGCGGGATACCCGGGTGTTCGATGCCGTCCAGGGTGTAGCTGAAACGCTCGCCAAGGGTCGCCACCGGCAGGCCGTAGTGTTCCAGCAGCAGGCCGAGCAGAGCGCCTATGGCCAGGGCGGCGAGATGTCCGGGCACCTTCGGTACCCAGCGCGGCCAGAGCACCAGCACGGCCAGGCAGACCAGCGCCACCAGGGTGTCGGCGAACTGCAAGCCAGGCAGTGATTGCAGCAGCAGGCTCAATTGCTCCACGTAGTTGCTCGGCTGGCCAACCGGACTCAGGCCGAACAGGTCCTTGATCTGCAAGGTGGCGATGACAATGCCGATGCCGGCGGTAAAGCCCAGGGTTACCGGGTAGGGGATAAACTCGATCAGGCGGCCGGCACGCAGCAAACCTAGGGCGATCAGGATCAGCCCGGACATCAGGGTGCACAGCAGCAGGCCACCGAGGCCGAACTGCTGGGTGATCGGCAGCAGGATCACCACGAAGGCAGCGGTGGGGCCGGAGACATTGAAGCGCGAGCCGCCGAACAGGGCGATCAGTGGCGCGGCGATCAGCACCGTATAAAGGCCGTGCTGCGGCGCCACACCCACCGCAATCGCCAGGGCCATGGCCAGCGGAATGGCAATAATGCCGACGGTGACACCGGCGCTCAAGTCGCCGCGCAGGCTCTTCCAGCCATAGCCGGCACGCAGGCTCTGGCGCCAGGCGGCGAACAGTGGCGGTAAGGATAACGACATGAGGCCTCCGACATGGCTGCGCGGAGTATAAAGCCTGAGACTCAGCCAGGGTGCCGACCTAAGTCGGCTGTTGCTGGCGGCGTTGCGCGTGTTACACAGTCAGGTTAGCTGTGGGGCCGGTAGGCTCAGACTTGCGATTGCCGCTTGTGCGTTGAGCCGCGGCCGTTGCCAGAGTTACACTGCCGGCCCCGTGTGGCCTGCCGAGTTGGAGTGAACGATGCGTAAAGACAAGAAACAGGTGATTGGTGACGAGATTGGTGACGAGCCGATCAAGCTGTTCCTTACCGTGGAACCGGCTGACGCCACGCCGCCGTCGCTGCATAAACTGATCAAGGCCTACCGCGGCCTGCGCGTCGACGATTTCGCGCGTTTCGTTGGCTTCTTCGTCGAAGCCGGTTACGACCTCGAGGCCAAGGATGCCCAAGGTCGCGACTTCATCGCCCTGATCCAGGATCAGCGCTTTGCCGAAGCCTATGTCGAAGTGATCAAGGCCGCCCGCGGCTGATCTGCGATGCCCCGTAGAACGTAGGATGGGCCGCGTCGGTTAGGCGCCTGTTGCCGTTGGCGATGAACCCGCAAGATCCGCTGCGACGTAACCCATCAAGGCCTATCGCCTGATGGGTATCGCTGCGCTCAACACCATCCTGCGCGGCCCGGCCTACGCGGCCCGCGCCATTACAGCACCCCGGCCTTCTTCCAGGCCAGGTAGCGGCTGACCAGCTGCGGGCCGAGCTCGCTGGGGCGGACGTCGAGTACCGGCACATGGTGCGCGGCCAGCCGCTCGTGCAGGCCGGCGCGATCGTTGAGGTAGTCGACCGTGCCGCAGTAGCTCAGGGCCGTGGCAAAATCGTCGACCGGCGCGTGGCGCAGTGTGTCGAGCACCTCTTCACGCAGGCTGGCGACCAGCACGCGGTGTTGGCGGCCGATGCGTTTGACCGCGTTCAATAATTCCTCATCGTCCTCGTCGCGCAGGTTGCTCACCAGCACCACCAGGGCGCGACGACGTTGGCGGGCGAGCAGGCTGTCGGCCGCTGCGGCGAAGTCGGCTGGCTGCAGGCTGCTGCGCAGGTCATAGACGGCGTTCAGCAGCACATTGAGCTGCGCCTGGCCTTTGACCGGTGCGAGGAAGCGCTGTTGCTCCCCGGCAAAGGTCGCCAGGCCTACCGCATCGCCCTGGCGCAAGGCTACATAGCTGAGCAGCAGGCAGGCATTGAGGGCGTGGTCGAAGTGCGCCAGTTCGCCATCCTGGCTACGCATGCGCCGACCGCAGTCGAGCAGGAAGATGATCTGCTGGTCGCGTTCGTCCTGGTATTCGCGCACGATCGGTGTGCGCTTGCGGGCGGTGGCTTTCCAGTCGATCTGGCGCAGGCTGTCGCCGTCGCGGAATTCGCGCAGCTGGTGAAACTCCAGACCCAGACCGCGTCGCGGGCGCTGACGCACGCCAAGCTGGCTGAGCCAGTCGTCCACCGCCATCAGTTGCGCGCCATGCAGGCGGGCGAAGTCCAGGTAGACCCGGGTTTCTCCAGGCAAGCTCAGGTAGCGGCGCGCAGACCACAGGCGCAGCGGACTGGGCAGGTCGATTTCACACTGGCTGAAATGGAAGTGCCCGCGCACCAGTGGCCGCACGCGGTAGGCGAATTGGGTCTGTTCGCCCGGGTGCAGTTCGATGCGTTGCGGCAGCTGTTCGAACGCCATACCGTCGGCTACATGGTCGAATACGTCCAGCACCAGGGGCTGGACGTAGGCGTGGTGCAGGGTCAGGCGCACCTCGCTCCAGCGCCCCAGCGGCAGGTTGCCCGGCAGCAGGCGCTCGAGGCGTGGCGAGGGTAATCTGCGCACGCGCAGGGCGTCGACCAGTGCCGCGCCAGTCAGCGTCAGCAACACGCCCCACCACAGCGCGTGCAGGCTTTGCGGCACGTTTACCGCCAGCGCCTGCAGCACGCCGAGTGCAATGGCCAGGCCGAACAGGACGCCGAGCAGGATCAGCAGTGCGCGTGAAGGCTTCATGCGTGCGCACCCAGAATCGACAGGCTCATAGACGCGGTGCCGGGACCTGATCGAGCAACTGCTGAAGCACCTGGTCGACCGACAGGCCCTCGATATCCAACTCCGGCGCCAGGCGCACGCGATGGCGCAGCACGGCCAAGGCGCAGCCCTTGATGTCGTCCGGCAGGACGAAGTCGCCACCGCGCAACAGCGCCCGGGCGCGGCCACCACGCACCAGGGCAATCGAGGCCCGTGGCCCGGCACCGAGAATCAGCCCCGGCCAGGTGCGAGTGGCGCGCGCCAGGCGCACGGCATAGTCGAGCACCTGTTCGTCGAGCGGCAGGTCGCTGGCGATCTTCT
>JAUSOF010000055.1 GCA_030656145.1 Pseudomonas sp.
TAATTGCGGATCGCCAGCAAGCTGGCTCCTACAGATCAATCACCACCGCAGTGGCTACTTGGTTTCGTTGAACAGTTCGCGACCGATCAACATGCGGCGGATTTCGCTGGTGCCGGCGCCAATCTCATAAAGCTTGGCGTCACGCAGCAGGCGGCCGGTGGGGTAGTCGTTGATATAGCCGTTACCGCCGAGAATCTGGATCGCATCCAGGGCCATCTGCGTGGCGCGCTCGGCGCTGTAGAGGATTACCCCGGCGGCGTCCTTGCGCGTGGTTTCGCCACGGTCGCAAGCCTGGGCCACGGCATACAGATAGGCGCGGCTGGCGTTGAGCTGGGTGTACATATCGGCGACCTTGCCCTGGATCAGCTGGAACTCGCCGATGCTCTGGCCGAACTGCTTGCGGTCGTGGATATAGGGCACGATGACGTCCATGCAGGCCTGCATGATCCCGGTCGGGCCGCCGGAGAGCACCACACGCTCGTAATCCAGGCCGCTCATCAATACGCGCACGCCGCCGTTAAGCTGGCCGAGCACGTTCTCCTCCGGCACTTCAACGTTGTCGAAGAACAGCTCGCAGGTGTTGGAGCCACGCATGCCCAGTTTGTCGAACTTGTTGCCGCGACTGAAACCCTTCCAGTCGCGCTCGACGATAAAGGCGCTGATACCGTGGGCGCCTTTTTCCGGATCGGTTTTGGCGTAGATCACATAGGTGTTGGCGTCCGGGCCATTGGTGATCCAGGTTTTGCTGCCGTTGAGCACGTAGCGGTCGCCTTGTTTGTCGGCGCGCAGCTTCATGCTCACCACATCAGAGCCGGCATTCGGCTCGCTCATCGCCAGGGCACCGATATGCTCGCCGCTGACCAGCTTGGGCAGGTACTTGGACTTCTGAGCGGGCGTGCCGTTTCGCTTGATCTGGTTGACGCTCAGGTTGGAGTGCGCGCCGTAGGACAGGGCAACCGAGGCTGAGCCACGGCTGATCTCTTCCATGGCAATCACGTGGGCCAGGTAGCCCAGACCCGAGCCGCCGTACTCTTCATCGACGGTGATACCGAGCAGGCCCATATCGCCGAATTTGCGCCACATATCCGCCGGGAACTGGTTGTCGCTGTCGATGGCGGCGGCGCGCGGGGCCAGTTCGCTGGCGACAAAGGCCTGGGTCTGCTCGCGCAGCATGTCGATGGTTTCGCCGAGGGCGAAGTTGAGGGACGGGTAGCTCATGGTTCCAC
>JAUSOF010000060.1 GCA_030656145.1 Pseudomonas sp.
GAACTGCTGCCGGGCGCCACCTGGCAAACGTGCCTGCCACTGCCGACCCTGCGCAGCGGCTACCGCGCCAGCACCCTGGAGTTCCGTGCCGAACGCCTGCAAGGCAGCTTCAGTCGCTGAAAATCATCGCGTAAGGTGGCCCGGGTGGCGACCCACGTCAGCCTACTGAATTGACCCCCGCGGCGGGGCGGCAACAGAGAGCCGCTCAGCCCTCCCCCACAAGGATGCCCGCATGACCCAGCCCACCGTCCTGATTACCGGATGCTCCAGCGGCATCGGCCGCGCCCTGGCCGGCGAATTCAAACAGGCCGGTTATCAGGTATGGGCCACTGCGCGCAAAGCTGACGATTTGGCCGCACTGAGTGATGCGGGCTTCAACGCCGTGCAACTGGACGTCAACGATGGCCTGGGGCTGGGCCAACTGGCCGAACGCCTGAAAGCTGAAATAGGCGGCCTTGATGTGCTGATCAACAACGCCGGCTACGGGGCCATGGGCCCGCTGCTCGATGGCGGCGTCGAAGCCATGCGCAAGCAGTTCGAAACCAACGTGTTCTCGCTGGTCGGCGTAACCCGCGCGCTGTTCCCGCTGCTGCGCCAGAACAAAGGCCTGGTGGTGAATATCGGCAGCGTCTCCGGCGTACTGGTCACCCCTTTCGCGGGGGCCTACTGCGCCTCGAAAGCGGCGGTGCATGCCCTCACCGATGTATTACGCCTGGAGTTGGCACCCTTCGCCATCGAGGTGATGGAAGTGCAGCCCGGGGCGATTGCCTCCAGCTTCGGCGCCAGTGCCAGCCAGCAAGCCGAACAGTTGATTGATGAGGCTTCACCCTGGTGGCCGATCCGCGAGGGTATCCGCGCCCGCGCCAATGCCTCGCAAGACAACCCCACACCGGCCATCCACCTCGCCCGCAATCTGCTGGCTGCGGTGCAGCGCAGCAAGCGTCCGCGCCTGCTGCGCCTCGGCAAGGGCAGCCGCGTCCTGCCACTGATGGCGGCACTGTTGCCGAAGAACCTGCTCGAGGCGCTGCTGAAAAAACGTTTCGGCTTAGACCGGAGCCTCTGAATGCCGCCCTCAAGAAACCTGACTCCGCGCCCTGCTGAGGTGCCCGTCGCTCGCCTGGCCCTGAGCGGTGTGGCGGCGGTGATCGTACTCAATCTGCTGTTGCGCACCTTCGTCAAACTCGGCGGCCTGCTGACCACCCTACTGATTGCCTGCATCGTCGCCGCAGCAATGGCCCTCTGGTTTGCCGTGCGCCAACGCCGTGCCCCTCTGCCCAGTGAGCGACGGCGCCTGGTCTGGCTCTATAGCGGGGTCTTGGCGCTGCTCTATCTCGGCTTGCTGGGCATGATGGCACTCAAGAATGACCCCAGCCCCATGGGCCTGTTGATCTTCGGCCTGCATTACCTGTGCTACCCGCTGTTCGCCCACCTGCTGTTCACCGAGCGCTTCTCCAGACGCTTTTACTAGCCTCGGCTGCACATTGCAGATTGGCGCTGAGACACGAAGCCCAACACAGGCATCCTGTAGAGCCTCGCGAAGCTCAGCCTGCGCGGGCCGGCCTGCGCATACGCACCCATCGACAGACGCCTGCCTGTCGAACGCTCACATCGCCGGCCGGGGCTCAGGCACTTGCAGCGCCTTGGGCTTGCGAAACACCAGCACGTTACCGAGCATCACCAGCAACAGGCCGAACAACGCCGGCGCGGTCCACTGGTAGCCTTCGACGAACACCGAGATATTCAGCGCCACCACCGGGAACAGCACCGTGCAGTAGGCCGCCCGCTCCGGGCCCATGCGCCCGACCAGGGTCAGGTAGGCGGTAAAGCCGATCACCGAACCGGGAATCGCCAGGTACAGCAGCGAACCGACATAACGCGTATTCCACTCGAAAGCGAACGGCGTACCGCTGACCAGACAGATCGCCACCAGCATCAGGGCGCCGTAGAGCATGCCCCAGGCGTTGGTAGTCAGCGGTTTGAGACCGGCTTTTTGCTGCAGGCTCGAAAGCATGTTGCCCGCCGAGAAACACAGGGTGCCGATCAGCGACAAACCGATCCCCAGCAGCGTCTCGCGACTGGCCGCATGGCCAGCCAATTCAGGCCAGAACAGCAGGCCGAGGCCAGCCAAGCCGACGGCGCCGCCGGCCAGCACATTGGCGGCGATCTTCTGTTTGAAAAATACCCGCGCATTCAGCGCATTCCACAAAGTCGCCGTGGAGAAAATCACCGCCACCAGCCCACTGGGTATCCACTGGCTGGCCGTGTAAAAACACAGGAAGTTGATGCAGAACAGGCACAGCCCCTGAATCAGGCAAATCACCTGGCCGCGTTTATCGAGCGTCTGCAGCCGGCCACTGAGCAGCAACACCGCAAACAGCACCGCCGCCGCCAGGGCGAAGCGATAGGCAATCGAGGCGGCAACCGCCACCTCGCCCATCTGCAGCTTGATGGCGATCCAGGTGGTGCCCCAGATCAGCACGGTCAACAGGTACAACGACAGATTCATCAGACAACTCCCGGTAGATGCCCAGAAGTCTGCGCCGCGCCTGACGCCAGCGCTTGCATAAAGTTGCGGGTTTGTCTGGGGCGAGCTGATTGACGGGGACAGGGGCTAACCAAGCAAACGCTTGGCGCTGGTTGCAAATCAACGAAAGTCCACTATTGTAGGCAGCCGGCCGGGTTCGCCGCCGGCATTCACCTCACGATCGAGGTTGAGGCGATCCATTGTAATCATCCCCTCCAGCATGCAACCCGCCTGTAAACGTAACCATTTTGCTGAATATCCATTTCTCGTCGAGCGAACTGAGCACTGACGGGAGCTTGCTGTGTCTACCTGACTTATGGTTTTGCAATGTTCTCTGCTCGCCACGACCGCCTCGCTCGCTACCTTGCCCTGCCTCTGCTGTTGATCGTCTTCGCCTATGCCTGGTATGCCCATCCTGGCTATCTGATGTCTGGCTTTGCAGTTGAGCCCAAGACCATCGGGGTGGTTCAGCCAATCCAGGCCCCCATTTTCACCAGCCGCTTCGCATCATCCGATCTCCACGAATTCGTCCACTCCTCCGCAGTAGCCGCATTGCCTGACGGCAACCTCATTTCCGTCTGGTTCGCCGGCTCCCGTGAAGGTGCTGCCGACGTTCAGGTACGCAGTTCACGCTTCGACGCCACGACCGGCGAATGGGGCGATGAATCAGTGCTGGCGACACGTGAGTCGACTCAGTTGGGTACGCAAAAGCACATTCGCAAACTCGGTAACCCGATCATTGCCCTCGCGCCGGACAACCGATTGTGGCTGTTTTATGTGTCGGTTTCGATTGGCGGATGGGCCGGCAGCGCGATCAACGTCATGGTTTCCGATGACCTCGGGCACAACTGGTCGTCCCCCCGCCAACTGATCACAACCCCCTTTGCCAATATCAGCACCCTGGTGCGCAGCGCCCCGGTATTCCATGCGAACGGCTCGATCGGCCTGCCGGTTTACCACGAGTTCCTTGGCAAGTTCGCCGAGTACCTCTACCTCGACGCCAATGGCCAGGTCGTCGACAAGTTCCGGATCAGCCATGGCAAGCACTCACTGCAACCAACCCTGGTGCCGCTGGATAGCCAGAGCGCCGTGGTGATGCTGCGCTATGCCGGCGAGAAATATGGCCGCGTGCTGGCGAGCCGCACCGACGATGCTGGCCAAACCTGGAGCGAACCCCACTCGATTGACCCCTGGAACCCCAACTCCTCGCTCGCGGCCGTGGCAACCCCTGATCATGGGCTGCTGGTCGCCCTGAACGACCTGCAAGACGGTCGCTTCAGACTGAGCCTGTATGGCACCAATGCCGCAATGGACCTATGGCAACCGGTGATCGAACTGGATGAGTCGCCTGACCCGCAAGGCAATCCATTTTCACCTGAGATTTACCGCGAGATTATTGGTGACAAGTTCCGCATCGCCGGCGGCGAGCGGCGGCAACCGCTATTGAGCGGCTTTCTGGAAAATCTCGATCAGCGGGTGTGCACCGACCATGGCTGCGATTTCGAGTACGAATACCCCTACTTCGTCAGAAGCCCGGACGGCATGTACCACCTGGTGTATTCATGGAATAACACCTTTATCAAACACGTCAGCTTCAACGATGCATGGCTAAAGGGGCGTCTGTAATGTTCGATCTTTGGCAAGCTCACCTCAGCTTTACCCTGGTTGCATTCCTGCTGCTGCCCACAACCCGCCTGCCCCGCACCATGCAGTGCCTCGGCCTGCTCGGCCTGTTTCTCGTCAGCTTAATTCCGCTCGCAGGCTTACCCTTGGCGGCGTATCCACGCAGTCTTACTGACGATCTGGCAATCACCACCTTGGTGGTGTTGCTCTGGGCTACCTGCGCCCGCCTTGCACTCCTGCCGCGCCTGCCGGCCATGCAGTACTGGCAGCTCATCCTCTGCGTTGGCGCGCTCGCCGCGTTTCTCTACCCCGCGACCCTCGGGCTGACCTATTTCGATCCTTATCGTCTCGGCTACAGCCCGCGCCACCTGATCATTGCAATAGGCCTGCTAGCGCTGCTGATGTTCTATTGGCGCAACGCCCTGGGCGTGCTGATGCTGGGGCTGGCCACGCTAGCCTTCAGCTTTGACATCAAAGCCTCGGACAATTACTGGGACTACCTGCTCGACCCTTTTCTCGCGCTCTACTGCTGGGGCGCCATCCTGATCGGCGCAGGCAAGCTGTGTTTCTCACGTCCTAAAAAGGCGCTGAGCGATTAGGTCGGCAAGCAGCCGCAGCAGACAGCAATCGCTCAATACGCGGCCCCGCCGCGATCACGCTACGCACACATCTAACAGGTTCGGAGCACGGTTCATGGGTTGGTTACAATCACGTCGTCTGCATTACTGGTTTGGCGCAGTTGCCATCCTGTTCCTGCTTTTCGCGGCACTGAGGGTCGTGTTCTTCCTCGGCTTTTCCGGCCTGGACAGCACGGCCCTGAGTGAATCGGCAGCAGTTGCTCCCACCCTCGGCATCGGTTTTCGATTCGATCTGCGCCTGGCCATCTTGCTGATGCTGCCCGTCGCCGTACTGGCCTGGCTGCCGCGCTGGAACCTGACCAGCTCGGGATTCTTGCGCGCCCTGGCACGGACCTACCTGGCACTGGCGCTCGCTGCTTTAGTGCTCGTCTACATCATCGACTTCGGTCACTACGCCTACCTCGGCGTGAGGCTCAATGCCACAGTATTGCGCTTCCTGGCCGATGCGCAGATATCGACCGACATGGTCTGGCAAACCTACCCCGTGGTCTGGATCACCCTGGGCTGGCTGGCCACGACCGCGCTGACCTGGTATGCGCTGTATCGCCTGGAGCGCATCACCCTAGCGCGCCAGGCCACCCCCATCAAGACATGGTCCCTGGCCTGGGGCAGCGCGCTGATGGTCGTGGTGGTGTTCCTGGGGATTCTCGGTCGCGTGGAAAACATCAACCTGGAAAACCCGGTGCCCCTGCGCTGGAGCGATGCATTCTTCTCCGGCGACAACCAGATCGCCGCGCTGGGCCTCAACCCGGTGATCTTCCTCTACGACACCCTGCGAATACCCACCGAGCGCTACGACACCGAACAGGTGCGTAAACATTACGACGTGGTCAGCCGCTACCTGGGTGTCGAACAACCCGACAGCGAGACGTTTGAGTTCACCCGAACGCAACAGCCGCAGGCCTACAAGCTACCCGGCGGACGTCAGCCGAACGTTATTTTTGTCATGCTCGAATCACTCGGCACCAGCGCCGTAGGCGCCTATGGCAACCCGCTGAACCCCACCCCCAACCTCGATCGACTGGCCAAGGACAGCTGGTTCTTCAGGCACTTCTACGTGCCCGTGACCGGAACCGCCAAGACCGTCTGGGCCAGCATCACCGGAACGCCGGATGTGTCCCGCCAAGAGACCGCCACCCGTAACCCGCTGATCACCAAACAGCACAGCCTGATCAATGCCTTTGAGGGTTATGAAAAGCTCTACATGATCGGCGGCAATTCCGGCTGGGCCAACATGAATGCCCTGATCCGCCAGAGCATCGATGACGTCAAGCTGTACGAGGAAACCGACTGGACATCGCCCATGGTCGACGTGTGGGGGATTTCCGATCTCGACCTGTTCAAAGAAAGTGACCGTATCCTGCGGGCGCTCCCCCAGGACCAACCCTTCTTCGCCTACATCCAAACCGCCGGCAATCATCGCCCCTTCACCATCCCGAAACAGAACGACGGGTTCGAGGCGCTCGACCTGCCGCTCGAAGACGTACAGAACGCTGGCTCACGCAGCCTCTCCCAGTACAACGCAGTGCGCTTGCTCGACTTCAACATCGGCCGGCTGATGGAGATCGCCAAGGAAGGGGGCTATTACGACAACACCATTTTCGTGCTGTTTGGCGACCACAACACCCGGATTAGCCAGATCCCCCATATGCCTCCCGCATTCGAGAAACTGGGCCTGGAAAGCAACCACGTACCGATGCTGATCCACGCCCCGGGCTTGATTGGCTCAAAGGTATTCGAGCAAGCCGTAGGCCTGACCGACCTGCTGCCCACCGTAGCCGGCCTGGCAGGCCTGGAGTTCCGCAACGGCACCATGGGCCGTGACATTCAGCAACCCGCCCCCGAAGGCGAGCGCGTCGTCCCCCTGGTCCTGCGTGAAGGCAGCTTCCCCTTGATCGGCGGAGTGACCAAGGACTACCTGGTACAGATGGGCCATGACGGCAGCACGCCGACCATGCACGACCTGGCCTCACAAACACCGCTGGACAACATCGCCGCGCAACACCCGCAGGAATACCAACGGCTCCTGGAATTGACGCGCGGCCTATATGAAAGCTCACGCTTGATGCTCTACCAGAACGTTCGCTGACCAGAGCGGCGAGCGCAAAGGTCACCGAGACTTTAGCCAATCTACCCGCTAGCGGCTGCATGCAGCGGGTAGGCTGGCGCGTCGCCCTGCCCCCTCAGGCAACGCGGCCCAACCTGGGCCTATCGCCGCGCAACAGTTCACGGGTTTATAGCCAAATCCTAGGGGTTCGTGCGGGTGTCTGAGCAAGAAATGCGGCCGGTCTTGATCGGCTCCAACCAGCCCGATGCGGCGGGTCTGCCCTGCAAAAAATCCGCTCCCTTTTCCGCTAACGGGGCGTAGAGTACGAGCCTTGAACGGCTGATCCGGCACCCGATAAAAACTGCGCCAAGCGACTCGACAAACAGCTCATCCACACGAATTCGCTTGAGCCGAAAGAACTCGACGCAGGCCTTGAGCCCAGAAGCTGCAGCAGCAAATTGAACACGAACAACATCTACGACTGCCCCGCAAGCTTCCAGCTTGCCCACCACCACCTAGCCACGAGAAACGTCCATGAGCCTGACTGTTTACGGTGCCCCACTATCACCCTTCGTGCGTAAAGTGCGCCTGTTCCTGGCTGAGAAATCCCTGGATTATCAACTGCAAATCATCCTGCCGTTTGCCCAGCCAGCCTGGTTCAAAGACATCAGCCCACTCGGCCGTATTCCGGCGCTCAAGGATGGTGAAACCTGCATCGCCGACTCCAGTGTGATCTGCCACTACCTCGACGAGAAATACCCCAACCCGACCCAACTGATGGGTCAGACCGCCGAGCAACGGGCCAGCGTCAACTGGCTGGAAAAGTATGCGGATTACGAACTGGCGCAGCTGTGCACCTTCACTGTTTTCCGCAACCGTAAACTCAAGCCAAGCATGGGCCAGAGCTGCGACGAGGCAGCCGTTCAAAAAGCCTTGAACGAACTGCTCCCGCCACACTTCGACTACCTGGAAGGGATACTGGGATCAGCTCAATACCTGGTCGGTGATCAGTTGACCCTGGCCGATCTGGCGCTGGCCTGCCAACTGATCAACATGGAATATGGCGACGAGCAACTCGACGCCCAGCGCTGGCCAAACCTAAGCGCCCACTATGCGCGGATCAAGGCACGCGCATCCGTGCAGGGTGTCTTGCCGAGTGAGCAAAAAATGCTCGCCAAGATGGCTGGCAAAGCCTGACCTGCTCAGCATGAGCCCGGATACATCGGGCTCATGCGCTCGCGCACTCGGCGCTCAGCCAGGGCCAAACGCGCACGCCTAGTGCAGGAAAAAATAAATCGCCCACCTTTGGCCGCCAGGCCCGGCCAAGACTGCATACAATGTGTGCCCGATTATCCCGCGCCATGTGTATGGCTGCACCGGACAAGGAACTCGCCTCCATGGCCTCCCCAGATAAACAGCAAAAACGCGCCCAACGGGCCAAAGCCAAGGCCAAGCAGAACCGTTCGGGCAAGCCCAAAGCCACTGTCGTACATCCGGTGCTGGCCAATCCACTGATCAACGAGCCATTCGATGATGTCGAAATCGACCTGAGCACCTTCGACTTCAAAGACATCGAAGAGAACGGCTTCGACCCGGCGCACTTCGACGATCTGTTCCAGGCAATGAAAGTCGGCGAAAGCATCAGCCTGCTCGCAATGTGCGTGGTGTTCCTGCAATACCCGGTGTTGGAACTGGTGGTAGCCGAGGAAGCAGAAGACGCGGCGACCGACTTCATGATGGGCCTGCTGATCACCTATCGCGGGATCTTCCACGATGAAGACGAAGACGCGGCAGTGGAGTGGATCGGCGGCGCCGCCTTCCAACACGCCTACAACGAAGCGTCGATGATCCTGCAGAAGAAAAACGCTCGCAACACCCCTGGCGCCAGCGCTTAAACGAGCACGAAAGTGGGCACGGATTTATTAGCCGTGCACAAATTACGGCCTCTCATACAGGCAGCACAATCAGGGTCGAATTACGTGGAAGTCGACTCTGGCCCTGATTGTTCTAAGGTTATTGGCCGGAAGCGGTGGCTGGTGACAGGCTGTTATCGGCCAAAAGCAGTCGTTCGAGACCACCTCGAATCAGCATAACGCCAGCCATGCACACACCAATACTTTGGTGAACTAGAAGCTAGTGGACTGTTTGGTTAGTTCAATAACTTATTCTTGATTGCGGTGAGCTTTGCGCGATTAACAGAGCTGATGATGGATTCAGCCGTTTTGTTCCAGCGAAATGGCTTCGCTGAATACTCATTATGGGCTTCGATAAAACGGCGAATGGCTGCTTTCAGATCAGCCACGCTGCTGAACGCATCGCGATACAGCGCCCGCCTTTCCAATTGAGCAAACCACCCCTCTACGGCGTTCAGCCATGAGGCGCTGGTCGGCGTGAAGTGGAGCTTGAAGCGGGGATGCTTCTCCAGCCACGCCCTGACGGCGGCCGTCTTGTGAGTCGAGCTGTTGTCCAGAATCAAATGCAGATCCAGCTCGGCAGGCGTCGCGCGGTCGATCTGTCGAAGGAACTCAAGGAACTCTTTGGCCCTGTGTCGTTGGGTGATGCGACCAATGACCTGGCCCGTCAGGATGTCAAAAGCGGCATACAAACTGGCGGTACCGTGGCGCTTGTAGTCATGCGTCCTGCGTTCGATCTGACCCGGCTTGAGCGGCAGCATGGGCTGGGTGCGATCCAGTGCTTGGATCTGGGTTTTCTCGTCCACTGACAGCACCATCGCATTGTCGGGCGGGTTCAGATACAGCCCAACCACATCGACCACTTTGTCAGCAAAGTGGGGGTCGTTGCTGATCTTGAAGGTTTTCAGCCGGTGGGGCTTGAGATCGGCGGCAGTCCATACCTGGGCGACTTGCCAGACGGTAACGCCCGCGTATTTGGCCATCAACCGCAAGCTCCAGTGAGTCGCCTCACGCGGTACACGCTGGGTTGTCAGGGTCAGGATTTCCTTAATCTTCGCCTCGTCGAGCTTGCGTGGATGTCCGCTGCGCGGGAGGTCGCTCAGCCCATCGAGGCCAGCTTCCTGATAACGCTTGCGCCATTTGAATACGACTGGCGCCGAAATTTCCAACCGATCGCTGACCTGCTTGGGCGTGAGGCCGCTAGCCAGGAGCAACAGAATCCGGGCGCGTTGCCCCATGTTCTGAGGCAGAGTTCCCATGCACAACCAACTTTGCAGCGTCTCAGTATCAGTATCAGTGGGTTTTAAACAAAAAGAAGCCGCTGGTCGAGCCATGTTACTCACGCCGGAAAAGGAGGAGGAACAGTATATTTGTTACTCCTTTATAGGTAAACGAACTTTACGGACAATCCACTAGAAGAAACGCCCTAATAAACTTTTATTGCTCGGTCATTAATTGACATCAAACTGAAATATGAGCGGACTATTTCAGCAAAGCAAGAGGCTAAAGAAGATTCTCCATGGTCATGGTAGGCCATTGAAATTTCCAGATTTTCTAATGATGGAAACCCGTCTGCGCGACTCAAAGTTCGTAAATCCGGTGCCGCCGTGCTAGCAAGGAGCGCCGAGACTGAACATCCAGAACGGACAGCGGCTAATATCCCTGCATGACTAGTGCTGTGAAAGTTTATGCAGTAATTTTTTTGGACACTAGTTAGTGCCTCAATTGCAATATTTCTGTCAGCGCAACCCTCTGTAAACAAGGCAAGAGGGATTGGATTGTTTTGATAAATATTACTACCTTTTGCACATACCCATCGCAGAGGCTCGACGTGTATCAGTTCGGAGTCATAACCGGAAGGGCAACATTGTGTAAGAGCCAAATCTAACTGGTGCTGTTCGTATTGAGTCCATATATCTCGACTGTAGCCACAATGAACCTCAATTTCCAAACCAGGATAAACCCGAGAAGATTCACGTAAAATTTCTGAAAAAAAGCATGTAGCGTAAGTGTCAGAGGTACCGATCCTAAGGCGTCCGACCGGTATCTCGCGAAGTAGAGAGAGAACCGCCTGGTCATTTATAGCAAGCATTTTCAGAGCGAACCCAAGCAAAGCCTCGCCCTTTACGGTGATCCGCAGTCCCTTTCGGTCTCGGATGAAAAGCTCAAAACCGACTTGGCTCTCTAGCCTCTGAATCTGCTGACTTATCGCAGACTGAACCCGGAAAAGACGCTCTGACGCCTTTGTGAAACTTCTAAGCTCCGCTACGGCGGCAAAGATCCTGAGTTGTGCGGTGTCAAGGTTCACATTTTTCTCGATCATAAATTATGATGCCAAGCATCATAATTATGATCTTTTACGATGTAAAGCATATATATACACTTTCTCCTTTAATTTAAAGGAGAAGTACATGTCATCACACATCATTGGTGCCATCAATATGAATGGATATAATTTCACTTCTGACCTTGCGTATTTAAACTCGATTACGAAATTATCCGAGGAGTATGACGAGTTCGCACAGGGTTATTGGAAGAACCTTTCTCTGTTCAATAGTTCTGGTCGCAAAGATGACTCGCAATATAAAAACTGCACAATCTCTTCGCCTACTGAGTATATGGCGCACTGCCCTAACATTATGAGAATGCTCAACGATAATTTTGACCTCTCAAACGTAAAGATGGTTCGCGCAAGAAATCTTATTGATGGCATGGTGATTCCGCATTGTGACTTTGTGGAGCTTAATTCCAATGTTACATATTTTCGTGTTTTTGTGCCTATAGAATACAATGCGGACTCGTTTCATTCGGATGAGGAAGGTGTATTTCAGATGCAGCCAGGAGAAGTATGGTTTCTAGACGCAGCGATAAGCCATTCAGCAATTAACTTCTCGAATAAAAGCCGAATGTTCATTTGTTTGGACTTCGTTTTTGATAAAATCTTTAAAGAGGCAGATATTTTCCATTCGAGCGCAGATATATCCAAGGAAAACCGCAATATACACATTGATCGCCCGGACATGCCGAAAGAAAAAAGTAATGAAATTATTGCACTAATAGCAAGAAAAATATCAAAAGAGAACTTCAAGGCATATCTTTTTGAGTATTCAAAATATCATTTTAAACATAATATATCGGTCACAGCATGCTATGACTGGTTGATTCAGGGCGCTACTTTAGCTAAAAATCAGGAGGTATTGGAGAAATCTAAAGCGCTCAAAAAATATCTCACCGAACATCGAGAGATGGGTGAGCGGTTCACTATTGAAAGCTGGGATAACTGAGGAGTAACTTCAATGTTGCTCCTCATGAGAGGTGTACCACTTGTATTCCTGATTATGTGGAGCAGTGGATCAATCTTTGTAAAGCTTGGACTTCAAGAGGCTTCCGTATGGTCGTTTCTTGCAGTTCGGGCCATAGGCACACTCTTGGTTTTGTCTTTCATATGCGCACTCGTGTTTAAGCGAAAAATATTTTCTAACCTTTTCAATCTGCCAGCTTTGTTGATAATAAAAATGCTTTTTATAGGCTTGCTTCTACAAGTGGCGTACCAAAGTTTCTTTTTTCTAGCTATAGATAATAAATTATCACCTGGTGTACTTTCAATCGTTCTAGGCCTACAGCCGATTCTCACCCCAATAATTGCGAGAGAAGATGTTGGGGTAAAGGGTTTTCTAATATTACTATTGGGATTTTTAGGGTTGGGAGTCGCAGTATTAGGTGCTCGCGAGATTAGCGGACTAACATACACTGGTATTGCGTGTGGAATCGCCTCTGTATTTGCTATGAGTGTTGGCACTGTTTTCCAAAAAAAGATTATTGCTCACCCACTTGCCTCAGCTTTTTATCAAAATCTAGCGGCATCTATAATATTTTTCATTGTGGTCTTGTGCACGGACTGGAATGCAATGATAAATACAAAATTTATTTTGGCTTCGGCATGGATGATTCTTATTGTTTCAACTGGCGCAGTGTTGTTACTGTTCTACATGTTATCAAAAAATGCAGCCAGCAATGTTAGTGTGCTTTTCTATATGGTTCCGATTCTAACAATAGCATTGGATTACATGGTTTTTGGTAACAAAGTTACCCCTTTAACTATGGCAGGGGCCATTATAGTTATTATTGCCATTCTCTTTTATCGAAGTCTTTCCGAGAAAAGAGCATTTCCAAAAGTGGCATCCTCTTGATACCTGCCGATTGAATCCGCCCGCGCAACATTTTGAGGCTATTGTAGAGGGTTCGCCAGTTTCCTCCGGAACGCTGCGCTGCCCGGCATTCAGGGTAAAAAACCTGAGGTTTTGAAAACGCCCTCGATGGGTGCATCCGACTGTTCGCCTAGGGTCGAATAGCGACGATGCGCACAGACTGATCCACGCTTGTCCTTTCCTACACTGGAG
>JAUSOF010000078.1 GCA_030656145.1 Pseudomonas sp.
AAAACCCTCGCCGTGGCCCTGATGAAAATCGCCAATGATTTGCGCCTGCTCGGCTCAGGCCCGCGCACCGGGTTTGCCGAGTTAAAACTACCGGCCAACGAGCCCGGCAGTTCGATCATGCCGGGCAAGGTCAACCCGACCCAATGCGAAGCGCTGTCGATGCTGGCGTGTCAGGTACTGGGTAACGATGTGACCATTGGTTTTGCCGCGAGCCAAGGCCATCTGCAGCTAAACGTGTTCAAACCGGTGATTATCCACAACCTGCTGCAGTCGATTCGCCTGCTCGCCGACGGCTGTCGCAACTTCCAGCAGCACTGCATCGCCGGCCTGCAACCGGATGCAGCGCAAATGGCCGCGCACCTGGAACGCGGCCTGATGCTGGCAACGGCCCTGAACCCGCATATCGGTTACGACAAAGCCGCTGAAATCGCCAAAAAGGCCTATCAGGACGGCAGCACCCTGCGCGAAGCCGCACTGCAACTGGGTTACCTGACAGCACAACAATTCGACGCCTGGGTACGCCCGCAAACCATGCTTGGAGCAGGTAACCATGACTGATGCAGGCAAAAGCGGCGCCACCCCAATCGAAGGCGACGGTAAACGCATCCTGATGATCCTCGGCACACCAAAAACCAACAGCCTCTGCCACGCCCTTGGCGAAGCCTATGCCCAGGGCGCGCGTAGCAAAGGCCACGTAGTGCGGCAATTGAAGCTCGGCGAACTGAACTTCGACCCGGTATTGCGCGACGGTTATGACCAGAGCCAGACCCTGGAGCCGGACCTGCTCGAAGCCCAGCGGCAGATCCACTGGGCCGAGCACCTGGTGTTCGTCTATCCCGTCTGGTGGGGCGGCTTACCGGCACTGCTCAAAGGCTTCTTTGATCGGGTGTTCCTGCCTGGTTTCGCCTTCAAGTACCGCAGTCGCTCGCAACTATGGGACAAGCTGCTGAGTGGCCGTACCGCCGATTTGCTGGTAACCCTGGACACCCCGCCCTGGTACTTCCGCTGGATCTACGGCGCGCCGGCACATCGACAGATGACCCGCACCATCCTCGGTTTCAGCGGCATCAAAACCCGACGCCTGAGCGAGTTCGCCCCGGTCCGCAGCTCCTCCGAAGAACAACGCCAGAGCTGGCTACGCCGCGCCGAAACCCTCGGCAGCCGCGCCTGAAGAGGCCTGGATATTCATAGAGGACTACAGAAACGAACCCTAAACAGCGCTGGACCCTATTTGGACCCTAAAAATAATGAACCTTAAAAACACTGGGCATAAAAAATCCAGTCACCGCTAAGTGACTGGATTTTCTAGGATTATATGGTCGGGACGGAGTGATTCGAACACTCGACCCCTAGCACCCCATTTAATTATCCACCCGATCCCCATGGACGCCTGCAGACGCTAAAAGAGCCTACAGGTCAGCAATAGCTGGGGCTTTAGCCATTTTAGCGTCTACGACGAACTGTCTAATTCTACTGACAGCCAGGCCTTGCGGTGGGGGCAAAAGTGGGGGCAAAATTCAGCTCACCCAGATGATGCAAGGGGTAGGAAGTGGCCAAGTTAACCATAAAGCAACTCGAAGCACTTACCGCGTCCGACGATGGCAAGACGTTGCGTGAAGACGGTGGCATCGTGGGCAGGGTTCGTGTCGGTGTTCGCGGTGTCACTGTACAGTTCCGCTACGAGTTCAAGCTGGACGGCACCAAGTGTGATCGCCGAATTGGTACATGGCCCAAGAATTCACTTGCCCAAATACGCGCCGAACGCGAGGAATTGAGGGCATCGGTTAGCCAGGGAGTCGACCCCACAGCCGCTCGAAAAGCCTCCAAGATTAAAGCGCAGGCCGCCGTTGCAGCCATCATTGCCGAAGCCGAGCGAGAGGCTGCTGAAAACAAGACAGTGGCCGATCTCTTCAACGAGTGGGTGCGCGACGGTGTGTCACGTCAAGACGGAAATGCTGAGCTGCAGCGCAGCTTTAAAAAAGATGTCCTGCCGCTAATCGGCCAGAAGCCATTGCGCAAACTGACCGAACAGGATTTGCTTTCCGTCCTGCGCTCGGTCAAGACTCGCGGGCTAAATCGTACCGTCGTCATCCTCCGCAATAATATCGGCCAAATGCTGCGCTGGGCAGAAAAGCGAAAACCTTGGCGAAATCTAATGATCGATGGCAACCCGTCCGGCTTGGTAAACGTGCAGACATTGCTCGACCACGACTATCAGGAAGAACGTGACCGCCTGCTCTCCCCCGACGAAATCCGCGAACTGCGCGACATCTTCTCTCGGCTGGAGCGTGACTACAAAGCCCTGCCCGCCGGCCAAAAATACTCCGGAATCCGCCCGGTCAATCCTCGAGTACAGTGCGCTCTATGGATCTGCCTGAGCACCCTCTGCCGCATCGGCGAACTGCTCAAGGCCCAATGGCGCAATGTGGATCTGGACAAAGGCACCTGGTTCATCCCGGCCGAAGCCACCAAAGGGCACAAAGGCAAACGCCAGGATCACCATGTATTTCTGTCATCCTTCGCACTGGCACAGTTCAAGTGCCTGAAAAAAGAAACCGGGCAGACCCCGTTCTGCTTCCCCAGCAGGGACGAGAATAACCACGTCGACACCAAGACGGTCAGCAAGCTGATCGGTGACCGACAGTGCCGCTTCAAGAAGCGCAGCAAGCCCTTGGTAGGCCGCCATCACGACGACTCACTGGTGCTCAGCAAAGGCACCAGAGCCGAATGGACACCGCACGACCTGCGTCGCACTGGCGCGACAATGATGCAGGAGCTGGGTGTGTCGCTAGACATCATCGACCGCTGCCAAAACCACCTACTGGGCGGTTCCAAGGTACGTCGACACTATCTACATCACGACTATGCGAAAGAGAAAACTGAAGCTTGGAGACTTCTTGGGGAACGCATTGAAACCATACTGGCCCCCATTTGCTCTAGCTAATGGGCCAAGCGGGTCGCAGCAGCAGGTTAGCCGCGCTTGTTAGTGAAAACCAACTAGCTTTTAGCATCGACCGCCTCACGGTAGTGATTACCAAGTCGGAGTGTGTGGATTACGGCAGGTGCGTGTTCTATCACGCGGCCGGCTCCAACCACTGCGGCTTTACCATAGGCTTCGGGGTGCCCCCCACTGCGCCCATCGTTTGACAGCGCTGCTCATCCATCAAAAGACCGAGCCCTGATCGATGGCTTCAGGTCTTCCACGAAGACTCTCCCATGCCAAGGCATTGAACATGACAACTACAACGCCTGCCGCCGTTGGTGACCTGCCCGCAGCGTTGCCACCTTCGATAAAAGCTGTCTCGGTATACGTCACAATCTTGCGTACTTGGAAGACCATAACTCTCGCCCAACAGCAAGGATACCGCAACATGGTATGCCTATAGATTCTGAGGCGGGCCACGTGCTGCCCCATGCCGAACCATGCCAATCCTCTGGCACTCATCCACTGATACGCAGGAAGCTCACCATGCAATCAATCAGACACCGCTTGCTGGCCATTGCCGCAGCAACCCTCAGCCTTGGCGCGAACGCCACAGAGGATGGCTACAGCGCTACCTATACCAACTGCATGGATGCGTCCGGCGGCGTGACGATGAACATGCTCAACTGCATGGGCGGCGAAACCCAGCAACAAGATGCTCGCCTCAATCACAGCTACAAGGCCGCTATGCAGGCGTTGGAATGTAGTGGCCTAATGAAACCGGACACCCATTTAGGCGAAAATGCTCGCCAGATCGAGGTGTCAGATGACCAAGCAACGTCGTTCCTTTTCTACTGAATTCAAACGCGAGGCTGCCGACCTCGTGCTCAAGCAAGAGTACGGCGTCCTGGAAGCCAGCCGCTCACTTGGCATCGGCGAGTCGCTCCTTCGGCGCTGGATCAGCCAGCTCCAGCAGGAGCGCAACGGTGTCACTCCGCAGAGCAAAGCGCTGACGCCGGAGCAGCAGAAAATCCAGGAGTTAGAGGCCCGGATTGCCCGCCTTGAACGGGAAAAATCCATATTAAAAAAGGCTACCGCGCTCTTGATGTCGGAAGATCACGAGCGCGTACGTTGATAGACGAGTTAAGCGTCTACGAGCCGGTGGAGTGGTTGTGCAAGGTGTTTGAAGTCAACCGCTCGTGTTACTACGCCCACCGCCTCAGGCGCCGGACGCCGGATGTTGAGCGACTTCGGCTACGCAGCCGGGTGAGCGAATTGTTTTCGCAAAGCCGGCATGCGGCCGGTAGCCGAAGCATCCTGTCCATGATGAAAGAGGGTGGCGAGCAACTGGGTCGGTTCAAGGTACGCCGCTTGATGCGTGAGCTTGACCTCGTCAGCAAGCAGCCGGGCTCGCATGCGTACAAGCGGGCGACGGTTGAGCGGCTGGATATTCCCAATACCTTGAATCGGCAGTTCGACGTCCTGGCACCGAACCAGGTCTGGTGCGGCGACATCACGTACATCTGGGCTGAAGAACAATGGCATTACCTGGCAGTCGTGCTGGACCTGTGTAAGCGCCGGATAGTCGGCTGGGCATTGTCGGAGAAGCCGGACGCCGAGCTGGTGGTCAAGGCATTGGAGATGGCCTACGAACAACGCGGAAGGCCCTCGGGGCTGCTGTTTCACTCGGATCAAGGTTCGCAGTATGCGAGCCGTTTATTTCGCCAACGGCTCTGGCGTTATCGCATGCGTCAGAGCATGAGTCGTCGGGGTAATTGCTGGGACAATGCGCCAATGGAGCGGGTATTCCGCAGCTTGAAAACAGAATGGATACCGCCCCTGGGCTACATGACGGCGCAGCAGGCCCAGCGGGATATCAGTCACTTTTTGATGCATCGGTACAACTGGATTCGGCCCCATCAATTCAACGGCGGGCTAGCGCCCGCTCAGGCCGAGAAAAAACTCAACGTCGTGTCCGGGATTAGTTGACCACTACA
>JAUSOF010000088.1 GCA_030656145.1 Pseudomonas sp.
CGCAAGGACGCCGCCGGGGTGATCCTCTATACAGCCGAGCGCGCCACGCAGATGGCCCTCGAGGCGATCCAGATCCTCGGCGGCAATGGCTACATCAACGAATACCCCACCGGCCGCTTGCTTCGCGACGCCAAGCTCTACGAGATCGGCGCCGGTACCAGCGAGATCCGCCGCATACTGATCGGCCGCGAGCTGTTCAACGAAACCAAGTGACCCGTAGGGTGCGTAGGGTCGCTTAGACCGTGCGCACCGCAATCACTGCCATGGTGCGCACGGCGCACCCTACAGGAAGCGTACATGACCATCCTCCATACCCAAATAAATACCCGCTCGCCTGAGTTCGCCGTCAACAGTAAGGCGATGCTCACCCAGGTCAACGAGCTACGCGCCCTGCTCGCCCGCGTGCACGAAGGCGGTGGCGCCAAGGCCCAGCACCGACACACCTCGCGCGGCAAGCTGCTACCGCGTGAGCGGATCAACCGCCTCCTGGATATCGGCTCGCCGTTTCTGGAGATCGGCCAACTGGCCGCCCACGAGGTGTATGGCGAAGACGTGCCTGCAGCTGGCGTGGTCGCGGGTATCGGTCGGGTCGAAGGTGTCGAATGCATGATCGTGGCTAACGACGCCACGGTAAAAGGCGGTAGTTACTACCCGCTGACGGTGAAAAAGCACCTGCGCGCCCAGACCATCGCCCAGCAGAACCGCCTGCCGTGCATTTATCTGGTGGACTCCGGCGGCGCCAACCTGCCGCGCCAGGATGAGGTGTTCCCGGACCGCGAGCATTTCGGGCGGATCTTCTTCAACCAGGCCAATATGTCGGCCATGGGCATCCCGCAGATCGCCGTGGTCATGGGTTCCTGCACCGCAGGCGGGGCCTATGTGCCGGCCATGGCCGATGAAGCGATTATGGTGCGCAACCAGGCCACCATTTTTCTCGCCGGCCCGCCGCTGGTAAAAGCCGCCACCGGTGAAGTGGTCAGCGCCGAAGATCTGGGCGGCGCCGACGTGCACTGCAAGACCTCGGGGGTGGCCGACCATTACGCCGACAACGACGAACACGCCCTGGCCCTGGCGCGGCGATCAATCGCCAACCTCAACTGGCGCAAGCTCGGCGTCCTGAACACCCGCGCGCCGATCAACCCGCTGTACAGCGGTGAAGAGCTGTATGGGGTGATTCCGGCAGACGCCAAGCAGCCTTTCGATGTGCGTGAAGTGATCGCACGCACCGTCGATGGCAGCGTATTCGATGAGTTCAAGGCGTTGTTTGGCGCGACCCTGGTCTGCGGCTTTGCGCACATCCACGGCTATCCAGTGGCGATCCTTGCCAATAACGGCATCCTGTTTGCGGAATCGGCACAAAAAGGCGCGCACTTTATCGAACTGGCCTGCCAGCGCGGTATTCCCCTGCTGTTCCTGCAGAACATCACCGGCTTTATGGTCGGGCAGAAGTACGAAGCCGGCGGCATCGCCAAACACGGTGCCAAGCTAGTGAACGCCGTGGCCTGCGCCAAGGTGCCGAAGTTCACCGTGATCATCGGCGGCAGCTTTGGTGCCGGTAACTACGGCATGTGCGGCCGTGCTTTTGAGCCACGCTTCCTGTGGATGTGGCCGAATGCGCGGATCGGCGTGATGGGCGCCGAACAGGCTGCCGGTGTGTTGGTGCAGGTCAAGCACGAACAGGCTGCCCGCGCCGGGCAAAGCTTCTGCGCCGAGGATGAAGCCGCACTCAAGCAACCGATCCTCGAACAGTACGAGCGCCAGGGCCACCCCTATTACTCCAGCGCGCGGCTGTGGGACGACGGTGTCATTGACCCAGCGCAGACCCGCGAGATAGTGGGCCTGGCACTGTCTGCCAGCCTGAACGCGCCAATCGAGCCGACCACCTTTGGCGTGTTCAGAATGTAATCCGTGGGATGGGCTTTAGTACCGTAGGGTGCGCCGTGCGCACCGCTTTTCAACGCAATGGTGCGCGCAGCGCACCCTACGAAGATGACCATGAGCGAATTCACCACCGTACAGCTGGAAAATGACCCGCGCGGCTTTGCCACCCTCTGGCTTAATCGCGCCGACAAGAACAATGCCTTTAACGCCGAGATGATCCGCGAGCTGATTCTCGCCCTCGACGCGGTGATGGCCGACAAAAGCCTGCGTTTTCTGCTGCTGCGCGGCCGTGGCAAGCACTTCAGCGCCGGCGCGGATCTGGCCTGGATGCAGCATGCGGCGACCCTGGACTACAACGCCAACCTGGCCGACTCGCGCGAGTTGGCCGAGCTGATGCACAACCTCTATCAGCTGAAGATTCCCACCCTGGCAGTGGTGCAAGGCGCAGCTTTTGGTGGCGCGCTGGGTTTGATCAGCTGCTGCGACATGGCCATCGGCGCCGATGACGCCCAGCTGTGCCTGTCCGAAGTACGCATCGGCCTGGCCCCGGCGGTGATCAGCCCCTTCGTCGTGCAGGCCATTGGCGAGCGTGCGGCGCGCCGTTATGCCCTGACCGCCGAGCGCTTTAGCGGCGAACGCGCCCAGGAGCTGGGGCTGTTTGCCGAATGCTATCCGTCTGCCGAACTGGAAGCTCAAGTAGAAAGCTGGATCAGCAACCTGCTACTTAACAGCCCCCAGGCCATGCAAGCCAGCAAGGACCTGCTGCGCGAAGTCGGCAGCGGCGTGCTGACTCCAGCCCTGCGCCGTTACACGGAAAACGCCATCGCTCGCATCCGCGTCAGTGCCGAAGGCCAGGAAGGCCTGCGCGCCTTTCTGGATAAACGCAAACCCAGCTGGCAGGAGCAACAATGACTATTCCTCGCGATCTAGTGCTCCATACCGTTCAGTGCGGCAGCTGGCTCGATAAACGCCAATCCCTCTGGCAGGAGCAACAATCATGAGCAAGCACATTGACAC
>JAUSOF010000009.1 GCA_030656145.1 Pseudomonas sp.
CGGGCGCTTCAGCGACGAAATCACCCCGATCCTGATTCCCCAGCGCAAGGGCGAGCCACTGGCCTTCGCCACCGACGACCAGCCGCGCGCCGGCACCACGGCCGAGTCGCTGGGCAAGCTCAAGCCGGCGTTCAAGAAGGACGGCAGCGTCACTGCCGGCAACGCCTCCAGCCTCAACGACGGCGCCGCCGCGGTACTGTTGATGAGCGCGGCAAAAGCCCAGGCCCTCGGCCTGCCGGTGCTGGCACGTATCGCCAGTTACGCCAATGCCGGCGTCGACCCGGCGATCATGGGCATCGGCCCGGTCTCCGCCACCCAGCGCTGCCTGGCCAAGGCCGGCTGGAGTATCGAGCAACTGGACCTGATCGAGGCCAACGAAGCCTTCGCTGCCCAGGCCCTGGCCGTCGGCAAGGAACTGCAGTGGGATGCCGGCAAGGTCAACGTCAACGGTGGCGCCATCGCCATCGGCCACCCGATTGGTGGTTCCGGCTGCCGGATTCTGGTGACCCTGCTGCACGAGATGATCAAGCGCGATGCCAAGAAAGGCCTGGCCACCCTGTGCATCGGCGGCGGCCAGGGCGTGGCCTTGGCAATCGAACGCGGATAAACAACTTCACGCATGCTGGGCGGGCGGGGACACGCCGACTGAGCTCAATAAAGCCCAGCCTACGCGTCACCGGCCGACCATAACCACGGGCTTACGGCGTTAGCACCAGCCTACCCCGTGCTCTTCGCATTGCCCTGCACGCCGATCCAAACACCGGGCTTTTTCTTGATAAACTGCGCGCCTTTCCTTTTCCGAGTTGTCGCGCATGCCCGCTCTCGACCTGGCGCTGCGCGCCGCACTGAATAACCGCCAGGACCTGCTAGCAGAGCTGCAGCAACAGGGCAGCGACTGCTACCGACTGTTCCATGGCAGTCAGGAAGGCGCTGGCGGCCTGACCATCGACCGCTATGGCCGGCAGTTATTGGTGCAAAGCTTTCATCAGAGCCTGAGCCGCGACGCGCTGCTACAACTGGCCGAGCAATGCAACCAGGCCCTGGATACGCCGCTGCTACTGGTCTATAACGACCGCTCCCAGGGCAACTCGCGGATCGACCGCAGTGATCCGGTCTACCAGGCCCAACCCGAGGCCCTGGAGGATCTGGTTGGTCACGAGTGGGGCCTCAACTATCGCGTGCGCGCTCGCCATGCTGGCCAAGACCCGCTGCTGTTTCTCGACCTGCGCAACGCTCGCGGCTGGATCAAGGCGCACAGCGCCGGCAAGTCGGTGCTCAACCTGTTCGCTTACACCTGCGGCGTCGGCCTCAGCGCGGCGGCCGGCAGCGCCAGCGAAGTCATCAACCTGGATTTTGCCGAAGGCAACCTGGCAGTCGGCCGTGAAAACGCCGCACTCAATCCCCAACTGGCACCCATGCAGTTCATCCAGTCCGATTATTTCCCAGCGATTCGCCAATTGGCAGGTCTGCCGATCAGCCCACGGCGCGGGAATAAGCTGCCCGACTATCCGCGCCTGCAGCCGCGCCAGTTTGACCGGGTATTGCTTGATCCGCCCGCCTGGGCCAAAAGCGCCTTTGGCACCGTCGACCTGCTGCGCGACTATCAGAGCCTGCTCAAACCGGCGATTCTTGCCACCGCCGATGATGGTGTACTGATCTGCTGCAACAACCTGGCGAAGGTCGCCCTGAGCGACTGGCGTGAACAGGTGCTGCGCTGCGCCGAAAAGCTGGGGCGTCCGGTGCGTGACTGCCAGACTCTGGCGCCAGCCCCGGACTTCCCGTCACGTGACGGCCAGCCGCCGCTGAAGACCTTGATCCTGCAGTTCTAACACACAGGAAGTACGTCACACTCGCCATCTGGAACTGTGCGCGCGTGCCATACTCCAAGGCATTTCTGGTCGGGATAGATGACGCTTTTATGCTTAAAGGACTAAAGCGCGCCGCTGGCGCCCTGCTGATTGCCGTTACCCTCTACAGCCTGCTCGGTTTTTTGATTGCGCCAGGCATCGGCCTGCGCATCGCTAACCAGCAACTCGCCCTTTACAGCAATGCGCCTGCCACGCTTGCGCGTTTGCAACTCAACCCCTTCACCCTGGAAGCCACGCTCTGGGGCTTGCGCATCGGCGAACCGGGCCAGGAACACGTTGCCTTCGAGCGCCTCTATGCCAACCTGCAGCTCGACAGCCTGTGGCGTGGCGTTCTGCACCTGAGCGCGGTCGAGCTGGATAAACCCCACACCCAGTTGCTGTTCGCCAAGAACGGTACGCTTAACCTGGCTCAGCTGTTCAAGCTGCCAGCCACTGCCGAGCTGGCCGCCGAGCAGCCGCCCGGCGAGCCTTTCCCGCTGCGCATCGCGCATACCAAGCTTACCGGCGGCAATCTGCACTTTCGGGACTTGCGCCCCAGCGAACCCATTGAGTTTGCCTACGACGACCTCAGCGTCGAGTTACACAACCTCAGCACCCTGCCCGACGACAACGCCGACATGACCCTGGTTGCCACCGGCCCCCAGGGTGGCCGGATCGACTGGAGCGGGCAGCTCAGCCTGGTGCCAATCAGCTCCAGCGGCAGTTTGAAAATCAGCGACGGCAAGATAAAAGCTTTCTGGCCCTATGTGCGCGATGCCCTGCCCCTGGTACTGGAGGACGGTGTGATCGACCTGGCCACCGACTACAGCCTGAGCCTGGCCAGCAGTACCCAACTGCTGCTGAGCAATACCCAGGTCAAGATCGCCCCTTTTGCCATCAAGGCACCGAACGGACGGCCACTGGTGAAACTGGCCAACCTGGAAATCAGCGACTCCAGCCTGGACCTGCTCAAGCAACAGGTAGTGGTCGGCAAGATCCGTAGCCAGCGGCTGGAAACCTGGGTCGTCCGCGAAGCCGATGGCCAGCTGGACTGGCAGAAACTGTTCGCCACCGCACCGCAGGACAACAAGGACCAGGCCACGGCGCCGGGCAAACCCTGGCACGTGCTGCTGCGCGATGTGCAACTGCGTGACTATCGGGTACACCTGGCCGACCGCGTGCCGGAGCAGGATGTCGCCCTCGAACTGGGGCCACTCAACCTCGACCTGCAGGATTTCGACAGCCTGGGCACCTCGCCTTTCACCCTCAAATTCGACACCGGCCTGGGCACACAGGGCACGCTGCAGGCCGAGGGGCACGTGCAACTGAACCCGACCACGGCCCGCCTGAAAATCGCCAGCCGCGCTATCGACTTGCGTCTGGCCCAGGCCTACCTCAGCCCCCTGGTGCGCATCGAACTGCGCAGCGGCCTGCTCGACAGCGAGCTGGACGTCGCCCTGGACGCCACCGAGCCACTGGCCTTCAGCGTCACGGGCAAGGCCCAGATCAACCAACTGCATACCCTCGACACCCTCAAGGAACGCGACTTCGTGCGCTGGCAGCAGCTCGACCTGCTCGGCCTCAGCTACCGTCACGGCGACAGCCTGAGCATCGACAAGGTGCAGCTGAACCAGCCCTATGCGCGCTTTATCATCAACGAAGACCTGACCACCAACGTCAGCGACCTGCTGATCACTCAGGCCGGCGACCCGGTAACCCGCGAGTCGAGCGCCGCACCTACGCCCGCCAGCCCGCCGCTGGGCATCCATATCGGCGAAGTGAGCTTCACCGACGGTTCGGCCAATTTCGCCGATTTCAGCCTGACACCGAACTTCGCCACGGCCATCCAGCAGCTCAACGGCCGTATCGGCACCCTCGACAGCCGCGCGCAGAAACCGGCCAGTGTGGATGTCACCGGCAAGATCGACCGCTACGCGCCGGTTAGCGTCAAGGGCAGCCTGAACCCCTTCGACCCGATGGACAGCCTGGATATCATCACCCAGTTCAAACAGGTCGAACTGACCACCCTGACGCCCTACTCCGGCAAGTTCGCCGGCTATCGCATCCGCAAGGGCCGAGTCAATCTGGACCTGCACTACCGCATCAGTCAGGGCAAGCTGAATGCCGAAAACAGCGTAGTGGTCGAACAACTGCAGCTCGGTGAAAAAGTCGACAGCCCCAGCGCAGTCGACTTGCCGATTCGCCTGGCAGTCGCCCTGCTCAAGGATAGCGAGGGCAAGATCGCCCTGAACCTGCCGGTGCAGGGCGACCTCAACAACCCCGAATTCAGCGTGATGCCGATTGTCTGGCAAACCCTGCGCAACCTGGTGCTGCGTGCGGCCCAGGCGCCGTTCAAGTTTATCGGCGGACTGGTCAGCGGCGGCGCGCAGATGGACTTGAGCACCGTGCCATTCAACCCGGGCAGCAAGGATCTCGACAGCAGCGCCCAAGCCGCCCTGGATCTGCTCGCCAGCGCCCTCAAGGAGCGCCCAGCGCTGCGCCTGGACGTCGAAGGCATGAGTGCACAAAGCAGTGACGGCCCGCCACTGGCCGAGCAGCGCCTGCAGCGCGAGTACCAGAATACCTACTACAAGATCCTCCAGCGCCGCGGCGATAAGGTGCCCACCGAAGCCAGCGAGCTTGAGATAGCAGACGACGAACGAGGGGCGATGCTCGAAGGCATCTACCGCGCCCGCCTGAAACAGCAGCCACCCGCCGAATGGAAAGAACTGGACAAGGAACAGCGCGTCGCCAATCTGCGTGACGCCATGCTGCAACACTGGGGCAAGAGCCCGTTATTGCAACGCCAACTGGCCCAGGCTCGCGCCGCCAGCATCAAGGACTACCTGGTTGACCGTGGCGGACTGGCTGGCGAACGGGTTTATCTGCTGGATGTCGGGCTCGGCCAGGCGCTAGCGGACAACAGAGTAGCCACGCTGCTGCACCTCGATAGCGAATAAGGCCCAAGCGATGATCACCATCAGACACCTGTGCCTGCCCCTGCTTCTCAGTTGCGCCAGCGCAGTCCAGGCACAGACCCTGCGCTGCGGCAGTCAGTTGGTGAGTGTCGGTGACCGCGGTTTCGAGGTGGAGCAGAAATGCGGAGAGCCAGCCTTGCGTGACCTGGTCGGCTACACCCTCGGGCCCTACCAGCGGCGCGAGATGAAGATCGAGGAATGGATCTACGGCCCCAACAACGGCTGGCTGAGCATCCTGACCTTCGAGGGCAACCGCCTGACACGCATCGAAAGGCGCCGCGGGCGCTGACAAGCACCGGCCAGCGCGCTAGCCTGACCTCCTCATTGACCAACCGGTTAGCCTTGTGAAAATCATTGCCACCACCCTGCTGGTACTACTGGCGGGCAGCCTCCAGGCCGCTACTCTGCGCTGCGGCAGCGCTCTGATCAGCACTGACGACAGCACTAGCGAAGTTCTCGAAAAATGCGGTGAACCGCGCAGCCGCGACTTCCTCGGCTACCGCGAAGTGCGCGACCGCTATGGTTTTTTCAACGAAGTGCCACTCGAGGAATGGACCTACGGCCCACGTAGCGGCATGTACCACTTCCTGCGCTTCGAGGGTAACCGGCTGCGCAACATCGACAGCAAACGCGGCAACTGAACATGAGCAAGCATGACCTGTCGCGCTTGCTCGGCTAACTCACGCGCTCACTACTTCCGGCTGAAACTGCGCAGCTCGTTTCGAGGTAGCGTCCGTGATTGCGGGCCCGTCAGGTGTTCCATGCACCGGCCGCAATACGCTTGGGCTCGGATGCACACAGGTAGACGCTATCGCCTCATCCTGAATGGACACAAATGGCGATTGCAGGCCCGAATATTCTTATAGTGTTAAGTATATGTAACAGTCGATTAATACACTCAATGCCAAGCCACATATGACCGGGATTAATATTTGATCCATATAATTGCCGACTGGCTGTCTCACGAGACTTACACTTTTGAACCACCCCAATTCTAAAAACAAAACAACCTATTGATAGTATTACTTTTTCCCGAACTGGCACGACTACTGCTAATTATTAGTTAGCAGCGAACTTACGGGGAAAACATCGTGGAACTTTCAACTGCGCCTTTTTTATGGGTGGTGATTCTGAGCATTGTTGCACCACTTACTGTGAGTGCGGCGGAGCGTGGTGACATCATCATTTCTCGTGATGTTCAGCCTCGTTCCGCAACGCGCCAACCCATCGTGCCTGACCCTAACCCACGGGTAAGCAATCCTGGGGCTGTTGTCAAATACAGCACAACCAATGAATTGAGTGACGCCGACTTCGCCAGCATGTCGACAGGCATGGCATTGCCTGAGCGCGTGGTGCACAACCACCTTAACGGCAACTCATCACTCATGGGAACGCCTTCTCACCAGTCTGTACCGGGAATTAACGCCTCGCACGGCGGTAGTGGCGCTGCAGGGGGTGTTGCCGGACAGGTCAACCGCAGCCTTCAGCAGGGGTTACGTCCCTTGCAAGCCATAGGAGGCCGTTGAGATGCGCCAGATAACAATCGCCCTGTTGCTTGTCAGCCCTATGTTACTGGCTGATCAGACGCTGCAGAACATGGACGCCCAAATTCAGGATAGCGGGCAGCGCTTCAATGGCAACTTCAGCCTTAACCAAGCTGCAGGCCTCAGCCATCAACAAATCAATAGCCGAGTTATCAGCGCTGGTGACCGCGCCAATTCAACATCGACCATTAGTCAAACCCTTGATCGTGTACCGGGCAACACTGCGGGTGCACAAATCCACTCCCGAATTGAGGGGGCTTCTTTCAGCCAAGGCAATGGCGTGCTCGGGATCAATCAGAGCGCAGGTATCGGCAATCAACATATCAATGCTTTTCGCATAACGCTCGGCGCTGTGCCGGAAAGCCTGGACGATAGCGTTCTTTCACAGAACGTAACTCGTCCGTCCATCTCCGGAATAGCTGTACCCAAGAATGGCGAACGCAGTGTTGCGATAAGCGACGATGCATTTGCCGGTAGTCGTGGTGTGGTGCAACTGAACCAGAGTGCCGGAATTGGCAATACAAGTGCCAATAATCTGAGCATAAGGGTTGTGGAATAACCCTCTAGCAACAAAGCCCAACACCCATGCGTAAGGAGAAATACCCATGAAATGCAAAATGATTATAAGCCCGCTGGCTTTTGCACTGACTGCCGTAATTGCTTCTACTGCAGCCTATGCAGGAGGTGGCAACCATGGCGGCCACAATAACACCGGTGCATCCGCCATCGTTAATGACACCCAGCTGAACTACAACAATGACGTTAAGAACACCGCCACCAAGAACACCGCCACCATTGACGGTTCTCTCAATGGTGCGTCGGGTAATGTTGGGGCCAACGTGGCTGCCGGAGACAATAACCAGCAAGCAAACGCCGCCGCTATTGCGACCGCTGATGCCTACTTCGTCTTTGGCCATGGTCAAGGCCTGGCAGCCAATGCCAGTATCGGCGTAAATCAACAAGCCTATGACAACAACCTGATGAACTATGGCACTCAGAACAATGCCAGCGTGGTCGACTCTGGTAATGACGTGCAAGGCAGCGTTGGGATTAACGTAGCCGCCGGCAACTACAACCAGCAGAAAAACGACATGGCTCTTGCTTCGTCAGAGCAAGCCTTCACCGCCGAAGCATCGGTTGATGTAATGCAGAAGTCCACAGGCAACTATACCAATAACGGCACTGGTGATGTCTATGAGGTCAATGATGGCCTGCAAGTTGTCTCCAGTGGTTTTGGTTGGTTCCCACCACAAAAGCCGCAAACCCCAGTGGTTAATAATGCCAGCTTGAGCAACTCGCTGAATAACGCCTCAGGCAATGTGGGCGTGAATATCGCTGCCGGTGGTGGCAACCAGCAGAGCAATACTCTGGCAATCGCTGCAGGTTGCAACGCCTGCATCGCGCAATAGTGATCGACGGGGTTCAGGCTTTAGCCTGAACCCCGTTGTCTTGATCAAGGAGGTCATATGCTCCGCGCACTGTTGCCTCTAATGATGGCGTTAATGCTTGTACCCACCTCATCTATCGCTACGGCCGCTGAAATACGCTTCGCCGCACTGCCAAATGGCGCTATCGCCTACAAGGTGGTCGTCAGTATGCGTGAGCGGCGCTTCGCCAATCTGGTCGAACAGAAGACCGACTTTAGTTGTGGCGCAGCTGCCTTGGCTACGGTACTCAATGCTGCGTACGGCTGGAATCTTGAAGAAGAAGACATCATCAAGGGCATGCTGGAGCAGGCCGATGCAGACGTGGTTCGCACACAGGGCTTCTCCATGCTCGACATGAAGCGCTACGCAGAAAACCTCGGCTTGCGTGCACGCGGTTATCGCGTCGATGCCAGCAAACTGGAAAGTCTTAAAGTGCCCAGCATCGTATTGCTGGATGTCCGCGGTTATAAGCACTTCGTGGTGCTGCAACGAACCTACAAAGGCTTTGTATATATCGGTGACCCCGTACTAGGGCACAAGAAGATGAGCCTCGATGAGTTCAGCCAAGGCTGGAACGGTATCGTCTTCGCGCTCATCGGCCCGGGTTACAACCGCGCCAACGCCCTGCTCTCGCCACCGGAACCACTGACGGCCAAAAATCGTATCGACAGTTTTAGCCCGGTCAAAGATGCAGAACTGATGGAGTTCGGCTTCATTCAGAGCGATTTCTTCTAGCTTGCCCAAACGCGGTATAGCTTCTGGGAGACAAGGTTATGAACACAAGAACATGGTTAGCGGTAGGCTTGCTGGTCGCCAGCCTACCGCTGCAAGCCGCCAACCCATTTCAACCCATTGAGCTGAGCGACCCAGAGCTGGATCAGTTGCGGGGACGCTATGTACTGCCTGATCGCATCATCAGCTTCGGCGTAGTAATGACGTCGTCATGGCAAGACTCGACAGGCCAGATAATAGGTGCGCAGGTTGCCCTGAATATCAGTGGCGCTCAATCACAACCAACCTTGTACATCACCCGCATTGACCAGGCAGGCACTGGCAACGCGCTCACCGCAGGCAATGGTCAGATCATTGGCGGCGCTGGACTGGGTAGTGTTCAGGGCATCGTGCAGAGTGTGCGCACGGCTGGTGATTACAACATGGGGCTGAATGACCTCAGCGTACAAATCAGCAATGGCAACGAGCAACCCGTACCCATTAGCGGGGAAGCCTGGAACGGCAGCCAGGGCTTCAGTAATGGTGCGGGGGCCGTGCAAATCACTGCACTCAACGGAGGCCTGAATATCGCAGTGCAGGCTAGCAATGGCCAAGGGCATAGCAGCCAGCAGATCGGTGGCGGCGTCGCTCAGCATGCCAACATAGGCGGCTCGCTGAACAATGTACGCAACCTGGCCACTCTTAGTGTCGCCCTACGTGACAATCCGCGGGCCGTCAATATGACCAGTTGCCTCGAACAACTGAGAGCCCTGCGCCCAAGCGGATACTGAACTAGGCTGGAAGTGGGATCTTATGCAAGGAAGTTATTCATGCGAGTCATTCTCTTTCATATGCCATTAACATTGGCGATCGCTATTGCATCATCTATAACCCATGCCGCCGAGGAACCTCAGGTTCAAGCGCTGATTCAGGAACTGCAAGTCCTGAAGGATCGCTATGCAGCGCAACAAAATGCATTGGTAATTCTTGAACAGCGCCTGCGTCAAGTTGAGAGCAGAAGCCCAATGCCCATGCGCGCACAAGCCGGGCAACAAGCCGCAGGCGCCCAAGTAGCCGCGAATGGAGCAACTGCAAGCAGCGGCTATGGAACGGCACTCAAGGACAGCGCAGAGCCTCCCGCCAGCGTCGAGAATATCTACCAAGAGGCCAGTGGCTTTTTCGGCAGTGGCACGTTCAGCTTGGAGCCCGGTCTCACTTATAGCCACTATGATTCACGCCAGCTATTCCTCAACGGCTTCCTCGCCCTTGATGCAATATTCCTCGGTAATCTCGGCGTAGACCAGATCAATGCCGATACTTTTACTTTTGATCTGACCGGCCGCTATAACTGGGCACGACGCTGGCAACTCGACGTTAATACGCCCTGGATATACCGTGAAACCACTTATCAATCTGCAGGTGCTGGTGGTTCCACTGCGGCTATCAGCGAACAAACCGTCACTGGCAACCCGCGCCTTGGTGACGTAAGCCTCGGCGTGTCCTACAAGTTCCTCGATGAAGCCCCTGGCCGACCGGATGCCGTATTGAGCCTGCGCGTCAAGGCGCCAACAGGGGTTGAACCCTACGGCATAAAACTCGATACCGTACCTGGTAATAACAACCTCAATGTGCCGGAAGACTTACCGACAGGCAATGGCGTCTGGTCCGTCACACCAGGAATAGCGCTGGTCAAGACGATGGATCCGGCGGTGGTCTTCGGCAATATTTCTTACACTTACAACATGGAAGAAAGTTTCAGCGACATCAGCCCACAACGCGGTGTCAAGGTGCCAGGCAAAGTCGCGCTGGGGAACTGGTTCCAGTTCGGCTTAGGTGTGGCATTTGCCTTGAACGAACGGGCAAGTTTATCCATGTCCTTCTCCGAGTTGATCAGCCAGAAGAGTAAAATAAAACCTGATGGCCAAGGCTGGCAAACAGTCTCGGGGAGCGATGCCAATGCGGCCTACTTCAACATTGGCATGACATTCGCTCCCAGCAATAATCTGACCATCGTGCCTAACCTTTCGATTGGCCTGACACCTGACGCGCCGGACTTTTCCTTCAGCATCAAGTTCCCGTATTATTTTTAGTATCGCAGCATCTTCAAGAAATTGATTACGCAGCGCAAGCGGCTGAGGTTATTACAACAGCGTTACTAGCCGTCTGCGTCGTGCTCATTGTTGTGGCTTTGCTGCAGCAATGAGCACACTGCACCAACAACATCCCCTTGGGCTACTATCCTATAAGTTTTACATTGGCATGCAGATCAGGCTTGGTATTTGGCATTTTCCTGAAGGCTTACTTGCGCGTCTATCCGGGCACGCCCAGTATCAGGCATATTCTGTAAGCAAGAATCAAAGCCATTACCTTTTTTATCACTGAGCAAAATCTGATGCTTGTGCAGGAGTCGGTAGAATGTTGGCCGAGAAACTCCCAGCGCACGCGCCGCATGGCTCATGTTTTTTGAATAGCGGGTTAATACGTCATTAAGCGCCTGTCGTTCTGCCGTAAGCAGATAGTCATTCAGGGTGCCGGTCCGAACCTCGGCAGGCTTCTCAGACATCAATCCAATATCGATTGGCTCAATCTGCCGCCCTTCGGCCAATACCTGGCCACGCCTGACCCGATTAGCCAACTCCCGCACGTTACCCGGCCACGAATGATCCATCATTACGTTGATAGCGGCCTCACTAAAGCGTCGAGGGCGCTTGCCAATTTCGCTCGCATACAGTTTTGAGAAGTGATCCGCGAATAGCGGGATATCCAGTTTGCGTTCACGCAGAGGGGTAGTATGCACTTGCAGCACATTCAATCGGTAATACAAATCCTCACGAAAGCGTCCTTGGCGAATAGCCTCCTCAAGATCTACGTGGGTAGCTGCTAGAACTCTCACATCGACCGAAATCGGCTTGCTCGAACCGACCCGCTCTATATTCATTTCCTGAATGAAACGCAGCAGATTAGCCTGCATCTCCAAGGGCAAATCACCAATCTCATCGAGAAACAGGGTGCCGCCATGCGCAGACTCTATGCGGCCGATCTTGCGCTGATGGGCGCCAGTGAAGGCGCCCTTCTCATGTCCAAACAGTTCTGACTGAATAAGATGTTCCGAGATGGCGCCGCAATTAATCGCAACGAAAGCCCCTGATGCACGGCGTGACTGACGGTGCAAGGTTCTCGCCACGAGCTCCTTGCCGGTTCCGCTCTGACCGCAAATCAAAACCGGCGAGTCAGTTGGAGCCAGTTTGGCCAGCAATTTTCGCAGAGCCTTAATACTTGAACTACTCCCCACCAGCAGGTCATTGTCTTGCGCTGGCGCGTTAGCAACGCCCAAGCGGCGCAAATGCGCCATGCCAAATGCCCGACCTAATGAAAAGTGTATACGCGAGACATCAATTGGCAAACTATGAAAGTCAAAGAACCACTCACCAACGAAATCACTAACCCCCTGACTATTTAGAAGCTCGGGGCCGAGTACCGCTATCCACTCCGCACTGCTCTGCCGTATAAGCTTTATCAATGCGGGCAGGCATTGCAAATGCTGAGCGCTAAAACGCACTACTCCAACGTCGTACGATCGCTCTCGAGCGCCGTCCATACTCGAGGTCTCCGCCTCCCAGCCCTCCGCCTTGAGGCGAGGCAACAACGCTAAACACTCTGCACATGGGTCGATAATCAAAACTCGCTTCTGAGAGCACCTTAATGCATCCAACATAACGACTCCTTGGCTCACTCTAAGCAGTTCCGTAGCGTGAGGCACTCGCGCCCGGACATAACCCTGCGTCCCGCTTTCTCCATGAAAAAATGAACATAAGCATGCCACTCAGCGTAGCTAACGCGCTGTGAAGCGCCGGTGCAGGCGAGGAACGGTCGTCAACTCACGCCTCAACTGGCCACGCAACGAATCAATCATCCTCCCGACTTCAATCCAAAGACCGAATGATTTTTGACCGTAACAAGCAATCAACAGGTTGATGCAGATCAAACAGGCTCCCGTAGTTGGGATGGGGACGACGAGCGGGGTCAAGTAGCAGGTAATCGGCTGGAATATGCTCAGCGCTGAATCGCGCAGCCCAGCGTTGCAACTTGCGGCGTGGCGTTTTACCTCGCCGAGCGCCTCATTCTGCAGGCACAAAAAAAGAGGACCCCGCAAGGGGCCCTCTCTTTTGTGTACCTACAGCGTGTTAGCGATTAAACGCCCGAAGCTTCAGCAGCAGCCACGTCTTTGATCGACAGCTTGATACGACCGCGGTTGTCCACGTCCAATACCAATACCTTCACTTCCTGGCCTTCCTTGAGAATGTCAGTCACCTTCTCGACCCGCTGATCACTCAGCATCGAGATGTGCACCAGACCATCCTTGCCCGGCAGGATGTTGACGAAGGCGCCGAAGTCGACGATGCGCTCAACCTTGCCGATGTAGATCTTGCCGATCTCGGCCTCGGCGGTAATACCGAGAACACGCTGACGCGCAGCCTCTGCCGCTTCCTTGGTTTCACCAAAGATCTTGATGGTGCCATCGTCTTCGATGTCGATCGAGGCCTTGGTCTCCTCGCAGATGGCACGGATGGTCGCGCCACCCTTGCCGATCACGTCGCGGATCTTGTCGGTGTCGATTTTCATCGCGATCATGGTCGGCGCATTAGCCGAAAGCTCGTTACGCGACGTGGCGAGGATCTGGTTCATCTGACCAAGAATGTTCAGGCGCGCTTCCAGGGCTTGGCCCAGAGCGATTTCCATGATTTCTTCGGTGATACCCTTGATCTTGATGTCCATCTGCAGCGCGGTCACACCCTTGGCGGTACCGGCTACCTTGAAGTCCATGTCGCCCAGGTGATCTTCGTCGCCAAGGATGTCGGTCAGGATAGCGAATTTCTCGCCGTCCTTGACCAGGCCCATGGCGATACCGGCAACTGGCGCCTTCATCGGCACACCGGCATCCATCAGTGCCAGGGAAGCACCGCAAACCGAAGCCATGGAGCTGGAGCCGTTGGACTCGGTAATCTCCGAAACTACGCGAATGGTGTACGGGAACTCGTCAGCGCTCGGCAGCATAGCCGAGATGCTGCGACGGGCCAGACGACCATGACCGATTTCGCGGCGGCCAGTAAAACCTACGCGACCACACTCACCGACCGAGTACGGCGGGAAGTTGTAGTGAAGCATGAAGGGGTCTTTGCGCTCGCCTTCGAGGGTGTCGAGCAGCTGGGCGTCACGGGCGGTACCAAGGGTGGCAACCACCAGGGCCTGGGTTTCGCCGCGGGTGAACAGGGCCGAACCATGGGTCTTCGCCAGCACGCCGACTTCGATGTTCAGCGGACGTACGGTGCGGGTGTCGCGACCGTCGATACGCGGCTGACCGTTGACGATGTTCTCGCGCACGGTGCGGTATTCGACTTCACCGAAAGCCTCTTTGACTTCAGCAGCCGTCGGCTGACCTTCTTCACCAGACAGTTTGGCGACGACCTGCTCACGCAACTCGCCCAGACGCGCATAACGCTCGTGCTTGACGGTGATGGCGTAAGCCTTGGATATCTCGGCACCGAAATCGCCACGAATACTCGCCAACAGTGCGGTATTTTCCGGCTTTGGCTGCCAGTCCCATGTTGGCTTGGCGGCTTCAGCAGCCAATTCCTTGATGGCCTGAATGGCGCACTGGAAACCTTCTTGGGCGAACAGTACGGCACCCAGCATCTGATCTTCGGTCAGTTCTTTGGCTTCCGACTCGACCATCAGTACGGCGTCTGTAGTACCCGCTACAACCATGTCCAGGCTGGAGGCTTTCTGCTGCTCATAGGTCGGGTTCAACAGGTAGCCGGATTCCGGGTGGAAGGCTACGCGTGCGGCACCGATAGGGCCGTCGAACGGGATGCCGGAGATCGCCAGAGCAGCCGAGGTACCGATCATCGCTGCGATGTCCGGATCGGTCTTCTTGCTGGTGGAAACCACGGTGCAGAGCACCTGCACTTCGTTCTGGAAACCTTCCGGGAATAGCGGACGGATCGGCCGATCAATCAGGCGCGAGGTCAGGGTCTCTTTCTCGGACGGACGACCTTCACGCTTGAAGAAGCCACCGGGGATCTTGCCGGCAGCGTAGGTTTTTTCCTGGTAGTGCACAGCCAGGGGAAAGAAGCCCTTGCTTGGGTCGGCAGTCTTGGCACCGACCACAGTCACTAATACGGCGACGTCGTCATCAACGGTGACCAGCACTGCGCCGGTGGCTTGACGGGCGATACGGCCAGTCTCGAGGGTAAAGGTCGATTGACCGAACTGAAACTTCTTGATTACCGGGTTCACGGTGTATTCCTTCTCTATTGCCTTTGGGGAAAGCGGTGTAGTGCAGAATTCGTGCGCAGTGGCAGGAGTCGAACCCGGCACTGTGCCAACAGGCTGTTGAAAAACTACCTACGCGGCTGATACTGCGTCAAAAATTGCCTCGAGCGCGAGCCAAGTGCGCGTTCTCGATCATTTTTGTAGGGGCCACCTGGCCTTGCCTCATCTGCCTCGCCTACGCTTTTCAACGGTCTGTTAAACGCCTATGACTGAAACGCAAAAGCTGGAAGCAGGCATACACCCTACTTCCAGCTTCGGCAGTCAGCTACGCATAAGCATTGCTTAGCGACGCAGACCCAGGCGACCGATCAGGGTGCTGTAACGACTTGCGTCCTTACCCTTCAGGTAATCCAGCAACTTGCGACGCTGGTTAACCATACGGATCAGACCACGACGCGAGTGGTGATCTTTACCGTTGATTTTGAAGTGACCCTGAAGCTTGTTGATGTTGGCGGACAACAGTGCAACTTGCACTTCCGGGCTACCGGTGTCGCCTTCAGCTTGCTTGTAGTCATTTACGATCTGGGCTTTATCTTCAACGCTGAGTGCCATGTGGGCTTCCTCTCAGTTAGGCAACTGCTGAAACAGTCGCAATAGGCCGGGAATCGCTTCCCGTGTTTTTAAGTGAGGTATGACCGTGCCTATTAACAGCCACCCTCGATACACGCAGACAGGGGTTAACCCCCTGTCCCCGCTACGGTCATACAGACCGAATCAAACGACGCGGCGCAATACGCCCGTCTTCACTCACTTCACCGATACCGATAAAGCGACCGTTGTGATCCTGCACCCGCACCATGCCAAATTTCGGCGCTTCTGGTGCGCGCACTGGTTGACCTTGCAGCCAGTAAAACGAGCTGTGCTCGGAAAACTGCAGCAGCGGCCAGTGCAGCAGGCCACTGTCTACTGCCAGCAGAAACTGATCGACCGCTTCATGGCCGCCATCGGCGTGAGCTTGTTCCAGCGCTTCCAGACTAACGGTTTGAGCCAATGTAAACGGCCCTGCTTTAGTCCTTCGCAGCTCTGCAACATGGGCACCACAACCGAGCAAATGGCCAATATCTTCAACCAATGTGCGGATATAGGTGCCTTTTGTACAATCGACCGCAAGGCGCGCCTGCTCAGCCTCACAGCTCAGTAATTCCAAGCGGGCAATAGTAACAGAACGCGGCTCGCGCTCCACTACCTCACCGGCACGGGCGAGCTTGTACAGCGGCTGGCCATCGCGCTTGAGCGCTGAGTACATCGGCGGTATCTGGCTGATTTCACCGCGAAAACCCGGCAATACAGCTTCGATATCATCGCGACCAACGGTCACAGGACGACGCTCCAGCACTTCACCTTCAGCATCCGCGGTGGTGGTGGTGACGCCAAGCTGCATCAAGGTCTCATAACCTTTGTCAGCGTCCAGCAAATACTGTGAGAACTTGGTCGCCTCGCCAAAACACAGCGGCAATACGCCGGTGGCCAAGGGATCGAGGCTGCCGGTATGGCCGGCTTTCTCAGCATTGAGCAACCAGCGCACTTTCTGCAGCGCCGCGTTAGAGCTGTAACCACGCGGCTTATCCAACAGGATAATGCCATCGACCGGACGACGAATGCGTTTCACCTGGGCCACGGGCTTACTCCTTGGCTTCGGTATTATCGGCAGCATGGCCGCTGTCTTCACTGACGGCACGCTCGATCAATGCCGACAGCTGCGCACCACGAATGACGCTTTCATCATAGTGGAAACGCAGGTTTGGCACGCTTCGCAGCTTCATTGCCTTGCCCAACTGCATGCGCAGAAAACCGCTGGCATCGTTGAGCACCTTGATACTCTGCGCCACGGGGTCAACGCCCTCTTGCGGTTCGCCCCCCATGACGGTGACAAAAACCTTGGCGTGACTCGCATCACGACTGACTTCCACTGCGGTAATGGTCACCAGACCACCTAGGCGCGGATCTTTGATTTCCAGGCGAATCAGCTGCGCCAGTTCACGCTGCATCTGGTCGCCGATACGCTGGGCACGGCTATATTCTTTGGCCATTTCTACTACCTTCCACTCGTCACGACGCCCTAAAAAACGCCGGACCTAAAAGCGGCAAACGCCCGGCCGAGCAAAAGCAGGGCCGGGCGTTGCATGTTGCAACTCGCGCCTTACAGGCTGCGAGCCACTTGGACCTTCTCGAACACTTCGATCTTGTCGCCGACCTTGACGTCGTTGTAGCTCTTCACGCCGATACCGCATTCCATGCCAGCACGCACCTCGGACATATCGTCCTTGAAGCGGCGCAGGGATTCCAGCTCGCCTTCGAAGATCACCACGTCTTCGCGCAGTACGCGGATCGGACGGTTACGGTGCACAACACCTTCGACCACCATACAACCGGCGACCGCGCCAAACTTAGGCGAACGGAACACATCGCGCACTTCGGCGATGCCCAGGATGTTCTCGCGAACATCACTGCCGAGCATGCCGGTCAAGGCTTTCTTGACGTCTTCGATGATGTCGTAGATCACGTTGTAGTAACGCATATCCAGACCTTCCTGCTCGACAATCTTGCGCGCACCAGCATCGGCACGCACGTTGAAACCGAACAGGACAGCGTTGGAAGCCAGTGCCAGGTTGGCATCGGACTCGGTGATACCACCGACACCGCCACCGACCACACGCACTTGCACTTCATCATTACCCAGGCCGCCAAGCGAGCCTTGCAACGCTTCCAGCGAACCACGGACGTCAGATTTGAGGACGATATTGAGCGTCTTCTTCTCTTCCTGACCCATGTTCTCGAAGATGTTTTCCAGCTTGCCTGCGTGAGCACGGGCCAGCTTGACTTCGCGGAACTTGCCCTGACGGAACATGGCCACTTCACGCGCCTTCTTCTCATCAGTCAGCACGCTCATCTCGTCGCCCGCTTCCGGGGTACCGTCCAGACCGAGGATCTCGACCGGGATCGACGGACCTGCTTCCTTGATTGGCTTGCCGTTTTCATCGAGCATGGCACGGATACGGCCGTAGTTAGAACCGACCAGAACCATGTCACCCTGACGCAACGTACCGTCCTGAACCAGAACAGTGGCAACCGGGCCACGGCCCTTGTCCAAGCGCGATTCAACCACAACACCACGACCTGGAGCGGACGGGGTGGCCTTCAGTTCGAGAACTTCGGCTTGCAGCAAGACCGCTTCCAGCAAGTCGTCAACACCTGTGCCGACTTTCGCCGAGACCGAAACGAACGGCGTATCACCGCCCCACTCTTCGGACGTAACACCATGAACCGACAGCTCGCTACGAATGCGATCAAGATCGGCGCCCGGCTTGTCGATCTTGTTCACTGCAACGACCAGCGGAACCCCGGCGGCCTTGGCATGCTGAACAGCCTCAATGGTTTGCGGCATGACACCGTCATCTGCCGCCACGACCAGAATCACGATATCAGTCGCCTTGGCACCACGAGCACGCATGGCGGTAAACGCCGCGTGACCCGGGGTATCGAGGAAGGTAACCATGCCACGGTCAGTTTCGACGTGGTAGGCACCGATATGCTGAGTGATACCGCCGGCTTCGCCTGCAGCCACCTTGGCGCGACGAATGTAGTCGAGCAAGGAAGTCTTACCGTGGTCAACGTGGCCCATTACGGTCACAACCGGCGCACGGGAGAAGGTCTCGCCCTCAAACTTCAAGGACTCAGCCAACTGATCTTCCAGGGCATTGTCGCTGACCAGCTTGACCTTGTGGCCCAGCTCTTCGGCGATCAACTGGGCAGTTTCCTGATCCAGCACCTGATTGATGGTCACCGGGGTGCCCATCTTGAACATGAACTTGATGACCTCAGCCGCTTTAACCGACATCTGCTGCGCCAGCTCGCCAACAGTGATGGTTTCGCCAATGGCGACATCACGGATGACCGGACCGGTCGGGCTCTGGAAGCCATGCTGATTGCGCTTCTTGAGCTTGGACTTGCCGCGCCCGCCACGACGATGACTGTCGCTTTCTTCGTCGATGCTGCGCGGCGCCACACGTGGAGCCGGAGCCTTTTCCTTGACTGCAGGACGATGCTGGGTGGTCTTGCGATCACCACGACGATCGGCATCTTCATTGCGCGGCTTGTCGGGACGGCGAGGTTCGTCTTTCTTACGCTCCTCAACCACCGCGGCAACTACCGGAAGCTCTACGGGTGCAGCTGCTGCAACCGCGTCGCTCTTAACGCCAGTAACCGAAGATTGAGCCTGCTCCGCTGCGCGGCGCTTGGCTTCTTCTTCAACCTTCACCCGCGCCGCATCGGCGACCGCACGCTGCTCAGCCAGCTCGCGCTGCTTCTCAGCTTCGATCTCTTCAGGGCTGCGCTTGACGAAGGTTTTCTTCTTGCGCACCTCAACACTGATGGTTTTACTACCAGCCACGCGAAGAGTACTAGTCGTTTTGCGCTGCAAGGTAATCTTGCGCGGCTCTTCAACTTTCTTCGCGCCGTGGCTGCTTTTGAGATGGGCAAGCAAAGCCTGCTTCTCGTTATCGGTAACAACTTGCTCGGCACTGCTGTGCGGCAAACCTGCCTCACGCATCTGCTGCAGCAGGCGCTCTACCGGTGTGTCGACCACTTGGGCCAGTTCTTTCACCGTGACTTGCGTCATGCACTTCTCTCCTCAGGCCGTAAAACTTACTCGAACCAATGGGCTCGGGCGGCCATGATCAGCTTGCCGGCACGCTCTGCGTCGATGCCGTCGATGTCGAGCAGGTCGTCAATCGACTGCTCGGCCAGGTCTTCGCGGGTAACCACACCGCGTACTGCCAGTTCCTGCGCCAAACCTTTGTCCATACCCTCAAGAGAGAGCAGGTCTTCGGCCGGGTGGGCGTCTGCCAGTTTTTCTTCTGTGGCGATGGCCTTGGTCAGCAGGCGATCTTTTGCCCGCTCCCGCAGCTCGCTGACAATTTCCTCATCGAAACCATCGATGCTGAGCATCTCTTCCATCGGCACATAAGCGATTTCTTCCAGGCTGGTAAAGCCTTCTTCGACCAACACCTGGGCCAGTTCTTCGTCGACTTCCAGCTCGTCGATAAAGTGCTGCAGGATGTCGCCGGTTTCTGCTTGTTGCTTCGCCTGGATGTCCGCCTCAGTCATTACGTTCAGCGTCCAACCCGTCAACTGACTGGCCAAACGAACGTTCTGACCGCCACGGCCAATAGCCTGTGCCAGGTTGTCTTCGCCGACAGCGATGTCCATGGCATGGGCATCCTCATCGACAATGATTGCGGCAACTTCGGCTGGCGACATGGCATTGATCACAAACTGCGCGGGATTATCATCCCACAGCACGATATCTACCCGCTCGCCGGCCAGCTCGCCGGATACAGCTTGTACGCGCGACCCGCGCATGCCGATACAGGCACCTTGCGGATCGATACGCTTGTCTTTGGAACGCACGGCCAATTTGGCCCGCGAGCCAGGATCGCGCGCTGCGGCCATGACTTCGATCAGCTCTTCGGCGATCTCCGGCACTTCGATGCGGAACAGCTCGATCAGCATCTCTGGCGCAGTACGTGAAAGGATCAACTGCGGACCGCGATTCTCGGTACGAATTTCCCTGAGCAACGCACGAACACGGGCGCCTACACGGAAAGTCTCGCGCGAAATGATGTCCTCGCGAGCCAGCAGCGCTTCAGCATTGTTACCCAGATCGATGATCACGTTGTCGCGAGTCACCTTCTTCACAGTGCCGGAGATGATTTCGCCCAGACGCTCACGGTAGGCTTCAACTACCTGGGCACGCTCGGCCTCGCGAACCTTCTGCACAATAACTTGCTTGGCGGTTTGCGCAGCAATGCGACCGAACTCGATGGAATCGATCTTTTCTTCGAGTACATCGCCGACGCTCGCATTGGCTTCAATGGCCCGCGGCATATCAACGGTAACTTGATGCGCAGGATCATCGAAATCAGCTTCTTCGACCACGGTCCAGCAACGGAAAGTTTCATAGTTGCCCGTTTGACGATTGATCGCCACGCGCAGCTCGACTTCGTCTTCAAAGCGCTTTTTGGTGGCCGTAGCCAACGCCAACTCCAGCGCCTCGAATATTACGTTAGCCGGTACGCCCTTTTCGTTGGACACCGACTCAACAACCAGCAGTACTTCTTTGCTCATCGTACGCCTCGCCTTTCGCAATCCATTGGATCCGCGGGATCCGCGTCTCAATCAAACCTGGGGATAATATTGGCCTTGTCGATCAAGTCGATCGGCAACAGGAACTCATGGTCATCCACCTGCACCACTACGTCCTGATCCTCTATACCGCGGAGGATACCTTGAAAGTTGCGGCGCCCCTCGAAAGGCGAACGCAGCTTGATTTTCACCTGTTCGCCGACATGACCGGCGAACTGCTGCAATGTGAACAGCGGCCGATCCATGCCGGGCGAAGACACCTCAAGGGTGTACTCCGCGCTGATCGGATCCTCGACATCGAGAACACCGCTGATCTGCCTACTGACCTTCTCGCAGTCTTCGACGAGAACGCCATCGACATGATCAATATAAATTCGCAGCAAAGAATGCCGCCCTTGTGACAGGAACTCGATACCCCAGCATTCATAGCCGAGTGCTTCGACTACCGGGGCCACCAAGGCCTGCAACTGTTCTAGCTTGCTCGACACCTGAGCCCCTCGCGCATGCTGTGCAAATGAAAAATGGGCGAAACGCCCACCCCTTCAACTGGCCTCTAAAGACCAGAAAACCTGTCTCCCAGCTAGCAAAAAGCCCCTTAATAGGGGCTCCGCTACTGCTGGCTGCGGGGTCTGGATTAACCAATGACCTTCGAGCTATAAGCCCGACGAGCTACCAGACCGCCCCACCCCGCGTCAAACCTGGGGCCGAAGTATACGACTGAACCCACACAGGGGTCAACCAAACCTTCAGAAACAAGAAAGCCCGCACACTGCGGGCTTGCCTGTAAATTGGTACCGAGGAGGGGACTCGAACCCCTACAGCCTATGGCCACTACCACCTCAAGGTAGCGTGTCTACCAATTCCACCACCTCGGCAAAAAACGTGTCGCGTACTGCTTATTGCTGCTCTGGAGCCTGAGGCACATCAACCGCTTCAACCGCCGGCTTACGCTCTTCGAACACGGGTACATCCTCAACAGCCGGCCTGGCCTGCTGAACTTCTAACGCCGCCGGATCAGGCAAACCAACCTGAGCCAACCCATCAGATCTTTCTTTAGCAAAGAACGCTAAGCCCAAGCTAGTTAAGAAAAAAGCGGCGGCCAGTATAGCAGTAACGCGACTCAAAAAGGTAGAAGAACCTTGGCTACCGAAAACGGTAGCTGAAGCACCCGCACCAAATGAGGCACCCGCGTCCGCCCCTTTACCCTGCTGTAACAAAACCAGCGCAACCACACCGATTGCACCCAGCAGATGAAAAACTACTACGACTGTTTCCAGCATGTTTTCAGCTTCCTGCGGCGCGACATATCGCACCGAACTCATCCGCATTCAGAGAAGCCCCACCAACGAGCCCCCCATCGATATCTGGCATACCGAACAACTCGGCAGCATTGGCGGCCTTGACACTGCCGCCATATAGAACCCTTACCGCGCACGCCACTTCAACACTCTGCACGGCTAACTGCGCACGAATTGCAGCATGAACCTGCTGCGCCTGCTCGGGCGACGCCGTCAGTCCAGAACCGATGGCCCAGACCGGCTCATACGCAATAACAGCACGAGCAAACACATCAACACCCAGAACATCAATAACACTGGCCAATTGCGCACCAACTACAGCCAGTGTTTTGCCCGCCTCGCGTTGTTCAAGGGTCTCACCCACACACAACAGCGGAATCAAGCCACAAGACTGCACAGCAGCAAACTTTCGCACCACGTCGGCATCAGTCTCACCAAGCAACAAACGCCGCTCCGAATGACCCACCAGCACCATAGCGCAGCCCGCGTCCTGCAACTGACTGGCAGCAATCTCGCCGGTCAAAGCACCTTGCACCGGATCAACTGCGCAGTCTTGCGCGCCGACCTCAACATGCACACCTTGCAAGCCGTCCAGAACCTGGGCGACATGCAAGCAGGTAGGGAATACCGCAATCTCGACGCTTACAGGCAACACCTGCTTACGCAGACCGTTGATCAGCTCTGCGACGCTAGCGCGGGTACCATGCATTTTCCAGTTACCAGCTACCAAGGGGCGACGCATGCTTTACCTCATCGGTCAAAGAGGGCGCAGATGTTACCCAACACCACCGGGACTGGCAAGCGAATCAAACACAGACTTCAGCAACAACCTTAGCCAATTCATCGGCATAGCCGCGCACCTGGGCCTCATCATCACCCTCGACCATCACCCGCACCAACGGCTCGGTGCCGGATTTACGCAGTAAAACCCGGCCACGACCCGCCATTTTCTCGGTAACCCGCGCACTCGCATCCTGGACCGCCGGGTGCTCAAGCGGGTCGACACCACCCGCAAAGCGCACATTGATCAGCACCTGCGGACACTTGCGCAAGCCCTGCCGCGCCTCAGCCAGACTCTGCTCACGGCGCCTTAGCGCCAGCAACACCTGCAGTGCAGCAATGATCGCATCGCCCGTCGTAGTGTGCTGAAAACACACCAGGTGGCCCGAGCTCTCTCCGCCCACCTGCCAATTGCGCGCCAGCAACTCAGCAACCACGTAGCGATCACCCACCTTGGCGCGAACAAAGGGAATCCCCAGATCAGCCAGGGCCAGCTCCAGGCCGAGATTACTCATCAGCGTACCAACCACGCCACCCTGCAGCTTGCCACGCTCCTGCAAATCACGGGCAATGATGAACAACAACTCATCACCATCAACCAACGCACCCGTATGATCGACCATCAGCACACGATCTGCATCGCCATCGAAAGCGATCCCCAGATCGGCCCGCTGCGCGATCACCGCGGCCTGCAACGACTCAACATGAGTCGAACCGCAATTCGCATTGATATTTAACCCATTGGGTTCAGCCGAGAGCACCGACACCTCGGCACCGAGCTCGCGAAACACACTGGGCGCAACTTTATAGGCGGCACCATTCGCGCAATCGAGGACAATCTTCAGGCCGGAAAAATCGGTACTGGTCGGTACGCTGCTCTTACAAAATTCAATATAGCGACCCGCAGCATCATTGATGCGCGACACCTTCCCCAGCTGCCCAGACTCGACCACAGTCATTGGCGCGTCGAGCAGCTCCTCGATCATCAACTCTATTTCGTCGGGCAGCTTGGTGCCCTGCCCTGAGAAGAACTTGATGCCGTTGTCGTCGTGTGGGTTGTGCGAGGCACTGATGACAATCCCCGCCTCGGCGTGAAAGGTACGCGTCAGATAGGCAATCGCCGGTGTCGGCATCGGCCCAAGCAGCATCACATCGGCACCCGCCGCAGACAAACCGGCCTCCAGCGCCGACTCGAACATATAGCCAGAAATTCGCGTGTCCTTGCCGATCAGAATCTTGCACTTCCCCTGCTTGCGGAAGGCCATCCCGGCAGCCCAACCTAGCTTGAGCATGAATTCCGGAGTAATCGGAAACTCGCCAACACGCCCACGGATACCGTCGGTGCCAAAATATTTTCTAGCCATCACTACAATTCCTTGATTACTTATTCAGCCGCTTCGACTGCAGCCAGCATGCGCACCACATCAACCGTCTCAGGCACGTCATGTACACGCAGGATGTGCGCACCTTTAGTGATTGCCAGGGCCGCCAGGGCAAGACTGCCGGATAGGCGCTCGCCAACCTCACGTCCCAGCGCCCGCCCAATCATGCTCTTGCGCGAAACGCCAACCAGTAGCGGCCGACCCAACGCATGCAGCGACTGGAGATGCTTGAACAACTTCAGATTATGCTCCTGAGTTTTGGCGAAGCCAAAGCCTGGATCGAGAATCAGCCGCTCAAGCGCAATCCCTGCCGCCACACATGCAGCCATGCGCTCGAGCAGAAAGTCGCGCACCTCAACCAGCACATCTGCGTACTCAGGGTTCTGCTGCATCGTGGTCGGCTCACCGCGCATATGCATCAGACACACAGGCAAACCGCTGTCTGCCGCTGCATCCAGCGCACCGTCGCGCTGCAACGATCGCACATCATTGATCAGGCCCACCCCGAGCCGGGCAGCTTCACGCATCACAGCCGGCGTCGAGGTATCGACCGAGATAATCACATCCAGCTCAGCAGCAATCGCCTCGATGATTGGCGCAACACGCTCCAGCTCTTCAACAGGCGACACTGCGCGCGCCCCGGGGCGCGTGGATTCACCACCGACATCAATCAAGCTGGCACCAGCACCAACCATCGCCTCGGCATGCCGCAAGGCTGCGTCGCGCCGACCAAAACGACCGCCGTCGGAGAAGGAATCGGGAGTGACATTCAAGATACCCATCACCTGCGGACGGGCCAAATCAAGAAACCGGCTGCCACAGGGCAGCCGGTTCGGGTAGTGCATTACAGACATCTTGATCCTTAATGCTCGGCGGCAGGACCACCGATAGGCTTCTCGGCGCTACCCGTGTCATCCGGGCTGGCAGCTGGCGTACTGGCTTTACCGCCACCAGTCCAGTCGCGCGGCTCACGCGGCTCACGACCATTCATGATCTCTTCGATCTGCTCGGCGTCGATAGTTTCGTACTTCATCAAGGCCTGAGCCATCGCATCGAGCTTGTCGCGATTGTCTTCCAGCAGGCGCTTAGCCGTGCCGTAGCACTGATCGATGATGCTGCGCACCTCCTGATCAATCACCCTGGCCGTGTCCGCCGAAACATTGGTCTGCTGACTGCCCATGCTACGACCCAGGAAGACCTCACCCTCTTCTTCGGCATACATCAGCGGGCCGAGCTTCTCGGACAAGCCCCACTTGGTCACCATGTTCCGCGCCAACTGAGTGGCCCGCATGATGTCATTCGAGGCACCGGTGGTCACGCCATCGAAGCCCAAGGTCATCTCTTCAGCGATACGACCACCAAACAGCGAACAGATCTGACTGGTCAGCGCGCGCTTGCTCAGGCTGTAGCGATCTTCTTCCGGCAGGAACATGGTCACGCCCAGGGCGCGACCGCGCGGAATGATCGACACCTTGTAGACCGGATCGTGCTCAGGCACCAGGCGACCAACAATTGCATGACCCGCTTCATGGAATGCCGTATTGAGCTTTTCCTTGTCGGACATGACCATGGATTTGCGCTCTGCGCCCATCATGATCTTGTCCTTGGCCAGCTCGAATTCTTTCATCTCGACCAAGCGCTTACCGGCACGCGCAGCAAACAACGAGGCCTCGTTTACCAGGTTGGCAAGGTCCGCACCGGAGAAACCTGGCGTACCGCGCGCAATAACTTCCGGCGCGACATCTTCGCCCATCGGCACCTTGCGCATGTGTACTTTGAGGATCTGTTCGCGGCCACGGATGTCCGGCAGACCCACTACCACCTGGCGGTCAAACCGACCAGGACGCAGCAGCGCCGGATCGAGCACGTCAGGACGGTTAGTTGCCGCGATGACGATGACACCATCGTTCATCTCGAAGCCGTCCATCTCAACCAGCAATTGGTTGAGCGTCTGCTCGCGCTCGTCGTGACCACCACCCATACCAGCGCCACGATGGCGACCAACCGCGTCGATCTCATCGATAAAGATGATGCACGGCGCATGCTTCTTCGCCTGCTCGAACATATCACGCACCCGGGACGCACCAACGCCGACGAACATCTCGACGAAGTCCGAGCCGGAAATAGTGAAGAACGGCACTTTGGCTTCACCGGCAACCGCCTTGGCCAGCAAGGTCTTGCCGGTACCCGGCGAGCCAACCATCAGCACGCCACGGGGGATACGCCCGCCCAGACGCTGGAACTTGCCTGGGTCACGCAGGAACTCGACCAACTCACCGACTTCCTCCTTGGCCTCGTCGCAACCGGCGACGTCAGCAAAAGTCGTCTTGACCTGATCTTCCGAGAGCAGGCGTGCCTTGCTCTTACCAAAGCTCATCGGCCCGCCCTTGCCGCCAGCACCGCCCTGCATCTGGCGCATGAAGAACATGAACACCGCGATGATCACCAGAATCGGGAAGCTGGCAACCAGCAACTGAGTCCAGATGCTCTGCTGCTCCGGCTGCTTGCCGACTATCTGCACGCTGTTGTCGATCAGGTCCTTCATCAGGCCATTATCCTGAATTGCCGGACGCACGGTCTCGAAGGAAGAACCATCGCCTCGCACACCACTGATAATGAAGCCATCAACAGTGACCCGCTGAACCGTGCCGCTTTGAACCTGCTGGATAAACTCCGAGTAATTGAGCTTGTTGGACTCGCTCGGGCTAGAGAAATTGTTCATCACCGTCACCAAGACAGCGGCGATGATCAGCCACAGGATCAGATTCTTTGCCATGTCGTTCAATTAGCTACCCTCTGAAGCAGGCCCCGTGCCGAAGCGCACTTCGCATGACGACCAGTTATGTACCGGTCTAACTTACTACACAACACCCACACCTGGCAGGCGCTGTCTGTAACCCTTTATTTAGCGCCCATAAGTCGCGGCACCCATATCACATAGGACTGACACGCCAGCCCTTGGTTGCATACCGCTAGCCGCCACGAAAACTGCGGCCGAGCATGTATTGCTCCCGCGAGCGATCACGCGAAGACAACGGCTTGCGCATCTGCACTTTGTCGAACATTTCGCGCACCTGCTTGTGGTACAGATCGAAACCCTCGCCATGAAAAATCTTGATCAGGAAATCGCCGCCCGGACGCAGCACGCGCCCAGCCAAATCCAGCGCCAGCTCGCACAGGTACATGGCACGCGCCTGATCAGACGTCCTTACACCACTCATATTGGGGGCCATATCGGAAATCACAAGGTCCACCGGATTACCGCCAATCGCCTCGAGAATCTGCGCGAACACCGCATCGTCGGTGAAGTCACCCTGAATGAAGGTGACATCTGGAATGCTATCCATCTCCAGGATGTCGGACGCGATCAGGGTTCCCTTGTCACCAATCAACCGACTGGTGACCTGCGACCAGCCGCCTGGCGCAGCGCCAAGGTCGACCACGGTCATGCCCGGGCGCAGGATGCGATCCTTTTCCTGGACTTCCAGCAGTTTGTAGCTGGCGCGCGAGCGATAGCCTTCCTTTTGCGCCATTTTGACGTAAGGGTCATCGAAATGCTCTTTCAGCCAACGCAGGCTGGTCTTGGAACGGGCCACGCAATACCTCGAATTGTGCAGAGCATGAATATCTGGGCGGCGACGAAGGCGCTCGGGTAAACTGATCGCCGTTTTTTACCAGATTAAATGCAGGAATCAGATTATGCCGCTCACTCAAGAGCAGAAGAAACAATTCAAATCTATCGGCCACCACCTGAAACCCGTATTGATCGTGGCTGACAATGGTTTGACCGAAGGCGTACTGGCCGAACTGGAGCGCGCCCTGAGCGACCATGAGCTGATTAAAATACAGCTACGCATCGTTGAACGCGAAAGTCGCCTTGCGGCCATTAACGCGCTGTGCAAAACCGGTCGTGCCGACTTGGTGCAGGTCATCGGCAAGATGGCGTTGATTTACCGCAAGAACCCCAAGGTCAATAAAAACCTGTCTAACGTCCACCGCCATCACGGCTGACAGCTTCAAGCTGCACGCTTCTTGCCTGACTTGAAGCTTGCAGCTTAACGCTTGCTGTTGCCCGGCACCGGCTGCAGCACGAGTAGCAGCCCGCAAAACGCCATCACCAAGTAGCTGAACATCAGCCAAAGCCCGCCGCCAAACCCAAAATGGCGCACCGCAAAGTAACTTGCCGCCATCACCAGCACGGTCAATAGCAGCTGGCCGCGCATATCGCACCACAGACTGGCAAAACGCTCAGCACGTATCAGCACCAACATTTGCAGCACCGCGCAAACCCCTGCCAGCCCTACCAGCAGAGGGCGAACGACGCCGGCAATTTCCTCGACCAATAATGGCGCCAAACCCAGCTTGGCGATCGCCGGCAGCAGCAGAAAATGCAGCAGCCAAAGGCCGCCAACCCAGAATGTCTGGGCCAGCAGCCAGCTTATCGCTCCAGCATTTAGCGTGCCGGACCTAGATATGGCGAACCTCGACAATCTCGTACTCGACGATGCCGCTCGGGGTCTTTACAACCACTACATCGCCTTCTTCCTTGCCGACCAGCGCACGAGCGATAGGCGAGCCTACCGACAGCTTGCCGAGCCTGATATCGGCCTCGTCTTCGCCAACGATCTGGTACGTCACGCTCTCGCTGGTTTCGACATTGGCGATTTCCACCGTGGTGCCGAAAATAACCTTGCCGGTGTGCTCAATGCTGGTGACATCGATGACCACCGCGTTCTGCAGCCGCCCCTCGATATCACGAACCCGCGCCTCGACCATGCCCTGCTGTTCGCGGGCAGCATGGTATTCGGCGTTTTCCTTGAGGTCACCCAGCTCACGGGCGGTGCCAATATCCTGGCTAAGCTTGGGCCGCACCACCTTGGTCAGGTGCGCCAGCTCTTCTTCCAGGGCGCGCGCGCCCTGGACGGTCATCGGGTACTTAGTCATGCTTTAATTCCCGCGTGGAGATCCTGCAAGCGGCGCACAGTCTTCTCAGGGCCGAACTTGAGCGCTTCACAAATCGCCTCGCCAGCCGCCAACGTCGTGGTGCAGCAGATGCGATGCTGTAGCGCATTACGCCGAATGGAATAGGAGTCGGCAATCGACTGACGGCCTTCGGTGGTATTGATGATCAGGGTGACTTCGTCATTCTTGATCATGTCGACCACATGAGGACGCCCCTCGGTCACTTTGTTTACGCGCCGTACTGGCAAGCCGGCCGCCTCGATCACCTTGGCGGTGCCCGACGTGGCAACCACCTCAAAACCCAGCTCAATCAGATTACGCGCCAACTCGGCCACCAAGGGCTTGTCGTCATCGCGCACACTGATAAAGGCACAGCCGCTATTGGGCAGGATTTCACTGGCGCCCAACTGGGCCTTGGCAAACGCCTCACCGAAGGTGTCGCCAACGCCCATGACTTCGCCGGTCGATTTCATTTCCGGACCAAGGATCGGGTCGACGCCAGGGAACTTGGCGAAGGGGAATACCGCCTCCTTGACGCTGTAGAAGTTCGGAATGATTTCCTGGGTAAAGCCGACTTCGGCCAGGGTCTTGCCGGCCATCACCCGGGCACCGAGCATGGCCAGGGAGATGCCGATGCACTTGGAGACGAACGGCACGGTACGCGAGGCGCGCGGATTGACTTCAATGACGAAGATATCCTCGCCCTGCACGGCCATCTGTACGTTCATCAGGCCAATCACACCGAGCTCCAGGGCCATTTTCTTGACCTGGTCGCGGATTTCGTCCTGGATATGCGCCGGCAGCGAATACGGCGGCAACGAGCAGGCCGAGTCACCGGAGTGCACGCCCGCCTGCTCGATGTGCTGCATGATCGCGCCAATCACCACGGTCTCGCCGTCGCTAATGGCATCGATATCGACTTCGATGGCGCAGTTGAGGAAGTGGTCGAGCAGCACCGGGCTGTCGTTGGACACTTTCACCGCTTCGCGCATGTAGCGCTTGAGCTCTTCTTCCTGGTAGACGATTTCCATCGCCCGACCGCCCAAGACATAAGACGGACGCACCACCAGCGGATAACCGATGACCTTGGACGCCGCCAGGGCTTCGTCTTCGCTGCGCGCAGTGGCATTGGCCGGCTGACGCAAGCCCAGGCGCTGCACCATCTGCTGGAAACGCTCGCGGTCTTCGGCGCGATCGATCGCCTCGGGGCTGGTGCCGATGATCGGCACACCGGCTTCTTCCAGGGCGCGACAGATTTTCAGCGGGGTTTGCCCGCCGTACTGCACGATCACACCCTTGGGCTGTTCGACGCGGACGATTTCCAGTACGTCTTCCAGGGTAACCGGCTCGAAATACAGACGGTCGGAGGTGTCGTAGTCGGTGGATACAGTTTCCGGGTTGCAATTGACCATGATGGTCTCGTAACCGTCTTCACGCAGTGCCAGAGCGGCATGCACGCAGCAGTAGTCGAATTCGATACCCTGACCGATACGATTCGGCCCGCCACCCAGAATCATGATCTTGTCACGGGTCGACGGCGCAGCCTCGCACTCTTCCTCATAGGTCGAATACATGTAGGCGGTGTCGCTGGCGAACTCGGCAGCGCAGGTGTCGACGCGCTTGTAGACCGGCAGCACCTTGAGCTTGTGGCGATGACTACGCAGGCTCTTCTCTGACACACCCAGCAGCTTGGCCAGACGCACATCGGAGAAACCCTTGCGCTTGAGCTTGTACATCAGGTCGCGGTCAATGCTGGCCAGACCCATGGTCTTGATCTTTTCCTCGTCCTTGACCAGGTCTTCGATCTGCACCAGGAACCACTCGTCAATCCGAGTCAGCTCGAACACTTCGGCAACCGTCTTGCCCGCACGGAAGGCGTCAGCCAGGTACCAGATGCGGTCGGCACCCGGCACGATCAACTCGCGCCGGAGGGTGCTTTCTGCATCCGGATCATTCAGATCAAGCATTGGATCGAAGCCCGAAACACCAACTTCAAGGCCACGCAACGCTTTCTGCATGGACTCCTGGAAGGTACGGCCGATGGCCATGACCTCACCGACAGATTTCATCTGCGTGGTCAGGCGGGCGTCGGCCTTGGGGAATTTCTCGAAGGCGAAACGCGGGATCTTGGTCACGACATAGTCGATGGCCGGCTCGAACGATGCCGGAGTGCGGCCACCAGTAATGTCGTTGCTCAGTTCGTCGAGGGTGTAACCCACGGCCAGCTTGGCGGCGATTCTGGCGATCGGGAAGCCGGTAGCCTTGGAGGCCAGCGCCGAGGAACGCGACACGCGCGGGTTCATCTCGATGACCACCATGCGGCCTGTATTGGGGCAGATACCAAACTGCACATTGGAGCCGCCGGTTTCCACACCAATCTCGCGCAGCACTGCCAGCGAGGCGTTACGCAGAATCTGGTATTCCTTGTCGGTCAGGGTTTGCGCTGGCGCCACGGTGATCGAGTCGCCGGTATGCACGCCCATCGGGTCGAAGTTTTCGATGGCACAGACGATGATGCAGTTGTCGTTATTATCGCGAACGACCTCCATCTCGTACTCTTTCCAGCCGATCAGCGATTCGTCGATCAACAACTCGCTGGTCGGCGACAGATCGATGCCACGGGCGCAGATCTCCTCGAACTCTTCACGGTTGTAGGCAATACCGCCGCCGGTGCCGCCCATGGTGAAGGACGGACGAATGATGCAGGGAAAGCCGACTTTATCGAGAACGACGTAGGCTTCTTCCATGTTGTGGGCGATGCCGGAAACCGGACAAGCCAGACCGATGTCTTTCATCGCCTTGTCGAAGCGCGAACGGTCTTCGGCCTTGTCGATGGTGTCGGCGTTAGCACCGATCATCTCCACACCAAACTTTTCCAGGACGCCGTGCTTTTCCAGGTCCAGGGCGCAGTTAAGCGCGGTCTGCCCACCCATGGTCGGCAGCAGGGCGTCCGGGCGCTCCTTCTCGATGATCTTGGCCACGGTCGACCACTTGATCGGCTCGATATAGGTGGCATCGGCCATGTCCGGGTCGGTCATGATGGTGGCGGGGTTGGAGTTCACCAGGATGACGCGGTAACCCTCCTCGCGCAGAGCCTTACAGGCCTGGGCACCGGAATAGTCGAACTCGCAGGCCTGGCCGATTACGATCGGGCCAGCACCGAGGATCAGGATGCTCTTAATGTCTGTACGTTTTGGCATGGTATCTACTCGAATCCTTGGGGCAGCCGGCGAGACATCTTGAGGCTACTGCACCGCTAAAGCTGCACTGCGCGGCACTCACCGTCTCACCGTACTGCAATCTACTGTCTCGTCGTTGCATTCCGGGCGCCTTGCCCAGGCGCCGCTCGCTACACACTCCAGACGACTCGTCTATTTGCGCTTGGCCATCGCTTCAATGAAGCGGTCGAACAGTGGCGCCACATCGGCTGGACCAGGGCTCGCCTCGGGGTGACCCTGGAAGCTGAACGCATTTTTGTCGGTGCGCTCGATGCCTTGCAGGGAGCCGTCGAACAGCGACTTGTGGATCGCCCGAAGGTTGCTTGGCAGACTGGCTTCATCCACGGCGAAACCGTGGTTCTGGCTGGTGATCATCACCACACCGCTGTCCAGATCCTGCACCGGGTGGTTGGCGCCGTGATGGCCGTGACCCATCTTCAGGGTCTTGGCGCCGGAGGCCAGAGCCAGCAGCTGGTGGCCAAGGCAGATGCCGAATACCGGAATTTCAGTTTCCAACACGTCTTTGATCGCAGCAATGGCGTAATCGCATGGCTCCGGATCACCAGGACCGTTTGACAAGAACACGCCATCAGGATTCAGCGCCAACACGTCGGCAGCGGGCGTTTGCGCCGGCACCACTGTCACCCGGCAGCCACGCTCAACCAGCATGCGCAAGATGTTCCACTTGACCCCATAGTCATAAGCCACCACGTGGTACTTCAGCTCGCTAGCTGGAATTTCCAGATGGTTATCACCCTGCAGATTCCACACCGTAGAGCGCCACTCGTAGGGCTTGGCACAGCTGACCACTTTGGCCAGGTCCATGCCCTTGAGGCCTGGAAAGCTGCGCGCCAGCTCCAGGGCTTTCTCGTCGGTGGCGTCATCACCGACCAGAATGCAGCCATTCTGCGAACCTTTCTCACGCAGAATGCGGGTCAGGCGACGGGTATCGATGCCGGCGATGGCGACCGTACCGTTTTCTTTCAGGTACTCATCCAGCGGCTGCTTGCTGCGCCAGTTACTGGCGATAAGCGGCAGATCGCGAATGATCAAACCGGCAGCCCAGACCCGATCGGACTCGGCATCTTCCGGCGTGGTGCCGGTATTGCCGATGTGCGGATAGGTCAGGGTAACGATTTGCTGGGCATAGGAAGGATCGGTGAGGATTTCCTGATAGCCGGTCATGGCGGTGTTGAAAACCACCTCTCCAATAGTTTGGCCATCGGCACCGATGGCCTCGCCGCGAAAAATGCTGCCATCAGCAAGGGCCAGAATGGCAGGTTTAAGGGCTGGCTTACTCAAGAAAACCTCCGTAGATAAAAGCTTGAAGCAAACGCAGATTGTAAAAAAGCGGGATGACGTACCGACCGTCACCCCGCTTTTTTATATGATTCATTCTGCGCAACTTTTAGTGGACACACTAAAGCGGGAAGCCTACAGGAAAGTGCCTTTTTGGTCCACCGCCAAATGCGATTTACTCCTAGCCAGAATGAGAGTGTCCGACGAACCGCCTCAATTGAGCCCCAGCACATCCTGCATGTCGTACAACGCCGGCGCACGCCCTTGCAGCCATGAGGCCGAACGTACTGCGCCCTTGGCGAAGGTCATACGGCTTGAGGCTTTATGGGTGATCTCCACGCGCTCTCCGTCGGCGGCAAACAGCACGGTGTGATCGCCGACCACATCGCCGGCCCTGACCGTAGCAAAGCCGATGGTTTCGCGAGCACGCGCACCGGTCTGACCTTCACGGCCGTAAACCGCAACTTTCTGCAGATCACGCCCCAGGGCATTGGCTACCACTTCACCCATACGCAAGGCCGTGCCCGACGGCGCATCGACCTTGTGCCGGTGATGGGCTTCGATGATTTCGATATCCACCTCGTCACCGAGCACCCGCGCCGCGGTATCCAGCAATTTCAGGCACAGGTTGACACCCACACTGAAGTTGGCAGCGAAGACGATGGGGATCTGCTGGCCAGCATCGGACAACAGCTGTTTTTCCTCGGCACTGAAGCCGGTGGTACCAATCACCATGGCCTTGCCAGCTTGCCGGCAGATCTCCAGATTCTTCAGGGTGACCGAGGGATGAGTGAAGTCGATCAACACATCGAACTGATCGAGCACCTCACTCAACCCGCCCGACAGCCTGACACCAATCTTGCCCAGCGCTGCCAACTCGCCAACATCGGCGCCGACCAGACTACTGTCGGCACGATCAATCGCCGCCGTCAGACTGACGCCCTCGGCCTGCTGCACGGCCTCGATCAGGGTTTTGCCCATGCGCCCAGCGGCGCCCATCACTGCTATTCGTTGCATGACACCAACTCCAAGCCATAAGCCTTGCGCCGCAAGCCGGAGCACAAGCCCTCTTGCAACTTGTCGACTCCGACTGGCGGCTGTTTATTCACACGTCGCCAAAGAAGCGCTTCACACCCTCAAACCAACCACTGGCCTTCGGCGAATGCCGGGTATCGCCTTGCAGGGTCTTGCGAAACTCTTCAAGCAGCTCGCGCTGACGCCGATCCAGGCTGACCGGGGTTTCTAGCGCCACCCGACACATCAGGTCGCCAGCACCGCCACCGCGCACCGGCGCCACGCCTTTACCGCGCAAACGGAACAGCTTGCCGGTCTGCGTGCCTTCCGGAATCTTCAGCTTGACCCGGCCATCCAGGGTCGGCACTTCGAGCTCGCCGCCCAACGCCGCATCGGCGAAGCTGATCGGCACCTCGCAATACAAGTGCTTGCCGTCGCGCTGGAAGATCGCGTGCTCACGCACATTGACCACCACATACAGGTCGCCCGCAGGACCACCCATCGCGCCCGCCTCGCCTTCGCCGGACAGACGAATACGGTCACCGGTATCGACACCAGGCGGCACCTTCACCGACAGGGTCTTGTGCTCCTCCACTCGACCATGACCATGACAAGATCCGCACGGGTCGGTAATCATCTTGCCGCTGCCATGGCAACGCGGGCAGGTCTGCTGCACCGAGAAGAAGCCCTGCTGCATGCGCACCTGACCGATACCGCCGCAGGTGGTACAGGTCACAGGCGAGGTGCCTTTCTTCGCACCAGAGCCTTCGCAGACTTTGCAATTGACCAGGGTCGGCACACGGATATTGACCGTAGTACCGCGCACAGCCTCTTCCAGATCAAGCTCCAGGGTGTAGCGCAAATCGCTGCCACGCTGGGCACCGCCACGCTGACCGCCACGACCGCCCGCGCCGCCGAAGAAGTCGCTGAACACATCACCGAAAATATCGGAGAAGTTGGCTCCACCCGGACCACCGCCGCCGCCCATCTGCGGATCTACACCGGCATGGCCGTACTGGTCGTAGGCCGCACGCTTGCCGGCATCAGACAATACTTCGTAGGCCTCGTTGGCATCCTTGAACATATCTTCCGACGCTTTATCGTCGGGATTACGGTCCGGGTGGTGCTTCATCGCCAGGCGCCGGTAAGCCTTTTTCAGCTCCGCTTCGCTCGCGCCGCGCTCGACACCCAGCACTTCGTAATAGTCACGTTTAGCCATAAGTCTTCAACACCTTGAAATCGTCTACTCCAGACACGCAAACGCGGGAGCAAGCTCCCGCGTGGCGGATCGTGCCGAACGCAACTTGCGTCGCGCCTGGCCAGAGCGGTATAAGCTCGCGCTTATTTGTTTTCCTTGACCTCTTCGAACTCCGCGTCGACTACGTCGTCGCCAGCGCCCTGAGTATCATCAGCACCCTGGGCAGCACCCGGCTGCGGTTGCTCGGCATACATCTTTTGCGCCAGCGGAGTAGTAGCTTCGGACAGGGCATTGATCTTGGCTTCGATAGTCGCCTTGTCATCACCCTTGATCGCCGCTTCCAGCTCGCCCAAGGCTTTTTCGATTGCGACTTTCTCGTCCGCGGTGACCTTGTCGCCCGCTTCAGTGATCATCTTGCGGGTGGCATGCACCAACTGATCGCCCTGGTTACGTGCGGTCGCCAACTCTTCGAACTTGCGATCTTCCTCGGCATTGACCTCGGCATCGCGGACCATCTGCTGAATTTCTTCTTCAGACAGGCCGGAGTTGGCCTTGATCACGATCGACTGGGTCTTGCCAGTAGCCTTGTCTTTAGCGCCTACGTGCAAGATGCCGTTTGCATCGATATCGAAGGTTACTTCGATCTGCGGTACGCCACGCGGAGCCGGCGGAATCTCGGCCAGGTCAAACTTGCCCAGCGACTTGTTACCGCTGGCCTGCTTGCGCTCGCCCTGCAGCACATGAATGGTCACCGCGCCCTGGTTGTCATCGGCAGTCGAGAACACCTGCGATTTCTTGGTCGGAATCGTGGTGTTTTTCTCGATCAGCGCAGTCATCACGCCGCCCATGGTTTCGATACCCAGGGTCAGCGGCGACACGTCGAGCAGCAGCACGTCTTTCACGTCACCCGACAATACGGCGCCCTGGATAGCAGCACCCATGGCTACAGCTTCGTCCGGGTTGACGTCCTTGCGCGCTTCCTTACCGAAGAAATCGGTAACCAGCTTCTGTACCAGCGGCATACGCGTCTGACCACCGACCAGAATCACGTCGTTGATCTTGGCCACGTCGATACCGGCGTCTTTCAGAGCAATGCGGCACGGTTCGATAGTGCGCTGCACCAGGTCTTCAACCAGCGACTCCAGCTTGGCGCGCGAAATTTTCACGTTCAAGTGCTTGGGGCCAGTGGCATCTGCAGTGATGTACGGCAGATTGACATCGGTCTGCTGGCTCGAGGACAGCTCGATCTTGGCTTTTTCAGCGGCTTCTTTCAGGCGCTGCATGGCCAGCGGGTCACCCTTGAGGTTCATCCCGCTTTCTTTCTTGAACTCGTCGACCAGGTAGTCGATCAGGCGAATGTCAAAGTCTTCGCCGCCGAGGAAGGTGTCACCGTTGGTGGCCAACACTTCGAACTGGTGCTCGCCATCGACTTCGGCGATCTCGATCACCGACACGTCGAACGTACCGCCACCCAGGTCATAAACGATCACGGTGTGATCGCCCCTGGACTTGTCCATGCCGTACGCCAGCGCAGCCGCGGTTGGCTCGTTGATGATGCGCTTGACGTCCAGACCGGCGATGCGACCGGCGTCTTTAGTCGCTTGGCGCTGACTGTCGTTGAAGTAGGCCGGCACGGTGATGACCGCCTCGGTCACTGGCTCGCCGAGGTAGTCTTCGGCGGTCTTCTTCATCTTCTTCAGAATTTCAGCCGAGATTTGTGGCGGCGCCATTTTCTGGCCGTTCACTTCAACCCAGGCGTCACCGTTATCAGCCTTGACGATCTTGTACGGCACCATCTGGATGTCTTTCTGTACAACGTCTTCCTCGAAGCGACGACCGATCAAACGCTTCACCGCGTACAGGGTGTTGTGCGGATTGGTCACAGCCTGGCGCTTGGCCGACTGACCGACGAGGATCTCACCGTCGTTGGCATAAGCAACGATCGACGGCGTGGTGCGAGTGCCTTCGGCATTCTCGATGACCTTGACGTTGCCGTTTTCCAGAATGGAGACACACGAGTTGGTGGTCCCCAGGTCGATACCGATAATTCTGCCCATCATCATTCTCCCGAAACTTTGATATTTCCGCCGCTGCGCTCTGTCAGCCGCGGTAGCATTAAAACGCTTGACTCATAAAATGGGGGCTGATCGCCGAATTTCAAGCCTGCTCATCGATAGACGGCGGAACTTCGGCTGGCGCCTTGCTGACCACCACCATTGCCGGGCGCAGCAGCCGACCGTTGAGCAGATAGCCCTTCTGGAACACCTTGAGCACGCTGTTTGGCTCTACATGGGTGCTTTCCTGCATGGCCATGGCCTGGTGATGCTCAGGATTAAACGGCGCACCATGCGGATCAACGACTTCCAGCTGATAGCGTTTCAAGGTGTCCTGGAACAGCTTCAACGTCAGCTCCATACCCTCGCGCACCGCCTTGATCGCCTCGTCATTCGGGCTCGACAGCTCGAGACCGCGCTCGAGACTATCGACCACCGGCAGCAGGTCGTTGGCGAACTTTTCCAAAGCGAACTTGTGCGCCTTCTCAATATCCTGCTCGGCGCGACGACGCACGTTCTGCAGGTCAGCCGCCATGCGCAGAGCCTGATCCTGAGCGGCAGCCAGCTCTTCTTCCAACACCTGAATGCGAGCATCCAGCTGATCGTTCGAGTCCATTTCGGCACCAGGCGCTACTTCTGGCAGCTGGGTATCGCGAGTCTGTTCGTCAGCCATGCGTTTCTCCTCTAAAAATTCGACGCCAGCCTAAACTCGCGCCCTGCCGCCTATATGGGGACAAAATCCGCAGCTTCAAGTGCAGCACAAGGATTGCCAGCCACGAAATAAACACTGTATAAATATACACATCGAAGATCTGGAGGCCTCGCCATGCTGGTGCACCTGTCCGTACACAACTACGCCATCGTTGAACACCTCGACCTGGAGCTGGACAGCGGCATGAGCGTCATCAGCGGCGAAACCGGCGCCGGTAAATCGATCATGCTCGACGCCCTCGGCCTCTGCCTCGGGGATCGCGCCGACAGCGGCGTGGTGCGCCCCGGGGCCGACAAGGCGGACATTCTGGCCAGCTTCGACTTGGGCGACATCCCGGAAGCGCGCACCTGGCTGGCTGAGCGCGACCTTGACCACGACGGCCCATGCATCATGCGTCGAGTGATCACTGCAGAAGGTCGCTCACGCGGCTACATCAATGGCTCACCCTGCCCCCAAGGCGACCTCAAGGCCCTCGGCGAGCTGCTGATCGATATCCACAGCCAGCACGAACACCAGTCCCTGCTCAAGGCCGAAACCCACCGCCGCCTGCTCGACGAGTATGCCGGAAGCCAGGAATTGGCGCGCCAGGTGCAACTGGCCGCCCAGCGCTGGAAACAAACCCGCAGTGAGCTGCAGCGCCTGTCCAGCATCGGCGACGAGCAACGCTCACGCCACCAGCTGCTCAGCTATCAGCTTGAAGAACTGGACAGCCTGGCCCTGGGCGAAAACGAACTGCAACAACTGGAGCAGGAACACAAAAACCTGACCAACGCTGAAAGCCTGCTCAGCGCCTGCCGCCTGGTGATCGAGCAGTGCAGCGAGAACGACGCAGGTAACGTGCTCTCGGCATTGACCGCCAGCCTCACCCGCTTGGGCACTTTTCAGGGTCAACCGAGCGCCTTGAGCGAAGCGACCAACCTGCTGGCCAGCGCACAAATCCAGGTGGAAGAAGCCGTCGGTGAACTCAACCGCTTTCTCGATCACTTCGACGCCGATCCCGAGCGCCTGCGACAGATGGAGGAACGCATGGATGCGATCTATACCCTGGCCCGCAAGCACCGCATTCAGCCCAGCGAACTGATTGCCATGCAGCAGCAACTGTTCGAGGAGCTGGAAAGCCTCAATGCCGACGATCAAGCCGCCGAACGCCTGGACGATGAACTGGCCGCGTTCGAGCGCCACTACCAGGAAAAGGCCAGCGAACTCAGCATCATGCGCCACCGCGCAGCCAGCGAACTGGCCACTGCGGTAGAACTGGAAATGCAGAATCTGGGCATGCCGGGCGGCCGCTTCAACATCAAACTGAGCGTGAACAACAATAGCGAGCCACACCCCAACGGCCTCGAACAGCTGGAATTCCTGGTCAGCGCTAACCCTGGACAACCACTCAAGACCCTGGCCAAGGTCGCTTCTGGCGGTGAGCTGTCGCGCATCAGCCTGGCAATCCAGGTGATCACCGCACAAACCTCTCGCGTACCGACCCTGGTATTCGACGAAGTTGACGTCGGCATTGGCGGCCCTACCGCTGAAGTGGTCGGGCAACTGCTGCGCCGCCTCGGTGATCGCGGACAGGTACTGACCGTCACCCACCTGCCTCAAGTGGCCGCCCAGGGCCATCAGCACCTGTTCGTACACAAGGCGCGCGACAGCGATGCCACCCGCACAGCCGTGAGCAAGCTGGATAGAAACCAGCGCATCGAAGAAATCGCCCGCATGCTGGGTGGCGTCGACCTGACCGAAGAGTCACTGGCCCATGCCCGACAGATGGTCAGCAGCGCCCAGGCATAACGGATGGCGCTGCACCAATATCGTGTTGCATGGCAGATTCAGACCTAAGCCCTTTTTGCATAGCTGGCAACGGGCAGGGTGACGCGGGGCCGCCCAGGCCGTGCGCACCAACGCAGGCAACGAACACGGGTGCGCACGGCGCACCCTACAGACCCAGGCCACCTCAAATGCGGTGGCAATAACTGAACGCCACACGCCATTGGTACATAGCCTAGCGGGTGCCCGCAGCAATAAAGTCATGCCTGAGATAGACACTGAAGAGACGCTCAGCGCCTGCAGAAGCCCCGCCGTCCATACGACGGGGGATATCCCATCAAACTAAAAATAACTCACTGTTTTATATATAGAAATTAAATCAGAACATGAACTCTGTAGGAGCCAGCTTGCTGGCGATCTTTGCAGATCAAAGGCATCGCCGGACCGTAGCAAGGGCTACGCCCCCAAGTGCTCACGGCCTCTACGCGACAGCGCGGTGCCTGGACGCCCCCTGCAGGTTCTGCTGCATGCAACACAGAACCGTGGCATAACAAAGAATAAAGGCGACCCGTGGGTCGCCTTTATTCATACCTCGCTGTATGCGCCTACTTCTTTTTGCGCACGTAGAGCACCAGGTTGTGATCGACCATTTCAAAGCCATGCTCGAGCACGATTTCTTTCTGCCGCCTCTCGATTTCAGGGTCGAAGAATTCGATCACCTCACCCGAATCGACACAAACCATATGATCGTGATGGCCACCATCGGCCAACTCGAACACGGCATGGCCGCCATCGAAGTTGTGACGCACCACCAGCCCTGCAGCCTCGAACTGGGTCAGTACGCGGTACACGGTGGCCAGGCCAACGTCCTCACCCGCCTCCATCAGGGCCTTGTAAACATCTTCTGCACTCATGTGACGTTGCTCGGCGGAATCGAGCATCTGCAGAATTTTGACCCGTGGCAAGGTCACTTTCAGGCCAGCTTTGCGTAGTTCGCTATTTTCAACCATGGTCTGCTTTCTCGCGGAAGCGGCTTCGCAGCTTCCTTTATTGCGGGTATGATCGGGGTTTACGTTGCCCAGCCAAGATAGTGGAAGTCACCCTCCGATGCAAAAAACCAAGCTCCTGCTGACCAGTCTCACCTTTGTGGGACTCATCGCGCTCGCCGGTTGTTCTTTCCCCGGGGTTTATAAAATTGACGTCCAACAGGGCAATGTCGTTACACAAGACATGATAGATCAATTGCGCCCTGGAATGACCCGCAGCCAAGTGCGCTTTATCATGGGCAACCCGTTGCTCACCGACACCTTCCATGCCAATCGCTGGGACTACCTGTACAGCATCCAGCCTGGCGGCGGTAAACGCCTGCAAGAGCGTGTGAGCGTAACGTTCAATGGCAATGATCAACTGGCCGGCCTGTCGGGCGACTTCATGCCCGGCGTCAGCCGCGACGAAGCTATTCTTGGCCAGAGTGGAGCCAGCGTAGTTGCGCCGCAAACTACCGCGCAACCGCAAGCTGAACAACCACCAGCGCCAGGCTCCTTGCTTGAGCAGATCCAGCGTGAAGTCGACGACGTGCAGAGCGTAGCGGTACCAACCCCGGAACCACTGGACAGCTCACCGCAGTAAAGCGACCCGCAAAAAAAGCCCAGAAGTTTCTGGGCTTTTTTATGCGTGAGTACCCCTCAGGTGTTGCCGCAATGGGTAGGCTGGCGCGGACAGCGAAGCCACGCAGACCGCAGCAAATTCGCTGGCCTTGGCCGCCCTGTGCCTCAGGCCACGCGGCCTACGAGTGATCTCCCCGCAGCAGTTAATCGCCACATCGCCATCCAGCGCGTCACAGACAAGTCCGCCCCGCAGCTACCACCTGACTGGGCAGGAGAGAACTTGCCCGCGATAGCCGTCGCCGGGACGCTGCCCGTCAGCTTGTCGTCAAGCGCCCTCTTCGTCAGCCTTGGCCTGAGCCGCCCGGGCAGCACGCTGCTTGCGAACCTCTTTCGGATCGGCAATCAGAGGCCGATAGATTTCCACTCGCTCGCCATCCTCCAGGACTCGCTCTTGTGGCTTGGCAACGGCCTTGCCGAAGATCCCCAGCGGACTGCTCTCCAAATCAAGACCAGGGAAATGCGCCTGCATGCCCGATTGCTCCGCGGCCTGGCGCATCGTCGTGCCGTAAGGCAGGCTCAGGCGCAGCAACTTCTGCTTGTCCGCCAAGGCATAGACCACTTCAACTGCGATCATTTTGCTATCCATATAGCTGCTTCGCCCTTTGGCAGAAGGCATCCACCAGGGTGTTTGCCGCCTGATTGAACAGCGGCCCAAGTGTTACCCGCACCAACGGACCGGCATAGTCGAAGGTCAGGTCCAGGCTGATCTTGCAGGCTTTGTCGCCCAATGCCTTGAACACCCACTGGCCATGCAGTTGATTGAACGGCCCCTCCTCCAGCACCAGCTCGATCGACTGCCCCCAAACCAGCACATTACGGGTAATAAAACGCTGGCTAACGCCACCCTTGGCCACTGCCAGACTGGCACGCATGTGGGTTTGACTGACGTCCAGAACCTCACTGGCCGAACACCAGGGCAGGAACTCCGGATAACGCGCCACGTCATTGACCAACTCATACAGGACAGCCGCAGGGTAAGGCAGCAACGCCGAACGTTGAATATGGGTGCTCATAAGCCTGCACCTTCACTCAGTAGGGTCACTGTACTCATTTCATCAACTCTGCCACAAACACGATCAATATCCCCAATGGCGCCACCACTCGCATCAACCAGTAGACCAAACCAAACAGCAGCGGGTTGTTGATTGCCAACTCTTCGCGCACCACTTCGCGCTTGAGTACCCAACCAGCGAACAGGACAAAGGCCAGACCGCCCGCCGGCAAGAGAATGCGGCTGGTCAGGTAGTCGACGCTGTCGAAGAAGTTTCGCCCGCCCTCGGCGCCCCACTGAAACAGATGAAAACCATCTTCAGCGAAGACAAAGAACTTGGCTTCGGCACCAAGATTGAAGGACAACACAGTGCCCATGCCCACCACCCAGCACAGCAACACCAACACACTGGTGACCAGCGCCCGGCTGCGCTGGGTACGCTCGACCAGATAAGCAACTGCCGGTTCCAACATCGAGATCGACGAGGTCCAGGCTGCGATCAGCACCAACACGAAAAACAACGTACCCATTACCTGGCCGAACACAATATTGCCGAAAGCCACCGGCAGGGTGACGAACATCAGTCCAGGCCCGGCGCCCGGTTCCAGGCCGGCGGCAAACACGATGGGAAACAACGCCAATCCGGCAGTCAGGGCCACCAGGGTATCGAGAATCCCGACGGCCAGCACAGTGCTGCCAATCGACGCTCGCTTGGGCATGTAGGCGCCATACACCATGATCGCACCGACGCCAACGCTGAGGGTGAAGAAGGCATGGCCCAGCGCAGCCAGCACGCCGTCGAGCAGCCTGTCCGGCTGAAAATCGAAGAGGAAGTGAAAACCCTGCATAAAGTGCCCGGTGGTCATGCTGTAACCCAGCAGTACCAGCAACAAGACAAACAGCAGCGGCATCATGACGCGCAGGCTGCGCTCCAGCCCGGCCACGACTCCACGGGCGATGACGAATCCGGTCAACAGCATGAACAGCGTGTGCCACAGGGTCAGGCGCCAGGGATCGGTGGTCAACGCACCGAACGCAGCACCCGCGCCGTCGGCACTGATACCTTCGAATTGACCGCCGCCCATGCCGATGATGTAGTCCAGCGACCAGCCGGCAATGACACTGTAGAAGGACAGGATCAGCAACGCGGCGACCATCCCCATCAGCGCTGCCCACGACCACCTCGGTGAGGCGCCAGACTCCAGCGCCAGTGTTGCCAGGGCATTCACCGGACTCTGCCGGCCACGGCGGCCGATCAGGGTTTCCGCCAGCATGATCGGCAAGCCGACCAGAAAAATACACACCAGGTACATGATGACAAAGGCGCCGCCGCCATACATGCCCGTCATGTAGGGAAACTTCCAGATATTGCCGAGGCCCACTGCAGAGCCGGTTGCCGCCAGGATAAATACCCAACGACTGGCCCAGGCGCCGTGGATCGAAACCTTATCACTCACCATGATTACGCCCGAGATATGTGCAAAAGACGCGCATTGTCCGGGATTACCCCACCTCTCTCAAGATCAGGCTGTCGCCAGCAGGCCAACGACTGCCTATAATGCCGCCCCTATGGCTAAACAAAAGAAACACCCTCAAGGCACCATCGCCCAAAATAAAAAGGCGATGCACGATTATTTCGTCGAATCCAGATTCGAGGCGGGCTTGGTCCTGGCCGGCTGGGAAGTGAAAAGCCTGCGCGCCGGCAAGGCCCAATTGGTCGACAGCTATGTATTGCTGAAGGACGATGAAGCCTGGCTGATGGGCTGCCACATCACCCCCCTGAAGACTGCCAGCACCCATGTAATTGCCGACCCGATCCGCACACGCAAGCTGCTGCTGAACAAACGCGAACTGGAAAAACTGTTCGGCGCCGTGCAGCAAAAAGGCTACACCTGCGTGGCGATCTCGATTTACTGGAAGGCGCATTTGATCAAATGCGAGATTGCCCTGGCCAAGGGCAAGAAGGACTTCGACAAGCGTCACACGGAAAAAGAACGTGACGCTGACCGCGAAGTACAGCGCGCCATGCGCAGCAAGGGTAAAGACGACTAATGAGCGACCCGGCCCTCACGGGCCAGGCCGTTCCGGCATCCTGCGAGCGACTAACCCACCCTAAGCCTTGACGCTTGCCGCCGCCCCACGGCGCTGCGCTCTTTCTTCTCGTCGTGCTTGCTGCTGCACCTCGGCGAGCACTTCCTGTACATAGTCGATATGCCGGTTGGACAACTGCCGTGCGTCTTCGGCGCGCCCCTCGATGATTGCTTCATAGAGCGCCCGATGCTGATCAATCAGCATGTCGCGGGTCTCGTCGCGCTGAGCGTACATGCCGCCGATATTGGTCACCACATTGCGCTTGAGTAGATCGAACAAGCCGCGAATGGTGTGCAGCAACACCGCGTTATGACTGGCTTCGGCGATGGCCAGGTGAAAGTTCGCATCGGCCGCCCCCTCCTCCGCACGAGTCACCTTGCCGCTGCGGCTGTAGCAGTCCTGCAGCGCCGCAAAGGACTCACTCAGGCGCTGACGATCCCGCTCGGTGGCGCGCTGCGCGGCATAGAACGCGCAAGAACCTTCCAGGGTGTGGCGAAACTCCAGCAGGTCGCGCTGGGCTTCCGGGTTGCTTTCAAGCAGCGGTAACAACGGGTCACTGAAGGTCGAACCAAGCGACTCGGCAACGTAGTTGCCCCCACCCTGACGACTGACCAGCAGACCTTTGGCTGCCAGTTTCTGAATCGCCTCACGCAATGACGGACGCGACACGCCGAAGCGCTCGGCCAGCGCCCGCTCGGCAGGCAGCCGCTCACCGGCACGCAACGTACCTTCCAGAATCATGGTTTCCAGCTGAATGACGATGTCGTCCGACAAACGGCGCTGGCGCACCTGACCTACTTCCATAGCCCGAACCTCACTGGTATTACCACCTGAAACCCCTTCCTTACGCACCGGTGGCGCAAGCCTATAGCGGCGCTTAAAGCCTTACAAGACAGGCATGCTCGACCAAAGTAGTAAGCCTGCTAATTGACAGTGGCAGGCATCCACTTTTACTCTGGCGGCGCAACATTGTAAATTGGTAATACCAATTTACCCGAACCTAAAACAATTCCAAAAAGCTCATGAGGTCTCCCATGCCGGTCAACGCCAAATCATTTGCTGCATCGCTGCATCCGCATACACCCATGCGCCTTGCGCGCCGCTAAGGAGAGACCAACATGTCATCTGGTCTTCTGGCTCTACTCGCCTTTTCACCGATCCTGCTGGCGGCCATTCTATTGGTCGGCCTGCGCTGGCCGGCCAAGCACGCCATGCCGCTGGTCTTCCTGGTAACCGCCGCCATCGGCCTGTTCGCCTGGGAGATGAGTTTCAACCGCGTGCTCGCCTCGACGCTGCAAGGCCTGCTGATTACCCTGGGCCTGCTGTGGATCATCTTCGGTGCCATCCTGCTGCTTAACACCCTTAAGCACTCCGGCGGCATCACCGCGATCCGCGCCGGCTTCGCCACTATCAGCCCTGACCGGCGGATTCAGGCGATCATCATTGCCTGGCTGTTCGGCTGCTTTATCGAAGGTGCCTCGGGCTTCGGCACACCTGCGGCGATTGCCGCACCGCTGCTGGTCGCCATCGGCTTCCCGGCCATGGCCGCGGTCATGCTGGGTATGTTGGTACAGAGCACTCCGGTGTCCTTTGGCGCTGTAGGCACACCGATCATCGTCGGGGTCAATAGCGGTCTCGACTCGGCCACCATCGGCGCGCAGCTGGTTGAGCAAGGTTCCTCATGGGCGCAGTTCCTGCAGCTGATAACCAGTGAAGTAGCCATCATCCACGCCATCGTCGGCACTGCGATGCCGCTGATCATGGTGCTGATGCTGACGCGCTTCTTCGGTACCGAAAAGAGCTGGAAAGCTGGCTTTGAAGTGCTGCCGTTTGCGATTTTCGCCGGCCTGGCCTTCACCATCCCCTACGCCCTCACCGGGGTATTCCTCGGCCCTGAGTTTCCGTCGCTGGCCGGCGGCCTGATCGGCCTGGCAATTGTCACCAGCGCAGCGCGCATGGGCTTTCTGCTGCCAAAAACCACCTGGGACTTCGCCCCCGCCGACAAATGGCCGAGCGAATGGCTGGGCACCATCGAAATGAAGCTGGACCAGCTGACTGCCAAGCCAATGAGCTCCCTGCGCGCCTGGCTGCCCTATGTACTGGTGGGTGTGCTGCTGGTGATCAGCCGGGTCGTACCAGAAGTCGCGACTGCCCTGAAAGCGGTGGTGGTGAACTTCCCTGACCTGCTTGGTGAAACCGGGATCAGCGCCAACTTCATGCCACTTTACTTGCCGGGCGGGATTCTGGTGACCGTAGTCATCGCCACCTTCTTCTTCCACAAGATGAAGCTGCGCGAGCTCGGTCTGGCGGTCAAGGAGTCTTCCGGGGTACTGCTCAGCGCCGGTTTCGTCCTGTTGTTTACCGTGCCGATGGTGCGCATCCTGATCAACTCGGGCGTCAATAGTGCCGACCTGGCGAGCATGCCGATTCTGATGGCGCGCTGGGTGGCTGACAGCGTCGGCGGCATCTACCCGCTGCTAGCACCGAGCATCGGCGCCCTGGGCGCCTTTATCGCCGGTTCCAACACCGTCAGCAACATGATGTTCAGCCAGTTCCAGTTCGGCGTGGCGACTAATCTGGGGATTTCCAGCGCACTGATCGTTGCGGTCCAGGCCATTGGTGCCGCCGCAGGCAACATGGTCGCTATCCACAACGTGGTAGCCGCCTCTGCTACGGTTGGCCTGCTGGGTCGCGAGGGCAACATCCTGCGCAAAACCATATGGCCTACGCTGTACTACGTGCTCTTTACCGGCTTGATCGCCCTGTTCGCGATCTACGTACTGGGCGTTAGCGATCCACTGGTTGCTGGCTGACAGACGCCAGCCACTCACGTCCCCGTAACCCAGACAGACCGGCCCCGCACTTATCGCGGGGCCGGTTGCTGGGCGAGAACAGCCCTCTCCTGGCAAAGGATGAACCCGATGATCATTTCCGCCTCTACCGACTACCGCGCAGCCGCACAACGCAAGCTGCCGCCATTCCTGTTCCACTACCTCGACGGCGGCGCCTACGCCGAACACACCTTGCGACGCAACGTCGAGGACCTGGCCGATATCGCCCTGCGTCAGCGGGTACTGCGCAACATGTCCGAATTGAGCCTGGAAACCCGCCTGTTCAACGAAACCCTGTCGATGCCTGTGGCGCTGGCACCGGTCGGCCTGACCGGCATGTACGCGCGGCGCGGCGAAGTGCAGGCAGCCAAGGCTGCAGCAGCCAAGGGCATTCCCTTCACCCTGTCCACCGTGTCGGTGTGCCCCATCGAAGAGGTGGCGCCGGCGATCGACCGGCCGATGTGGTTCCAGCTCTACGTACTCAAAGATCGCGGCTTCATGAAGAATGCGCTGGAGCGCGCCAAGGCTGCCGGCGTGACCACCCTGGTGTTCACCGTGGACATGCCGGTCCCAGGCGCCCGTTACCGCGATGCGCACTCCGGCATGAGCGGGCCGAACGCGCCATTCCGGCGCATGCTGCAAGCCATGACTCACCCAAGCTGGGCCTGGGACGTAGGCCTGCTGGGCAAGCCCCATGACCTGGGCAATATCTCCGCCTACCGCGGCAGTCCGACCGGACTGGCAGACTACATTGGCTGGCTCGGCGCCAACTTCGACCCGTCGATTTCCTGGAAAGACCTGGAATGGATCCGTGAGTTCTGGGACGGCCCGATGGTGATCAAAGGCATCCTCGACGCACAGGACGCCAAGGACGCTGTGAGTTTTGGCGCCGACGGCATCGTCGTCTCCAACCACGGCGGCCGCCAGCTTGATGGCGTATTGTCGAGTGCGCGGGCGCTGCCGGCCATCGCCGATGCGGTCAAGGGCGACCTGGCGATTCTCGCCGACTCGGGCATTCGTACCGGGCTGGATGTGGTGCGAATGATCGCCCTCGGCGCCGATACGGTACTGCTCGGACGCGCCTTCATCTACGCCCTGGCCGTCGCCGGCGGCGCGGGCGTGAGCAACCTGCTCGACCTGATCGAAAAAGAGATGCGCGTGGCCATGATCCTGACCGGTGCCAAGTCGATCAGCGAGATCAGTGCCGACTCGCTGGTGCGTGAACTGGGTCGCTGAGCAGGCCACTACACCGCCGTTGTAGGCGTCCCCCCTGGCGCCTACAGATAAAAGATACTCGACTACTTCCGGAGCGCCCATGAGCCTGCCCGCCATCTTCCTCGCCGCCGTCGAGCGCCTGATTCCCAGCACGCGGCGCTTCGACGACCCACTGTCGACCCTGGCCTTCGGCACCGACGCCAGTTTTTACCGACTGATTCCGAAGTTGGTGATCCGGGTTGAGTCCGAGCTGGAGGTAGTGGCCTTGCTCAAGCTGGCAGGCACTCATCAAGTTCCTGTGACGTTCCGCGCCGCCGGCACCAGCCTCTCCGGCCAGGCGATCAGCGACTCGGTCTTACTGGTTCTGGGAGACGCGTGGAACGGTCGGGAAATTCGTGACCAGGGCAAGCAGATCCGTCTGCAACCAGGGGTGATTGGCGCCCAAGCCAACGCCGTACTAGCCCCCTTCCAGCGCAAGATCGGCCCCGACCCGGCCTCGATCAATGCCTGCAAGATCGGCGGCATCGTCGCCAACAACTCCAGCGGCATGTGTTGCGGCACCGCGCACAATACCTACCACACCCTGGCCGGCATACGCCTGGTGCTGGCCGACGGCACCGTGCTGGATAGCGAAGACCCGCTGAGTGTGACGGCATTCGAAACCAGCCATGCCGGACTGCTTGAGCAGTTAGCCGAGCTGGGCCGGAAAACCCGTGCCAACAGCGCGCTGGCCGCCAGAATCCGCCACAAATACCGGCTGAAGAACACCACCGGTCTGTCACTCAACGCCCTGGTCGACTTCGACCAACCGCTGGATATCCTCAGTCACCTGATGGTCGGCTCCGAAGGCACCCTGGGCTTTATCAGCGCCGTGACCTACGACACCGTGCCCGATCACCCGCACAAAGCCAGCGCCCTGCTGGTGTTCCCCGACGTGGAAAACTGCTGCCGCGCGGTCACCCTACTCAAACAACAGCCGGTGTCCGCCGTCGAACTGCTGGATCGGCGCAGCCTGCGCTCAGTCGAAAGCAAACCTGGCATGCCGGAATGGGTGAAGAGCCTGTCGAATGGCGCCTGCGCCCTGCTGATCGAGTCGCGTGCCGCCAGCCAGAGCCTGCTGCATGAGCAGCTGGCACTGATCATGGCGTCAATCGCCGAGTTTGCCCTGGAAAAACAGGTCGACTTCAGTGAGGACCCGACGGTCTACAACCTGCTGTGGAAGATCCGCAAGGACACCTTCCCCGCCGTCGGCGCGGTGCGTCAGACCGGCACCACAGTCATCATCGAAGACGTCACCTTCCCCGTCGAACAACTCGCCGAGGGGGTCAATCGGCTGCTCGCGCTGTTCGACAAGCACCATTACGACGAGGCGATCATTTTCGGCCACGCCCTGGAAGGCAACCTGCACTTCGTCTTCACCCAGGGCTTTGACGACCCGCTGCAAGTGGCCCGCTACTCGGCATTCATGGATGACGTGACGCAACTGGTGGCCGTCGAGTTCGGCGGTTCGCTCAAGGCCGAGCACGGCACCGGGCGCAATATGGCGCCGTTCGTCGAGCTGGAATGGGGCGCGGACGCCTACCAGCTGATGTGGCAACTCAAGCGTCTGCTCGACCCGCAGGGCATTCTCAACCCGGACGTGGTGCTCAGCGAAGACCCCGAGATCCACCTGAAAAACCTCAAGCCGCTGCCCGTCGCCGACGAGATCGTCGACAAGTGCATCGAATGCGGTTTCTGCGAACCGGTCTGCCCGTCCAAGGGCCTGACCCTGAGCCCGCGCCAGCGCATCGTCATCTGGCGCGACATCCAGGCGAAAAAACGTGCGGGCATCGATACCACCACACTGGAGCGCGATTACCGCTATCAGGGCATCGACACCTGCGCCGCCACCGGCCTGTGCGCCCAACGCTGCCCGGTAGGGATCAATACCGGCGACCTAGTGCGCAAACTGCGTGCCCGCGATGCCAATAATCAACGCAGCGCCGACTGGCTGGCCAACAACTTCCGTCGCGCCATGCAAGGTGCCCGCGTCATGCTGCACGTGGCCAACGGGGCCCGCCTGCTCATGGGCGCCCCGCTGCTCGGCCGCACGTCTGCCGCCCTGAGCAAAGCCAGCCAGGGGCGCGTACCGCAGTGGACAGCCGCAATGCCGCAACCGGCTCAGCGACTGCAACTGCCCGTGACCACCGACGATCAACGCCCGCGGGTGGTCTACCTCGCCGCCTGCGTATCGCGCGCCATGGGCCCAGCCGCCAGCGATGCCGAGCAGATGTCACTGCTCGACAAAACCCGCGCGCTCCTGGAAAAAGGCGGCTTTCAGGTGGTGTTCCCGGACAACCTGGACACCCTCTGCTGCGGTCAGCCGTTCGCCTCCAAAGGTTATCCCCAGCAAGCCGACAGCAAGCGTCAGGAACTCATAGACGCGCTGCTCAAGGCCAGCCGCGGCGGCCTCGACCCGATCTACTGCGACACCAGCCCCTGCACCTTGCGCCTGCTGCAGGATGGACTCGACACCCGCCTGAAACTGCATGACCCGGTCAAATTCATTCGCGACCACCTCATCGACCGCCTGGACTTCCAGCCCCAGGACAAGCCAGTCGCCGTGCATGTCACCTGCAGCACCCAGCATCTGGGCGAAGCCCAGGGCTTGATCGATATCGTGCGGCGCTGCGCCCGCGAGGTGGTGATTCCGGAAGGCATTCACTGCTGCGGTTTCGCCGGCGACAAGGGGTTCACCACCCCGGAACTCAACGCTCATTCGCTGCGCAGCCTGAAGGACGCCGTGCAAATCTGTGACGAAGGCATCAGCACCAGCCGCACCTGCGAAATCGGCCTGAGCCAGCACGGCGGCATCGACTACCACGGCCTGGTCTACCTGGTGGACAGAGTGACCCACGCCAAGCACTGACCATTGCGCCCCGCCTCGCGGGGCTTTTTATGGGCGATGTAACCGTTAGCGGGTGCCAGGGAATACATAGCCAGAGCGCGGAATCTGTCGGCGCCGGCTTACTGTGATTCGGCGCTCCGACGATGCTTTTGGCCCGGATCGCCAGCAAGGACTAGGCGCCCCTCTGATTCCTACATGGGATTGCTGCAACAGCTAACGGGGAAGTAGCCTTTTTTATTCCGGCGAGGAAACCGGATCAACGGTGCAAAACCACCGGCGCAGGCTTTCTATACTGCAAGTCCAGCCATTAAAAGGAACACAACCATGCGCCGCCTTGCTGTTTTCCTCACCTCTATCCTGCTCAGCACCTCACTGTGGGCCATGCACTGCCCGGCAGATATGGCAAAGATAGACGCCATGCTGCAAAGCAATCCACCTAGCGACGCGAGCGTACTGGCGCAGGTGCAAAAACTTCGCGCCGAAGGCGAAGAGCTGCACACTGCCGGCAATCACAGCGCGTCGGTAAAAGTCCTTGGCGAAGCCCTGCAACTGCTCGAAGCCAGCGAATAGCCTCGCATCAGCGGCGGGCGCCTGGAGGTAACCGCCGTAGACGAACGCCTTCACCGCGGCTCAGTGAGCTTGCCCCAGCAGCGTCAAGACCAACCGACGTACCTGAGCCAGATTGATCGGTTTGGCCAGACATGCTTGTGCACCACGCTGCAGTGCATCGGCAAACACGGTTTCGTCAGCTGTAGCACTGATGACCAGCACTGGCACCGCGCGTAAGCGGGGGTCGCTGCGCATGGCATCCAGCACCTGCAACCCATCGCCATCAGGCAAATCCAGATCGAGTAACAGCAGCGTCGGCGTGCAGCCCTCCAACTCGGCCAGCGCCCGCTGCACCGAGCCGACGCCACGCACATCGGCAAACTCGCGCAAGGCTTCCTGCACTACTTTTACGCATGCCGGGTGATCTTCGACGCACAACACTTCGGCTTTAGATTGCGCCTGCAATTCCTCGGGTAGCGGTGTAGTCGATAGGGCTGACTCAGGCGCCGCAGCGCTGGGCAGGTCGATCCAGAAGCGACTGCCACTGCCCAAGACGCTGCGAAAACCTATTTCGCCGCCCATCAAGCCAGCCAGCTCACGACACAGAACCAAACCGATACCGGTGCCGGGAACACTCGAATTTTCTCGCCCCAGGCGCTGGAATGGCTGGAACAACTGGGTCTGCTGTTCGGCGGTCAACCCCGGGCCACTGTCCTCGACCCACAAACGTACGCAGTCCGAACGCACTTCATAGCCCAGACTGATCAGCCCCTGCGGGCTGTTGTACTTGATCGCGTTAGACAGCAGATTGAGCATCACCTGACGCAAGCGGCGCATATCGGCCTGCACATACAAACCTGCATCGACCGCGGCCAGCACCTGCATCTGCAGGCGCCGCTGCTGCACCTCCGGGAGCACCAGCTCGGCGCAGCCATTGAGTAGCGCACCGACTTCCACCGCCTGCAACTGCAACTGCTGGCGACGACTCTCGATACTCGACAGATCGAGAATGTCGTCGACCAGTGCCGTCAGGTGACGGCTGGCATTAACGATCTCGCGGGCATAGTCCGCTTCCTGCTGGGCCTCGGGCTTGCCTTGCGTCTCCAGCTCGATCAACTGACCAAACCCATAAATAGCGTTCAGCGGCGTGCGCAGTTCATGGCTCATGCTCGACAGAAAACGGCTCTTGGCCTGACTGGCAGACTGGGCTTGCAGGCTGGTTCGGCGCAACTCCTCTTGCACCTGCTTGAGTCGGGTAATGTCGACATGTGTACCGGCGATACGCAACGCATTGCCGTTGCTGTCGCGTTCAAGAACCTTGCCGCGGCTGAGTAGCCAGGTATATTCGCCGCGGGCATCGGCATAGCGGTACTCCGCCTCGAACCGATCCTCGCCACTGACCGCGAACAATTGACGCAGATGGCGGATGCGCTCCAGGTCATCCGGATGCACCCGCCGATTGAACTCGCTCAGGCTCATGCTCTCGGCCCCCAGACCGAAGCGCTTGATGAAGTGATCACTGACCTTGATCGACATACTCGGCGCATTCACCTCCCACAGACTCTCCGTGGTGCTTTCCAGCACCAGCTGCAAAATGCGTTGCGCCTCATAGCGTCCGCCATCGCTGGCCTGCAACTGCTCACCGGTCTGCTGCACGGCCTGGGCCATGCTCACCAACTCATCGATCTCACTGGGCGGCGCACTCGGGTGGTAATCACCCTGACCGAGGCGGCGCATCATCTCGACGATACCGGCAATCGGCTGAGCCAACTGATCGCTCAAGCGTCGCGAACGCAGCCACATCCAGGCAAAAAACAGCAGATAGAACAGCGCCAGGCCAGCGATCAACAAATAACCGATCTGCAAGTAACGCTCGGCCAGGCTGTTGGTCTCCCTGAAAATACTCTCTTCATCGACCACCAGCAGCAAGCGCCAGCCGGTTTGCGGAATCTCGCTCCACGCCACCAGCTGTTGGCGTCCACCGAGCATGACCTCCTGCACACCGTTCTGACCGGACGCCATAGCCTGCAACAGCGGCTGCATGTCTGCACGCGAGCCAAGATTGAAATCTTCAGGCTTGAGCACCTCACGGCGCACCGCCTCGGCGTAGGAATACTCGGTCAACTCGCGCAGGCCGAAGTCCTCCTCGCCAGCCTGGGGCAAGGCCATAATATTGTGCTCACGGCTGACCAACATGGCATAGCCCTGCCACGGCACATCCAGCTCACCGATCTCGCTGAGCATTTGGCCCACGGTGATATCCAGACCCACCACGCCCTCAAGGAAGTCACCGCGATAAACCGGCGCCACCGCCGACATCATCCAGCCCTGCCCGGCCGGGTCGAGATAAACATCGGTCCAGGCCACCTTGCGCTCGGGATTGTGCCGAGCGTCAGCCAGGTAATAGAAGTTGTAATCCGGTATCACCATGTCATGGGGATACTGTTCGGGCGTCATGAAAAACGGATAAATCCGGTTATAACTGTCCCAGCTGTTGAAATAGAGCGCACTGACCAACGGGTTGGCATCGCGGATCGAGCGCATCAGCGGATCAAGTTGTGACAGGCGCAAGGCCTTGACGTGATCCTGCTGCAACGGCGGCGTACTGTTGGCGTAGAACGAGGCGGCACGGCCATCGTCACTGCGGCTGTAAAACACCCCATTGCTGGTCGAAACATGCCGTTTGAACTCCAGCTCATCGGGCTGAAAGCCGCTGTTTTGCAACGCATGAGTTGCCGCATCGCGAAAAATCCGCACCTGCGCCTCGACCGCACGCAGCCGACCGTCGATCACATGGCCCTCGCGCGTTACGGCCGTGGACAAGTCCTCGACGGCACTCTGCTGCAAATGACTAATTTGCGCATCGCGAATAGCCGCATTGCTTAGCAAATACACCGTGACCAACACCGTCTCCACCAGAATCAGCGGGATCAAGGCACTCTGCACAAAGGCACGCCAAATCCACTGGCGCACTGGGTAACGCAATACTCGCGGCATAATTCAGGTCTCTTCCCAAAGACATTGCACCCACATCAAGCCCCAATCATAGCCGCACACGACCTGTAACGTCCGCTTGGCGATTGCCCAGTCGACGCTATGGAACCTTTGCCGTACACTAGGCGTCCAAGCTTTGAGTAACACAGCTTTGGGGCCGATTAGGATTCGACGCCGGTAGCAAAACTCGAGGGGCATGCCGAGTTGGTAACAGAACTCGTAAATAAACTGTTGCAAACCTCCATAATTGCCAATGATGACAATTACGGTGCTCAACTAGCTGCGTAAGCAGCCTAGTCGCACTTCTGGTAGCTTCGGCTCCAGCAATCATTAGGGGATGTCTGTAAACCCGAAATGATTGTCATATAGAACAGAATCGCCGCGTAGTACGTTGTGGACGAAGTGGCTAAAAATTACACAACTCGCCCAAAGCACCCTGCCCGTCGGGCGGCCAAGGGTTAACTCAGTAGACACGGCTAAGCATGTAGAACCAACAGCGGAGAACTGGCGGACGGGGGTTCAAATCCCCCCGGCTCCACCAAATATACATCTAAGGGCGTCCACGGACGTCCTTTTTTGTGCCTGAAATCCAGCAAATACAGGGCTTTCAGCACCACCGGCGTCCACCAGCATCCACCTAAAGCCACGCACATCTGTATTCCAAATTGTATTCCAAGCACCACAAGTGCTAATTTTTGGAATGCCAAAAACAATCCTGGAATGCCAATGTGCGCTCAAGCTTGTTGGCGCTGATTGAAACTGACCCAGTAAAGGCTGTTCTGCCGACTGAAAGCTGACCCAGCTCAGCAGTCTGAAAAGCGAAATGCAACAACGAACTCGGCGTTCGGAGCAGGGTCAATGAAAATGCCGGTACGTGGGTCAAAAGTGCATCGGCTGCAACACGTATGCCCCCACACGCCGGAGATAGCGGCCACTTAGCTGATACGCATGACGCGGCACGCAACTGGGCACGCATGGAGTCAACAGGTTAGCGGGCAGAGGTGGGCGCGGAATCAGCAGGTTACCAAGCGGAGGTTGCCTAGCTGGTTACCAAGGAAATGGGCTGTTTGAGCTGAGGTTGTAAGCGAGGTTACGGGGATGGTTACGGCGCAATGCTGGCACACGTCCAGGCGAACACCGCCAGACCGAGATATCTCATTTAATTATTCCCCACCTTTCACTTAGCTTAAGGCTAAATTCAAGATAATTTTTGGCGTATGCTGAGCGCATGCCTCTAACCACGCAGGCTAGCCTGGTATTTTTACAGATAACCTCTAGGCCAGCTTGAGATATTTTCTATATGCCTACGTTTACCCATCACGACCTTGAGCTTCTCAATCCATCCTTTGACTCGGATCTGGTTGATGTATTGAGCGAGTTACAGCACCTGCGACGCCTGAGGCTTGAAGGCGATACGCCGCCGCAGGTGTTTTACCAACTCAAATCGCTTTTCCATGCACTGGAAAGCCTTGGCTCTGCCCGCATAGAAGGCAACCACACCACTTTAGCGGACTACATAGACAGCAAGGTAGAAGGTAAGGCTCAAGACACGGACCAGTTGCGCGAGGTTGCCAATATTGAAAAGGCGATGAATTACATCGAGCAGATCATGGCGCCGGGAGCTGTGCTGACCGAGCAGACGATCCGAGAGCTCCACGCGATGACCGTAAACGATCTGGTGCGTGAAGGTGATAAAACGCCTGGTGCTTACCGCAACGGAGGTGTCCGAATATCCCAATCTGATCACCTGCCGCCCGACTTCATCCAGGTTCAGGCATATATGCAAGAGCTTGTCGATTTCGTGAATCGAGAAGACTCCCCGAAATATGACCTCATGAAGGTAGCGCTGGCTCACCATCGATTTGGATGGATACACCCATTCGGTAATGGCAATGGCCGCGTGGTCAGGCTGCTCACTTACGCGCTTCTTATGAAATATGGCTTCAACGTCAGCACAGGCGGCCGCGTACTCAACCCTACGGCCGTATTCTGCAATGACCGCGAGCGCTATTACGCAATGCTTGCCACTGCTGACAAGGGAACAAAGGAGGGGCTGGAGGAGTGGTGCACATACGTGCTGGAAGGCATTCGTGATGAGCTGGAGAAGGTCGATCGCCTCACAGACTATGCCTACCTAACCAAATGCATACTCGCCCCTGCCGTGGCTTTCGCACGGGAACGAGAGTGGATAACGGAGACGGAAGAGACCGTGCTATCGGCCGCAATAAAATTGAAGGTCGTGAAGTCTGCAGATGTAGCAGCCGTCCTGCCTCAGCAGTCGAGCAATCAACGGACGTACCTGATCAAAAAGCTAGTGGATCAAGGGATGCTCCTGCCGCTCAACCCAGGGGCGAGGCAGTACACGATCGGGTTCTCAAACAACTATCTAATTCGGGGAGTGATCAAGTCCCTCAGGGAGCAAGGCTTCATACCTGAGCCGCTGGAAAAACCTTGATCGTCGATGGTACTGAGTCTGGACTACCTGCCCATACGAAAAGTAAGACGGCGGTTCAGATGCTCGAATTTGGTTATTTTTCCAGCTAGATACCAACGCTGGCATCCCTGTAAATGCGTGGGGTTCAGCACCAGCTGAAGTAGCTTAAAGCGCCCCAGCAGCCTGGAAAATGTATCCCCTCATGTATCCCTCCGCTTTGATAATTTCGGAAATGATATAAAAAGCAATAACTTGCAGGTCCGGCTCAAGCGGCCCCGGCCACCATTTAGTCTTCCCAGGAAGATCCAGGGAAGCCGTAAATCCTAGATAAATCAAAGCTTTACGGCTTTTTTATTGCCCGCGTTTTCCCACCTAATCCCAGGGCATCCCACGCTTGACGGGGGCACATATGGGGGCATAAAACGCTCATCAGCTCACTCGGAGAGTGATGTGCCCCCAATGCCCCTGAAAGACACCAACTGCCGCAACGCCAAGCCCCAGGACAAACCCTACCGGCTGTACGACGAACAGGGTTTGTACCTGGAAGTGCAGCCCAACGGTGGCCGATACTGGCGCTTGAAGTACCGCTTTCTGGGAAAGGAAAAACGCCTGGCTCTTGGTGTTTACCCAGAAGTCGGATTGCAGGAAGCCCGCCGCAAACGTGATGACGCTCGTGTTCAGTTTGCCGGCGGCCAAGACCCTTCGCTGCAACGACGTATGGCCAAGGTGGCCAGCCAGCTCGATCACCAACACACCTTTGAGTCAGTTGCCACGCAGTGGTTGAGTATTCGCGAATCCTCCTGGGATCCTGAATATACCCGCACGGTCCGGCAGCCAGAGGCGATCAATCTCTGCTGGTCGATGGATGTTATGCACGATCAGTTGGCCGATGGCCAAAGCTTCCGTCTGTTCAACCTGATTGATGACTTCAACCGTGAGGCCCTGACCATGGATATCGACCTGTCATTGCCGGCAGAGCGGGAGGTGCGCGCACTGGATCAGGTGATCGAGTGGCGTGGTAAGCCGCAAGCCATTCGCAGCGACAACAGGCCGGAATACATCAGCAGCAAGCTCATACTGTGGGCTGAAAAGCATGGCATTCGTTTGGAGCATATCCAGCCCGGCAATCCACAGCAGAACGCCTACTTGGAGCGCTAAAAATGGGGTGGATTACCGTTTGTGTTTGCTGATTTTCGCTGGTGTGTTGGTCCAGTCCAGAGGTTCTAACCCGTGAGCATGCACTCCCGGCGCATCAGTCATGCATTTGTAGCTCACTTGTAAAAAACCAACAAAAAAATAATGATAAGCATTATTATTCAGTTTTGGTTACCTGGCTCATTAGAAGCTGATAGCCGCCTCCAACTGAATTTTTATGTTTGTCAGGGTGCTCGGATGAAGTCGCAGTGGAACCGTAGTGGGTTGGTGATGGCCATGATCATGGCCGCAGTTGATGGCGTGGCTGCTGATCAGAAAGAGCACGTCGATGGTCCCCTTGAGCTCTCCGATACGGTTGTCATTGGCACTGCAGAGCAAGAGCTGAAGCAAGCGCCCGGCGTTTCGATCATTACGGCCGAAGACATCAAGAAGCGCCCACCGGTCAATGATCTGTCCGACATCGTTCGCAAGATGCCTGGCGTCAACCTGAGTGGAAACAGTGCCAGTGGTGTGCGAGGTAACAACCGGCAGATCGACCTGCGTGGTATGGGGCCGGAAAACACCCTGATCCTGATTGATGGAAAACCGGTGCTTTCTCGTAACTCCGTGCGTTACACCCGTTCGGGTGAGCGTGATACGCGGGGTGACAGTAATTGGGTTCCGGCCGAAATGGTCGAAAGAATCGAAGTATTGCGTGGCCCTGCAGCTGCGCGCTACGGATCGGGTTCCATGGGCGGGGTGGTTAACATCATCACCAAGCGCCCAACTGAGCAGATAACAGGATCGATCTCTGCTTACATGAACGCGCCTGAAGACTCAGCTGAGGGCGCGACCAAGCGCACAAATTTCAACCTCGCAGGGCCATTGACCGAAAACCTGACCTTTCGTGCTTACGGCAACCTAAATAAAACCGCTGCAGATGACTCTGATATCAACCTCGACAACACCACGGCAGTAACCAGCAATGGGGCGCCCAATGTTGCAGCGGGGCGTGAAGGCGTGCGAAACAAGGATATCAATGGCTTGCTCAGTTGGGCGCTGGATGATCAGCAGACGCTAGATTTTGAAGCTGGTTTTAGTCGTCAGGGCAACATCTACGCAGGTGACGTTGGCAGTGGTTCAACGACTGCATTAGACGAAGATAGCGTGATCAATAGTTTGTTAGGGCGTGAAACCAACACCATGTACCGGCAGAACTTTTCCATCAGCCATACTGGTCATTGGGATTTCGGCACCTCAAAATTTATGGCGCAATACGACAATACCCTCAATCGGCGCTTCACTGAGGGTAATACCGGAAGCGTTGACGGCAACATTTCAGCCAGCAGTGATAAGCGTACGAATACCCTCGACAATTATTTTGTTCAGGGGCAGTTGGATATGCCGCTGGAGCTGCTGTTCGAACAGATGCTCACGCTCGGCGCAGAGTGGAATCGTCAATCGCTCGACGACCCACAAAGTATCAACCAACAAGTTGGGGGGCAGATCCCTAGTTGCAACCTGAGCGGTCCAGGTCGACCCTGCCTTATCCCTCTACCCAATTCGGCTGCCGGAGCCCGGCCTACCGATATCAGCATCGACAACCGTGCCGTGTTTGCAGAAAGCAATATTCAGCTGAATCCAGACTGGACGCTAACGCCTGGTGTCCGCTTGGATGATCACGAGAAATTTGGCCTTAACTGGAGCCCCAGTCTCAATAGTGCTTACATCCTTACGGATGACATCACTCTGAAGGGCGGGATTGCCAAGGCTTTCAAAGCGCCCAACTTGTATCAGATCAACCCCAACTACCTCATCGGCAGTGCCGGTAACGGTTGTGCAGCAGCGGTATCGTCCACTAACGGGTGCTACATCCTCGGTAACGACAGTCTCGAACCGGAAACCAGCATCAACAAGGAGCTGGGTATTGCTTTCCGCCGCGCCGGCTGGAGCGCCGGCGTCACCTACTTCCGCAATGATTACGACAGCAAGATCGTCGCCGCAAACATTGTCACAGGAGTGGTCAATGGTACGGGGGGGCAGTACACCAATATCCTGCAGTGGGACAACGCCAAGGATGCAGTCATCAAAGGCTGGGAAGGCAATTTAGGTATTCCGTTGTTGGGCGATGAGGGTGAACGCCTGAGCTGGAACACCAATTTCACCTTCATGCAGCACAATAAGGATGGCGATGGTAACCCCTTGTCGGTGGTGCCCAAGTACACCATTAACACCATGCTTGACTGGCAGGTTAGTGACGCATTATCGCTAAGCCTGACCGGGACCTTTTACGGTGAGCAGAAGCCGCGTGTCGTCAATCCCAACCTTGACACACCAGTCACCAGTGAAAGCCAGCTAAGCCCGCGCGAGGCCTATCATGTCTGGGGTCTTGGCGGCAGCTACGCGTTGAGTCGCAATCTGTCCTTGGGAGCAGGTGTAAATAATCTGTTCGACAAGCGCCTGTACCGCGAGGGGACAGCCACCAATGCTGGTGCCAATACTTACAACGAACCGGGGCGTGCCTTCTATGCGTCCATCACTGCGTCTTTCTAATGGGGCTGTCGTGAAGATTCGACTTCTGTGTTCCAGTATTTTCTTGTTTACCTGCTGCGCCGCTCAGGCTGAGCAACAAGATCCGGCGCACTTCGCGCAGCGCGGTATTGACGCTGGTCACGCTTATCCGGGCTTGGCCAATATTTGCGATATTTCCACGCCGCTACGTATTGCAGGTCAGCGCCCTCGCCAACAGGGCACTAACGAGCGGCGCGAGCAGGCTGCCACGCGAACACCTGCTGAGCCGATGCAGGTATTCGACAACCTGTATTTCGTCGGGACGGGCGGGGTCGCCAGCTGGGCACTCAAAACCAGTGAAGGACTGATATTGATTGATGCCTTGAACAACGACGGCGAGGCTGAGCGATACATCGATGTGGGCCTACGCAAACTTGGTCTCGATCCTGCCGACATCCGCTACCTGTTGATCACACATGGTCATGGCGATCACTACGGGGGGCAGGCTTACTTAGTCGAGAAATTTAAGCCGCGTGTTGTGATGAGCGAGCAAGACTGGCTGGAGTTGGAAAAACCTAAGCTTGAGTTCAGCAGTCCACGCTGGGGACAACCACCTAAGCGTGACATGGCCGTCAACGATAGCGATCTGCTGATATTAGGTGATACCCGTGTGCAGCTTTATGTGACCCCGGGGCATACGCCAGGCACGCTTTCACTGATCTTCTCTGTGTTCGATCAGGGAATTGAGCACAAGGCAGCCCTGTGGGGGGGGACTGGACTGAACTTCGGCCCAGATCGTCAGCGCATCCTGACTTACTCGGCTTCAGCCGAGCGTTTCCGGGTGCTGGCAAAAGAACAGGGGGTTGATATTTTCATGTCCAACCACCCAGCTCGTGATGGTGCGCGCGAGCGCATGCCTCTGCTTAAGCAGCGGCAGCCTGGCGAGCCGCACCCCTTTGTCGCCGAGCCGGCCGACGTGCAAGGCGCATTCGAGTTGCTGCGTGACTGCTCCTATGCGCAAGCCCTGAAACTTTAAGGCGAATGACCTAGGCAGTACTCACTAATGACTCACTCGCGGCATTATCTGACAGGCTTGGCCCATGTCATCTTCGGCATACCCAGCTGGTCTAGATGTGCTCTTGAATGAATTAGGTGCAACCCGGCTGTGCAACTCGACAGCAGAATGTTGGGCGGTGAACCCTTCTCAGGAAGGACCAAAAAAGCCATAAAGCCTAGATAAATCAAAGCTTTACGGCTTTTTTATTGCCCACGCTTTCCCACTTGCTCCCAGCCCATCCCACGCGGCGTTTTACAAGGTAGTTGTCGCGTCAGCCGTGTTTTTAAGCTGCTATTTTCGGTGTCGGTTGCTCCCACTAAATTGAAGGGACACGCGCCAACAGCTACCCAGCGCCAACACCTAAGATGCACGCCACAATGCGCTCATCCCAATTACGGCGCAGATCGATCCCGCTGACCTGATCCACTATCTTCGAGGCGAGAATTGGTTTTGCCAGCAAGTCCCTCTGAATATCTTTGAGCCGGGTCACTCCAGCCTTACGACCGCGATGCTTCAAATGCTCAGACCAAACGGGTCGAACCAAGTCCAACCAACAATCAGCCAGCTGCGCCCAGTCAGGACAGTTTTCAGATGAGGGCGAGCCCTGCAAATCCATCAGCTGCTTGATCTGGTCAGCCTGCTCACTGCTTTGCAGCCAGCCTTTTTGCCGACTCCAGCGTTTGAGCATCTCGTGCATCTGCTCCAGCGCACGCTGTTTGAGACGCGGCAAGAGCATTTGCTCGACCTGTGACAATTGGCTAAGGAAGCCTTCCAACAATTTTCCCGCGCTGTGCGTTATCGGCAAATTAACCACCTGAGGACCAAGGCGTTCGCGTAAGGCTCTGACGATATCGCGCAGGTTGCTCAAAGGCTCTGCGTCGATGGCAGGCAGCAAGACCCAGCGGGGCGCGACGTGCTCGCCCCCTGCCAAACAGAGGAACATCCATGGCTGCCTGGCCTGCACCAGACTGACCCGTGCAAGCACCTTTGCGGTTTCATGCTGAAAGGCGCTGTACACATCGGCTGCGACTAATGCGTTTGCCCCATCGAGTAACCCGCGCACCGGCGCAAATGCATCCTCAATACCGTCCCAGGATCGCAGTTCACGTTCGCGTATTTCCGCCTCAAGTTCCTCAGCAGTAACGACCTTGGGGGAACAAGCAATGCCTTGCATCTCCTGTGGTAACTGCAAGTTGCCACCAATCAAGGAGTCGACAGTTTCCACTCGGGCGACAAAGCGCTCATCTGCCTTGAGTGCAAAAGCATCGGCATCCTTGGGCCACCAGCATTCGATCTGGTCATGAGGGCTGTCCATACGGTCGATACGGCCAACCCGCTGTTCTGCATAGCGCACTACGCTAGGCATATCCAGATGGACCATGGCGGACGCACGCTGCAGGTTCACCCCTTCAGACATCGCATCGCTGCACAAGGCAATGATGCGACCAGAGCCGGAGGCTGGGTTCAAGCGCTCCTGCAGCCGCTCATTGGCTTGCTTGTTTCCTCCTACCCCAAGCAATATTTCCAGGCCCTGGCTGGCAGTATGTTTGAGCATCAGATGTTTGAGATAACGTAAAGTGAGGGGAAAGTGGTCAAAGGCAATAACCTGTTCGTGACGGCTGGCAAGCTCGAGCAAAAAGTCCGCCTTGCGCCGTTCGCGCCCATCAGTCAGGCGATCGAGCTTTTTCAGAATCATTTGGTAAGTGCCGATCTCAGCTTCACACGCGGTAATGTGCGCCTGCGGATCACTCAGCCAGACCGGCAAATCGATACCCAGTTGATTGTCCGGCACCTTGCCTTTCAGCTGGGCTAAGCGTTCCAGCATGTTGCCGGTACCTTTATCATCGCCCGCACCATCCAGCTTGCCCTGCAGGCCCAGCGCTATCAGCGCCTCTTGTTCGCCTAAAATGTGGCGAAGCACAGCCAGTTTTGAAGAGCGCAAGCTACCCATCACATGGTGCGTGGCCAATGCACTCGCAGACAGCAAGCGCATCTGCAAATAGCTTTCAGCTGCCATACCTTGACGCTGCCAACTCTCCGGCATGATCAGCGGCTTTTCAAAATGCCCCAAGCCCTTCAAGTTTTGCGCCAGCACACGGATCTGCCCGGCGATACGCTGATCGTCTTCGGACTCATCCAGCCAGTAGCTTTGAGACTGATGCTTTGGATAACGACAAACCCGGCCGTTGACAGCACGGTAAGCCTCAGGCTCACGCTCCACCATGGCATTGAGCTGGGCTTTAGTACGGCGCAAGGTAAAGCGGGCAATCGCGGCTTGCAGCTGGGCCAGATCCGCCGGATGGATCTGATTGAAATCATGCCCACTGCGGTTCAGCCGTTCAAAGATGCTGAGCACCTCGTCATCAAAATTATCGGCCCCCAAAATATCGATCAAACGCAACAAATCGACCGCAGAGCGGTTGATCGGTGTGGCTGTAAACAGCAGCGTTTGATCTGAGAGGTTATGCAGCAAGCGCTGAGTACGATTGGACATCGTGTTGAGGAAGTTGTGCGCCTCATCGACAGCCAGGGTCTGAGCGCTGGCCAGCTGCACAGCCAGGGCCGTGTCAGTTTGTTTTTTGTCCAAGTGGCTGAGTAGCCCATGGGATGCCACTTCCATGCTAAAGCCACAGTTGGCTCGCTCACGTTCCCAGCTGGGCGCGACCAAGGGCGGGCATACCAACAGCATTGAGCCTTTGTGTGAACGTGCCGACGACCAATTGCGGTCATGTACCGCACGCAGCAGGTGAGCCCCCATACGGGTTTTGCCTGAGCCAGTGGCATCGGCTACCAACACGCCACCAACGGTCTCCAGCAAATAGAGCGCCTGGCCAATACCTTTCTTTTGCGAGGGCCACAGGCTCACACCTTGATAGGCTTCCAAGCTCCGCAGATAGCTAGCCGCCCATTCGCCTTCCAGCAACTCGGCGCAGGCCCGGGCTAGCGCCTCATCCCAATCGACAAACTTGAGCAGCTGCTCCAGCAAAGCCAGCAGCTCGGCATTAGCGTCGACTCCACTAGCCCAGAAGTGTTCAGCGACCGTCCAGACTTCACGAAAGCGCGCTTTCTCGCCAACGTGAAAACGAGCATTCGCCTCATCCTGATAGTTCAGACCGGGATCAGTGAAATTGCTTGAGCCAAGCGTTACAGCCCCTTCGGTGCAATACAACTTGGCATGCACCCGGTGCCGACCCGCGGGGTAGCGCACCTGCACATAGCCACCACGAATTAGCTCAGCACAGCGGATCAATTGGGCGCTGAGACGCACCGAGATCCCGCGCGTCAGCCAATAGGCGCGGACCTGTGCATCGAAATTCTGTTGTTTCAGCGAGTAGCCTTGCTGCCGACTCTGACTGGGCTCCGAGCCGAGCAAGAGGCGCAACAGGCCTTTGTCTTCCCCGCGCTGGTTGATCAACTGGATGAGCTGATCAAGCCCGCTATACCCGGTGACTATCAAGGCGTCACCGGTTTCACAAAGGTCCTTGAACAGCATATTGCGGACTTTGCGCCCGGCAATATTGAGCGGCATGCGCGCTTCAACAGGTAGGCCGCTGAGCGCAGTCTGTTGCTCGTCAAACAGCGAGCCCTGCTCAAAGCCATCCACTACATCCACGCCTCACACAGCGTTTCGGCCTGCGCCAGCACCAGCTGGGCGGCCTCTTCTTCTTGATCCGGTGGGTATTTGTATTTGCGCAGAATACGCTTAACCAGCAAGCGCAATTTGGCCCGCACGCTGTCGCGACTGCTCCAGTCGACGCTGACGTTTTTGCGCAAGCTGTCGGTCAGTTCGTGGGCAATTTTGGCCAGCGTCTCATCGCCCAGCTCACGCACCGAGGCCTCGTTATTGGCCAGGGCATCGTAGAACGCCAGCTCATCTTCATTCAGGCCCAGCTCATCACCACGCTTACAGGCGGCGGCGAACTTCTTGGCCATTTCGATAAGTTCTTCGATTACCTGGGCAGTTTCGATCGAACGGTTTTGGTAGCGCTTGATGACGTTGGCCAACAGCTCGGAAAACTTCTTCTCCTGGGTCAGGTTGCTGCTGAAACGGCTCTTGATCTCGCCCTCCAGCAAGCGATCAAGTAATTCCACCGCCAGGTTACGTTCCGGCAGGTTGCGCAGCTCGGCCAAGAAGTCGTCGTCCAGCAGGCCGATATTGGGTTTATCCAAGCCAACGGCGGCGAAAATATCCACCACCTCACCCGAGACCACGGCATTGCCGATGATCTGCCGCACCGCCAGCTCGCGCTCTTCATCGGTTTTCTTCTGCGCGCTGACTTCACGCTTGATCAGCATCACCTTGATTGCCTGGAAGAACGCCACCTCCTCACGCACCGCCTTGGCTTCATCCAGGGTGCAGCACAGAGTAAAGGCCTTGCTCATGGCCAGCGCGTTGTCGGCGAAGCGTTTTTTACCGTCATCCAGCCCCAGCACATGGTTAGCCGCACCAGCTAAGAGTTTGTGCCCTGCGGTGAGGAACTCGCTGTAATCAAAGCCATGCAGCAGGCTGCGCAGCACATCGAGTTTTTCCTCAAGCACGGCGTAGGCTTCATGCACGTCCACCGTTGGCTGGCCACGGCCTTTGCTGGCGGTGTATTCCTTCAGGGCAGTTTTAAGCTCATTGGCGATGCCGATGTAATCGACCACCAAACCGCCCTGCTTGCCCTTGAACACCCGGTTAACCCGCGCGATAGCCTGCATCAGGTTGTGGCCCTTCATGGGCTTGTCGACATACAGGGTGTGCACGCAAGGCGCATCGAAGCCGGTCAGCCACATGTCCCGCACGATCACCAAGCGCAGCGGATCGCTCGGGTCTTTGAAACGTTTCTCCAGGCGCTTTTTTACCTGATTGCTGTAGATGTGCGGCCGCAGCAAGGGCTTGTCGGAGGCGCTGCCGGTCATCACCACCTTGATGGCGCCCTTCTCGGGGTCTTCGTCATGCCACTCGGGGCGCAGCGCGATGATCTCGTTGTACATATGCACGCAAATGTCGCGACTCATGGCCACCACCATCGCCTTGCCGTGCTGCGCCTGGCTGCGCTCTTCAAAGTGGGCGATCAAATCTTTGGCCACGCTCTGAATCCGTGGCTCCGCACCGACCACTTTCTCCAACGCGGCCCAGCGGCTTTTCAGGCGTGACTGCTGGCCTTCTTCTTCATCCTCGGCCAGTTCATCGACTTCGTCGTCGATATGCGCCAGCTCGCTGTCTTTCAGCGACAGCTTGGCCAGGCGCGACTCAAAGTAAATGGCCACGGTGGCGCCATCTTCCTTGGCCTGCTGCATGTCGTAGATGTGGATGTACTCGCCAAACACCGAACGTGTGTCGCGGTCTTCACTGGACACCGGCGTGCCGGTAAAGGCCACAAAGGTCGCATTCGGCAGGGCATCGCGCAGGTGCTGGGCATAACCGACCTGATAGCGACCACTGACTTCGGCGGCTTGCAAATAACCGGTAGGAGCCAGCTTGCTGGCGATGTGCTGGTCGGGCGCAGGATCACCAGCAAGCTGGCTCCCACCCGAGACCTTCAGTGTCGCGCTGAAGCCGTACTGAGTGCGATGGGCCTCGTCGGCGATCACCACGATATTCGAACGATCGGAGAGCACCGGAAAACTGTCCTCATCCACCCCCGGCATAAACTTCTGAATAGTGGCGAACACAATGCCGCCACTCGGGCGATTGGCCAACTTGCTGCGCAAGTCGCCACGCGACTCGACCTGCACCGGCTGTTCACGCAGCAAGTCTTGCGACAGGGAAAACACCCCAAACAACTGGCCATCCAAATCATTGCGGTCGGTGATGACCACAATGGTCGGATTCTCCATGGCCGCTTCCTGCATCACCCGAGCGGCGAAGCAGGTCATGGTGATGCTCTTGCCGCTACCTTGGGTGTGCCACACCACCCCGCCCTTATGGGTGCCGCCGGGGCGTGACGCCTCCACTACTCGCTGGATGGCCGAACGCACGGCATGGAACTGGTGATAGCCGGCAATCTTCTTCACCAGCCGGCCGTCGTCCTCAAACAACACAAAGTAACGCAGGTAATCCAGCAACAGCTCAGGCGCCAGTGCCCCGCGCAGCAGTGTCTGCAGCTCGTTAAATTGCCCCAGCGGATCGAGGGTTTCGCCGTCGATGGTGCGCCAGTTCATAAAGCGCTCGGCATCTGCCGACAACGAGCCCATGCGTGCTTCGCTGCCGTCGGAGATCAGCAAAATCTGGTTGTACTGAAACAGATCCGGGATCTGCTCTTTATAGGTCTGCAGCTGGTCGAAGGCCTTCCAGATATCGGCATTCACATCCGCCGGATTCTTCAGCTCCAGCACCACCATCGGCAGGCCGTTGATGAACAAGATGATGTCCGGGCGGCGCGTGTGCTTTGGCCCGAGGATGCTGAACTGATTGATCGCCAGCCAGTCATTGGCCTGTACCTGCGCCCAGTCGATCAGCCTGACAAAATCGCCACGGGTCTCGCCATCCTTTTGGTACTGCACCGGCACGCCGCCGACCAACAAACGATGAAACACCCGATTGGCCGACAACTGCACCGGCACGCCCAGCTCCAGCACTTGCTTGAGCGCATCTTCACGCGCCGCCAGCGGCACCTTGGGGTTGAGCGTTGCAATCGCTGCCCGCAGGCGCTCCACCAACACCACCTGGCGATAGTTGTCGCGCTCGGGGTTCGCACCGTCATGGGCGATGCTTGGCCCGTGAATATGGGTGTAGCCCAGCTCAGTTAGCCATTCGAGGGTTTCTTGTTCCAGCTGATCTTCGGTCATGCCGACTCATTCCTTGATTCATTCAATGACGGGTAGCGCTGCGCTCACCCCGCCCTATGCAAACGTGCCAGTGGCTACATCTAATGCAGCAACCTCACTCGAACACCCGCCAATACCCGCCCTTGTTAGGCCCAATACGCTCAAGGTGCCCGGCAGCCTTGAGCTTGGCCAACTGCTTTTCCACCGCCCGCTGGGAAAGACCCAACTGCTCGGCAGCCTGCTTGCCGGTCAGCTGCGGCTTAGCTTTGAGCAAACCTAACAACGGCATTTCTTCCGAACCATATTCCGAACTTTGTTCCGTACTGCCAAGGACATTAACCGACTCAGCTTCAACAAGCGCCTGCTTCAATGCCTGCAACATAAACTCGACAAAGACGGTCGCTTCAGCCTGCTGATCGGAGACCTGCAAAGCCGCGTAATACGCCTCTTGCTGCTCACGAATCACCGTTTCCACTGGCAAGTAAGCCAGCACCGGCCGCCACTGGCTCAGAATCAGCGTCTGCCATAAACGCCCCATCCGCCCATTGCCATCGGCAAAGGGATGAATGAATTCGAACTCGTAATGGAACACGCAACTGGCGATCAACGGATGCAGATCGGTGCGCGCCAACCAAGCCAGCAGATCATCCACCAACGGCCCAACGCGGTTGGCCGGCGGCGCCATATGCAACAAGCGCTCGCCGCGATAAATACCCACGCCACCCTGGCGAAACTGCCCGGCATCATCGATCAAGCCCTGCATCAACAGCCCATGGGCCGATAGCAGATCGGCCCGAGCAGCCACCTGCCAACCCGGCATCGCCTCATAGGCGGCAAAGGCATTGCGCACCTCCTGAATCTCGCGTGGCAGGCCAAGTACCCGCTTACCCTCCAACACCGCCGTCACCTGCTCCAGGTTCAGGGTGTTGTTCTCAATGGCCAGTGAGGCCTGGATGGTGCGAATGCGGTTGCCTCGACGCAGTTGCGGCGTCATCGTGGTTTCGCGTAAGGCGGACAAGCGCCCTACCTGCTCACTGATATCGGCAACCAGAGCGAGCATGGCAGCGGTAAGGGTTAGCGGTGGTTGATAGTTGTTCATCCCAACACCTGCCAATACCCACCCTTGTTCGGGCCGACACGCTGCAGGCGGCCAAGCGATTTGAGCTTGGCAAGTTGCAGTTCTACTGCTCGCAGGCTTAATCCAAGTTGCTGGGCCAGCACTTTTGCCGACAGTTTCGGTTGTACCCGCAACAAGGCCAAAATCCGCTCGGCCGTTTCTACCGAAGTTTCTACCGAAGTTTCTACCGAAGTTTTCGGTGCAACCACCTGGGCAGATTGCAACTGTTCCACCGCCCAATCCATGCACAAGAGTGTCTGGTCGTAGGGCTCGAAATTGTCGTTCAGCATCAAACGGCCGCCCGTAGCCAGCCAGGCCTCACGGATTTTCGGCAACCCTGAACCGGCTCGCTCGCCAAGATTGATCATTAAAAACATCTGCTGCAGCGTGCGGTTACGGCAATCGCTTTCGCCACCATGCAGCGCCACTTCGGCCGGCACGCGCAGTAATCCGGGGTTGCGAAACTCAAAACCAGAGGGGCGTTTGATGATGCGCACCGAAGCCCTATCTGAGTAGTCGGCATGCACCAAGGTATTAACCAGTGCCTCACGCAGCGCCTGATGCAAAGAGGTATCGTCCTGGCGGAAATTACCCTTGAGCACGAAGGGCACCTTCAGATCAGCCACCAGTTTGCGCGACACCTTGCGGAAGAAGTCAAACAGGTTGCCCGACCAAGTGCCATCCGGCACCACGCGATCCAACCAGCGGGCATCGGTATCGGGCTGGTCTTTCTGTTCCTGATAATCGAGAAAATACAGCGGTGCAGCCTCAGCAATCGCCGGCCATTGGCCAAACATCAGTAGCCCGGCCAAGGTAACGCCCTGCTCGCCCGTCTTACGGTCTTCGCGCCAACCGCCCAGTAAACGCAGGAAGCTTTGGTCGTCCGGCGTAATCCATGGATGATCCGGCTTGTGGGCAGCAAACATCTGGCGATAAGCATGCAAGCTCTGCAAATCAAGATCGGCCAAGCCGAAACCCGGCAAAATCTGGCTGTCGCGGCTGTCTTCCAATTGCTCGGCCAACATGCGCCGAACCACTTCATCGCTGACGCGTACATCACCTTCATTAAGACGGCGGTAGGTATTACCCAACGGATTACCGTTGAGGTACACCGGCTTTTGCTTGCGACTGGCGGCGGGCACGCGCACCTGTAATACGGTTTTGCCATCCAGCAATAAGGCTTGCACATCCGCATCGGCCAGCAGGTTAACGCTGACTTTCAACGGATTATTCAGGGTGCTGAACAGGTCTTGGCGAACAGTGTCCGGGCTCGCAATGCCGGCCACGCTGAACTGCCCGGCCTTTTCGCGCATGCCCAGCAAAATGATGCCGCCATGGGTATTGGCAAAAGCTGAATAGGTTGGCCAGAAGTCCCTGGGCAACTCACCCTTACCGTCACGGCCTTGAGCGCGCTTGCATTCGAGCTCGACCGTTTCGGTAAGCAGCGCCAAGTCTTCTAGCGTTTGCAGTTCAAGCATTTATTTAATCCTTGGTATTAACCAGCCATACGCGCATCGCCAGCATGGCCGCCACCTCAAAAGGACGCGTAGCCCGCACCGCCCGGAACGCGCCACGCAGCAATTCCACATTGTCTGCGTCGGCCAACCAAGGCCGACGCTGTTCCGTAACCAGAGTAAAAAAATACGAAGCTCCAGGGACAAAGGCACGACGGTAGTTCATGGCGTAATCATCCTTGATTATCGTTGTCGGGTTACGCTGCGCTAACGCGACCTTCGGGCTGGCAAGCGGCAATAACCACGCGCCGCTCATAACAACTCGTCCAGCTGGCCCGCCTCATCCGCCAGCTCGGCCTCGATCTCGGCGATGCTTGGCAGGTTGCGTCCCAGTGACTCGGGCAAGTCACGCAGCAGTTGATATTCGGCAACCCCGATGGGCTTGTCGATGCCTGACAGCGCGTACTCGGCGACCAAGCGGTTCTGTTGCTTGCACAGCAACAAACCAATGCTGGGCTTGTCGTCTTCGGCCTTGATCTGGGCATCTACGGCAGCCAGGTAGAAGTTCAGCTGGCCGGCATGTTCGGGTTTGAATGCCGTGGCCTTGAGTTCTACCACCACATAGCACTTGAGTCGCGTGTGGTAAAACAGCAGGTCAATAAAGAATTCGTCGCCGCCGACTTCCAGGCGAAACTGTCGGCCGACAAAGGCGAAGCCCGCACCAAGCTCCAGCAGAAAACGGGTGATATGGCGGATCAGCCCGTCCTCGATCTCGCGTTCCTGAGCATCGTTGCCCAGGCCGAGGAAGTCGAACAGGTAAGGGTCCTTCAGCGTCTCCCGCGCCAGCGCCGACTCGCTAACCGGCAGGCGCGCGGCAAAGTTGTTCACCGCCGAACCCTGGCGCTGTAGCAGGCGGTTTTTGATGTTCAGCTCCAGCGTGCTGCGCGACCAACCGTGCTGCACGGTTTGCACGGCGTACCACTCGCGCTCGACAGGGCTGTCCAGCTTGGTCAGCAAAGTCACCACATGGAACCAGGGCAATTGGTCAGCAGCCTGCTGACCAAATAGACGGTCAGGGCAGTGCTGGGCGAAAAAACGCATGTACTTGAGGTTGCTGGTGGACCAGCCCTTCATATCCGGGAAGGCGTCTTTCAGGTCTCTTGCAAGGCGCTCGATGACCTTGGCGCCCCAGCCTTGCACCTCCTGACGCTGCTGAATCTCGCTGCCGAGGCGGTGATAGAGCAGCACCAGCTCGGCATTGACCGCCAGCGCGGCGCGCTGCCGGGCCTGGGCAATATCGCCTTTAAGCAGAGCCAGCCAATCGGCATAGCCCTCGGGGAGGATCGGTATTTTGGGGCTCATGCTCGAAACGCCTCCATCGGCCAATGTCGCATGCCCTGCCGAACGGAGCTGTAGCCCGGACCAGCGCAGCCAGATCCGTTATGCCGATTTTGCTTTAGATTCGTCACATCGCCACCTCCCATTCCTTCACCGACAGCTCACCCGTTTGGTGAAAACGCCGCACGCGACCAAGGAAGTCGGCGAAGTCACGATTCTCCTCGGTCAGTCGGTTACACATATCCCAGTCGATTTCTGCACGCTCGCGGGCTGGAATAAGAATCTGACTTTCCGTGGGGTTCTGCGTATCCAATTGGATCAGGCCGATGCCGTGAGCAGCGGCGAGCATACGCAGCTCCTTGAGCGTGCCGTCGCCTTCCACGGTAGCCGCGACCAGGTAACCGAAATGCGCCCAGGATGAGTTGGATACCGCCTGGAAAAAGCTTTTACGCGCGTTGGAGCGGTTGATCAGCAACTTGACTTCGAACGACCATAACCGCGCGCGGCGCTCGCTCAATATGCCGACGCATTCGCGCAACTCGCGGACCCAGTCGGCAGTCAGGTCTTCCAGGCCAACCAGATCCGGGTGCAGCCATTCGTTACCGCCGCTGCCGACGCGATTGGAAGAACGTTTTTCGTCTATGCGCATGGCATTGACGCCCTGCTCGACCCCTAGAAATTCCTTTAACAAGGGGTATAGCCCATGCTCATTCAGCACTGGGTTTACCGAGGACGGCTGGCTGCTTGCTTGCTCCAGGCCTTCTGCAGCTACCACTTCAGCTTCGGCATTCAGCTCCGACCAGTAATAGCGGCGCGGTCGACCTTCTGTGGTTTTCAGCTTGGGGTGATTCTGCTGCCAGCGTGGACGTGAGCCGGAAATCTCCGCCACTAGCTGCTGCACCAAGTCGGCGTCGGTTTGAATGTAACTGGCACTGGCGGCCTTCTTCTCCGCGCATTCAACGGGAAACTGCTGGAACACCCATTGCGCCAGCTCCCGAGCGGTGTGCTGCGTATCCGGTTGGCTTTGCAGGTACTCAATGACGCGCTGTTTAAGATTAAGGGCCATATCAGCTCATCATCCATGCTTTATCGAAAAGAACTCTTTTGAGGTCCACTGAAGACCGACTCATTACGGAGTGCAAGGCCAATCGCACTAGGCTCTGACCATCGACAGACTCATTCATCCCTGCACCCTCAATGCGCCTACAAACTCAGCCGCCGTGATATCAGCAGCACCGTGCAACATGTCCTGAGCCAAATCCCTACGCTTTTCCAGCAAATCGTTCAGCGTTGCTTCAAACGTTTGGATACCCGAGTCAATAACCGTTGGGTAATACACATACACATCCTTCTCCTGGCCAATTCGATAGGCGCGGTCTGTCGCCTGATCCTCTTTGGCCGGGTTCCAGCAACGAGTGAAATGGATCACGTGGTTAGCCGCTTGCACGTTCACACCAAAGCCGACTGCGACAGTGGAAAGGATTATCACCGAGAAGCCCAGTTGTTCCTGAAACTGATCAATCAGCTTTTGCCGGCTTTGCGCACTCTGGCTGCTGGTGCTGGTATCACCATTGATAACCGTAGCCTTAAAACCAAAGTGCTCGTGGATGGCATGCTGCACCTCACGCTGGATGTCACGTAACTCGCTAAACACAATGACCTTGTCGCCATTACCCGCACGCTTGATCCCCTCGAGCGTTTGCAGCAGCCACTGCAGCTTGGGCGAGTGATCACGTAGCCGCTGATCGGGTTGCACACTGTATGGATGTGCGCAAACCATCTTGAGTTTGTGCAGCAGGCCAAGCATTCCGTTTGCTCGCTGCTCTAGGTGCTCCTGCATTTGCTGTCTCTGGGTGTACTGGGCTACTTCAGACAAGTACAGATTGCGCTGCAAGGTATGCATCGGCAGGGTCCGGCATGCCTTATCAATCAGTTTGGACGGCAGATCCTTCGCCACATCCTGTTTAATACGCCTCAACGTTTGCGGCTCAATTAATTTCCGCAACCGCTCTAGAGCTACTGTATCGCGCTCTAAACCTGCCTCAATGGGTCGTTGGTACTCACAGCCAAACTGATTCAACCCGCCCAAGAACCCAGGCTGGATAAAGTCAAACAGACACCATAGGTCGATCAATGTGTTCTCGACTGGAGTGCCAGTACAGGCAACACGGAAACGAGCAGGAATAGCCTTCGCAGCTTGGGTAATCAGCGCAGCCGGGTTCTTGATCTTCTGCGCCTCATCGCAGACAACGATTGCCCACTGCTGCCTGGCCAAGGAAAGCTCCTGATCACGCAGGGTTTCATAGGTAGTCAGGACAATACGCGCACTGCCAATCCAACCAGGACGCAGTAGGTTCTTAATGCCTCTAGCTTTGAGGTCATCCGGGATTTCTTCTTTTTTGAACTTCACCGAGCTCAACGCTGATCCATATAGCTTCAGAACAGGCACAGCATCGGCATAGAAGAAGCGTTCCAGCTCACGCTCCCAGTTATCCAGAAGGGACACCGGGGCCACGATCAACGTGGGCTTATCGTCGGGATTTTTCTCCAGATACCAAACCAAAAAAGTCAGTAACTGAATGGTCTTACCGAGCCCCATATCGTCAGCCAGCAAGCAACCCGCTACATGGGTTGGCGACAGTCCAAATAGATGTTGCATCCATGCCACACCCTGCATCTGATGCTCACGTAACTGGACGTCCGGACGAAGTAATTCAGGTAAGTCCGCATGGGCCGCGTGCCCAGCCAGGAGAGCAACCTCTCGACGCTCGGCATAGGTAGCCTCTTCGATATTGCTCTGAATCTGCAGCACAGCTCGTGCAGCCTTGGCTGCACCAATCGTCGCAAAAGCCTCTACAGGATTGAACTTCTTCGCCCATGTATCAAACAGCTGCTCCGCTGCTTTAAGTGGCATCGACATCTCAGAGCCGGGCAGACAAACCGCTTCATCGCCCGCAGCCCGCGCCTCATCCAGGCGCTGCTCAAATTGGTCAAAATGCTCGCGACTGGTGACGTCCCACTTATTAAGTAGCTCGTCATCGACACCTAGGTTTTTAACCTCGGCAGGCAACCAATTCTCAGTCGCCTCCTTGACCAAAAACGGAGAGGTGATGTGCTCCGCCTCGCCGATACCAATAACACGGTCGCCATAAGAGGACAGATCAAACACGGCCTCAAAGGCCTTTCCGTCAGTTTGGTGGTGCCAACTTCGCAACAGCTCCTTGATACCGGTCAGTTGCACTAGGTCGAAATCACTCAACTCCAGTTCATGCCCCTGCCACGAACTTGCTGGCAAGCCAGCTGCCAGATTCACCTCGAGTGCATTGATAAAAGGTGCCAACTCATGCGGCGCGTTAAAGTTCAGATGAACCTCAGGCATCGGCGTGGTGGCGATCGGCTCCAGAAGCAGTCCAATGGAATCAATAGTCTTGGCATCGTCAGCAAACGTTGGCTCCAGGCGGAACCGATGAAAATAAATCCCTTCCGCGGCTAAGCCTGCCTGGTACTCATCGGGATCGACGACCTTCGCGGCATCATCACCAATAAAGCTGAACGGATTGCGCAGCAAGGAAACCGCTTCGTCACCGGCTACTCGTCGTCCTGGCAGTGCTCGCACTGACTCCAACACAGCCTTCACTTCAGGCTCGATCAATACATGGGTTACCGAGCCATCAGTGCTGGGTACCCGGTAGCTATCCTGTACTTGTTTGTAGGCATCAAAGCTGGCCAACCAATTGCTGGGCTGGCCATCAAAACTAATGTCCAACTCAATGACAGGAGTATTGCCGACCATCGACTTGCGCGGCTTGAGTTTAAGACTTTGCGGCCTGACCACTACGGTCTTGTCGAGGAAACCATCCATCCGTGCGCCAGCCCGCTTGGCCAGCTTGCGGATATTTGACCAGCCGAGCTGATTGGTCGTCTCGCCGGGCGAGTCCTGCTGAGCTACATGCAGTGCACGCACGGCTTGCAACAACTCCCATACAACGCGTGGTAGCAGCTCTGTTTTCTCTGCATAACGCGCCAGAGCACCTAGGCGATCCAACTCGATTGCTGCACCGCTAGCCAAGTTATGCCAACTCAGGAATACCTTGAAATCCAAATCTGCCAAACCGCCTTGACTAGCCAGTTGCGGTTGCGACTCAGACGTCGGCGGCAAAGTGAGCAGTGACAGGCTGCTAGAGTGCTCGGGGTCATCCAGCAGCTGATAGAGCGAGTCCCACGGCAGCAGCCAACGGTCGCTTAACTGCGAAACAAAATCTTCCTCAAACAACTGATCTAAGTATGCGGCCAGCTGCCAATAGGCTTCGTCTTCGGCCAAACCGAGCATGAAACAAAGTCCCTGCTCTTCTGCATGCCAAACCGCAAACTCTTTACCAGTTTGCTTAACCCGCTGATCTTTCCCTGTAAAAAAACGCTTAAGCATCAAAGCCTCCAAAACGCCAGCGGATTGTTGATAGCAGGCTTAAAGCCCATTCGCATCAACGCTGTTTTAGCCCGAGCGTCATCACAGGCCAGCCTGATTTGATAAGAGCCACCCTTGCCACGGTGATCGAACACTTGGTACTGCACGTGCTGCAGTTGCTCGGCCACTTGCTTCTCCAGTGAAGATCCAACAGCTTCTGGTAGCGGTGCAGAGTTACCGTCCAAACGCTGCGGCACGATACCAAGCGTGCGCAATGCTGAATCAAACTTGAGTAGCCAGCCCTCCAACAGATTGGCTCGGCGGGGCGCCGGCGAATGCGACATACGCATTAATGCTCGCCCCTGCTGCTTCAGCTCTGTCGTCAGGCCCAACACACGCTTATCCGGGTTAAACGGTGCCGTATCTGCCTTGTAGACATAGCAAGCATTACCCGTACCCGAAAACTCGACAAAGAAATAGTTGCCGATCTGTATCACCACCGCGTTGTTGTGGCTAGGCCCACCGGTGAGCTGGCTTAAACGTCCCTTATTCTTCTCGCGGAAAGCCACGAAATCGCTACCTCGGTCATGCCAGGCATCGCCCCCCATCACAATGCGCGTGTAACTCATCTGATTGGCAAAGCGCAGCCAGTAGAACAGCCGAGATTGATCAACCTCCGCTTCACCCTTGAGCAACGTAAAAAAATGCTCCAAGTCCTCTTTGGCGAACCAAGCCACCACCATGGCGCACACTGGCTGCTCCACATATTGCAGCCAAGCATTCTGCTTGGAGCGCATTTGCGGGCTACCCCAGCTATCCAACGCAGCTTGTTTCAGCAGCGAGGACGACTGCTCACGATATCGGGAGTTGTAATAGCGCGTCAGGCAAGCACTCAACAGATCATTCATGTAACGAGAATTGAGTCTTCCCATCCCGACTAGATCTGGCAGACGGCGAAGGAAAACCTCGTCCTCGAGGTTAAATATGCGTGAAAGCAGCACGGCGAAAATACGCCGCCACAACCAGCTGCTATCGGGGATTTGCGCGATGGTTTGCAACGCGGAGAGATCGCTTATTTCACCCGCGAGCATTTGCTCGGCAAGCTGCTTACCAGCCTGTTCACTGAATAGCTCAACGTAGCGATCAACGATTCGCGTCCATTCCTTTTCCCGGCTGAGGCATTGCTTAACCGCTTTGAAGCCTTGATCGATATCGCCGCGCAACACGCACCAGTTGTTGTTGCTGTCAGGCGCTGGCGAGTCATAACCGAAGTAACTGAAACACAGTGCCAACCAGTCTCGCCGGCTCAACGTTTGCCGCTGGATCCGCTCACTTACCTCCCCATGCACGCGCCCGAATAGCTGAGCGTCTTCCAGCAGTGGTGCACACGTATTGACGGAATCCGAGAGGCCGGCAAACACCAAGCGCCACTCGGAGGCATTCAAGGGTTGCTGGCGTTTGAACTTGCTCAGCGCAGCCAAACGTTTTTCGCGCGGCGGCACCAATGCCACTTCGGCCCGTTCAAATCGGCGCTCCAAGTCTGCGCCAGCCTTGCGCAAAGAATTGAAATCCACCAACCCGGAGCCCGGCACATTGCTGCGCTGTTTAAGCAGGCCTAGCTCGATTGCAGCCGACAATTTGGAGAGTGAACTGGTCATTGGGGCATTTCCAGCTGGCACTTTTCCGAAGCGGCCGTGGTAAACACCGGTACATCCTCAGGCGCAGCATCTTCCTTGTCTTTAAGCCCAAAGAACTGCATGCGCAGCTCCACTCGGCGGCTTGCCTCTTTGCTGTCTTTCGCATTATTGAAAGACACCCCGCCGGCCAAGAACATTGCGCGAATCTGCTGCTGACGCTCTGCCGACAAGCCCTGCTGAACCGGGCTGCGGTTATCCAGCAAGCTGCACATAACCCACTCGGAGCGCTGCAGAGAGAGGTGCAGGTTGTACAGGTACGAACCATCTGTGTCGGTAAACCCCTCGATCACTACCTGCTTGAACCATTTGCGCCCCTCTTCACTATTGGCGGCATCCAGCACCAATGGCACAACGTCCTGCAATGCTTTCTGTCCATGCTCGTTGAGGTAGTACTGGTTGGAGCCAAAGCGCCCTGCCTCACCAAAGCTGATGCGGTTATCCCGACAGTCCACCACGATGGTGGTATTCAGGTTCTTTGCATGCAGCTGCAATTTCTCACACAGCAGCGAGATCTCCTGGGTGCGTTGCTTCTCGCCTTGCTCGGCATCCGCAATCCGCTGCGTCACTGAACTCAGCGATGCCACCATCACCACCAGAAACAAAATCATCATCGCGGTCATCAGATCAGCGAAGGAGATCCAAAACGGTTTCTCTCCCTCGTCCCTGGCGCGCGCGGTTGAGGCTATCTGTTTGCCAAACATACGCTAAGCCTCCGTTACTTCTTCTGGACTCGTTCCATGATGTCGCTGAAGTCGTCCAGGCTCTCACGTACCGCCTCAACGCCCCCGGCCAAACTGGTCACCACCTTATCCAGCTCCGTATCCAGGCTGCCCAGGGTGTGGCGCAAACTGCGGTCCATCCCGTCGGTGAACTCACCAAAACCTTTACCCAGCACGCCACTGATATTTTCCAGGTACTCGCTAACCTCTCGGTTAAGTGCCTGCATGCGTTCGCTTTGCTGCTTGAGGTCTTGAATAAACTGGTTGCGTCCTGCCGCTTCGGTGTGGGCACTAGCAACCACACCCTCAATAACCGCCAGGGTTTTGTTCAAGGCCTCGCGATTATTGCGGTAATCGGCAACCACGCTATTGAGCTCACGCGATGCCCCCACCAATTCGGCACCAGCCCCTTGCACTGCACCTAATACGCCGGCAGTCGCTTCGTTGGCTTGGCTAACGCTTTGCCCGGCACTTTCAAAACGCTCTGCCGCAACCCGCATTTTGTCCGCCCCCAACTGCATGCTCTGCAGATGTCGCTCGGTTTGTTCGCTCAGAGCTTTGACCGTGTCGTGCGCAGCACCCTGTTGTTCGGCCACGGCATCCAGCAAGGTTTTCACCTGCTCATCCAACCCCCCAACCAACTGGCGGGTACCTTGATGCAACTCGGCCTGCGCCACACGGCTTGACTGCTCCAGTTGCGACTGCCCGCTTTCAAGCTGCTTGAAGACCGCACCTAACTGCTCGCCCAGCACATCCACCGAACCGGCAATCTTGGCCATGGTGTCTTGCTGGCCTTGGCCAATGTTCTGCTTGATGGTTTCGACAAAGGCCAGCAGGTTCTCGGCCATGACCTGTTGCCGCACCTCGCTTTCTGCAAAAAGTTTTTCCAGCTGCTGTGCCATACGCTCGCCAGCACCTTCGCCTTCGCTGCTGATACGGGCGATGGATGCCTGCAAGTTGGCGAGCATTTCGTTCATGCCGGCTTGCATGCTGTTTTGCCCGGCCTGCATATCGGTCAACAACTGGCCAATCATGCTGGCGCTGCTTTGTGAGGACGACTCACCGGCCGAACGCATGTCCTGAATCAAGCTGCTAAAGCCCTCTTGCATCGACTGCATAGCTGCAACCGACTGCCCCATCATCTCGTTCATGCCCGTGAATTGCTGGCCGAAGGTGTTTTCCAGCTTGCTCATAAAGGCCACTAGCACCTCCTGCAGGAGGTTCTGCACCTGGCCGCTCTGCTCGCCGCTGGCAGACTGCACCGCACCAGCGATCTGCTCTAACGGCGCCTTCAAACTTTTTTCGATAGCACCGCCAATCTGTTCAGCCAGCGCCTGGCCAGAGTCGCGATAACTGCTAGAAAGGGTTTCAGCCAACTTGAGGTTTTCCCGCACCTGGGTATCCACCAGGTTCTGCAGCATTTCGCGCAGGTCCGTCACCAGGCTGTCCTTTAGCTGACGAGTCTGGATCGAGCTCTCGTTGCTCGACTTCACCAACTCTGCCAGGTATTCCTCACCCACCCCGCTATCGAACAACCCATCGATGCTTTCGGTCAGCGACTCCAGATGCTGGTAACACCGCCCAAGACGCCACTTCTCCGTCAGGGTTACTGCAATAGAAGCGAGGATCGAAACGAACGACCCCAGAAAGGCGAACAACACATCCTTAAGCAGCGTGTCGACGCTGGCATTGACCTGCTCCGGCGTACTCGGGTCAAAGTGCTGCAGCCCAAGCATCAAACCAAAAAAAGTCCCGACAATCCCAAGACCGGTAAGGATGCCGGGCAAGTGCTTGTAGAACTCTGTGACCAGCGGTGTCTCCACTACATTCTGCGAGGTGAAGAAGTTCGCAGCCCCCGCAGTCGCCCTAGAGCGCAACAGGCGCTGCTCGCCGTCGCGCAGCTCGTACTGGTTATGCAGGGTTTCCGCATACTCGCGCCAGGCATGCTCCAGGCTATGCCCCTTGAATAGCTGCTCCAGCTCCCGACGCCTTAGCGCGGGGGCAACTTCGCCAGCTGCCGTGATCTGCCGCGTCAGCTTTTTCAGCCGGCTGCTCAGCAGGAACGAGCGCAGAAAGTAGTGAATGCCATACAGCAGGCACAGCACCACCACCAGGCTGACCACAAAGACCGGAGCCAACAGTTGGGCCGAGGTGGCGTTGCTCCACAGGTTCAATAACGTCGAAATATCCATTTTCCCTAACCTTGTTTATTCGTTGGCAGCGGGTCTCTGTGAACCCTGTAATTGCTCGGCGCTAGCTGTATTGCCTTAACCGGGTTCAGCCAGCATTGCTTCAGCATCCGGCAGACGCAGTTGGCCGGAGATCAGGCGGGGTAAGAGGGTGTCGCGCAGTTGGGTGAGGGTTTGGGCTTGGCGTTCGTTTTCGATCAAGCGCTTAAACAGCGGATCGGCAATGTTTGCAAAGGCATCCAAAACTCCAACCGACGGCACTAACGCCGGGATCGGCCGGAAGGCTTTTTTACTGATTTCCATAAAAGTCGAGCCATTGGCACGACCTTTAATGCCTTCCATGTTCTGCCGACACCAGAACAGCATGTACAACGGCGACAGCTGGCCTGCAGGCGGTATAGCGATGTAACCCTGATTAACCGCAATTGGCATTTGGGCAATGGCCAAATAGCCAATGGGAGCCCGGGAAGACAATAGCAGCGTGCCAGCAGGCAACAACCCCGAACTGACCTTCGCCAGACCTAAAGCGGAGAGCTTGCGTTCGGTCCGCAGCAGTACTGGTGATTGCAGTCCTGACAAGTCTTTAGGTGTGGTCCATGCATGTTCGGCTGGCTCCCAATAATTGGGTTCCTTGGTATCTGGCGTACCGCCACCAAGGCATTCGACAGCATCCCCAATCGGCTTAACAAACCACCCCTTCGGCACCAACCCCAGTTCGGACTCTTCGAAGCTGTCGGGGAACAGGGCGGCGGTGGGGGCGTCCATGGCTTGGGGTTCAAGCCCTTCGGCCTTGGCGCGCACGGGGTCGAAATCGACGAACCAGGATTTGAACAGCGCCTGGGCGATTGCTTCCAGGGTGGCGTTGGTTTCGCGTAGCAGGGTGATGCGGTCGTCGAGTCCGCCAAGTAAAAGTGCAATTTCTTTCTGTGCCGCCATTGGAGGTATGGTCAGCTCAAAATGAGGTATTTCTCTGCACTTGAGGCTGTCGAATACAGCGCCAACATTTATGTACTTACTAACCTGCTCCCACCAATCAGGGCTACGGATTAACCATCGCAAAAATCCGGGATAGATTTTTTTCCCATCGGAACGCAACACAACTAAATTTTGCCCAATTGCACAATCAAGTCCCTTCGGAATGACTGCGCTATCCCCAGAGTTGCAGCGTCTAACCACGACCACATCATCAACTTTTGGCTTTAGCTTTTTCGTCCACAGCGCAAAGTCTTCAGCAGATATCCTGCGAACTCCTTCAAGTTCAATTCGTCCATTTTTTAGCTGCGGTATAGCGATGTAGGGGTAGCCAAAATCTGCAGCCGGCGGAGTGCGGTGGTCGCAATCAATCAGTGTGACCCCGGCCTGTTTGAGACTCATCCGACTCCAGCTCAAGTCAAAACTCATACCCCAGCCCTCCCAGCTTCTGACGGATCAACTGATCGAGTTCCGCGCCCTTGGCCATCTGCTCGCCAAGCTGAGCAGTCAGCTTTTGCATCTTGTCGGCAAAGGCTTCGTCGTCATCCTCCACCGCTTCGGCACCGACATAACGGCCCGGCGTCAACACATGGCCGTGCTCAGCGATTTCACTGAGTTTGACGCTGCGGCAAAAGCCGGCGATGTCCTGGTATTTGGCAATCTCGCCGCCCACATCCAGTGGCTCGCCGCGCCAGTTGGCGACGGTCTGCGCGATGCGTTCGATGTCGCTGTCGAGCAGTTCGATCTGCACGCGGCTGACGTTGGTGCCGAGCTTGCGGGCGTCGATAAACAGCACTTCGCCGGGGCGGGCGACCTTCTGTTTGGCCAAAAACCACAGGCAGGCGGGAATTTGGGTGTTGAAGAACAGCTGGCCGGGCAGCGCTACCATCACTTCCACCACATCGGCCTCAACCATGGCGCGGCGGATATCGCCTTCACTGTTCTGGCTGGAACTCATCGAGCCGTTGGCCAGCACGATGCCGGCGCGGCCGCTGGGTTTGAGGTGGTAGAGCATGTGTTGCAGCCAGGCGTAGTTGGCATTGCCCACAGGCGGGTTGCCATAGACCCAGCGCGGGTCGCCTTCCAGGCTGCCGTGCCACCAGTCGCTAATATTAAACGGCGGGTTGGCCAGCACAAAGTCGGCGCGCAGGTCGGAATGCTGGTTGCGGATAAAGGTGTCGGCCGGCTCTTTGCCCAGGTTGAAGTCGATGCCACGAATGGCCAAGTTCATCGCCGCCAAGCGCCAGGTGGTGGGATTGGCCTCCTGACCGTAGATGGACACATCGCCGAGCTTGCCGCCGTGGGCCTCGATGAACTTCTCGGACTGCACAAACATGCCGCCCGATCCGCAGCACGGGTCATACACCTTGCCATGGTGCGGGTTGAGCACCGCCACCAGAGTTTTAACGATGCTGGCCGGGGTATAGAACTGCCCGCCTCTTTTGCCTTCGGCGCTGGCGAACTGGCCGAGGAAGTATTCGTAGACCTGGCCGAGCAGGTCGCGGGCTTTGTTGGCGTCGGTGCCAAAGCCGATGGTGGAAATCAAATCCACCAGCTCGCCGAGCTTGCCATCCGGCAATTGGGCGCGGGCGTAGCGTTTGTCGAGGATGTTCTTCAGGCGCGGGTTTTCCGCTTCGATGGCGCTCAGGGCGTCGTCGATGCGCTTACCGATATCCACCTGCTTGGCGGCGGCGCGCAACGACTCCCAACGGGCCACGGCCGGCACCCAGAACACGTTGACCTCTTTGTAGTAGTCGCGGTCTTCCAGCTCGGCTTCAAGCGCGTCGGCATCGCTATCAGCCAGGTAGTAATCGTCGCTGGGATCGCAGAGCTTGTGCGTAAGCTCAGCACGCCGGCCGCCAAAGCTGTCGGAGATGTACTTGAGGAAGATCAGCCCGAGCACAATGTGTTTGTACTCGGCGGCGTCCATGTTGGCGCGCATTTTATCGGCGGTGGCCCAGAGGGTTTTCGCCAGGTCTTGCAGGGTGCTGCTGACCTGTTGCTTGGCCGGGCTGCGCACGGCGGCTACGGCCTCGGCCAAATAGGCGCCGGATGCTTCGGCCACGCCTGCCGGCTCAAAGCGCTCGCGGGCTTTATTCAGGGCTTGCTGCGCCAGGCTCAGGCTGGCGCCCTCCTCGACCTGGGTACGCTTGACCGCACCGCCGCGGCCACGGCCTTTGGCCAGTTCACCGGCGTCGATCAGCGCATCACGCGCCGTCCAGAACTGATCTTCACTGATATCCGACAGTTGCGCTTTTAACCGCTCAAACAACGCTTGATTGCCAATGCTGCTGCCGTCCGCCGGCACTGCAGCCAGCAGGGCCTCGCCAAGTTGGGCCAAACCACTCATACAACACTCCTCAGGTCGCCGCAGCGGTGCGGCGATCAATACTCAGCTGGCGGCGCATCACCTCGAATAGGCAAGATGCGTCCGCTTTAAATCAGGTATTTAGCGTCCGAATCGTCTAGGTAATTTGCCGGTGCTTTTGTCGTGCACCAAGGCATGGATCACGGGGACCATAAACAACGTCCAGAAAATCGACTTCCGCCGTGAGCTGCCCGTTTTGGCGCTGAATGACTCCAGCAGGTTGAAGGAGAAAAACAGCGCCGTTGGGATTTTCACATAGAGGGCCAGCAAGGCTTTAAGCGGGTTCAGGTTATCGGCTACGGTGCGCAGCAGCACAAACGCCAGCAATAGACCCTCCAGCACCAGCAGTACAATAAACAAACCAGCAGTCAGCTCGTTCACGGCTTCCTTGCCGCCCAGCAGGATAAAAGCCGGCGTCATCAGCACTGGCAATATGTAGAGACCCGCCACCAGCATGACGTCGTAGTAGTTGCGGTAAACCACCACCTTGCCCTTGGCTCCCAACCAAAGGCCAAGCGCATAGACCACCACCAAAGCGACCAGAATCCAGACCCAGGCATGTTCAATTTGCGGCCACTGCATCTTGCAGCCTCCTAAGCTGTAACGGCTTTCAGCTCGACATCACGCCATCCCCATAGAAGGGAAAAAACGCGCTTGAGCCCATAGAGGAACAACAGCGGTAGCAGGATGGTTTTGAGGATAAAGACGGCCATCAGGTCGACCACACTTGGGACAGCATTATCCAGCTCTTCTTTGGCTGCGCCGGCGTCGAGTTGCGACATCATGCTTTGCGTCCTTTCGGCAAAACCGCCCACTCCATTTTTGAGTGAATCAAAGAATCCTTTTTCTTCTTCAGCTGGTTTACTTTCTGCGGGCGCCTCAGCTACACGTGCAGAAATCTCCTCGGAAACAATGCTCACACCGTCTAAACGCTGATCGATACCTTCTCGCAGAAAAACAATATCAACCCAGCTATTGGCCAAGATTGCCAGCACGATGGCAAAGCGTAGAAAAACCAAGGTTAAGACCGTACGAAACAGTGGTCCGACTGCAGACGTGATATTTAGCAGCGCAGTGAGGGCAAACGCGGCCACGCTGGCTGTCAGCAGGATGTTGAAAAAAGCGCTGGAGGTGATTGCGATCAGTATTTTCTGGATCAGTAGTGAGCCAATAGACAGCTCCATGATGGCGGCAAAGCGTTCGACCAAATCATTCACTGGGTCCAGGATTTCCCCTGGAGAAACATCAAACGCAACGCCAAAGCTGCCCCCGACCGATACGCTTTGCAGCACAGACACCACCCCATTGATACCACGGGCTACGGCATAGGTTGAAAAGGCCTGCACCAGGGCCTCGTCAACATACTTACCGGAAGATCGGTCAAGCACTCCAACCCAGGACATAGCCACCGCCAAAAGCATGGCCACCAAGACCATCATGTATTTGCGCTTGCTCAATTCGGTTTCGTTCATTTTTAACCTCTGTGCGCTCAAAGCTGCAGCTCTTCGAGCGCGGAATATCCGCATCGAAAGCGCCGAATAAGAAATAGTGGGCTTGAAAGGCTGAGCAGCGAGGTGACTGGAGGCAAATCCATGTGCAACCTGCATACCATCCCTGAGTCGTTTTGCGATGCTGGCCACCTTAGCCACTGGCCGGGCATGGGTAAAGCAATCCCCGGTGTATTTTGCCGTGCGGGTCAGTTAACCGGCACGCACGCATCTGACATGGGGGTTTTCGCCACATCGCCACGCCCTTTGCAGGCCAGGCTGATCCGCATGCCCTGCTGCAGGCCGGCGGCGTAATTGCGATGAGCACTGTCTAGCTCGAACTGCGGCTCCATGAACGAATTGACCCCGCCGCGCAGGGTGACGTATGGATTGCCAAACAGGTCGGTATTGATCGAGTCCACCACACCGCTGACCTTGAAGCGCTGGCCCTTGTAGCGTTGATCGGCAGCAACGGTGTTGCGCTCGTAGTCAGCAGCCATTTGCTGGGCGCTGTACTCCGGCAATGGCTGGGCCTGCTGAACAACCTTTGCCGGCTGATTCGGCGCTGCGGCCGATGACGCCAGGTCTTGGCCTTCACGCCCCAGGACAGCAAAGAGCGTAAGGGCAAACCAGGCAAAACCGATGATGCGGCTGGTTGTGCTGTGGCCCTGCCTCAACAGGAACCAGGTAAACACCACCGGCAGCAGAAAGATGCCTAACCCCAGCCCGAAACCTACCGAACGCGGCGCGACTACAAGAGCATCCGGAACCCGTGCTGGGCCTCCCGTACCTGACGCTATTGGCGCGCCACAGTGCGGACAAGCCGCAGCCTGATCACTCGCCATACGCCCGCATTCGCCACAATCGATCAATGCCATGCTGCTACTCCTTGAATTGAATTCCTTACCCGCCGGGATCAATCCGGCTTGTTTGCGGAATTCAAGATATGTAGCATCGCTAGACATATCTAGAGTGGTTACCTGAACAGGTAAAGTTTTCAAGCAGGTGGGGACGCAATGAAACGCACACAATCGATCGAATCTGTCCGCTGGGATCTGGCCCTGCGCTACCGCCTGATCGAGACGGTAGCCTGGTGGGAAGGACGGCTGACCACCGGCCACCTGATGCAGAGTTTCGGTATCAGCAGGCAGCAGGCATCCAAGGACATCAACACCTACATTAATCAACATGCGCCGGAAAACCTGGCGTACGACAAGCGCCTCAAGGGCTACGTCCCCAGCGCGCAGTTCGCCCCACGGTTCATCGATGACAGCGCCAGCGCCTATCTGCATCTGCTCAACCAGAACCATGAGCGCGCGCACTATA
>JAUSOF010000034.1 GCA_030656145.1 Pseudomonas sp.
TTGTTTGCCGAGTCGGCGCAGAAAGGCGCGCACTTTATCGAACTGGCCTGTCAGCGCGGCATTCCGCTGCTGTTCCTGCAGAACATCACCGGCTTTATGGTCGGGCAGAAGTACGAAGCCGGCGGCATCGCCAAGCACGGCGCCAAGCTGGTCAACGCCGTGGCCTGCGCCAAGGTGCCGAAGTTCACCGTGATCATCGGCGGCAGCTTCGGCGCGGGTAACTACGGCATGTGCGGCCGCGCTTATGACCCGCGTTTCTTGTGGATGTGGCCGAATGCGCGCATCGGCGTGATGGGTGCCGAGCAGGCTGCCGGTGTGTTGGTGCAGGTCAAGCACGAACAGGCTGCCCGCGCCGGGCAGAGCTTTTCCGCCGAGGATGAAGCCAAGCTCAAGCAGCCGATCCTCGAACAGTACGAGCGCCAAGGCCATCCGTATTACTCCAGCGCGCGGCTGTGGGACGACGGTGTCATTGACCCAGCGCAGACCCGCGAGATAGTGGGCCTGGCACTGTCTGCCAGCCTGAACGCGCCAATCGAGCCGACCACCTTTGGCGTGTTCAGAATGTAAAGTCGCAAGCCTGTAGGAGCCAGCTTGCTGGCGACGCTTTTAGACGGCATTGATCGCCAGTAAGGACTGGACTTCCCCCTGACTCCTACATAACCGGATTCCGAGAGCAGCACATGACCGACTTCACCATCGTACAGCTTGAAACCGACAAACGCGGCTTCGCCACTCTTTGGCTTAATCGCGCCGACAAGAACAATGCCTTCAACGCCGAGATGATCCGCGAGCTGATTCTCGCCCTCGACGCGGTGATGGCCGACAAAAGCCTGCGTTTTCTGCTGCTGCGCGGCCGTGGCAAGCACTTCAGCGCGGGCGCGGACCTGGCCTGGATGCAGCATGCCGCGACCCTGGACTACAACGCCACCCTGGCCGACTCGCGCGAGTTGGCCGAGCTGATGCACAACCTCTATCAGCTGAAGATCCCGACCCTGGCAGTGGTGCAAGGCGCAGCTTTTGGT
>JAUSOF010000041.1 GCA_030656145.1 Pseudomonas sp.
ATCACGGGTGCGCATCAGGGCTTCTTTCTTGGTCAGCTTGGTGAAAGTGCCGTCCTGGGACTGAACTTCCAGATCACGCAGACGCTTGATCGAGGCGCGGATGGTTTTGTAGTTGGTCAGCATGCCGCCCAACCAGCGATGGTCGACGAACGGCGAACCGCAGCGAGCTGCTTCTTGAGCAACGATCTTGCCAGCGGAACGCTTGGTGCCGACGAACAGGATCTTGTTCTTGCCGGTAGCCAGCTTCTCAACGAACGACAGCGCTTCGTTGAACATTGGCAGGGTTTTTTCAAGGTTGATGATGTGAATCTTGTTACGCGCGCCGAAAATGTACTTACCCATTTTCGGGTTCCAGTAACGGGTCTGGTGACCGAAGTGCACACCGGCCTTCAGCATATCGCGCATATTGACTTGGGACATGATAGTTCCTTGATTAAGTCGGGTTAGGCCTCCACGCATCCCAATCTCCAACCATTCGCACGTGGCGTAAGGCACCCAGGAAATCGTGTCGATGCGTGTGTGGATTAAAGCTTTCAGGCATACAGCCCGCAAAGCGGCGCGTTTTATACCATAAAAGACGGCGGTAAGCTACACACATCAAACTGAAAGACAATGCCGCACCGCCGGCAGCTTATGGCTTGCAGCCTGAAGCTGCTAACATAGCTCTCTTTTAAGTCTGTGCCCGAGAACCTATATGACCGTCACCATCAAGACGCCCGATGAAATCGAGAAAATGCGAGTAGCCGGCCGCCTGGCTGCCGACGTACTGGAAATGATCGGCGAGCACGTCAAGCCCGGCGTCACTACTGAAGCGCTTGACCGCATCTGCCATGACTACATCGTCAATGTGCAGCAGGCCATCCCAGCCCCACTCAATTACAAAGGCTTCCCCAAGTCGATCTGCACCTCGATCAATCACGTGGTCTGCCACGGCATCCCCAACGAGAAGCCGCTCAAAGAAGGCGACGTGCTGAACATCGATATCACCGTGATCAAGGACGGCTACCACGGCGACACCAGCAAGATGTTCATGGTCGGCAAAGTGCCGGAGTGGGCCGAGCGCCTGGCCAAGATCACCCAGGAGTGCATGTATAAAGGTATCGAACTGGTCAAACCCGGCACACGCCTGGGCGATATTGGCGAAGTGATCCAGAAGCACGCAGAAAAAAATGGCTTCTCCGTGGTACGCGAGTACTGCGGCCACGGCATCGGTGCCGTATTCCACGAAGAACCGCAGGTGCTGCATTACGGCCGCGCCGGCACCGGCATGGAACTCAAGGAAGGCATGACCTTCACCATTGAGCCCATGATCAACCAGGGCCGAGCGGAAACCCGCCTGCTCGGTGACGGCTGGACCGCGATCACCAAGGACCGCAAGCTCTCGGCACAATGGGAACACACCATCCTGGTCACCGCCGACGGCTACGAGATCTTCACCCTGCGCAGCGATGACACCATCCCCCGCACATCGGCCTGATTAACCCCGCGCGCACATACCGACGCCCACATAAAGGAAGACAGCCGCATGCCGCAGGTAGACCCCGAGCTGTTCGACCGCGGGCAGTTCCAGGCCGAGCTAGCGCTGAAGGCCAGCCCGATTGCGGCCTTCAAGAAAGCTATTCGCCGCGCTCACGAGGTGCTCGATGCGCGCTTCAAGGCGGGGCGCGAGGTACGCCGCCTGGTCGAGGATCGCGCCTGGTTCACCGACCAGATCCTGCGCAAAGCCTGGGATCGCCTGGAATGGAGTGAAGACGCCGACATCGCCCTGCTGGCGGTGGGCGGCTATGGCCGGGGCGAGCTGCACCCTTACTCGGACATCGACCTGCTGATCCTGCTCGACAGCGCTGACCACGAAACCTTCCGCGAGCCGATTGAACGCTTTCTCACCCTGCTCTGGGACATCGGCCTGGAAGTTGGACAAAGCGTGCGCTCGGTCGACGAATGCGCCGAAGAGGCGCGCGCCGACCTGACGGTAGTCACCAATCTGATGGAAAGCCGCACCATTGCCGGCCCCGAGCGCCTGCGCCAGCGCATGCAGGACGTTACCAGCACCGCGCAGATGTGGCCGAGCAAGCATTTCTACCTGGCCAAACGCAAAGAACAGCGCGCCCGCCACGCCAAGTACAACGACACCGAATACAACCTCGAACCCAACGTCAAAGGCTCGCCCGGCGGCCTGCGCGACATCCAGACCATCCTCTGGGTCGCCCGCCGGCATTTCGGCACCTTGAATCTGCACGCCATGGTCGGCCAGGGCTTTCTGCTGGAAAGCGAATATGCCCTACTGGTGTCCAGCCAGGAATTCCTGTGGAAGGTCCGTTACGCGTTGCACATGCTCGCCGGCCGCGCCGAAGATCGCCTGCTGTTCGATCACCAGCGCGAGATCGCCAACCTGCTGGGCTATGAAGATGGCGACGCCAAACTGGCGATCGAGCGTTTCATGCAGAAGTACTACCGGGTGGTGATGGGCATCGCCGAATTGAGCGACCTGATCAATCAGCACTTCGAGGAAGAAATCCTTCGCGCTGGCCAAAGTGGCCAGGCGCAGGCGCTGAACAGCCGCTTCCAGTTGCGCGATGGCTATATCGAAGTCACTCACCCCAATGTCTTCAAACGCACGCCTTTCGCCATCCTGGAAGTCTTCGTACTGATGGCCCAGCACCCCGAGATCAAAGGCGTGTGCGCCGACAGTATTCGTCTGCTACGCGATCACCGCCACCTGATCGACGACGATTTCCGCAAGGATATTCGCAACACCAGCCTGTTCATCGAGCTGTTCAAGACCCCGCAGGGCATCCACCGCAACCTGCGGCGAATGAACCGCTATGGCATCCTGGGCCGCTACCTGCCGGAGTTCGGCCATATTGTCGGGCAGATGCAGCACGACCTCTACCACATCTATACGGTCGATGCGCACACCCTCAACCTGATCAAACACCTGCGCAAATTCAAGTGGACCGAACTGGCTGAGAAGTTCCCCCTGGCCAGCCAGCTGATCGACAAGCTGCCCAAGCCTGAACTGATCTACCTCGCCGGGCTTTACCATGATATTGGCAAGGGCCGCGGTGGCGACCACTCAGAGCTGGGTGCGGTAGACGCCGAAGCCTTCTGCGTGCGCCATCAGCTGCCCAACTGGGACAGCAAACTGATCGTCTGGCTGGTGAAGAACCACCTGATGATGTCGACCACCGCCCAACGCAAGGACTTGTCCGACCCGCAGGTGATCTTCGATTTTGCCCGCCTGGTCGGCGACCAGACGCGCCTGGACTATCTCTACGTGCTGACCGTGGCCGACCTCACCGCCACCAACCCCCGCCTGTGGAACTCCTGGCGCGCCAGCCTGCTGCGCCAGCTCTACACCGAAACCAAGCGTGCCCTCAACCGCGGCCTGGAAAACCCGCTGGACCGCGAAGAGCAGATTCGCCTGACCCAGGGCGCCGCACTGGACATACTGGTGCGCGGCGGCACCGACCCGGACGAGGCCGAGCAGTTGTGGTCGCAGCTTGGCGACGACTACTTCCTGCGGCACACCGCCGGCGACGTAGCCTGGCATGCCGAAGCCATCCTGCAGCATCCCAACGATGGCAATCCGCTGGTACTGATCAAGGAGACCACCCAGCGCGAATTCGAGGGCGGCACCCAGATCTTTATTTATGCCGCCGACCAGCACGACTTCTTCGCCGTGACTGTGGCCGCCATGGCCCAGCTCAACCTGAACATCCATGACGCACGAATCCTCACCTCGACCAGCAAGTTCACCCTCGACACTTATATCGTGCTGGAGGCCGAAGGTGGCTCGATTGGCGAAAATCCCGCGCGGATCAAACAAATTCGCCAGGACCTGATCGACGCACTGAAGAACCCCGACGAGTACCCGAACATTATCCAGCGCCGGGTTCCGCGCCAGCTTAAACACTTTGCTTTCGCGCCGCGGGTGACCATCCACAATGACGCGCAGCGGCCGGTGACCATCCTCGAGTTGACCGCACCCGACCGCCCTGGCCTGCTGGCCAGAGTTGGGCGAATCTTTCTCGACTTCGACCTGTCACTGCAAAATGCCAAGATCGCCACCCTCGGCGAGCGGGTCGAGGACGTGTTCTTCGTCACCGACGCCAACAACCAGCCACTGTCCGACCCCGAACTGTGCCGGCGGCTGCAGGAAACCATCATCGAACAGCTCTCGGACGCCAACGGGCAAACCACAGAGCCAAGTCGGATAACTATTTGATCAAGACAGCGGCAAGCCCCTCGTGCGGCTGCCGCGAGTAGCCCCCAGGACAGACACATGAACGATGCATTGAACCAGCTGCAGCCCTACCCCTTCGAGAAGCTCCGCGTTTTGCTGGCTGGCGTTCAGCCACCCGTCGGCATGCCGGCTATTGCCCTGTCGATCGGCGAACCCAAGCATCGCTCGCCGGCGTTCGTTGCCGAGGCGCTCAGCGCCAATCTGGAGAAACTGGCGGTCTACCCCAGCACCCTGGGAATACCCGAGCTGCGTGCAGCGATCGCCAACTGGTGCAGCCGGCGCTTCAATCTGCCGACCGGCATGCTCGACCCCGCGCGCCATGTGCTGCCGGTCAACGGCACGCGCGAGGCGCTGTTCGCCTTTACCCAGGCCGTGGTGCAACGTGACGTCGGCGGCCTGGTCATCAGCCCCAATCCCTTCTACCAGATCTACGAAGGCGCGGCCCTACTTGCCGGTGCCCAGCCGCACTACCTGGCGTGCCTGCAAGAGCATGGCTTCAACCCGGATTTCGATGCCGTCAGCGACGACGTCTGGCAGCGCTGCCAGATTCTCTTCCTCTGCTCACCCGGTAACCCGACCGGTGCGCTGATCCCGCTCGAAACCCTGAAGAAGCTGATCGCCCTGGCTGATAAATTCGACTTCGTGATCGCTGCCGACGAGTGCTACAGCGAACTGTATTTCGACGAACTGAACCCTCCCGCCGGCCTGCTGACGGCCTGCGCCGAACTCGGCCGCAGCGACTTTGCGCGCTGCGTGGTGTTCCACAGCCTGTCCAAACGCTCCAACCTGCCGGGCCTGCGCTCGGGCTTTGTCGCCGGCGACGCCGACATTTTGAAATCTTTCCTGCTGTACCGTACCTACCACGGCTGCGCCATGCCGGTACAAACCCAGCTGGCCAGCATCGCCGCCTGGAACGACGAAGCCCACGTCAAAGCCAACCGCGAGCTGTACCGCGAGAAGTTCGACGCGGTGCTGGCGATTCTTGAGGGTGTGCTGGACGTGCAGCGTCCGGATGGTGGCTTTTACTTGTGGGCGAAAACGCCGATAGACGATGAAACATTTACCCGCGAGCTGTTTGCCCGCGAGCATGTCACCGTGGTGCCCGGCTCCTACCTGTCGCGCGCCGTGGACGGCAACAACCCAGGGGCCGGCCGCGTGCGCATGGCCCTGGTCGCACCACTGGCCGAGTGCGTAACCGCCGCCGAACGTATCCGCGACTTTGTGAAGAGCCTCTGATGAGCAAGACCCTGTTTGGCATAAAAGCCTGCGACACCATGAAGAAAGCCCGTACCTGGCTCGACGAGCACGGGGTAAGCTATGCCTTTCATGATTACAAAACCGCTGGTATCGACCGTGAGAACCTGGATAAGTGGTGCAACGAGCATGGCTGGGAAATAATTCTCAACCGCGCAGGCACCACGTTCCGCAAACTGGACGAGGCGCAAAAAGCCGACCTCGACCAGAACAAGGCGATCGAGCTGATGCTCGCCCAGCCGTCGATGATCAAGCGCCCGGTGCTCGATCTCGGCAACCAGACCCTGGTTGGTTTCAAACCCGAGCGCTATGCCGCTGAGCTGGCTTGAACAACCCCATTTGAATTCGCGTTAAGGAAAGCAACATGACCACGTCCCTCTTCAGCCTGGCCTTCGGCGTCGGCACCCAGAACCGTCAAAGCAATTGGCTGGAAGTGTTCTATGCCCAGCCAATGCTCAACCCTGCGGCCGAACTGGTGGCCAAAGCGGCGGACAAACTTGGCTACAGCGGCGGCAACCAGGCAATCAGCTTCACCACCCAGCAAGCCGGCGATCTGGCCGAAGCCTTGAAAGCTATCGATACTGTCCAGGCTGCCCTGCTCACCCGCCTGGCGGAAAGCCATCAGCCACTGGTCGCCACCTTCATCCAAGACGATCTGCCCCTGAGCAGCACCCCTGAGGCCTACCTCAAGCTGCACCTACTGTCCCATCGCCTGGTCAAGCCGCACGGCCTGAACCTGACCGGTATTTTCCCGCTGCTGCCCAACGTAGCCTGGACCAGCCAGGGCGCCATCGACCTGGGCGAACTGCCCGGCCGTCAACTGGAAGCGCGCCTGCGCAGCGAACTGCTGGAAGTCTTCTCGGTAGACAAGTTCCCGAAAATGACCGACTACGTGGTACCGAGCGGCGTACGCATCGCCGATACCGCGCGCATTCGCCTGGGCGCTTACGTGGGTGAAGGCACCACCGTGATGCACGAAGGTTTCGTCAACTTCAATGCCGGCACCGCAGGCCCGGGCATGATCGAAGGCCGCGTCTCCGCCGGGGTATTCGTCGGCAAGGGCTCGGACCTGGGCGGCGGCTGCTCGACCATGGGCACCCTGTCCGGTGGCGGCAACCTGGTGATTTCCGTGGGTGAAGGCTGCCTGATCGGCGCCAACGCCGGCATCGGTATCCCCCTGGGCGACCGCAATACCGTGGAGTCCGGCCTGTATATCACCGCCGGCACCAAGGTGGCCCTGCTCGACGACAAAGGCGAACTGGTCAAGGTGGTCAAGGCCCGCGAACTGGCTGGCCAGCCTGACCTGCTGTTCCGCCGCAACTCGCAAACCGGCGCCGTGGAGTGCAAAACCCACAAGTCGGCCATTGAGTTGAACGAAGCGCTGCACGCGCACAATTGATCCTGGCGACAAACTGCAAGCCGAACGCTTGCAGTTTTGTAGGCCTCGATTGCCTATCCATGCCTACCCATTCCCCCTGGCGCGCTGACTTGCCCGGCATTCTGGCCCTTACGGCCGAAGGCCAGAGCTATCTGGACAGCGCCGCCACCGCACAAAAACTCCAGGCCCTGCTCGATGCCCAGGATCAGGCCCTGGAGCTGCCGCGATGAGCCTACCCGTTGCTGCCCAGCAAGCCCTCGCCGCCTTCGGCCAATGCACCGGCTGGGAACAGCGTGCGCGCCTGCTTATGCAGTGGGGCGAGCGCCTGCCCGGCCTGAGTGAGGAGGAGCGCTGCGCGGCCAATCGCGTACCGGGCTGCGAAAGTCAGGTCTGGCTGGTCGCCGAACACATCAAGCAGTGCTGGCAGTTTCGCGCAAGCAGCGATGCACGCCTGCTGCGCGGGCTGCTGGCGCTGCTGCTGGCCCGGGTCAACGGCCTGACCTGCGCGGAACTGGCCAATATCGACCTGACCGAGTGGCTCGACCAACTGGGCCTGGCGCGTCAGCTCTCGCCCTCGCGCAGCAATGGCCTGAATGCCGTGTTGCTGCGCATGCATGAGCTGACCCGTGACGCTTAGATGCCGTAGCAGATCGCGCCTCGCCTACGACCCCGCGCTGTCGTACGGCCTGGGCGCGTAAGGATCAAGACCGCAGGCTGTACGCATCAACAACCATCTGCGCGCGGCGCACCCTACCCGGCCCAATCCTTATTGGCTTCGCTCGGCCGGCCTGCGCGCGCCGGCCACCAGCTTTTCCACGGTCTTGGCCACGGCCACCATGCCGAAGCTGGCGGTGACCATCATCGCTGCGCCAAAACCACCGGCGCAATCGAGCTTGACCCCTTCGCCGACAAACCCCTTGTACTGGCACACGCTGCCGTCCGGTTTCGGGTAACGCAGCTGCTCGGTGGAAAACACACAGGGCACGCTGTAGTTGCGCCCCGGGGTGCGTGAAAAATTGTAGTCGCGGCGCAGGGTCGAGCGCACTTTTGAGGCCAACGGATCGTTCCAGGTCTTGTTCAGATCACCGACCTGGATCTGCGTCGGGTCGATCTGCCCGCCGGCACCGCCAGTGGTGACCACCTGGATCTTGCGCCGCTTGCACCAGGAGATCAGCGCCGCCTTGGCGTTAACGCTGTCGATGCAATCGATCACCGCATCGAGCTGCTCGGTGATGTACTCGGCCATGGTCTCGCGGGTAACGAAGTCTGCCACCGCGTGGACCACGCAGGCCGGGTTGATCGCACGGATACGCGCCGCCATCACCTCGACCTTGGCTTGGCCGACCGTATTGTCCAGCGCCTGGATCTGTCGATTGGTATTACTCACGCAGACATCATCGAGGTCGAACAACGAGATCTCGCCGACCCCCGAACGCGCCAGCGCCTCGGCCGCCCAGGAACCAACACCGCCGATGCCGACCACCGCGACGTGTGCCGCGGCCAGGCGCCCGGCACCCTCGCGACCATACAGGCGGGCGATTCCAGCAAAGCGTTGTTCGTCGATCGTCATTTCATCACCTCAGCACCCAGAACGCGGGCAGTCGCGCATTATAGAAAGCTCGCCGGCCGTACCCAAGCACCGATTAGGCTCAACTACTCAATGAGCTCACTCGGCACCCTCAACGTGCCGCTCGGTAAGATCGGCAGCGGCTGCGCAGCTTTGCGCATCGACCGTTACTGCGCCGGGTTGCAGCGACGCATAGCCAAACTCAGTAGTTTCGCAGTGGTCTGTTAATATGGCGGCCTTTCCGCTTGACCCCGCTCTGGAGCCTCAATGACCGCCCCCGTCCTGACCCTGACGCCCACCCTTGAACTCGCCTGCGACCTGATTCGTCGTCCGTCTGTCACCCCGCTCGACGAAGGCTGTCAGGCGCTGATGATGCGCCGCCTCGCCGCCCTGGGTTTCCAGATTGAAGTCATGCGCATCGAGGAAGTGGATAACTTCTGGGCCAGCCATGGCCAACAGGACGGGCCAGTGCTGTGCTTTGCCGGGCATACCGACGTGGTGCCGACCGGGCCGCTGCAGGCCTGGCAGCACCAACCGTTCGACGCCTTGATCGACGAACAGGGCATGCTCTGCGGACGTGGTGCCGCCGACATGAAGGGCAGCCTGGCGTCGATGATTATCGCCGTAGAGCGCTTTGTCGCCGAATACCCGCAGCACAAGGGCCGCATCGCCTTTCTGATCACCAGTGACGAAGAAGGCCCGGCCCAGCATGGCACCAGGGCCGTGGTCGAGCGCCTGCGCGCTCGCAACGAGCGCCTGGACTGGTGCATCGTCGGCGAGCCGTCGAGCACCACCCTGGTGGGCGACGTGGTCAAGAACGGCCGCCGCGGCTCCCTTGGCTGCACCCTGACCGTGCGCGGCAAGCAGGGCCATGTGGCCTATCCGCACCTGGCCAGCAACCCGATTCACCTGGCCTCACCGGCCCTGGCCGAACTGGCCGCCGAGCACTGGGACGACGGCAACGCCTTCTTCCCGCCCACCAACTTCCAGATTTCCAACCTCAACGCCGGCACCGGGGCGACCAACGTTATCCCTGGCGAACTGAAAGCGGTCTTCAACTTCCGCTTCTCCACCGAATCCACGGTCGACGGTCTGCAGCAGCGCGTCGAGGCGATCCTCGGCAAGCACGGCCTGGACTATCACCTGGACTGGGCGCTGTCCGGCCTGCCGTTTCTTACCGAACCAGGCGCACTGCTCGATGGCGTCGCAGCCAGCATCAAAGCTGTGACCGGCCGTGAAACCAAACCATCGACCAGCGGCGGCACCTCCGATGGACGCTTTATCGCCACCCTCGGCACCCAAGTCGTCGAACTCGGTCCGGTCAATGCCACCATTCACCAGATCAACGAGCGGGTACTGGCCAGTGATCTGGACGTACTGACCGAGATCTACTATCAGACTCTCGTCAAGCTGCTCGCCTGATGCTGACCTGCCCCCTCTGCCAAGGCGCCTTGAGCACCGCCGATAACGGCGTGATCTGCCCGGCCGGGCATCGCTTCGACCGCGCACGCCAGGGCTACCTGAACCTGCTACCGGTGCAGCACAAGAACAGCCGCGACCCTGGTGACAACGCCGCCATGGTCGACGCCCGCCGACGCTTTCTCGATGGCGGCCACTATGCGCCGCTGGCCAGGCGCCTGGCCGAACTTGCCAAGGGGTACGCGCCCGCACGCTGGCTGGATATCGGCTGCGGCGAGGGTTACTACACCGCACAGCTTGCCGACGCCCTGCCCGCTGCGGACGGCTATGCCCTGGACATCTCGCGCGAGGCGATCAAGCGTGGCTGCAAGCGCTCGCCGCAGCTGACCTGGCTGGTTGCCAGCATGGCCCGGGTACCGCTGAGCGATGCCAGTTGCCAGCTACTGGCCAGCGTCTTCAGCCCCCTCGACTGGGATGAGGCCAAACGCCTGCTCTCCCCCGGCGGTGGCCTGCTGCGCATGGGGCCGACCCGCGAACACCTGATGGAACTGCGGCAAAAATTGTATGACGAAGTGCGCGATTACGACGATCAGAAGCACCTCGAACTGATCCCCGAAGGCATGCGCCTGGCCCACAGCGAAACCCTGACCTTCACGCTGCAGCTCAACAGCAGCGAGGCGCGCGCCGACCTGCTGGCCATGACGCCCCACGGCTGGCGCGCCAGCGCCGAACGGCGCGCCGCGGTGATCGCCGAACCTTTAGAGGTGACGGTTGCCATACGCTACGATTGGATCGAGAAAATTTAGGTTCCCCAGGAAAAAGACCACCATGCGCCAACCAGATATCGAGATTTACCTGAAAGACGCCGACCACCACGCCATCGCCGCATGGTTGAGCGAAGCATTGGGCGCCTGCACGCCTTGGCAGCAAAAAGGCCAGACGTTCAAGTGCCTGGCCGGCGATGTGCCGGTGACCTGGCTGCCGAAAGCTGTCGGCAAATGGCACAGCCTCTACCTGGAAAGCGCTGCCACCCCCTGGGACGACGACCTGAGCTGCGCCCAGGCGGCCTTTGCCGCCCTCGGCGTCGAAGTGCGCTGCGCCCCCGGTAGCTGGCAGGAAGAGGAAAACGTCGAACAGGCCGACCGCTGGATGCGTATCAGCGCCGATGGCGTCGAGGAAATCACCTGGCACACGGGCTAGGCGAACAACACCTGCTGATGCGGGCGGCTGCACAGCCGACCCGATCAAAAACAGGCGATGCCCCCGTGACCTGCTGAGCCAGATCACACCTCGTGGGAGGGGCCAGGCGACGCTCTGCCTTATCCGCAAACCATTGTCAGTGTTTCGCGGATAAGACAGATAAGGCGGATCACCGGCCTGCCGCCCCTACCCGACTGCCAGACCAGCAAGCGCGATTAGCCCCGCTTGCTGCGCGGCGCGCGCCCGGACAAGCCTGGAACGAGCGGACGTATCAGTCACCGTAGATATCGAAAGTAAAGTAATTGTCCTGAATTTTCTGGTATTGGCCATTGGCACGAATAGCCGAAATGGCCGCATTGAGCTTGTCGAGCAGCGCCTTATCGCCCTTGCGCACGGCAATACCAGCGCCTTCGCCAAAGTAGTGCGGGTCGGTGAAGGAAGGGCCGACGAAGGCGAACTCCTTGCCGTTATCGGTTTTCAGAAAGCCTTCATCCACTGGAATCGCATCGGCCAGGGTGCCATCCAGGCGACCGGAAAGCATGTCCAGATAGATCTCGTTCTGCGAGGTGTAGCGCACCACTTCAACGCCCTTGGCACCCATGACTGCCGAAGCGAAACGATCGGTAGTGGTCGAACGCTGCACGCCGATGCGCTTGCCCTTGAGGTTGGCAAAGTCGTCGTCGACCTCGGTACCGGCCTTCATCACCAGGCGTGCCGGGCTGTAGTAGTACTTGCCGGTGAAATCCACCGACTTGCGCCGCTCATCGGTGATGGTCATCGACGAAAGGATGGCATCGACCTTCTTCACTTTCAACGAAGGGATCAGGCCGTCGAACTCCTGCTCGATCCACCGACACTCGACCTTCATCTCAGCGCACAGGGCGTTACCAATCTCAAAGTCGAAGCCGGCAATCTGGCCGTCAGCGGTTTTGAAGGCAAACGGCGGATACGCCGCCTCGATGCCTAGGCGCAGCGGTTTTTCGGCAGCGCACAGGTTAGCGGCGATCAGACCCAGGGCAAGGCCGCCCAATAAGACGAGTTTCTTCATTATGATGATTCCTGCTGAGTGAGTGACATACCTGGCGCCCACAGGAAAACGCCATGGGCCTGCCAAGTACGAGGAGTTACTGCAAGACAGAAGAAAGGTGCGCCAGGCCTGCACCTGAGCGTGAAGCGATGGTTGGGACGGGTCATCTGCCAGCCTCTTTTTGTACTTTAAAATCCATACTGGACTTAAACGTACAAACCGTCAACCGGGTACCGACAGGCTCGGCCTGAGCAAGCATGGCTTGTGGATCAGAGCACCGCGAGCGCGGGCCACAGGAGAAACAACGATGCAACGATATGCTCACGACCTCTGATCCAGGTCAGCCATAAAATGTTGCACAGGTCTAAACTAGGCTTAGCAATCATCAACTTACGCAGGAATCGCGCCATGGATGAAGTCCACATCATGATCGCGCTGGTGGTCACTGGCTTTACGCTGCTGGTCACCGGCTTCAGCAACAGAAATCAAGAGTGGGGCGTGTGGCTGATCAGCCTTGGAATGCTGTCGATGTTCGCCCCCATCCTGCTGAAAATGTACTGGGAATTGGGTTGAGTGCCTGACCGGCAGGAGCCGCTATGACTGGTGCCAGCGGGCTGCTGCTTGCTGGTCACTGCCGCGACCCTCGACCCAGCAAGCCCCCTCAGCCGTGTCTTCCTTCTTCCAGAACGGCGCGCGAGTCTTGAGGTAGTCCATGACGAAGGCGCAGGCATCGAATGCGGCCTGACGGTGGGCACTGGTGGTGCCGACAAAAACGATCGGCTCGCCTGGCTCCAGGCGACCAATACGGTGAATAACCTGCAGGTTCAGCAGCGGCCAGCGCTGACCGGCCTCGAGCGCGATCTTGGCCAGGGACTTCTCGGTCATGCCCGGAAAGTGCTCGAGAAACATGCCACCGACCGCGCGACCCTCGTTGAAATCGCGCACATAGCCGACAAAGCTGACCACCGCGCCTACGCCTACGTTCGCCGCATGCAGCGCGTTGACTTCAACCCCCGGATCGAAGGGTTCGACCTGCACTCGAATGGTCATGCTCAGCCCCCAGTCACAGTCGGAAAGAACGCCACCTCATCGCCCTCCTCCAGCGGCTCATCGAGGCTGCACAGCTCCTGATTGCGCGCACACATCAGGTTCTGCTCGGCCAACACCTGCCACACGCCGCCACGGGCCAGCAGGTGCTGGCGCAGGTCATCGAGGGTAGTGAGCGCCTGGGTATCGCTCAGTTGCTCGCCATCCAGGCCCAGCGCCTCGCGGTAACGGGCAAAGTACTGCACGCGAATCATTGATCGTCCTCGGCCTTGTAATGGCCACTCTTGCCGCCCAGCTTCTCCAGCAGGCGCACGTTTTCGATAACCATGCCGCGGTCCACCGCCTTGCACATGTCGTAGATAGTCAGGGCGGCGACGCTGGCGGCGGTCAGGGCTTCCATTTCGACCCCGGTCTGCCCGCTCAGCTTGCAGCGCGCGGTGATTTGGACGGCATCATCGCCGTGGGCGAGCAACTCGACCTTGACGCTGCTCAACATCAGCGAATGACAGAGCGGGATCAGATCGGCGGTCTTCTTGGCAGCCTGAATACCGGCGATACGCGCCACGGCAAACACGTCGCCCTTGGGATGCGCGCCGTCGACAATCATTTTCAGGGTCTGCGGGCGCATGCGCACCAGGGCTTGCGCGACAGCCTCACGGACGGTCAGCGCTTTATCGCTGACATCGACCATGGTGGCGTGACCTTGGGAATCGAGATGGGTTAGCACAGGTTTACTCCAGGCAGGGATCAGCCGATTGTAAACCCAGCAGTCAAGATATGGCAGCAGCACGCTGCAAGCCGGGCTACTGCGCATTCAACTCGCAGCCTGTGGCTTGCAGCGTGCCTCCTGCTACATATGGGTTTCGGCGAATTCCGCCAGGATCGAACGCGGCACCCCTTGCAGGGTGATGTGCACGCCGTGGGGGAAGTCCTTGAAGCGCTCCGTGAGGTAGGTCAGGCCCGAACTGGGCGCCGACAGGTAGGGCGTATCGATCTGCGCCAGGTTCCCCAGGCACACCACCTTGGAGCCGGTACCGGCACGGGTGATGATGGTCTTCATCTGGTGCGGCGTGAGGTTCTGGCACTCGTCGATCAGGATCAGGCTGTGCTGGAAGCTACGCCCGCGGATGTAGTTGAGGGATTTGAACTGCAACGGCACCTTTTGCAGGATGTAATCGACGCTGCCGTGGGTGTTCTCGTCGTCCATGTGCAGGGCTTCGAGGTTATCGGTGATGGCGCCGAGCCAGGGCTCCATCTTCTCCGCCTCGGTGCCGGGCAGAAAGCCGATCTCCTGATCCAGGCCCTGCACGCTACGGGTGGCGATAATCCTGCGGTAGCGCTTACTGACCATGGTCTGCTCGATGGCCGCCGCCAGGGCCAGGATGGTCTTGCCCGAACCGGCGGCGCCGGACAGGTTGACCAGGTGGATGTCCGGGTCGAGCAGGGCAAACAGCGCCAGCGCCTGGTGAATATCGCGTGGTCGCAGGCCCCAGGCCTCCTGGTGCATCAAGGGTTCCTGATGCAGATCGAGGATCAGCAGTTCATCGCTCTGAATGCTCTTGATCCAGCCGACGAAACCCTGTTCATCGATGATGAACTCGTTGATGTGCACCGCCGGCAGGTTGTCGATCAGTTGCACCCGGTGCCAGGTGCGGCCGTGATCCTGACGGGTCTCGACCTTGCTCACCCGATCCCAGAAGGAACCGCTCATGCTGTGATAACCCTTGGACAGCAGCGACACATCGTCGACCAGTTGGTCGGTGTGGTAGTCCTCCGAGTCGATACCGCAGGCGCGCGCCTTGAGGCGCATGTTGATGTCCTTGGTTACCAGCACCACGGACATGTCCGGCCGACGGGCTTTCAGCTCGACCAGTTGGTTGATGATCTTGTTGTCGTTGAGATCCTCCGGCAGCCAGGTAATCGGCGAGGCGCTTTTGCTCATGAGAATCGAGAGGAAACCACAAGGCCCGCTCTTCTCACGCTGGATCGCGACCCCATGCTCGACTTCCTCGGGTGTGGCGCTACCGAGGATCTTGTCGATCAAACGAATAGCCTGCCGGCACTCGGCGGCGACGCCCTGCTTACCGGTTTTCAGCTTGTCCAATTCCTCCAGAACGGTCATCGGGATGGCGACGTGGTGTTCCTGAAAATTCAGCAGCGCATTCGGGTCATGAATCAACACATTGGTGTCGAGGGCGTAGAGGGTTGGAGCTGTGGGCTTGAAGCTTCCGTGGTCGTCCATACTCGGTCACCTTCTTATAGGAGCCAAGCGACGGAATGCCTGAGCAGCGTTCCGCCGCGGGGACCACCGCCTGCTCAGACGGGGCTGAGCAGTTGCAAGCGAGGTGAAGGGTCGCCACCTGTCTGCAGGGTTCGGCGGTCTGTCTTTTTAATACTCCAAAAATCATGACAGGCGAATGTTTTTTTTATTTCTCCCACGTTTATTTTTCACATCCCACATAGCGCTTGGCACGCTGCCAAGGCACCGTTAAAGTCAGAAGTCACACCCCTCGCACCCAGCAAAAAATTCCCGCCTCAGTCGCGCCATCACCGCTCGCCTTCGGCACAGCGATTGACCTCGATCGTCACGTGCACCAACTCGCCAATCCCCGCCAGCCGGGCCTTGTAGCGATCGGCAGATATATCGCCATGGGTTACCACGCTGGCAATGCAGGCGTACTGCGCGCGCCCGACTCGCCACAGGTGCAAATCAGCCAGCTCAGTGTCTGCTTCCTGCGCCAACGCGCTACGCACACGGGCCACAATGGGGCTGTCCATCTCCCGATCGAGCAGCACCTTGGCGGTCTCGAGCAACAGGCCTTTGGCCCACAGCGCGATGATCACCGCACCGATCACGCCCATCAGCGGATCGAGCCAGCTCCAGCCGAACAGCAAGCCGCCCAGCAGTGCAATGATCGCCGCCACCGAGGTCAGCGCATCGGCCAGCACGTGGATAAAGGCGGCATGCCGATTGAGGTCGCGCCCCTTCGCCGACGTATCGTGATCGTGATCGTGATCGTGATCGCCATGAGCATGGCCGTGCGCATGCTGGTCGCGCAGCAGCCAGGCCGACAGCAGATTAACCAGCAGACCGACCACCGCCACCCACAGCGCCACCTCGAAGGCAATCACTTGCGGCTGCCACAGCCGCCGCAGCGACTCGAACGCCAGCATCGCCACCACCACCAGCAACAGCAGCGAACTGGCGAAACCGGCCAGCACCTCGATCTTCCAGGTGCCAAAGGCGAAGCGCGGATCGTGGGCATAACGCCGCGCCAGCAGATAGGCCAGCGCTGTCAGGCCGATAGCCAGCATGTGCGAGGCCATGTGCCAGCCATCGGCGAGCAGGGCCATGGAGTTGTAGGCATAACCTGCCGTGATCTCCACCAGCATGGTCGCCCCGGTCAGCGCCGCCACCAGCCAGGCTTGACGCTCGGTGCGGGTTTCCAGCGGCCGGTAGTCGTGGCTAGGTTCCCAACGTGAATGATTGCAAGCGGTCATGGTGGCTCCTTGGAGGATTTGACCTGGGCAAACTACAAACCCCTGGCGCCACCAGGTCAAGCCCGAAGATTCTGTATCTATGTACAAGCCTTGCAGGGCGCAGAAACCGTAGGAGCGGGCCATGCCCGCGAAGCTTTTGCACGCCCGAAGCGCGGATGCAATCCTCGGCGATTGCAAAGGGCTTTGCAGGAACTGTACGAGGCGTGCGCCTGAACCGAGGATCTACCCAAGCAGACTCACAAAACAATCCATCGCCATAATAGCTAGAGCCGCGACCACCGCTCGGCCTAGAATCGCGCCCATACTTTCAGGAGCAGACTTTATGCTGATGGTGATTTCCCCGGCCAAGACCCTCGACTACACGACCGCGCCGGTGACCCAGCGTTATACCCAGCCCGAGCACCTCGATCACGCCCAGGACCTGATCGCCCAACTGCGCGACTTCACACCCATGCAGATTGCCGAACTGATGCACCTGTCGGACAAACTCGCCGGCCTGAATGCCGCACGCTTTGGCAGCTGGACGAAAGACTTCACTACAGAGAACGCCAAGCAGGCACTGCTGGCGTTCAAGGGCGATGTCTACACCGGCCTCAACGCCGAAGACTTCAGCGAAGCCGACTTCGACTTTGCCCAGGCCCACCTGCGCATGCTCTCCGGCCTCTACGGCGTATTACGCCCGCTCGACCTGATGCAACCCTACCGCCTGGAAATGGGCACCAAGCTGGCCAACCCGCGCGGCAATAACCTCTACGAGTTCTGGGGCGAGCGCATCAGCGGCTGGCTGAATGACGCCCTGGCCGCTCAGGGTGACGAGGTGCTGCTCAACCTGGCCTCCACCGAATACTTCAGTGCAGTGAAACGCAAGGCACTGCGCGCACGAATCATCGACACCGAGTTCAAGGACCTGAAAAACGGCCAGTACAAGATCATCAGCTTCTACGCCAAGAAAGCCCGTGGGCTGATGACACGCTATGTGATCAAGGAGCGTGTGAGCGACCCGGAACAACTCAAGGCCTTCGATTATCAGGGTTACGCGTATTCGGCGGAGCACTCGAAAACCGACAAATTGGTGTTTCTACGCGACCTTGCGCACGACTGATTTTGCCTCCCCGCCGCACCGCCACGGGCCGCTCAGACGGCCCGCTGGCACCTTCCCCAGCGACAATCAAATACCGGCACAAACAGCCAGGCTAATTAATCACGCCTGCTAGATTGAACTTTCCCAGCACTTAACACACCGCGCAGGCAGTACAAATCCGCAATTATAAATTGCTATCAACGCTCAACTAACCGCCACCACACCAATAGCACCATCCTCGTAAAAAAGAGGACGAACGGTAGGAACTATAGGAAAAATCGCACACTCTTACCGACGTAACATATTAATTCAGACAACTTCACATGGACCAAGCCTGCCGCTAATTTCCGGCCTGAATTCATAGAATAAGTGCGCCGCGTTACTTAACTCACACACAGACTCCCGCACCATTGCAGGAGAATTATTCATCGCCCTCAATTACCCACCGAGAGCCACTAGCTAGAGCCTCCAAGGCCAGCAGCTCAGCAGCACAAGGCAAGTTTCATAGTACACGCCCAACTCCGGCCTCCCCTGCGGACGCCAGATATTACTTATGCCTATATTAATTCAGCCGCCCGCTGGCCTGAGTTAAATGAACGACTGTGGCCAATAAGCCATTCTTAAATTGCGTAATAAACGGACGAGGTAATACGATGCGAATCAGTATTTTTGGTTTGGGCTATGTGGGCGCCGTGTGTGCCGGTTGTTTATCGGCACGCGGCCATGATGTGGTCGGCGTTGATATATCTGCCAACAAAATCGACCTGATCAATAATGGCAAATCGCCAATAGTCGAACCCGGTTTGGAAGTATTACTGCAACAGGGCCTGAACTCTGGTCACCTGCGCGGCACCACCGATGTTGCCGATGCTATTCGTGATACCGAGGTTTCATTTATCTGCGTCGGTACGCCGAGCAAAAAGAACGGCGACCTGGCGCTGGATTACATCGAAGGTGTGTGCCGCGAGATCGGCTTCGCCATGCGCAACAAGCCTGAACGCCACACCGTAGTAGTGCGCAGTACCGTATTGCCAGGCACCGTGAAGAACGTGGTGATTCCGATCCTCGAAGACTGCTCGGGCAAGAAAGCCGGGGTCGATTTCGGCGTGGCGGTGAACCCCGAGTTCCTGCGCGAAAGCACCGCGATCCAGGACTACGACTTCCCGCCGATGACCGTGATCGGCGAGTTCGACAGCGCCTCGGGCGATCTGCTGGAAAGCATCTACAGAGAACTCGACGCACCAGTGATCCGCAAGGACATCGATGTCGCCGAGATGATCAAGTACACCTGCAACGTCTGGCACGCCACCAAGGTGACCTTCGCCAACGAAATCGGCAACATCGCCAAGGCGGTGGGGGTCGATGGCCGCGAGGTGATGGACGTGATCTGCCAGGATCACAAGCTCAACCTGTCCAAGTACTACATGAAGCCCGGCTTCGCCTTCGGTGGTTCCTGCCTGCCGAAAGATGTGCGCGCCCTGTCCTACCGTGCAGGCGCCCTGGACGTCGAAGCACCGCTGATCGGTGCGTTGATGCGCAGCAACGTGGTGCAGGTGCAGAACGCCTTCGACATCATCGCCAGCTACAACAAACGCAAGGTCGCCCTGCTCGGTTTGAGCTTCAAGTCCGGCACCGACGACCTGCGCGAAAGCCCGCTGGTAGAGCTGGCCGAGATGCTGATCGGCAAGGGCTTCGAGCTGAGCATCTACGACAGCAACGTCGAATATGCCCGCGTCTATGGCGCCAACAAGGAATACATCGAATCGAAAATCCCGCATGTCTCCTCGCTGCTCAACAACGACTTCGACACGGTAGTCGATAACGCCGAGATCATCGTCCTCGGCAATGGCGATGCGCGCTTCGCGCCCCTGGCGCAACAGGCCCTCGACGGCAAGCACGTGGTCGATCTGGTCGGTTTCATGCCCACCGCCTCGCGCACCGGTTCCGAAGGTATCTGCTGGTAATCCCAGCCTGCGACAGGCCGTTGAACAAGCGCGTTAGTTGTTCAACGGCCTGGCGGCCAGTTGGGCCGAGCCTGGGCGCGCGAGCAGCCCCTCGCCCAAGATCCCTCCGGCGTACACGATGGATATGCATATGCAAGCAAGCACGTTAAAAACCGTCCTCCTGGAAGCCGCAGGGTGGCTGTTCTACCTATCACTGCTGATGTTGCTCGCATTGCTGCTGCCCAGGAGTGTGTTCGACCCCGAGTCGCGCGACTACCTCCTGTTGATCGGCGCAGTGGGCATCTGGCGTTATTCCATGGGCGCCGTGCACTTTGTGCGCGGCATCCTGTTTCTCTATGTGGTGTACCCCTATTACCGCCGCAAGGTGAAAAAACTCGGCAAGAACGCCGACCCTTCTCAGGTGTTTCTGCTGGTCACCAGCTTTCGCATCGACGCGTTGACCACCGCCCAGGTGTACCGCTCGGTAATTCGCGAGGCGATTGACTGCGGTTTCCCGACGACGGTGGTGTGTTCCATCGTCGAGCTGTCCGATGAGCTGCTGGTGAAAAACCTCTGGACCCGGATGAACCCGCCAGAGCACGTCACGCTGGACTTCGTGCGCATTCCCGGCACCGGCAAGCGCGACGGCCTGGCTTACGGCTTTCGCGCTATTTCCCGGCAAATGCCGAATGCAGACGCGGTAGTGGCGGTGATCGATGGCGACACCGTGCTCGGTGAAGGCGTGGTGCGCAAGACCGTGCCCTGGTTCAAGCTGTTCCCGAATGTCGGCGGCCTGACCACCAACGAGTTCTGCGAGGTACGCGGCGGCTACATCATGAGCGAGTGGCACCAGCTGCGCTTCGCCCAGCGCCACCTCAACATGTGCTCGATGGCGCTGAGCAAGCGCGTACTGACCATGACCGGACGCATGTCGGTGTTTCGCGCCGAAGTGGTCACCAACCCGGTGTTTATCGCCGATGTGGAAAGCGATCACCTCGACCATTGGCGCCTGGGGCGTTTCCAGTTCCTCACTGGCGACGACAAGTCGAGCTGGTTCAGCCTGATGAGCCTGGGCTACGACACCTTCTACGTGCCGGATGCGGCGATCAACACGGTCGAGCACCCGCCGGAGAAGAGCTTCATCAAGGCCAGCCGCAAGCTGATGTTCCGCTGGTACGGCAACAACCTGCGGCAGAACGCCCGCGCCTTGCGCCTGGGCACGCGCCGCCTCGGCTGGTTTACCAGCGTGGTGCTGTTCGACCAGCGCGTGTCGATGTGGACCAGCCTGCTCGGCCTGAGCGTGGCGATTCTCGCCAGCATCAAATACGGCGCCGGCATCCTCATCGCCTACCTGCTGTGGATCGGCCTGACCCGCCTGGTGCTGACCCTGTTGCTCAGCGTGACCGGTCACCGCATCGGCCCGGCTTACCCGGTGATTCTCTATTACAACCAGATCGTCGGCGCGATGGTGAAGATCTACGTGTTCTTCCGCCTCGACCAGCAGTCCTGGACTCGCCAGCCGACCAAGCTCGATCGCGGCCTGTTGAGCTTCCAGCGCTGGTTCAACACCTGGTCTTCGCGCTCCATGACTTTTGCTGCTGCCAGCGTCTTTATCGCCACGCTTCTGGCGTTGCTGTGACCGGAACTCGACCGGCCCCCTTTTCGAACAGGAAATTGCAACCATGAATACAGCTGTCAACGTCAATGTGGTCCATGAATCGGAAGCCCAGCGGCAACACGCGCGGGTCAAGATCCCGGCCGTGCTGCGCTACCTGACGAAAAACCGCGAGCGCGTCGACCTGCCTATCGGCGACATCTCTGCCGGTGGTTTCTGCTTCAGCACCGGCAAGGAGCAGGTAAAGGTCGGCGACTTTCATAAAGGCCGCTTGCAGTTCAAGTTGGATAGCCTCGACCTGGGCGTCGACATCGAGTTCCAGGTGCGTTCGGTGAATGCCGATGACGGACGCGTGGGCTGCCAGTTCCATAACATCAAGCCACGCGAGCAGGCCACCCTGCGCTACCTGATCAGTGCCTTCCTCGGCGGCGAACTGGTCAGCGCCGGCGACCTGTTGAGCACCTTGCAGCGGGAAAACTTCACCAAGGCACGCAAGAACGGTGCGGGCGGCACCGGCATGGGTGTATTCGGCCGTTTCAAGGCCGTGACCTTTAGCCTGGCGATCTTCCTGGTCGGGTTGGCCGCCTTCGGCTTTATCTTCAAGTCGATCTACGGCATCTACTTCGTCACCCATGCCCAATCGGCCCAGGTCAACGTACCCAGCCTGCAGGTGACCATGCCGCGCGAAGGCATGGTGAATAGCCTGCTTGGCCCGGACGCCATGGTCGAGAAAGGTGCGCCCATCGCCTCCTTCTCCGCCAGCATGCTGGAGATGCTCAAGGGTCACCTGACCGACGAGCAACTGTCGCCAGCGAATGTCGAAGCGCTGTTCGGCAAGCAAATGAAGGGCACCCTGACCAGTCCGTGCGACTGCAAGGTAGCCCGCCAGTTGGTGGCCGACGGCCAGTTCGCCGCCAAAGGCGATGTGATCTTCGAACTGGTGCCGCAAAACACCAAGGCCACGGTGCTGGCCAGCTTCCCCTATCGCAACTTCGCCCAGGCGCGCCCGGGTAGTCGTGCCAGCTTCTGGGTGGCCGGCGAAGACAGCCCGCGCTACGGCAAGATCGTCAGCAGCAGCCTGCATGAAGGCGGCCTGTCGGCGGACATCCGCGTGATCATCGAACCGGAACAGAGCCTCAACAGCAACCTCGCCGGCCAACCGGTCGAAGTCATCCTCGACCGTGGCCCGTCGTTCGACTGGCTGATCGACAAAGCCCTGGCGAAAGGTCTCTGAAGAGGACGCAGTAATGGCAACTAAAGCCCCCTGCCGCATGCATACCGTACCGCTGCTGGCGCTCGCCCTGGCCGTAAGCCTCGCCGGTTGCGCCGGACTGCCGGATGAGCGCCTGGCCGCCGAAGCACTGAAACGCGGCGACACCAGCACCGCGGAGCAGAACTACCGCCAATTGGCAGAGTTGGGCTACGTCAATGCGCAAATCGGCCTAGCCGATCTGCAAGTAGCCGGTGGTACGCCGCAAGACCTGGAAAAAGCCGAGCAGACCTACCGCCTGGCTCTCGATGAGTCACCGCGAGCCAAGGCACGCCTGGGCAAATTGCTCGCGCGCAAAGTGGACGCCAGCCCGGCCGAGCGCCGTGAAGCGGCCGAGTTGCTGAATGACGCCTTCACCGCGGGTGAACCGAGCAGCCTGCTGCCGCTGGTCATGCTCTACCTGCAATACCCACAGGATTTCCCCGGTATGAACGTGCAACAACGCATCGCCACCTGGCGCCAGCAAGGCCATACCCAGGCCGACCTGGCACAAATCCTCCTCTATCGCACCCAGGGTAACTACGACCAGCACCTGGATGAAATCGAGCAGATCTGCCAAGGCCTGATTGCCGAAGCCGATGTCTGCTACATCGAACTGGCCACCGTGTACCAGAAGCAAGGCCAGGCCGACAAACAGAAAGACCTGCTGCAACGTCTGATGAGCGGCTACCGCAGCGCTTCCGTGGCGCCGCAACGGGTGGATGCCGTTGCCCGGGTGCTGGCCGACGCCGAACTGGGCACTCCTGACGAAGGCAAGGCCCAGGAACTGCTCGAAGTCATCGCCCCGTCCTACCCGGCCGCCTGGGTCAGCCTGGCGCGCCTGCTGTATGACTATCCGGGGCTGGGCGACATCGAGACCATGATGAGCTACCTCGACAACGGCCGCGCGGCAGCCCTGCCACGCGCCGAACTGTTGCTCGGCCGGCTCTACTACGAAGGCAAGCTGGTACCGCAGGATCCGCACAAAGCCGAAGAGCATCTGCGCAAGGCCGCGCCCAGCGAGCCCAGCGCCAACTATTTACTCGGCCAGCTCTACCTGCGCGGCTACCTCGGCGACATCTATCCGCAGAAGGCCCTGGATCACCTGCTCAGCGCCGCCCGTAACGGCCAGATCAATGCCGACTTCGCCCTCGCGCAGATGTACTCGCAAGGCAAGGGCGTAACACCCGACCCGGTCAACGCCTTCGTCTTCAGCCAACTGGCGCTGCCGAAGGAGACCCCGCAGGCCAGCGAGCTGGCCCGCCAGGTCGAACAACAGCTGCAACCGGCTCAACGCGCCCAGGCCGAGCAACTGCTGCGCGATGAACGCCAAGCGCGCGGTAACGCCTTGCAAGAGCACGCCTCGTTACAGGCGCAAAACCAATGAACAAGGACTACGCGATGAAACTCAACAGGATCACCGCAGGCCTGGGTCTGAGTGTGTCATTACTCTCCGCCAGCTCGGTTTGGGCGGTGCAGATGAGCGACGACAACTTCGGTCTCGACATCAAGATTACCGCGCAATCGGAAGATGACCGCGACCTCGGCACCCGCGACGGTGGCGACGTCAACGGTATCGGCGTCGACCTGCGCCCCTGGCTGTATGGCCAGCGCGGCGACTGGAGTGCCTTCGCCATGGGCCAGGCGGTGGTCGCCAGCGACATTATCGAGACCGATACCCTGGCGGCGTCCGACGTCGACCTGGCCAGCGATGCGCCGGCAGACGACGGCCGCGATCGGAAGAAGAACTACCTGGCCCTGCGCGAGTTCTGGGTCGACTACGCCGGCCTCACCGACTACCCCGGCGAGCACCTGCGCCTGGGCCGCCAACGCCTGCACAACGATGACGGGCAATGGCGCGACACCAATATCGAAGCGCTGAACTGGACCTTCGACACCACCCTGCTGCGCGCCAGCCTGGGTACAGCCCAGCGCTTCAGCGAGTACCGCACCGACCTCGACGAACTGGCGCCGGAAGACGAGGATCGCCTGCATCTGTTCGGCGATGTCGCGACCCAGTGGCGTCCGGGCCATTGGGCTGGCCTCAACGCCCATCACTCTGACGATAACGGCAAGCTGGCCAATCCCGGCCAGCCAATCGACGCCCTGGACAAACGCGCCACCGGCAAACTGACCTGGCTCGGCGTGCAAGCCCACAGCGACGCCTACAACTTCCGTAACCAGAAGCCGGTCAATTACTGGGCCAGCCTCACCTCGCTGACCGGTGACCGCGAAGACCTGACGCGCGGCATCGACAACGGCCAGGAAATCGCCACCGGCAAGAACAGCGACAACGTCAGCGCCTGGGCCACCGACCTGGGTGTGCGCTTTCGCCTGGACCCCAACTGGCAAGTCGGCGGCGCCTACGCACGGGGCAGCGCTAGCGGCGATGACGCCGGCAACGGCACGGGCAACTATCGCCAGACCGGCCTGCAAAGCAACCGCTCCACCTTCACCGGCACCCGCGCCAGCGTGCATCGCTATGGCGAGGCCTTCCGCGGCGAACTGAACAACCTGCAGTCAGCCACCCTGTTCGGCTCCTGGCAGATGGCCGAGGACTATGACGCCAGCCTGGTCTACCACAAATTCTGGCGGGTCGATGACCGCCAGCAGATCGGCAGAAGCGGGATCAACGCCCGCATCGATGACCCGCTCTCGGACAATGTCCCGGCACCCCAGGTCGCCCTGATTGATGGCGAGAAAGACCTCGGCCAGGAGCTGGATCTGGTGGTCACCAAGTACTTCAAGCAGGGCCTGCTGCCTGCTGCGATGAGCGAGGCGATCGACGAGCCGGCAGCCTTGGTGCGTTTCCGTGGTGGTGTGTTCATGCCCGGCGATGCCTACGGCAGCGACACCGACTCGATGATGCATCGCGCCTTCGTCGACGTTATCTGGAAGTACTGAGAGTTTGTGAAAAACCTCTCGCCTACTGCGACCGTCTCCAGCCACCCGCTGCTGACGTTGCGCTAGGCAAAAAACGGAGTCATTTAGCTCACTAAACTCCCCCATTTTTTGCCTAGCGCGCCTTGCCGCGAACGCCAGGAGCCGATCTCGCGACGGCGCTCGATATTTTCACAAGCTCTGAGGACAACGCCATGAAGCAACGACCAGGCAAACTCAAACAAGGCGCTGCAGTAGGCCTGCTGTGCAGCGGCCTACTGCTTGGCGCGCTGCAATTGGCAGCGCCCTGGGTGCACGCGGCGCAAGTGCTCGACAGCCCTGATGTTTCGGCTAAGCAGGCACTCAAGGAAACCAGCAACTACACGGTAACCAGCGTACCTCCCGAGCTGTTGCATCTGGATGAACCTACCCTGCCCGATCTCAGCGGCTACACCGCTGCCGCCGTCGAGGCCAAGATCCAGCGTACGCCCGGCGGCAAAGTCGTGGTGCGGCGCATGGTGCAACAGGACGCGCTGAAGGACTTCGTCGGCGGCAACGAGCGCCTGCGCGAATGGGTCAAGCGGCAAAACGGCATGCCCCATGCGATCTTTATCGAAGGCGGCTATGTGACGCCCAAGGACCTGGCCCGCAGCCTGCCGGACAATCAGTTCAGCGAGGTCGAGCCGGGCGTCTACCTGGCGCGCCTGCCGATCGTCGTGGCCGAGGGTGCGACCCTGCACGTGGGCAAGGACACCAAGGAACTGCGCCTGTCCCAGGAGCGCGGGAGCTTTATGGTCAACGACGGCCAGCTGTTTTTCACCGACACCAAACTCACCGCCTGGCGCGAGGCGGACGACGGCCCGGCCAGCTTCCGCAAGGGCAGCGAGTTCCGCCCGTTCCTGGTGTCCTGGGGCGGCAGTGAGCTGTATATCTCAGGCAGCGTATTCACCAGCCTGGGCTACAGCAACAGCAAGTCCTATGGCGTCAGCATCACCCAATACACCCCTGGCATGCAGGAGCGCCTCAAGCGTGCGGAACCTACCGGTTGGCTGATCGACTCGGAGTTCGTCGACCACTGGTACGGCTTCTACTGCTACGAAGCCGAGAACGTGGTGATCAAGGGCAATACCTACCGCGACAACATCGTCTACGGCATCGACCCGCATGACCGTTCCCACGGCCTGATCATCGCCGAGAACACGGTGCACGGGACCAAGCAGAAGCACGGCATCATCATTTCCCGCGAGGTCGACGACAGCTGGATCATCAACAACAAGAGCTACGACAACAAGCTCTCGGGCATCGTCCTCGACCGTAACAGCGTGCGCAATCTGGTGGCCTACAACGAGGTGTACCAGAACCAAAGCGACGGCATCACCATCTACGAGAGCTCGGACAACCTGCTGTGGGGCAACCGGGTGTTGAACAACGCCCGCCACGGTATTCGCCTGCGCAACAGCACCAACATTCGCCTGTACGAAAACATCTCGGCGGCCAACGGCCTGACGGGTGTGTACGGCCACATCAAGGATCTCGCCGACACCGACCGCAACATCGAACTCGACCCCTTCGACACCGAAGTATCGATGATCGTGGTTGGCGGCAAGCTTGCCGCCAACGGCTCCAGCCCCCTGAACATCGACTCACCGCTGTCGGTCGAGCTGTACCGCGTGGAAATGCTCGCGCCGAGCAAAAGTACCGGCATCAGCTTCGCCGGCATCCTCGGTGAGCGCCAGGATGAAATTCTCGACCTGATGGTGCGCCGCAAACTCGCCGTACTCATCGACCCGGTCGAGAGTCAGGCCGAACTCCAGGATTGAGGAAATACAACGTGATCAAACGCCACTTTAATTTCCGCCAACTGGCCCTTGCCAGCGCCCTGCTCGGCGCTGCGGGTAGTGCCATGGCCGCACCGCAATACCAGGTGCAGCGGGTCGGGCCACTGTGTCCGATCGCCCAGGACCCGAGCCAGTACAACACCAAGTACCTGAGCTTCTTCACCGCGCTGGTGCAGGGCCAGGGCGATTGGCTGTTCCGCAGCGGCAACGACCTGCGCAGCGACTTTGGCACCACTGCGGACGGTTACCGCCAGTTCAAACGCCTGCGCGACACCCTCAAGCGCAAAGGTATCGAGCTGATGGTGGTCTATCAGCCGACCCGCGGCCTGGTTAACCGTCAGCAGCTGACCGCGCACGAGAAAGCCAACTTCAACTTCGCGCTGGCCAAGCAGAATTACCTGAAAGCCATTGCCGATTTCCGCAAGACCGGAATCTGGGTCACCGACCTGTCGCCGCTGTTCGACGAGCAGAGCGACGTGGACACGGCCTACTACTTCAAGGCCGACCACCACTGGACGCCGGCCGGTGCCGCGCGCACCGCCGAACTGGTGGCTGAAACCCTGAAGCAAATGCCCGGTTTCGACGAAGCGCCGAAGAAGGAATTCGCCAGCACGGTGACTGGCCTGCTAGGCAAGGCCGGCACCCTGCACAAAACCGCGGCTGGCTTCTGCGGCACCAGCTATGCCACCCAGTATGTCGAGCGCTACGAGACCGAACCGGTGGGCGAAGCCGATAGCGCCAGCCTGTTCGGCGACGAGGCCGACCCGAAGATCGCCCTGGTCGGCACCAGCAACAGCGGCGCAGCCTACAACTTTGCCGGTTTCCTGCAGCAATACAGTGGCGTCGAAGTGCTCAACAGGTCGGTCACCGGTGGTGGCTTCGACAGCGCCTTGCTGCAATACATGACCAGCCGGGAATTCCACGAAAACCCGCCGAAGATTCTCATCTGGGAATTCGCCACCCATTACGACCTGGCGCAAGCCAGCTTCTACCGTCAGGCCGTACCGCTGGTGAACAACGGCTGCGAGGGCCGGCCAGCGGTGATGAACAACACAGTCACCCTCAAGCCCGGCTCCAACCAGATTTTGGTCAACGGTGAGAACCAGCCACTGCTGGATCTTCGCGGTGGCGACTACCAGGTCGACCTGACCTTCAGCGACCCCAGCGTACACAAGTCCCAAGCCACCCTCTGGTACCTCACCGGGCGCCGCGAGAACTTCAAAATCGAACAGAGCGACCGTGCAGCTACCGACGGACGCTATGTCTTCGAACTGCGCAACGAAGCAGATTGGGCCGACCTCAACCTGCTCGCCCTAGACATCCATAGCCCGGAAGACATGCCGGCAAATCTCAGCGTCGAAGCAACCCTGTGCAAACGCCCCGGCGCTGACGACAAAGCCCTCACGGCGCAAGCCCAGTGAAGGTCATAGGAGGCACGATGAAACGCCCCACGTGGATACTCGCACCCTGCCTGCTCGCCGCGGCGCTGCTCGCCCAGCCCGCATTCGCTGCCAACCTGGTGCCGCCGGCTGGCTACTTCGCACCGGTGGTCGATGCCGACAAGAAGCCGCGCAGTTGCGCGGCGCCACCTAAGCCCTACACCGCCAAGCTGGAATTTCGCAGCAAGTACGAAGGCTCGGACAAGGCCCGCGCCACCCTCAATAAAGCCTCCGAAAAAGCCTTTCGCGATGCCACCGCGGATATCACCGAACTGGAGCGCGGCGTGAACCGGCAGGTGATGCGCTACATGCGCGAGGGCGACCCTCAGCAACTGGAATGCGCGCTGAGCTGGATGGGCACCTGGGCCCAGGCCAATGCCCTGCTCAGCGAGGAATACAACCACACCGGCAAGTCGATCCGTAAATGGGCCCTGGGCAGTCTGTCCTCCTCCTACCTGCGCCTGAAGTTCTCTGAATCGCAGCCGCTGGCGGCCTACCCACGGCAAGCGCAGCTGATCGAAGCCTGGTTCGAGAAACTCGCCGATCACACGGTGCACGACTGGAGCGATCTGCCGCTGAAAAAAATCAACAACCACAGCTACTGGTCCGCCTGGTCGGTGATGGCCACGGCCATCGCCACCGATCGCCGCGACCTGTTCGACTGGGCCGTGACGCAGTTCCGCGTGGGCGCCAATCAGGTCGACGCGGACGGTTTCCTGCCCAACGAACTGAAACGCAGCCAACGCGCCCTGGCCTACCACAACTACAGCCTGCCGCCCCTGGCGATGATTGCTGCCTTCGCCCAAGCCAACGGCGTCGACCTGCGCCCGGAAAACCAGGGCGCGCTACAACGCCTGGGGCAAAAGGTGCTGGACGGGGTCAACGAGCAGGACGCCTTCGCCCGCAAAACCGGCGAACAACAGGACATGGCGGAACTGAAGAAACACACCAAGTTCGCCTGGCTGGCGCCCTATTGCACGCTCTATACCTGCTCGGCAGACACCGAGGAACTCAAACGGAAAATGGGCCCGTTCAACACCTTCCGCCTCGGCGGCGACGTGAGCCAGCTGTTCGACCCGCAGAAGCCGAACGGCGACAGCTGAGGATGGTTGCTCGGCGCGCCTGCTTGCTTACTTAGGAGCACTTCGATGGGTATCGCTTCGCTCAACCCATCCTACCAATAACGGCAACCTGCAAGTCCGTATACGAACCATGAAACACCCTCTCGCTCGCGGGGGGAAAGGGGGGCTTGCGAGCCTCGGAAGAGTTGCTACTCAACGGAGATCTACGGATGGTCTTTTCATCCAACGTATTCCTGTTCCTGTTCCTGCCGATCTTTCTCGGCCTGTATTACTTGAGCAGTAATCGCTATCGCAACCTGCTGATCCTGATCGGCAGCTACGCCTTCTACGCCTGGTGGCGGGTGGATTTCCTCCTGCTGTTCGTCGCCGTCACCCTGTGGAACTACGGTTTCGGCCTGCGCATTTATCGCGCCGGGGTGCGCAGCAAGGCGGCGCAGCGCTGGGTACTGTGGGGCGTGGTCGGCAACCTGGCGACCCTGGGTTACTTCAAGTACGCCAACTTCGGCGTGGCGAACATCAACAAGGTTCTGGAAGGTGCCGGCTTCGAGCCGTTCCTGCTGACCCATGTGATCCTGCCGATCGGCATCTCCTTCTATATCTTCCAGTCGCTCAGCTACCTGATCGACGTGTACCGTGGCGACACCAAGCCCACGGAAAACCTGATCACCTTCGCCGCCTTTATCGCCCTGTTCCCGCAGCTGATTGCCGGGCCGGTGCTGCGCTACAAGGATCTCGCCGACCAGTTCACCGACCGCACCCACAGCCTCGACAAGTTCAGCGAAGGCGCCACCCGTTTCATGCAGGGCTTCGTCAAGAAGGTGTTCATCGCCGACAGCCTAGCACCGCTGGTCGACCACATCTTCGCCCTGCAAGACCCCAGCACCGGCGACGCCTGGCTGGGCATGATCGCCTACACCGCGCAGCTGTATTTCGACTTCTCCGGCTACAGCGACATGGCCATCGGCTTGGGCCTGATGATGGGTTTCCGCTTTATGGAAAACTTCAACCAGCCCTATATCAGCCAGTCGATCACCGAGTTCTGGCGGCGCTGGCACATCAGCCTGTCGACCTGGCTGCGCGACTACCTGTACGTGCCACTGGGCGGCAACCGCAAGGGCACCTTCAACACCTACCGCAACCTGTTTCTGACCATGCTGCTCGGCGGCCTATGGCACGGCGCCAACTGGACCTTCCTGATCTGGGGCGCCTGGCACGGCATGTGGCTGACTATCGAACGCCTATTCGGGGTGAACGCTGCGCCCAAGGTGATCAATCCACTGAAGTGGCTGCTGACCTTCTTCCTGGTGATGCTCGGCTGGGTGATCTTCCGCGCCGAGAACCTGGACATCGCCTGGCGCATGTACAGCGCCATGTTCAGCCCGGCGATCTTCAGCAGCCAGGGCTGGCAGCTCAGCGAACTGAACAGCGCCAGCATCAGCGACCTGCAGGTCGCCACCCTGATCCTGGCCTATGCGGTCATGGCCTTTTGCGGCTTGCGCCAGTTCTACCGCCACAGGGTGCCGGATGCCCGCGCCGATGGCCCGGCGACCGAGCTGTCGCGCAGGGTCAAGGCCGTGCCTGGCGATGGGCCGGGGCTGGTCGTCGGCAGCGGCGGCGTGCAGGTGCAACACGCCACCTGGGGCGCCGCCATGCCGCGCTACCTGGTACGTGGCGCGTTGCTGCTGTTGTTCTGCGCCTCGCTGTTGAAGCTCTCGGCGCAGAGCTACTCCCCCTTTCTTTATTTCCAATTCTGAATGAGGCCGAGCATGACGCGTCCCTTACGCAAACTCTACGTCGCCCTGTTCCTCAGCGTGCTGACCCTGCTGCTGCTCTGGTCCATGCGCGGAGTCCTGAGTTACCAGGCTCCCAACCAGTTCAGCGTGCTCGACGGCAACCTGGCGAAGACCTTCGAGAGCCATTACGACACGCAATTCCCGATCAAGCAGATCGGCACCAACGTCTGGGCCGCGCTGGATTATGTGCTGTTCAACGAAGGCCGCCCCGGTGTGGTGATCGGCAAGCACGACTGGCTGTACTCGGATGAAGAGTTCAACCCGGTGGCCGGTGGTCAACAGCACCAGCGCGACAACCTGGCGCTGATTCGCGGCGTGAGTGAGCAACTGGCGCAACGCAATGTGCTGTTGCTGCTGGCGATAGTGCCGGCCAAGTCGCGCCTGTACCCCGAGCACGTCGGCGACAACCGCATCAGCAGCCAGCGCTTGGATCTCTATCAGCGCTTCCACCGCGAGGTGCGCAGCGCCGACATCGCCGCGCCGGACTTGCTCGCCACCCTGCAGGCCGAGAAGGACAGCGGTCCGCTATTCCTGCGCACCGACACCCACTGGACCCCACGGGGCGCGGATCGGGTCGCGCGCCAACTGAGTGAAACCGTAAAGCGCTCGCTCGCCCTGGACGGCGAACCGCAGGCGTTCGTCACCGAAGCGACCAAACAGAAACCACTGTTGGGTGACCTGACCAGCTTCCTGCCACTGGCGCCGCTGTTCGAGCACCTGATGCCCGAACCTGATCAGTTGCAGCAGTACCAAACCCGTTTGGCAGACGCGGCTGGCGGTGCCGATGCGCTGTTCGCCGAGAGCGACATTCCGGTGACGCTGGTCGGCACCAGCTACAGCGCCAACCCCGACTGGAACTTTGCCGGCGCCCTGCGCCAACACCTGCAACGCGACCTGAGCAACCACGCCGAAGACGGCCAGGGGCCGATCGTGCCGATGCTCAAGTACCTGCAGAGCGACGAATTCAAGAACGCCGCGCCGCAGGTGCTGATCTGGGAATTCCCCGAACGCTACCTGCCGATGGCCAACGACCTCGGCGACTTCGATCCGGACTGGATCGCCGAACTTAAAAGCAACCGCAGCAAGCAACGCCTGGCCAGCAGCAACAGCCATTGAATCGGCCCTGCGCTGGAGAGGCTTCACCCGAACATGATCGGCAGATCATTTTGTTAAATCACATGGAGACTTACCCATGAACAGACAAACCAAATGCAACTGGACGTCTTACGCCTGCGCCATCGCCCTGAGCATCGGCGCCCTGCACGCCCACGCTGGTGAAGGTGGCCTCTACGCGCCCAACGCGCCCAAGGGCTCGACTTTCGTGCGCGCCTACAACGCCGGCAACAGCGAACTCAGCGTCAGCGTCGGCAACACCAATCTCAACGACATCGCCCCGCTGGGCGCAAGCGCATTCAACTATCTGCCGGCCGGCAGCTACAGCGCCCAGGTCGGCAGCAGCAGCCTGCCGGTGAAACTCGATGCCGACCGCTACTACACCCTGGTCAACCAGCCGGGCGTAGCGCCCAAGCTGGTGGAAGAAGGCGCCTTCGAGAACAAGCAGAAAGCCCTGCTGCGGGTGCAGAACCTGTCCGACAGCACCCTGAGCCTGAAGACCGCCGACGGCAAGGCCGCAGTGGTCGAGAAAGTCGCCCCGGATGGCAACGGCGAGCGCGAGGTCAACCCGGTAAAAATCAGCCTGGCGCTGTTTGATGGCGAGCAGAAAATCAGTGACCTCAAGCCGGTCACCCTGGCCCGTGGCGAGGTGGTCAGCCTGTACATCACCGGCAAGGGCAGCCAGCTCTCGCCAGTCTGGGTCAAACGCCCGGCCAAGACCGACTGAGCACCCGAACAAAAGCAAAGATCGGCACTAGCAAGCCGTTGAAAAAACGTAGGTGAGGCAGCCAGCGCAAGGCAAAAACAGGCGAAACGAAGCGCAGCGCAGCGCAGCGCAGCGCAGTAACAGCCGTAGGCTGGCCCCGAAGGGGTGAGCGCAGCGAATCAAAAGCGGAGTTTACGTGCTGTAAATGAGCATTTTAAGCCTGTTTTTAACGCAGCGATGGCAACGCAGGTAGTTTTTCAACGGCCTGCTAGACCGGCATGCGAACAGCGCCTTCATGAGGAGGCGTTCTGGAGTGGTCCCCAACGCCGATCACTCGGCCTGGGCAACTGGGCCGCCTCGCCAACGCGCGGGGCGACCCAACCGAACGCATAAACGCTTTAGGAGTACCAACATGATTCCAGTAATTCTTTCCGGTGGCAGCGGTTCGCGCCTATGGCCTCTCTCGCGCAAGCAGTTCCCCAAACAGTTCCTCGCCCTCACCGGCGAAGACACCCTGTTCCAGCAAACCATCAAGCGCCTGACCGTTGACGGCATGCAGCCGCCGGTGCTGGTGTGCAACAAGGAACACCGCTTTATCGTCCAGGAACAACTGCACAGCCAGCAGTTGGCCACCCAGGCGATCCTGCTCGAACCCTTCGGCCGCAATACCGCGCCAGCGGTGGCGATTGCCGCAATGAAACTGCTCGCCGAGGGCCGTGACGAACTGCTGCTGATCCTCCCGGCCGACCATGTACTCGAAGACCAGCAAGCCTTCGAGGACGCCCTTACCCTGGCCAGTACCGCCGCAGAACGTGGCGAAATGGTGCTGTTTGGCATCCCCGCTGTACGTCCGGAAACCGGCTATGGCTACATCAAATCGGTGGCCGATGCCGCGCTACCTGAGGGCGTGATTCGCGTGCAGTCCTTCGTCGAGAAACCCGATGAAGCCCGCGCCCGCGAATTCGTCGCCTCGGGTGACTACTTCTGGAACAGCGGCATGTTCCTGTTCCGCGCCAGTCGCTACCTGGAGGAGCTGAAGAAGCACGACTCCGACATCTATGACACCTGCATGCTGGCCCTGGAACGCAGCGAAATCGAGGGTGATGTCATTAACATCGACGCCGCCACCTTCGAGTGCTGCCCGGACAATTCCATCGACTACTCGGTGATGGAAAAAACCACCCGCGCCTGCGTAGTGCCACTCAATGCCGGCTGGAACGACGTCGGTAGCTGGTCGTCGATCTGGGACGTGCACGACAAGGACCGCAACGGCAACGTCACCAAAGGCGATGTCATGGTGCACAACAGCCGCAATTGCCTGGTACACGGCAACGGCAAACTGGTCTCAGTGATCGGTCTGGACGACATCGTGGTGGTGGAAACCAAGGACGCCATGATGATCGCCCACCGTGACCACGTGCAGGACGTGAAGACCGTGGTCAACCAGCTCAACGATCAAGGCCGTAACGAAACCCAGAACCATTGCGAGGTCTACCGACCTTGGGGTTCCTATGACTCGGTGGACATGGGCGGACGTTTCCAGGTCAAACACATCTCGGTCAAACCGGGCGCCACCCTGTCCTTGCAGATGCACCATCACCGCGCCGAACACTGGATCGTGGTCTCCGGCACTGCCGAGGTAACCTGTGACGACAAGGTGTTCCTGCTTACCGAAAATCAGTCCACCTACATCCCCATGACCTCGGTGCATCGCCTGAGCAACCCCGGCAAGATCCCTCTGGAAATCATCGAGGTGCAATCAGGCAGCTACCTCGGTGAGGACGACATCGAACGTCTGGAAGACGTATACGGCCGCAGCCAGGCAACCCCGCTGAACGTCGTCACTCGCTGAGTCGACGTCGACCCCAGCGGCAAACAGACGCCGGCCCTTGCCACTGCAAGGGCCGGCGTTACTTTTCCCGACATACTCAAGCACGACGCGTGCCTCAAGGCTTGTGTAGGATAGGGTCCTATATTGTCCAACGAGGCCCATCATTATGTTATTCGGCGCAATATTGGTTCTGAGCTGGCTGGTGCTGTTGATCCGCTACCCGAGCAAAGCCCTGCCCATCTCCCTCGCCGCGCTGATCGGTCTGGGCATGGTGACCAGCTGGGTACTCTGGCAGGAAAGCCGCGAGACGCGCCACCTGGCGCACTTACAACTGCGCCTGAGCTACGACCCGCAAAATTGCCCGGCCAATCGGCCTCTGGCACTGGAATTGAAAAACGGCAGCGACGCCGCCCTGCTCGAACTGCACTGGCAAATCGCCGCCTATCGCCCCGGTGACAGCGTCAACCTCGCCGAGCGCCTCTACGAATCCCCACGTTACAGCGGCCCCGGCGAACTGCTGCCGGGCGCCACCTGGCAAACGTGCCTGCCACTGCCGACCCTGCGCAGCGGCTACCGCGCCAGCACCCTGGAGTTCCGTGCCGAACGCCTGCAAGGCAGCTTCAGTCGCTGAAAAACTACCTGCGTTGGCTCTCTTGATAAAAGAGAGGGGCGTTAAAAACAGGCTCGGAAAGCTTATTTACAGCAGTAAACTCGCGTGCGAGCCCAGTCCGCCTCCTCGCCTGTTTTTGCGGGGACGCCTAGTTATTGTCTTACCTGCCTCGCCTACGTTTTTTAGCGGCCTAATATTTATAACAACAAGGATGCCCGCATGACCCAGCCCACCGTCCTGATTACCGGATGCTCCAGCGGCATCGGCCGCGCCCTGGCCGGCGAATTCAAACAGGCCGGTTATCAGGTATGGGCCA
>JAUSOF010000059.1 GCA_030656145.1 Pseudomonas sp.
TCAAGGCAGGCGGTGTCGAACAAAAAGCTCTGCACCTCGGCCGACTGCTGCTCGATCACCTCCTCCAGCAAATACTCACGGACCAACCCCTCATCCCCCTGGGGGACGCGCTCAGGGCTGTCATCATCAGCCTGCTGACGAGTCAACATCCACAGCCGCAAGCCGGCCACCCAGCCCTCGCTGCGCTGACGCCATTCTTCGAGAACCAGCGCACTGAACTGAGCCCCCTGGCTGCCAAGTAGCGCCCGTGTCTCGTCCTCGGTCAGGCGCAGATCCTGCTCCTGCAACTCCAATAACTGGCGAGACAAGCGCAGGCGCGCCAAGTGCCAGTCGGGCCGCTGGCGGCTGGTCACCAGAATGACCAGCCCCTCGGGCAAATGATTGAGCAGAAACTGCAGGCAGCGGTCGAGCACAGCGCCCTGAGCCAGGTGATAGTCGTCCAGCACCAGCAACAATGGCGCAGCTGGAACGAGGCGATCGCCCAGTTCGTCGAGCAAGCCATCGAGCCACTCTTCGAAAGCAAACGGTTGATGGCGCTGACGCATACGCAGCAAAGCTTGAGCGTCCTCGCCAAGCCCCGGATAGAACTGCTGCAGACCAGCCAGCATGCGCTCGAGAAAACGTCCCGGATCGCTATCTCGTGGGCTAAGACCCAGCCACAGACTGCTCCAATGCCTAGGAAGGGCCTGACAGAACTCACTGGCCAGCGAGCTTTTGCCAAACCCCGCAGGGGCACTCACGAGCAGCAGACGCCCCGCCAATCCTTCGGCCAGCCGCTCACAAAGACGCGGCCGCGACACATGGCTGGATGGCAGTGGCGGACGAAAAAAGCGACTGTCGCCCAAAGGGACGGCATCGCTGACTACAGGCGCTATACGCGTCAGATCAGTCATCACCCGGCTCTTGTTAAGTAATTGCCAGTTCAAGCGCGAACGCTCAGCAGACTATCGACTTAACCACGGGAATTGAAGCCTGGATGTGGGTAATGAAACAAATCATTACCCAGGCACCCAATCCGGGTTCAGCCTGGGCCAGTTCGGATGGGCGATGTAAAGCGACGCGGGCAGCCTGACCGACAAAGCCACAACATCGCCGCGAAACCGCGGCTTACCACGTTCGGCCGAGCCCCCTCCCACAAAAGATCGCCCTGCACAGCGCTGCTAGCCCGGATGCACTCCAGGAGGATCTACAAACTGTCGCTCGCCGAAATTGAGTGCACGGCATTGCGCCTCCCTGGGTTAGCTGGCGACGTAGATACGCGGTTGTGATCGGCGGGCCAGTTAAGCGAATTTTTTGAAACTACCAAAACAAGAAAGCCGGCCCAAGGGCCGGCTTTCATTGTTACATCAAGAGCTATTAACGAACGCCAGCCTGACGCAGTGCGGCCGGGGTGTAATCGCTTTCTTTTGCCGGGTAGTCGAACTCGTAGGATTGCTTCTCTTCGTTCTTCATACCCAGGGCCAGGTAACGACCGGACTGCAGGTCATACAAGGTTTCCAGGGTGTACCACGGCACTTGCTTGTCGTAGTAGTACTGGGCATGGGCCTCAGCTACACGCCACAGGGTACCGCGACCGTCGTAATGGTCGATTTGCGCGGCTTGCCAGGTGTCTTCGTCGAGGTAGAAGTCACGCTTGGCATAGATATGACGCTCGCCTGCTTTCAGGGTCGCAGTCACATGCCATACCCGGTGCAACTCGTAACGGGACAGATCCTGGTTGATATGGCCCGGTTTGACGATTTCGCTGTACTTCAGCTTCGGCGAATCCAGACGGTAAGTGTTGTAAGGAATGTAGATTTCCTTCTTGCCGTTCAGCTTCCAGTCGTAACGGTCAGGTGCACCGTTGAACATGTCGAAGTTGTCGGAAGTACGCAGACCATCAGCGGCGGTACCTGGACCGTCATAGGACACCTGCGGCGCACGGCGCACACGACGTTGACCGGCGTTGTACAGCCACGCCAAACGCGGCTCTTTCACCTGGTTGAGGGTTTCGTGTACCAGCAGCACGTTACCAGCCAGACGCGACGGTGCGGTTACCCGCTGCTTGAAGTAGAACAGCACGTTGCTCGGCTTGCTGGTGTCGGTATCCTTCAGTGCACCGCGGAAGGTGAACTCATCCTGGAAGTAAACCAGGCTGTAGGAGCCGTTCGGCTGCGGAGTCGCCTGAGTTACCAGACGCTTCACGCTGCCGCCGCGGTAGCGGGTGATGTGGTTCCAGATTGCTTCCAGACCATCCTTCGGAATCGGGAACGGGTTGGCCTGCTCGAAGTTCTCCAGACCGTTGCCGCCCTCGACCATGCGGGTGTTGACCGCATTGCGCTTGGACGCTTCCATCACGAAATCAGGCATGCTGGCCGAGCGATGGGTCGGAAACACCGGGATCTTGTAGCTTTGCGGGTAGCGCTTGAACAACGCCATTTGACCCGGGGTCAACTTGTCTTTGTACTGTTCAGCATTGGCAGCAGTGATGGTGAACAGCGGCTGCTCGTTAGGGAACGGATCCGCCAGGAAGCCAGCAGCATCTACAGCGCCAGCATTCTTCGGCAAACCACCGGTCCAGGCCGGAATCGAGCCGTCCGCATTACCCGCCATCTCGGCACCCACTGGCGTCAGCGTGGTACCCAGCTTGGCAGCCTCTTCTGGCGACACGGCAGCCATAACGCTGCAGGCCAGCAGCGAAAGGGTCAGCGCGCCGGTTTGCAACAGACTTTTTGTTGTTTTCATATACAGAGTCTTCCTCAAAATTCCTGTGCGCTTAGAAGTTCATACCAAAGCTGAGTGCAACGAAGTCGCGGTCAGTGGAGGTGTTGTATTTGCCA
>JAUSOF010000064.1 GCA_030656145.1 Pseudomonas sp.
TCCTGGTCAGCGGCATTGAGTCGGCGGATAGCGATAGGAGCGGTCATAGCGGGCCTCTTAAATTGGCAAATGCTCAAGCGCCCGTAGAGTAACAACCACTCCGCGCGGGCACCTGAGAATTTTGGCTATAACGCGGATAGGCTAGGCCGCACAGAGCGGCCATAAGACTCAGCGGGGGTGTCGCGCTTCGACCGCTTCGCGCAGGGTATCGATCAGCTCCTGAATACGGGCGTGCTGCATCTTCATCGACGCCTTGTTGACGATCAGGCGCGAGCTGATATGGGCGATCAACTCCTGAGCTTCCAAACCATTGGCGCGCAGGGTATTACCGGTGTCGACCACGTCGATGATCTTGTCGGCCAGGCCCACTAACGGTGCCAACTCCATGGAGCCATAGAGCTTGATGATGTCGACCTGACGGCCCTGTTCGGCGTAGTAACGCTTGGCCACGTTGACGAACTTGGTGGCCACACGCAGTCGGCCTTTCGGCTCGGGCGCACCCACCGCCCCGGCGGTCATCAACTTGCACAGCGCAATGCGCAGATCCAGCGGCTCATAGATGCCCTGGCCGCCGTACTCAAGCAGTACGTCTTTGCCCGCGACACCAAGATCCGCCGCGCCATGCTCGACATAGGTCGGTACATCGGTGGCACGCACGATCAGCAGGCGCACATCGTCCTGAGTGGTAGGAATGATCAGCTTGCGGCTTTTATCCGGGTTCTCGGTGGGCACAATGCCTGCCGCGGCGAGCAGCGGCAGGGTGTCGTCAAGAATGCGGCCTTTGGACAGCGCGATGGTCAGCATGCAACACATTTCCTTTGGAACGGGACCAGACCAACCCTTGCGGGCTGGTTATTGGGCATCACTGCGTGCAGCACCAACCTAACCCGGCACACGGCGAATTTTTGCGCCGAGCATCTGCAGTTTTTCTTCGATGCACTCGTAGCCACGGTCGATGTGGTAGATGCGGTCAATCAGGGTATCGCCGTCGGCGACCAGAGCAGCGATGACCAGGCTGGCCGAAGCACGCAGGTCGGTGGCCATGACCGGAGCGCCCTTGAGCGTCTCGACACCAGTAACGATCGCGGTATTGCCCTCGACCAGAATCTGCGCGCCCATACGAATCATTTCATGCACATGCATGAAGCGATTCTCGAACACCGTCTCAATCACGGTGCCAGTACCTTCGGCAATCGCGTTGAGGGCGACGAACTGCGCCTGCATGTCAGTGGGGAACGCCGGATAAGGCGCGGTACGCAGGTTCACGGCTTTCGGCCGCTTGCCTTTCATGTCCAGTTCGATCCAGTCAGCACCGGTGGTGATTTCTGCACCGGCTTCCTGCAGCTTGGACAGCACCGCCTCCAGGGTAGTGGGGTCGGTATCTTTCAGCTTGACCCGGCCACCGGTGACGGCCGCAGCCACCAGATAAGTGCCGGTTTCGATCCGATCCGGCATCACGCTGAAACGGGCACCGCCAAGACGCTCGACGCCATCGATCGTGATGGTGTCGGTGCCGGCACCAGAAATCTTCGCGCCCATGGCGATCAGGCAGTTAGCCAGGTCGACCACTTCCGGCTCGCGCGCGGCGTTTTCCAGCACGCTGCGGCCTTTGGCCAGGGTAGCGGCCATCATGATGTTTTCAGTACCGGTCACACTCACGGTATCAAAGAAGAAGTGCGCGCCACGCAGGCCGCCCTCCGGGGCTTTGGCCTTGATATAGCCGGCTTCCACGTCGATGATCGCGCCCATGGCTTCAAGGCCACGAATGTGCAGGTCAACCGGCCGCGAACCGATGGCGCAGCCACCTGGCAAGGCGACTTCGGCATAACCGAAGCGTGCCACCATCGGACCCAGCACCAGGATCGAGGCGCGCATGGTCTTCACCAACTCATAAGGCGCGACCAGGGTCTTGATCGCCCGCGCGTCGACTTCAACGCTGAGTTTCTCGTCGATCACCGGCTCGATACCCATGCGACCGAACAGCTCGATCATGGTGGTGATGTCGTGCAGGTGCGGCAGGTTGCAGATGGTAACCGGCGCATCACCCAGCAGGGTGGCGGCGAGAATCGGCAGGGCGGAGTTTTTCGCCCCGGAAATGCGGATTTCGCCGTCGAGGCGCACACCGCCGGTAATAATCAGTTTGTCCATGATTCTCTCGGTTTAGGAGCGCGCGGCCCAATCGGCACGGCTGAAGAATTTCATGCTCACCGCATGGATACTGCCATCGGCAATCCAGGGGTTCAGGTGAGCGTAGACCTGCTGTTGACGTTTGACCGGACCCAGGCTGGCCAACTCATCACTAATCAGATTCAGCTGGAAGTTACAGCCTTCACCTTCAACTTCCACCTGGGTGTTCGGCAGTTCGGCCTCCAGGAGGCTTTTCACTTCTAAGGCCTGCATGCTCAACCTCGATCAACGTATTTCATTAACGACAGCAGAGTCTTGGGCGCTGGAAGCGCTTGCCCGCAGTTACTCAGCGGCAAGCCCAACTAACCAACAAACTCGCGGCCGCGCATCATACAAAAAAAGCCACTCGCCTGCGAACCCTGCACCGATTTGTCCCGACCGGGGGCCGGAGACGGGCCTTACGGCTCCAGCGGCAGCACGTCCAGCAGCCCCGAGACACTGGCGATCTCGCGCATGTCGGCGGGCATACTGCGCACCACCAGGCTTTTACCAGCAACCTGAGCATCGCGCATGAACGCCAGCAACAGCGACAAGCCTACGCTGCTGGACTTGTCTACCGCCGCACAGTCGATCACGCAGCTAGCTGCCTGGCTGGCGGCAATCAGTTGACCGCCCTGCTTGCGCAACAGCGGGCCACTGAGAAAATCGAGCACACCAGAGAGCTGAAACAACCCCGCCGACTGCTCGGTGATAGCGGCCCTACTCACGACTCACCCTTGGCCTGACGAGCCTTGGCCACGGTATCGGCCCAGGTGTCGATGACCTTGTCCAGATCATTGCGGTTGTTCTGCATGGACTGGGCAAACTGATCGCGAAACAACTTGCCGACGTTGATACCGTTGATGATCAGGTTGCGCATCTTCCAGCCGTCATCCTGGCTGACCATGGTGTAGGACAGCGGGTAGATGGTGCCATTGCCGTCCTTGATTTCCATGTTCACCGCAGCACGCTGCGGATTCTGCGCGCCGGTGGCCGGCAGCACACGAATATCCTGATTGTTGTATTCGAGCAGAGCATTGCCATAGAACTGCATCAGGCTGCGCTTGAAGTTCTCCTGGAACCGCTGCATCTGCGCAGGCGTGGCCTGGCGCGAGTAACGCACAGTCATGACCCCGCGGGAAATACCCTCGACATCTACCACCGGACCAAGAATATCGTTCAGCGAGGCGTAAAAAGCCGCCGGATCGCTGCGATATTTGTCTTTATTGGCCTTCAGGTCTTCCAGCAGGTTAGTGGTGGTCTGCTGCACCACTTGGTGCGCACTCGGCGCGGCGACAGCCAGCAAGGGCATGGCCGCCAGCAGTGCGAACAGGCTATTACGCAGCGTTTTAAGCATAGTGGGAACCCTCGTTAATTAGCGTCGTCTTTATTGACCGAATTGAGCAGGAATTTACCGATCAGGTCTTCCAGTACCAACGACGACTGAGTGTCGTAAATGATGCTGCCATCGACGAGCACCTCCTCATCGCCACCAACGCTGATGCCAATGTACTTCTCACCGAGCAAACCGGCGGTGAGAATCGAGGCCGTCGAGTCGATGGGCAGGTTGTCCACGCTGTCATCCAGCACGAGGGTAACGCGACCGGTATAGCTGTCGCGGTCCAAATCGATTGCAGTCACTTTACCGATAGTAACCCCGGCCATGGTCACCCTGGCCCGCACGGTTAGACCCGCGATATTCTCAAAGTGCGCATACACCTTGTACGTATCGGTGCTACTGCCTACGGTCAGACCACTGACGCGCAACGCCAGCAGCAGCAGAGCCAATAATCCGGCCAAGAGGAACAGGCCGACACCAATCTCCAGTGTGCGGTTTTGCATCAGAAGTCTCCAAACATCAAAGCGGTCAGAATAAAGTCCAGGCCCAGCACGGCGAGCGAGGCGTAAACCACTGTTTTGGTAGTGGCGCGGCTGATGCCTTCCGAGGTCGGCTCACAGTCATAGCCCTGGAAAACGGCGATCCAGGTCACGACAAAGCCGAATACGATGCTTTTGATCACACCGTTGAGTACGTCTTCAGTAAACGAAACACTGTTCTGCATGTTGGACCAGAACGACCCCTCGTAAACGCCGAGCCAGTCGACGGCAACCATCGCGCCGCCCCAGATACCCACCACACTGAAGATCACGGCGAGCAACGGCATCGAGATAAAGCCGGCCCATAGGCGTGGCGCAACGATGTACTTGAGCGGATCGACGCCGATCATTTCCAGGCTGGACAATTGCTCGGTGGACTTCATGTTGCCGATTTCCGCAGTCAACGCGGAACCCGCACGACCCGCAAACAACAACGCGGTGACCACCGGACCAAGCTCACGCAGCAGCGTCAGGGCGACCATCTGCCCGACGGCCTGCTCCGAACCGTAATCAGACAGGATATTGAAGCCCTGCAACGACAGGACCATGCCGATAAAAACCCCCGAGACCACGATGATCGCCAGGGACATGACGCCTACCGAGTACAGCTGCCTTACCAGCAACTGAAATGGGCTGCCGGCAGTCCCCCGACCGAACAGCGCACGCAGGAGAAACACCGTCGCACGGCCAAGCGTTGCAACCGTATCGATACCAGCACGCCCGAGCCGGCGCACCCGCTCGAGCGTAGATGTCTTGCGCATCAGCGCCCCCCTAATAAGTCGTCGCGGTAATCTGCCGCCGGAAAATGGAAGGGTACCGGCCCATCGGGAATACCTTTCATGAACTGACGAACACGCGGGTCATCCGAGTTCATCAGTTCATCCGGCGTGCCCTGACCAAGCACCTTGGTATCTCCCACCAGGTAGATGTAGTCGGCAATACTGGCGGTTTCCGCCAGGTCATGGGACACCACGATACTGGTAATACCCAAGGCATCGCTGAGCAAACGAATCAGACGCACCAGAACACCCATGGCAATCGGGTCCTGGCCAACGAAAGGTTCGTCGTACATCAGTATCTGCGGATCAAGGGCAATCGCCCGCGCCAGCGCTACACGGCGCTTCATGCCGCCGGACAGTTCATCCGGCATCAGCTCGATCGCACCCCGCAAGCCCACCGCCTGCAACTTCATCAGGACAATGTCGCGAATCATTTCTTCAGGTAGCTGGGTGTGCACGCGCAGCGGAAAGGCCACGTTCTCGAACACATCGAGATCGGTGAACAGCGCGCCGCTCTGGAACAGCACGCCCATTTGCTTGCGCATGTCGAACAGTTCACTGCGCGAGAGGCTCGGCAGATTCAGCCCACTGACCCACACCTCACCCTTACTTGGCCTGAGCTGCGCACCGATCAGGCGCAACAGCGTGGTCTTGCCACAGCCGGAAGGCCCCATGATGCCAGTGACCTTGCCGCGCGGGATGCGGATATTTATATCGTTGAAAATCTCACGATCGCCGCGCTTGAAGCTGAGGTTTTTCAGCTCCACCGCGTATTGTTGCTCGACACTCATATCGACTCCTTGAATGCAGCCTCCCTGACAGACGCGCGCCAGTACCAACAAGGCACCGGGGCGGCCGAAAATGGCCGCGCATCATAGCATTGCCAAATTAACCTGCCCAAGACCGAACATTTGCTTACAGAACACCGACCAGAACGCTGCACACTTATCGACAACCAGACATCCAAAAACACTCAACACATACCTGCGGACGATTGAAAGGTGAGTGCGCGAATCTTTCCCGCTATAATCGCCTCCTTTTATTGCCCACATAAGACGCTATGAGCCAGTCCAGCGACCTGATCAAATCTGCACAACGCACCATACGCCTGGAACTCGAGGCCATCGAAGAGCTGCTGCCACGCATCGACAGCCATTTCGTGCGCGCCTGCGAACTGATCCTGGCCAGCAAGGGGCGCGTGGTAGTGGTCGGCATGGGCAAGTCGGGGCATATCGGCAACAAGATTGCCGCCACCCTGGCCAGCACCGGCACCACGGCATTCTTCGTCCATCCGGCCGAAGCCAGCCATGGCGACATGGGCATGATCACCCGCGACGACGTAGTGCTGGCGCTGTCCAACTCGGGCTCGACGGCAGAAATCATCACCCTGCTGCCGTTGATCAAGCGTCTCGGCATCACCCTGATCAGCATGACCGGCAATCCCGACTCGCCACTGGCCAAGGCGGCGGAAGCTAACCTGGACGCCCGCGTTTCCCAGGAAGCCTGCCCTCTCAACCTGGCGCCGACCTCATCTACCACCGCCTCCCTGGTACTCGGCGACGCCCTGGCCATCGCCCTGCTCGAAGCCCGCGGGTTTACCGCCGAAGATTTTGCCTTCTCCCATCCCGGTGGCGCCCTGGGCCGACGCTTGCTGCTGAAAGTTGAAAATGTCATGCATGCCGGCGCCAACCTGCCGAGCGTGCAACGTGGCACCTCGCTACGTGACGCCCTGCTGGAAATGACCCAGAAAGGCCTGGGCATGACTGTCGTCACCGAGGCGGACGGCCGCCTGGCGGGCATCTTTACCGATGGCGACCTGCGTCGCACCCTGGATCGCGGCATTGATGTCCGCCAGTCGAAGATCGATGAAGTAATGACCGTGCATGGCAAGACCGCCCGCGCGGAGATGCTCGCTGCCGAAGCACTGAAGATCATGGAAGACCACAAGATCAGCGGCCTGGTGGTGGTTGACAGTGACGACCGCCCGGTCGGCGCCCTGAACATGCACGACCTGCTACGCGCCGGAGTAATGTGATGACAACTACTGCCATGAGCCCTGACCTGCAACAACGCGCACAGGCAATCAAGCTGGCCATTTTCGATGTCGACGGTGTGCTCACCGACGGCAAGCTGTACTTTCTGGTCGATGGCAGCGAATTCAAGACCTTTAACACCCTCGACGGCCACGGCATCAAAATGCTGATCGCCTCCGGTGTAAGCACCGCTATCATCAGCGGGCGCACCACCCCGGTGGTCGAACGGCGGGCAAAAAACCTGGGCATCCAGCACCTGTACCAAGGCCGCGAAGACAAACTGGTGGTGCTCGACGAACTGCTCGGCGAGCTCGGCCTGAGCTATGAGCAGGTCGCCTACCTGGGTGACGACCTGCCAGATCTACCGGTGATCCGCCGGGTTGGCCTGGGCATGGCAGTCGCCAGCGCAGATCCGTTTGTGCGCCAGCATGCCCATGGCGTAACCCAGGCCCGCGGTGGCGAAGGTGCCGCACGCGAATTCTGCGAGCTGATCATGCGCGCCCAAGGCAGCCTCGATGCCGCCCAAGCCGCCTACCTATAGAGCTCACTATGCTACGAAGACTCCTGACACCCATCCTTTATGCTGTAGCAGCCGCACTGCTCGCCGCCGTCGGCTACTGGAATATCAATCCTGACAGTTTCTCCGAGCGCCCGGCACAGTCCGGCGCCGAGAACGCCATCGACTTCTACGTAATCAATGCCACTACCGTGCAATACCAATTAGACGGCAAGCTGCATTACGAGATGACATCCGACAAACTGGAACACATCAAGGTCAGCGACATCAGCCTGCTGACCAACCCGTTCCTGCACCTGTATCGCGGCACCGAACTGCCCTGGAAAATAAACAGCGAGCGCGCCGAAGTGGCGCCACAAGGCAAGGAAGTGGAATTGATCGACAATGTCCGCGTCGAACGCACCGATGCCAAAGGCCGCCCAACCATCCTGACTACCAGCCGCCTGACTGTATTCCCGGATAAGGAATATGCGCAGACCGAGCAAGCCGTTAGAATCGTTGCGGCCAATGGAGTGACCACGGCACAAGGAATGAAAGCGTACTTGAATGACGGCAGGATGCTCCTGCTGTCCAACGTAAGAGGCCAGCATGAGGTTCGTTAAAACCTTCCCCTTTTTGCTCAGCTTGAGCGTCGCGCTCGCAAGCGCTAGCGCTTGGGCATTGCCCACCGACCGTGAGCAGCCGATCCGCGTCCAGGCCGACAGTGCCGAACTCGATGATCGGCAAGGCGTCGCCGTCTATCGCGGCGACGTAATCATCACCCAGGGCACCCTGAAGATCACGGGCGACACCGTGACCATCACCCAGAATGCCCAGGGCGACATCGAAATTTTCACCTCCGTCGGTAAACCCGCTTATTACGAGCAAAAGCCCTCCGCAGATAAGCAGATTGTCAAAGCCTACGGCCTGACCATCCAGTATTTCGTTGCCAATGAGCGCATCGTACTGATCGACCAGGCCAAGGTGATCCAGGAAGGCAATACCTTCGAAGGCGAGAAAATCGTCTATGACACCCAGCGCCAGATCGTCAATGCCGGCCGGGCCACGGGCGTCAACATCACCACGCCGCGCCCACGGATCGACATGGTGATTCAGCCCAAGAACCCACCAGCCGAACAGCAGGCGCAGTAAATGGCCACTTTGACAGCCCAGCACCTGGCCAAGAGCTACAAAGGCCGCCAAGTCGTGCGCGACGTCAGCCTGAGCATCGACAGCGGGCAGATTGTCGGCTTGCTCGGCCCCAACGGCGCGGGCAAGACCACCTGCTTCTACATGATCGTCGGCCTGGTACAGGCCGACCAGGGGCGCATCCTGATCGATGACCTCGACGTCAGCCACCTACCGATGCATGGTCGCGCCCGCGCCGGTATCGGCTATCTGCCGCAGGAAGCCTCGATTTTCCGCAAACTCAGCGTGGCCGACAACATCATGGCCATCCTCGAGACCCGCAAGGAACTGGATCGCGCCAGCCGCCGCAAGGAACTGGAAAGCCTGCTTCAGGAATTCCATATCAGCCACATCCGCGACAACCTCGGCATGAGCTTGTCCGGCGGCGAACGCCGCCGGGTGGAGATTGCCCGGGCACTGGCAACTGCACCAAAATTCATCCTGCTCGACGAACCCTTCGCCGGGGTCGATCCGATCTCGGTGGGCGACATCAAGCAAATCATCCACCACCTCAAGGCCAAGGGCATCGGCGTACTGATCACCGACCATAATGTGCGCGAGACCCTGGATATTTGCGAAACCGCCTACATCGTCAGCGATGGCCAACTGATTGCCGAAGGCGATTCTGACGCCATTCTGGCCAACCAATTGGTCAAGGATGTTTACCTGGGACAAGAGTTCCGCCTGTAACAGCGGTTTTTCTCAACCGAACAGCAGCCAGAGCTAGGCAAACCACTGCAGATCAGGCATATAATTTGCTTCCAAGTGGCGCTGCGGCGCCCTGTAGTGGATTGCGTACAGACGCCAGCAAATTAAGGTCTGCAATGAAACCATCGCTAGTCCTGAAAATGGGCCAGCAGCTGACGATGACCCCGCAGCTGCAACAGGCTATTCGCCTACTCCAACTGTCCACCCTGGATCTGCAGCAAGAGATCCAGGAGGCCTTGGAGTCAAACCCTATGCTCGAGCGCGAAGAAGACGGTGACGACTTCGACAACTCGAACCCCCTGGCTGACGGCGCCGAGAACCCGGCGCCCGTCACACAACAAGAAGACGCCTACCCAGATACGAGCCACCAGGAAACCCCACAGACCGTGGATAACCTGGAAGAAGGTGAGTGGAACGAGCGCATCCCCAACGAGCTGCCAGTCGACACCGCCTGGGAAGACATCTACCAGACCAGCGCCAGCAGCCTGCCAAGCAACGACGATGACGAGTGGGACTTCACCACCCGCACCTCGACGGGCGAAAGCTTGCAAAGCCACCTGCTCTGGCAACTCAATCTGGTACCGATGTCCGACAAGGATCGATTGATCGGAGTCACCCTGATCGACTGCATCAACTATCAGGGCTATCTGGAAGAAAGCCTCGAAGAAGTCGTCGACGCCTTCGACCCGGAACTGGACATCGAGCTCGACGAAGTGGAAGCCGTACTGCATCGCATCCAGCAATTCGAGCCGGCTGGCATTGCAGCCCGCGACTTGCGCGAATGCCTGCTCCTGCAACTGCGCCAGCTGCCTGCCAAGACGCCCTGGCTGACCGAAACCCAGCGCCTGGCCCACGACTACCTCGATCTGCTTGGCGGCCGCGACTACAGCCAGTTGATGCGCCGCATGAAGCTCAAGGAAGACGAACTGCGCCAGGTCATTGAGCTGATCCAGAGCCTCAACCCGCGGCCCGGCTCGCAGATAGAGTCGAGCGAGCCAGAATACGTGGTACCCGATGTCATTGTGCGCAAACACAACGAGCGCTGGCTGGTAGAGCTGAACCAGGAAGCCATGCCACGCCTGCGGGTCAATGCGCAATATGCCGGCTTCGTCAAACGCGCCGACTCCAGCGCCGACAACACCTTTATGCGTAATCAGTTGCAGGAGGCACGCTGGTTCATCAAAAGCCTGCAAAGCCGCAACGAAACCCTGATGAAGGTCGCCACCCAGATCGTCGAGCACCAGCGCGGCTTTCTCGACTATGGCGACGAGGCGATGAAACCCCTGGTGCTGCACGATATTGCCGAAGCGGTGGGCATGCATGAATCGACTATTTCACGGGTCACCACGCAAAAATTCATGCACACCCCGCGTGGCATTTATGAGCTGAAATACTTCTTCTCCAGCCACGTCAGCACCTCCGAAGGCGGCGAATGCTCGTCAACGGCGATCCGCGCCATCATCAAAAAACTGGTCGCTGCGGAAAATGCAAAAAAGCCGTTGAGTGACAGCAAGATCGCTGGTTTACTGGAGGCACAGGGCATACAAGTGGCCCGCCGCACAGTCGCTAAATACCGTGAATCGCTTGGTATAGCGCCTTCCAGTGAGCGCAAGCGGTTGATGTAAAGTGACACACAACAAACGACCTGCAGGTCGGGCGCACGGTAAGTTCAGCTTCGCTCTCTCGATAGCAGCCACACTGCCAGAACTCGTAGAGCGAAGCTGCCAGACAAGCCCAATCAACATCTTTCACGTCTAAGTATTCCGGTGGCAGGCCCGATAGCCTGCTTCTTATACGCGGCAACAAGGAGAAGTGGTATGCAAGTCAACATCAGTGGACATCAGCTGGATGTGACCGACGCCCTGCGCAACTATATCGACGAAAAGCTTGGTCGATTGGAGCGCCATTTCGACAAGATCACCAACGTGCAAGTCACCATGGAGGTCGAGAAGCTCAAGCAGAAAATTGAAGCGACCCTGCACATCGCCGGCGGCGAAGTAGTCGCCAATGCCGAGCACGATGATATGTATGCAGCCATCGACCTACTGACCGACAAACTCGACCGCCAACTCATCAAGCACAAGGAAAAGCAGATCGACCGCCAGCAGGGCGCTACAGCCCGCTGAGATCGCCTCCCCTCCTATGATCCGACTCGAAAATATCCTGACCCCCGGCCGGTCCCTGGTGAACGTGCCGGGTGGCAGTAAAAAACGCGTACTCGAACAGATAGCCAACCTGGTGGCACGCGAACTGCCTGACCTGGACGGCCAAGACATTTTCGAAAGCCTGATCGCCCGTGAAAAACTGGGCTCGACCGGCTTTGGTAATGGCATTGCCATTCCACACTGCCGGCTGCCAGGCTGCAATGCACCGATCAGTGCTCTTCTACGCCTCAATGCCCCCGTAGACTTTGACGCTATTGACGGCGCTCCAGTCGACCTATTGTTCGTCCTGCTGGTGCCAGAAGCGGCCACTGACGAACACCTCGAACTACTGCGCCAGATCGCCAGCATGCTCGACCGCAACGATGTGCGTGAACGTTTACGCCAGGCCCAGAGCAGCGAAGCGCTGTATCAGGTCGTGGTGGACATACAAAGCCAGCTCAATCGGGCCTGACCATGCGTTTGATCATCGTCAGCGGCCGCTCCGGCTCCGGCAAAAGCACCGCCCTCGACGTCCTTGAGGACAACGGCTTCTACTGCATCGACAACCTGCCGGCTGGCCTGCTCCCCGAACTGACGGAGCGCACCCTGCAGGACACCGAACTGCCACACTCGCAAGTCGCCGTATCGATCGACGCGCGCAACCTGCCGAGCCAACTCAAGCGTTTCCCGGAAATTCTCGAAGAGGTGCGTGCGCGGCACATCAAGTGTGACGTGGTCTATCTGGACGCCGACGAAGAAACCCTGCTCAAGCGCTTTTCCGAGACCCGCCGGCGCCACCCGCTGACCAACGAGAACCGCTCGCTGGCCGAGGCCATCGCCGATGAAAGCCTGCTGCTTGGACCGATAATCGATCTCGCTGATCTGCAGATCGACACCACCCATCTCAACCTCTACCAGTTACGCGACAGCCTCAAGTTGCGCCTGCTCAATCAGCCAGAGCCAGGCACGGCATTCCTAGTCGAGTCATTCGGCTTCAAACGCGGCATGCCGGTGGACGCTGACGTGGTGTTCGATGTGCGCTGCCTACCCAATCCTTACTGGAAGCCGGATCTGCGCGAGTTTTCCGGACTCGACCAACCAGTGGTTGACTACCTGGCAGCCCAGGCCGATGTCGAAGAAATGTTCCAGGACATCCTTACCTACCTGAAGAAATGGCTACCGCGCTTCGCCGCCAGCAACCGCGCCTATGTGACGGTAGCGATAGGCTGCACGGGCGGGCACCACCGCTCGGTATACCTGGCCAGCCGCTTGGGCGAGACGCTCAAACCCATTCTGAAAAACGTCCAGGTTCGCCACCGCGACCTTAGCTAAGGATCCTGCCGCGATGCCCTCCTGCGAAATCATCATCATCAACAAACTGGGCTTGCATGCTCGTGCAGCGGCCAAGTTCGTCGGTGTCGCCGGACGCTTCCCCTGCCAGGTCAAGGTCGGCCGCGCGCCAGAGAGCCTGGTGGACGGCAAAAGTATCATGGCCGTGATGATGCTCGCCGCCGGCAAAGGCACACCAATCCACCTGCACACCGAAGGTGAGCTGGACTGTGATGCACTCAATGCCCTGGTCGACCTGATCAATAACTACTTCGATGAAGGCGAATAACGCAAGGTGCGCACAGCGCACCCTACGCAGGCCTTAGGCCTAGCTACCCGCCACGGTCATCTTCTCGATCAACACCGAGCCGGTGCGGATATTACTGCGTAGCTCCAGATCGTTACCCACTGCGACTATTTGCTTGAACATGTCGCGCAGATTGCCGGCGATGGTCACCTCTTGCACCGGGAACTGAATTTCGCCGTTCTCCACCCAAAAGCCGCCCGCTCCGCGGGAATAGTCACCGGTAACCATGTTCAGGCCCTGGCCCATCAACTCGGTGACCAACAAACCACGCCCCATGCGCTTGAGCAGCGCCTGCTGATCTTCCGCGCCATGACTGACGAACAGATTGTGTACGCCACCGGCATTGGCCGTACTCGGCATCCCCAGCTTGCGCCCCGAATAGGTACCCAGCACATAGGAGACCAGCTCACCGCCGTCGACGAACGACTTGGCGTAGGTCGCCAGACCATCGCCATCGAAAGCCGAACTGCCCAGGGCACGCGGAATATGCGGGCGCTCATCAAGGCTCAGCCAATCGGGGAACAACTGCTGACCCAGGGAGCCTTCGAGGAAGGATGACTTGCGGTACAGGTTGCCACCGGAAATGGCCGCGAGAAAATGCCCGAACAATCCGGTCGCCAGCTCGGCGGAAAATAATACCGGCACTTCGCAGGTCGGCACCGGACGCGCGCCCAGCCGACTGATCGCACGCAGCGCAGCACGCTGACCGATACCCGCCGCATCAGCCAGCAATTCGCCCTGACGATTGACGTCATACCAATAATCGCGCTGCATCTGCCCGCCATCTTCGGCGATCATCACGCAACTCAAACTGTGCCGGGTACTGGCATAACCTGCGATGAAGCCATGACTATTGCCGTACACCCGGCAGCCCTGATGGGTATTGAGGGTCGTGCCATCGGCGTTCTTGATCCGCGTGTCCGTGGCAAAGGCCGCCGCCTCACAACGCAGTGCCTGCTCGATCGCCTGCTCCGGACTGATGGCCCAGGCGTGATACAGATCCAGCTGCGGCAAGTCACGGGCCATCAACCCGGCATCGGCCAAGCCTGCCGCCTCGTCTTCAGAGGCATGCTTGGCGATGGCCAGCGCCGCCGCCACTGTTTCGCGGATGGCTGCATCGCCACTGGCTGAGGTGCTGGCCGAGCCCTTGCGCTGACCAACATACAGGGTGATACCGAAACCTTGGTCACGGTTGAACTCGACCGTCTCGACGTCACCCTGACGAACTGAGGTGGACAAACCTTGCTCCACCGACACAGCCACTTCACAGGCGCTCGCACCCTGCTTTTTCGCCTCGGCGATAATCTGCTCTACTTGCGCCTGCAACTGCGGTACGGCCTCGGGGCCAACACTATCTACTGCACTCATAACCACTCCTAAGAATCTGTCCGGGATCTACTGCGGGCTTCGCGCGTGATACGGCGGGCCGAACGCTTGCAGCTGGATACTTGCTATCATGGCGACGTTTTCCATTGGACCGCCCCCATGCCTGAATATCTTGATGACTTCTCCGGCGAGAAGAGTAAAACCCAGGTCAAACGCGAGCTGCATGCTCTGCAAGACCTGGGTCAACGCCTGACCAGCCTGAAGCCCGACCTGCTCAACAAACTGCCGCTGACCGACGAATTGCGCCGCGCCCTTGCAGAAGCGTCCAAACACACCGCCAATTCTGCGAAAAAACGTCATATGCAGTTTATTGGCCGGCTGATGCGCGACCAGGACATCGACGCGATTCTCACCCTGCTCGACCAGCTTGATGCGTCTACTCGCCAATACAATGAACGCTTTCATGGCCTGGAACGCTGGCGGGATCGTCTTATCAACGGCACCGACGACACCCTGGAAGCCTTTGTTGGCGACTATCCTGAAGCAGATCGGCAACACCTGCGTCAATTGATTCGCCAGGCTCAGCACGAACTGGCGCAGGAAAAAGCCCCTGCGGCCTCGCGCAAAATCTTCAAATACATCCGCGAACTGGACGAAGCCCAGCGCGGGCTACGCTGAGCCTCACCCTGTGGGAGCGGCCTTGGCCGCCCCCACCAAGCACAGCAATCAGCCCCCCGTCCCACCCACGGTAATCGCATCGATCTTCAAGGTCGGCTGACCGACGCCAACCGGCACTGACTGACCGTCCTTGCCGCAGGTGCCAACGCCGCTGTCCAGGGCCAGGTCGTTACCGACCATCGACACCCGGCTCATGGCCTCGGGGCCATTGCCGATCAGGGTTGCACCCTTGACCGGCGCAGTGATTTTGCCGTCCTCAATCAGGTAGGCCTCACTGGTTGAGAACACGAACTTACCGCTGGTGATATCGACCTGACCGCCGCCGAGGTTGGCGCAGTAGATGCCTTTCTTCACCGAGCGGATGATTTCTTCCGGGTCGCTTTCACCGGCCAGCATGTAGGTGTTGGTCATCCGCGGCATCGGCAGGTGGGCATACGACTCGCGACGACCGTTGCCGGTGCGCGCCACACCCATCAGGCGAGCGTTCAGTTTGTCCTGCATATAGCCCTTGAGCACGCCGTTCTCGATCAGCGTGGTGCACTGGGTCGGCGTACCTTCGTCATCGATGCTCAGCGAACCACGGCGCTCAGCCAGCGTGCCGTCGTCGACGATGGTGCACAGACTCGACGCGACCTTCTCGCCCATCCGGCCACTGTAGGCGGAGCTGCCCTTGCGATTGAAATCGCCTTCCAGGCCGTGACCGACCGCTTCGTGCAGCAATACACCAGACCAGCCGGCCCCCATCACCACCGGCATGCTGCCGGCTGGTGCAGGTATCGCTTCGAGATTGACCAGCGCCTGGCGCAACGCCTCGCGGGCGTAGCCCATGGCGCGATCCTCGGTCATGAAATAGCGGTAGTCGGTACGCCCACCGCCACCATGGCCGCCACGTTCGCGGCGGCCGTTCTGCTCGACAATCACGCTGACATTGAACCGCACCAATGGGCGAATATCGACGCCCAGGCTGCCGTCCTGCGCCGCCACCAGGATGCGATCCCAAACACCGGCGAGGCTGACCGTAACCTGCTTGATCCGCGAATCAAGCGCGCGCGTGGCCACATCGACCTGTTTGAGCAATTCGACCTTCTGCGCCCGCCCGATCACATCCAGCGGATTGTCCGGCGCATACAAGGCCGTCACCTGCGGACTGCTGAACGCCTGCACCCGCGCATTCTGCCCGGCCCGGGCAATCGAACGGGCGGCATGAGAGGCCTGGGTCAGCGCCTCGGCGGTGATCGCGTTACTGTAGGCAAACCCGGTCTTCTCACCCGACTGGGCACGCACACCAACGCCCTGATCAAGGTTGAAACTGCCTTCCTTGACGATGCCGTCCTCCAGCACCCAGGTCTCGGACACCTGGCTCTGGAAATACAGATCAGCCGCGTCAATACCGGGCCCGGACAACTCACCCAGTACGCCTGGCAGATGGTCGAGGGTCAAGCCGCCCGGACCCAACAGGTGCTCACTGACGGATAACAACATCTCGCTCATAACTGCTTATTCTCGTTCATGGCTGTTCGGAATCAGACAGCCGTGGTGCGGCCGCTGCAAAAAATCGTTTATGCCGGCTCACCGGCATGCGTTGGCGAATCGCCGCCTGCTCGACGGCATCACGGCTGGCCAGCAACACCGCCTCGCCGTGCGCCTGTTCGACCAACACCCGACCCCAAGGATCGATAATGGCCGAGTGACCGAAGGTCTCGCGTGCGCCTGGATGAGTACCGCCCTGGCCGGCGGCCAGCAGGTAACACTGGGTTTCAATAGCGCGGGCGCGCACCAATACCTGCCAGTGCGCCGCACCAGTCAGCGCAGTAAAGGCCGCTGGCACGCTGATCAACTCAGCGCCTGCCTCACGCAGGGCGCCATACAACTCAGGAAAACGCAGGTCATAGCAAACAGTCAAACCCAGGCGCCCAACGGGTGTATCCGCCAGCACAATCTGACTGCCGTGGGCAAAGTCATCGGACTCACGGTAACTACCCTGACTGTCGCCAACCTCCACATCGAATAGATGCAGCTTGTCATAGCGCGCCACTTGCTCGCCATGCTCATCGAACAACAGGCAACAGGCCCGCGCCTTGGCCTCGGGCTGGCCTGCAGGCGGCAAGGGCAAAGTGCCGGCCACTATCCATAACTTGAGGTCGCGGGCGGCCTGTTTCAACCAGGGCAGGATCGGACCTTCACCGCGCGCCTCGCTAAGGCCCAGCGCCGCCAGGTCGCGGCGACCCATGGCGGCGAAATTTTCCGGCAGTACCGCCAGGCGAGCACCGCCGGCCGCGGCCTGCTCAAGCAGACGCCGGGCCTGGGCAAGGTTGGCCGCCACATCAGTCTGGCTGACCATTTGAATCACCGCGAGACTCATGCCTGCTCCTGCTCGGTATAGCGTTAGGCTTTCAGCTTACAAGCCATGGCCATGGACTGCATCGTCTGGCGCAGCGGATTTGCAATAGCCGCTCAGCGCGGCTTCTCGAACGGCTTGTCGAACGTGATCTGCGGGTCCTGCCAGCGGCCTTTGACGTCATATTGCACGCTGGCGAAACGCGCCACGCGATCGCCCAGCAGCTTATCCACTACAAACAAGGCGCCGCCAATTGCTGGCGCACCGACGATTAAAGCCGCCAGCGGCAAATTATTGCTCACCGGCAATGTCACCAGCAGCTTGGCATCGACCCAGTCATCGGCCATGTTCAAGGTGCCGTCCAGCTCCAGATTGCTCGATGGTCCGGTCAGGGTAATGGGGATACGGGTGACGTATACCCCATCGCTGGCGACCAGCAACCCCTTGACCCGGTCATAGCTCAAACCCTTGCCGAGCAGGTCGGAGAAATCCAGTCGCAGGCGGCGCCCAATTGAATTGAAATTGAGTAAACCAAACACCCGCAGTGCCGAGGCAGGGCCCTGCACCTCGGTGAACTGTCCCTTGCGCAAAGTTGCATCCAGGCTCCCGGAAAAACGCTTGAGGCTGATCCAGGCCGGCGAACCCGGCCAGCGGCCATCGATATCCAGGTGGAAGTTCTCACTGCTGGCCGTCGGCGCAAAGTTCCAGGCCAACAACACGTCAGCCAGGTCCTTGCCCTGCAGGCGCCCGTTGTACCAACTGCTGCTCGCATCTGCCGTGCCCTGCCAACCGGCGCTACCGGTCAATTGCAGGCCTTTGAGCTCCAGACTCAGGTCGTTGAACTGCACCCCGCTGGCGTTCGGCCGCGCTTTCAGCGACCAGGCACCCAGCGCCTCGGCACCTTGCAGCACCTGGGCGATACGCAAGTCGAGAGCGGGAATCTGCCGTGGGTCGACGCCCAGCAGCGGATCTGGCTTGTCCTCGACCACGGCATCCTTGGCGGCGGCGGCCGGCAAACGCAGGTACTGCAGATTGACCGCGATGGGTGCCGCGTCGGCATCCGGCAAGTCAACCCGACCTTTCAGCAACTGGCTATCCAGATCGAGCGACCAGGCCGCAGACCCACGCTTGAGCCCGACCGTCAGGTCGTCGAGCGTACTTCCAAACCCGCTGAACCGACCGATCTTCAGCTGTGCATCCCTGAACACCTGCTGTGCATCCTCACGCGCCACACCGAGATAAGGCTTGAGCGCCGCCTGCCAGGCCGACCAATCCAGTTCACTGACTTGTCCGCGCAAGCGCACACCCTTCGCCGTCGGCAATAGTGCCGGACCATCGCCCAGGCGCAACTCGCCGCGGCCCTCGGCAAGCTGGCCGAGTGGCGCGGCGAAGGCCAGGCTCGCCAGATCAGCATAATCCAGCCAGTAGCGGCGCTCGCCGCCACTCAACGTCATACGCCAGTCGGCATAACTTTCAGCGGAGGCAGGTTTACCGAAGGGTGCAGGGAGCGCGATGGCAACACCCTGGAGGTTGGAATCCACCCGCAACTGACTGTCAGCGCCATCCAGATTCAGGCGCAGCCGATAAGGCAAGGTACCGCTCACAGGCAATGCAGCGGTCACCCCCAGCCAGGCGGTCAGGTTATCCAACGGTACCTGACCATGGGCCTCGATACGCGTGCGCGGCATGCCGCGCGTACCGTCCGCCATGGCCTTGCCACGCGCGGCATGGCCGAGCACCTGGGCTCGGATATCCGGCGCACTCAATCCGCTGGCGGTGTCATAGCGAAAGGCACCCTGCAGCTGGCTGAGCTCCAGCACAGGACTGCTCAACGTGAGCCGCGCACCTTCGGTGGCGAAGTCGACTATCACCGCCGGGGCCTGCCCTTTGCGCAGTGGCAGATCGAGCTTGAGCCTGCCCGATAGCGGCCCCTCACCTTCCCAGCCGGCAAAGGTTTCGGCAGTGCCCATAGGCGCATCCTGGAGAATCTTCAGGGCATCGACGACGCTGCTTTGCAGCTCGCTATTGAGCAGCAACCGCGGGGCCTGCCCCGGCGCAGCGCGAGGAATGTCTGCTGCGGCGTTGCGTATCCGGCTATCGAGTATGCGGCCTTCGGCTACTCGCACCCGCACGCCGCTATCCTCGATAAACACCTCGCCACGCGCCTCGCGCAGCGCCGGCCAACCCGGCTGAAAGGCCAGCTCGGCGTCCTCCACAGCGAAAAACAGACTGATGCTTCGCGCAGTATCGATGGAGTCTTTGTTCAGCGACCCCTGATATTGAAAGTAACCCTCATTGACCTTGCCAGCGCGAATCGCGGTTTTCAGCCAGTCGGCCAGCTCCGTGCTCAAGCCAGGCGCGCGGGTCGGCAGGTATTTCTCGGTATAACGCGCATCGCCATCACGCAGGCCGACGCGCAAGTCCATGTAGTCTTCGGCCGCAGCGTCAAACATCAGGCGAATCAGGAAGTCACCGGCCACTGGCCCCTCTTCGCCGACCACTTGCAGATAAGGGCTGCGCAGGGTGAAGGCCTGTTCATCCAGTTGCCAGGTCAGCCGGGCATTGGCCTGCTTATACAACCATGGCTCGGGGAACAACGTATCGAGGTGCAGGGAGAAATTTTCTGTCGCCAAGCGCAGCTCGCCCTGCCCCAGATCCCCCGCCACACTGCCGCTGATGTTTTCTACCGCCGGCGAGGCCAAATAGGCGGCAAAACCGATGTGCTCGAGATTGGCGGCGAACTGCAGGCGCTTGTCGCCTTCGACCTGCGGCCGGTAATCCAGCTTGATATTGCGCAAGGCGCCTTGTGGCTGCAGGGTTTCCAGCAGTGCCATGGCCTTGTCCGGCAAGGGTGCCAGGGCGCTGACCAGCGGCAGCAACGGTGCCAGATCCAGATGATCGGCGCTGAGCGACCATTGCTCTTCATCGTCCTCACTGTCTTGGCGATGACTGACCGCCAGCTGCACCTCACCCCAGCGAGTCTCGCCCTGGCTCAGCGCCAGATCATCCAGCAGCAGCTCGAAGCCTTGCTCGGTTCGTTCGAAATAGGCGTTGAGCGCCAGGTTCTGCACCTGCACCGCCTCGCGCGCGGCATAGGCACCGGCCAATTGCGGCGCATGCAGCCGGCTGACGGCGCGCTGCAAGGCGCCATCGGCCCAGGACAACCAGACTTCACCGCCGGCCTGTAACTGCTCGAGACGCCACTCACGTGTCACGCTCGGCGGCAGCCAGCGCGCCCAATCGCTTTGCGGCAGGCTCAGGTACAGCTGCGCCTGCACTTCACGCCAGCGCTCGGCTTGCAGGCGGGTACGCAGTTGCAAGGCCACCGGCTGGCCATCAGGCAGCAGCAGGCGCGCATCCAGGCGCTGGCGAATTGCGCCATTGCGCAGGGTCAGGTTGACGTAAGTGAGGGTTAACGCCGGCTGCTCGTGGGCCTCCAGGGTCACCTGACTGTTGAGTAGCGACAGGCGGGTCACCGCTTGCAACTGCTGCAATACCTGAGCGACATCCAGGGCAGCAGGCTCGCTGCGTTGCGGCAGCCCCTTCAAGGTCCAGGCACCCTGCTCGTCCTGATGCAGGCTGAACTGCAAGCCATCCAGCTCAAGATTGGCCAGCCGCGGCTCGCCCGCCGACAGGCTGGCCAGCACGTCCGGCACCAGACGCACCTGATCCAGACGCAGTGCGCTGGCCCCTTCGCCCAGTTGCACGTCATGGGCAATCAGCAGCGGCGCCAAGCTTTGCCAGCGCCCCTCAAGACGACCAATACGCAGCGGCATACCGAGTGCCGCCGTGGCCTTGTCTTCGACCTCCAGGCGATACTCGGCAACCCACGGCACCAGCTCGCGGCCGAGGCTGACATACAGCGCCGCCAACATCAGGCCCAGCAAGCACAAGCCCAGCCCCCAGCGCAACGCCACGACTAACCAACGACCCAGACGCGCCATTCAGTTCATACCCGAAACACAGCAGGGCGATTCACAGGAGCACCACATCGTATTGCTCCTGGGAATAAATCGTCTCGACCTGAAACTTGATGGTACGGCCGATAAAGGCTTCGAGATCGGCAACGTTGCCCGACTCTTCGTCGAGCAGGCGATCCACCACCTTCTGGTTGGCCAACACCCGATAGCCCTCGGCCTGGTAGGCCCGCGCCTCGCGCAGAATCTCGCGGAATATCTCGTAGCAGGTGGTTTCCGGCGTTTTCAGCTTGCCGCGCCCCTGGCAGCAACTGCACGGCTCGCACAATATCTGCTCGAGGCTCTCGCGCGTGCGCTTGCGGGTCATCTGCACCAGGCCCAGCTCGGTAATACCGATGATATTGGTCTTGGCGTGATCGCGCTCCAGCTGTTTCTCCAGCGTACGCAGCACCTGGCGCTGGTGCTCTTCGTCTTCCATGTCGATGAAATCGATGATGATGATGCCACCGAGGTTGCGCAGGCGCAGCTGGCGGGCGATGGCGGTGGCGGCTTCCAGGTTGGTCTTGAAGATGGTTTCTTCTAGGGTGCGGTGACCGACGAAGGCGCCGGTATTGACGTCGATGGTGCTCATCGCCTCGGCCGGATCGATGATCAGGTAACCACCGGACTTCAGCGGCACCTTGCGCTCCAGCGCCCGCTGGATCTCGTCTTCGACGCCGTACAAATCGAAAATAGGCCGTTCACCTGGATAGTGCTCCAGGCGATCGGCGATTTCCGGCATCAGCTCGGCGACGAACTGGGTAGTTTTCTGAAAGGTTTCCCGCGAATCGATGCGGATCTTCTCGGTGCGCATGCTGACCAGGTCACGCAGGGTGCGCAGGGCCAGGCTGAGGTCTTCGTAGATGACCGACGGCGCCGGTGCGCTCTGCTTCTGCGCCGCAATCTGATCCCACAAGCGGCGCAGGTAGCGGATGTCGACGAGAATTTCGTCGGCGCCGACGCCATCGGCGGCCGTGCGCAGAATAAAGCCGCCGGCCTCGGCGATGCCTTCGGCCGCCACGCAATCGGCCACCACTTGCTTGAGACGCTCGCGCTCGGCTTCGTCTTCGATTCTCAGGGAAATGCCGACATGGCTGGTACGCGGCATGTACACCAGGTAGCGCGAAGGGATCGACAGCTGGGTGGTCAACCGCGCGCCCTTGCTGCCGATCGGGTCCTTGGTCACCTGCACTACCAGGGCTTGCCCTTCATGAACCAGGGCACTGATGCTTTCCACCGCACTGCCTTCACGGCTGGAAATTTCCGAGGCATGGATAAAGGCTGCGCGATCCAGACCAATGTCGACGAACGCTGCCTGCATACCCGGCAACACTCGCACCACCTTGCCTTTGTAGATGTTGCCGACGATGCCACGCTTCTGCGTGCGCTCGACATGCACTTCTTGCAACACACCGTTTTCCACCACCGCCACGCGCGATTCCATTGGCGTGATGTTGATCAGGATCTCTTCACTCATGGCTCTATCTCTTGTCCGACGAAGCGGCAAGCCAGGGAACGCATACCTTCAGCACTCACCCGCGACCTGCATCCTCTTGGCTGTGGACTGGCAATGACTGCCAGCACGGAATAGCAAATTCTGCGAGCAACTCGGCGGTTTCGCACAGGGGCAACCCCACCACAGCCGAGTAACTGCCCTGCAACTGACTGACGAACACCGCCGCCAACCCTTGAATACCATAACTGCCGGCCTTGTCCCGGGGTTCGCCGGTGGCCCAATAGGCTTCGATTTCTGCAGGGGCCAACGAGCGAAAACTCACTCGACTGCTGACCACCCGCACCGCCACTCTGCTGGTCGAGGCCAAGGCTACCGCCGTCAGCACCTGATGCTCACGACCGGACAAGGCGCTCAGGGTAGCCAGGGCGTCGGCGCGGCCCTGCGGCTTGCCGAGAATGCGTCCATCAAGAACCACGACGGTATCGGCACCGAGCACCACGGCATCAAGCGGATCAGCCAAGGCGACCAGTCCAGCCTGCGCCTTGGCACGGGCCAGACGCTCTACATAGGCGTACGGCGCCTCTTCTGGCAATGAATTTTCATCAATGGGGGCGATTTGCGTGATGAAGGGCACGCCGATCTGGGTCAACAATTCGCGACGTCGCGGCGACCCGGAAGCCAGATAAAGCGTGGTCATGCGGACTTCTCCCTGTCGAGTTCGTGCAGGGTCAGCCGCACTCAGTTAACGCTGAGGCGCTTGTGCACACCACGCAGGATGACACAGACCCAAGGCCACAGCAGTGCGCTGACCAGTGCTGGCAAGACGAACGCCAGGGTCGGCGGACGGCTACCGGTCAGGGCATTGAGCCACAGGTGGACCAACTGGGCCAGACCGAACACCACCAACAGCACCATGCTTTGCTGCCACATGGGAAACATGCGCAGACGCTGGTGCAGGCTCAATACCAGGAAGGTCACCAGGGTGAGCGTCAGGGCATTGTGGCCCAGCAGGGTGCCGTTCAGCACATCGGCCAGCAGGCCAACGCACCAAGCCGTAGCCATGCCCACCCGCTGCGGCAAGGCCAGCACCCAGTAGGTCAGGAACAGCGCCAACCACAACGGCCGGCCGACTTCCATGAACCTGGGCAAGGTGGCCACACTGAGTAACAGGGCCAGGGCCAGGCTGAGCCAGATCACCCAGACGTTGCGCGCGCGCAGAGCAATCATTGGCGAGGTTCCGCTGCAGGAGTTGCCGGGGCATCGCTCGCGGCATCCTGCACCGCTGGCGAAGGTGTGGATTGCTCGCGGGCCTGACGGTCCGCCGCCTCTTGCGCCTCAGCCGAGTCGCTGGCGCGCTGCTCGGGAGTACGCGGATCGGTAAATACCAGGAGCATGTAGCGACTGCGATTCAGGTTGGCCGTCGGCATGGCGCGAACAATCGCGAACGGCTGGCCAGAGTCGTGAATCACTTCGGTGACCACTGCCACCGGGTAGCCCGAAGGAAAACGCTGGCCCAGCCCGGAGCTGAGCAGCAGATCGCCTTCCTTGACGTCTGCGGTATCGGCCACATGGCGCAATTCCAGGCGCTCCGGATTACCGGTGCCACTGGCGATCGCACGCAGGCCGTTGCGGTTGACCTGTACCGGAATACTGTGGGTAGTGTCAGTGAGCAACAGCACCCGCGAGGTGTAGGGCATCACTTCGACCACCTGGCCCATCAGGCCACGGGCATCAAGCACCGGCTGACCGAGCAGCACGCCATCTTTGCTGCCTTTGTCGATCAGGATGCGGTGGGTATAGGGGTTGGGATCGATGCCGATCAACTCGGTGGCCAGCACATCGTCATCGACCAGCGCCGATGAATTGAGCAACTCGCGCAAACGCACATTCTGCTCGGTCAGCGCAGCCAGCTTCTGCAGGCGCCGCTGCATCACCAGGCTCTCGGCCTTGAGCTTCTCGTTCTCGGCCGTCAGATCGCTGCGTGAACTGAACTCCTGAGTGGCACCGTCCCACAGCGTCACCGGCAAACGGCCGAGCCAGTAGACCGGTTCGACAATTAACCCCAACTGGCTGCGCAACGGCTGCAATACCGTAAGTCGCGCATCCACCACCATCAGCGCAGCCGACAGCACAGCGAACACCAGCAGGCGCACACTGAGCGATGGACCTTTGGCAAATAGCGGTTTTATGGCAAGTTCCTCTCAAGCGTCAAGCAGCAAACAAAAAGCTGCAAGCGAGTAGAAACCCGGCTTGCAGCTCGAGACTTGGCGCAGACGACTTACTCCGTGGACAACAGATCCATGGTGTGGCGATCCATCATGTCCAGGGCCTTGCCGCCGCCACGGGCGACGCAGGTCAGCGGGTCTTCGGCAACAATCACCGGCAGACCGGTTTCCTGGGCCAGCAACTTGTCCAGGTCGCGCAACAAGGCGCCACCACCGGTCAGTACCAGGCCGCGTTCGGCGATATCCGACGCCAACTCCGGCGGCGACTGCTCCAGCGCGCTCTTGACTGCTTGCACGATAGTGGCCAGGGATTCCTGCAGGGCTTCCAGTACTTCATTGGAATTAAGGGTGAAGGCGCGCGGAACGCCCTCGGCCAGGTTACGGCCACGCACATCGACTTCACGCACTTCGCCGCCTGGATAAGCGGTGCCGATTTCCTGTTTGATCCGCTCGGCGGTGGATTCGCCAATCAGCGAACCGTAGTTGCGACGCACATAGGTAATGATGGCTTCGTCAAAACGATCGCCGCCCACACGGACGGATTCGGCATAGACCACGCCATTCAGCGAGATCAGGGCGATTTCAGTGGTACCGCCACCAATATCAACGACCATCGAGCCGCGTGCTTCTTCCACCGGCAAGCCGGCGCCGATAGCGGCAGCCATCGGCTCTTCGATCAGGAACACTTCGCGGGCACCGGCACCCAGGGCCGACTCACGAATAGCACGACGCTCAACCTGGGTGGATTTGCACGGTACGCAGATCAACACGCGCGGTGACGGCTGCAGGAAGCTGTTTTCGTGAACTTTGTTGATGAAGTACTGCAGCATCTTCTCGCAAACACTGAAGTCGGCGATCACACCATCCTTCATCGGCCGGATAGCCGCGATGTTGCCAGGGGTGCGACCGAGCATGCGCTTGGCCTCGGTACCAACAGCAACAACACTCTTCTGGTTGCCGTGGGTACGGATGGCTACGACCGACGGCTCATTCAGGACGATGCCGCGCTCGCGCACATAAATCAGGGTATTGGCAGTGCCCAAGTCGATCGACAGATCGCTGGAAAACATGCCGCGCAGTTTTTTGAACATGGAATAGAGACCCTAGGCAACGCGTGGGTAAAAGCAACGCGCGGGTAACGCGCAAGTAATTTGGCTGCAGAGCAACACACGCTTAACCCGCAGGCAATGTGAGTGCAAAACAACGCGCAAGTAATGCGCAAGTAATCAACCGCGCAGCGACGCGCGAATAAAAAGTGCGGCAAACTCTAACAACGACAGGGATTTTGAGCAAGGCGCCAATATGTTAGATTGGCTGTTTTTCGGGGCTTTAAAGCCCATCATTGCGGCCTTTGACCACCCGCTCACAGAATCCGTTCCCTGCACAGCTCAGACATGGCGCCTCGCGCACATTTCTACTGACTGCCCCTACTGGAGAACCTCAATGGCGCTTGAACGCTCCGAGGTGGAAAAAATCGCCCATCTGGCCCGACTGGGCCTGAATGAAAGCGAAATTCCACATACCACCGAGACCCTCAACACAATTCTCGGCCTGATCGACCAAATGCAGGCGGTCGACACCACGGGCATCGAGCCACTTGCTCACCCACTGGAAGCGACCCAGCGCCTGCGCGCCGATCTGGTAACCGAAGAAAACCACCGCGACGCCTATCAGGCCATCGCCCCGGCCGTCGAAAACGGCCTGTACCTGGTTCCCAAGGTGATTGAGTGATGCATCGACTGACCCTGGCTGAAATCGCCCGCGCACTGGCTGCCAAACAATTCTCCGCTGAAGAACTGACCCGCGACCTGCTGGCCCGTATCCAGCAGCTCGACCCGCAGCTCAACAGCTTTATCACCGTCACCGCCGACCAGGCCATCGAGCAGGCCAAAGCCGCCGACGCCCGCCGCGCCGCTGGCGAGAACGGCGCCCTGCTCGGTGCACCAATCGGTCACAAGGACCTGTTCTGCACCCAGGATGTGCTGACCAGCTGCGGCTCGAAGATCCTCGCCGGCTTCAAGGCCCCGTATAACGCCACCGCGGTGGAGAAACTCGCCAGCGCCGGCGCCGTGACCCTGGGCAAGCTGAACATGGACGAATTCGCCATGGGCTCGGCCAACGAATCCAGCCACTACGGCGCAGTGAAAAACCCCTGGGATCTGACCCGCGTGCCGGGTGGCTCCAGCGGTGGTTCGGCCGCAGCGGTGGCGGCACGCCTGCTACCGGCAGCGACCGGCACCGACACCGGCGGCTCGATCCGCCAGCCCGCGGCGCTGACCAACCTCACCGGGATCAAGCCAACCTATGGACGGGTATCCCGATGGGGCATGATTGCCTACGCCTCCAGCCTCGATCAGGGCGGCCCGCTGGCACGCACTGCAGAAGACTGCGCACTGATGCTGCAAACCATGGCCGGCTTCGACACCAAAGACTCGACCAGCGTCGATCAACCGGTCGACGACTACCTTGCCGCCCTCAGCCAACCGCTAAATGGCCTGCGCATCGGCCTGCCCAAGGAATACTTCGGCGCGGGCCTGGATGCACGCATTGGCGAGAAGGTGATGGCCGTGGTTGATGAGCTGAAAAAGCTCGGCGCCACAGTCAAGGAGATCAGCCTGCCGAACATGCAGCACGCGATCCCCGCCTACTACGTAATTGCGCCGGCAGAGGCCAGCAGCAACCTGTCACGCTTCGACGGTGTGCGCTTCGGCTACCGCTGCGAAAACCCGGTGAATCTGGAAGACCTCTACAAACGCTCGCGTGGCGAAGGTTTCGGCACAGAAGTGAAGCGCCGGATCATGGTCGGCACCTACGCGCTGTCCGCCGGCTACTACGATGCGTACTACCTCAAGGCGCAGAAGATCCGCCGCCTGATCAAGAATGATTTTGTCGCCGCCTTCAATGAGGTCGACGTGATCCTCGGCCCAACCACGCCGAACCTGGCCTGGAAGCTCGGCGAAAAGAACAACGATCCGGTCGCCGCCTACCTGGAAGACATCTACACCATCACCGCTAACCTCGCCGGCATCCCCGGCCTGTCGATGCCTGCGGGCTTCGTCGATGGTTTGCCGGTGGGTGTGCAGTTGCTCGGCAACTACTTCCAGGAAGGTCGCCTGCTCAACGTCGCCCACCAGTACCAGCAAGTCAGCGACTGGCATAAACAGACACCCAATGGCTTCTGAGGCCTACGTCCGCACACCTCTCGCCTGAATCTGTAGGAGCCCGATGCTTTGGCTTTATTGATCGCCAGCAAGCTGGCTCCTACGAACACCTGCACGATGCCGAGAGGGCAGGCCGCAACACATTCGAGGAGCACTAAAGATGCAATGGGAAACCGTAATCGGGCTGGAAATTCACGCCCAGCTCAGCACCCAATCGAAGATTTTCTCCGCCAGCGCCATCGCTTTCGGCGCCGAGCCCAACACCCAGGCCAGCCTGGTTGACCTCGGCATGCCCGGCACCCTGCCGGTGCTGAATGCCGAAGCGGTGCGCATGGCCTGTAAATTCGGCCTGGCGATTGATGCCGAGATCGCGCCGAGCAACGTCTTTGCGCGCAAGAACTACTTCTACCCGGACCTGCCCAAGGGCTACCAGACCAGCCAGATGGATCACCCCATTGTCGGCAAGGGCTTCCTCGACATCACCCTGGAAGACGGCACCCAGAAACGCATCGGCATCACCCGCGCGCACCTGGAAGAAGACGCCGGCAAGAGCCTGCACGAAGACTTCCACGGCATGAGCGGTATCGACCTGAACCGCGCGGGCACCCCGCTGCTGGAGATCGTTTCCGAGCCGGATATTCGCTCGGCCAAGGAAGCGGTGGCTTACGTCAAGGCGATACACGCCCTGGTGCGCTACTTAGGGATTTGCGACGGCAACATGGCCGAAGGCTCGCTGCGTTGCGACTGCAACGTCTCGGTACGCCCGGTCGGCCAAGCCGAGTACGGCACCCGCGCCGAGATCAAGAACGTCAACTCGTTCCGCTTTATCGAAAAAGCCATCAACCATGAAGTGCAACGGCAGATCGAACGGATCGAAGACGGCGGCAAGATCGTTCAGGAAACCCGTCTGTACGACCCGAACAAAGACCAGACCCGCTCCATGCGCAGCAAGGAAGAAGCCAACGACTACCGTTACTTCCCCTGCCCCGACCTGTTGCCAGTGGTGATCGAGCAAAGCTTCCTCGATGAAATCCGCGCCAGCCTGCCGGAGTTGCCGGTCGAGAAGCGCGCGCGCTTCGAGCGCGAATTTGGCCTGTCCACCTATGACGCCGACGTACTGGCGGCCAGCCGCGAACTGGCTAACTACTTCGAAGCCGTCAACGCCGTGTGCGGCGATGCCAAGCTGGCCGCCAACTGGGTGATGGGCGAGCTGTCCAGCCTGCTCAACAAGGACAACCTGGACATCGACCAGTCGCCGGTTAGCGCCGAGCAGCTGGGCGGCATGATCCTGCGCATCAAGGACAACACCATCAGCGGCAAGATCGCCAAGATGGTCTTCGAGGCCCTGGCGGCCGGCGAAGGCGCGACGGCTGACGAGGTGATCGAGAACAAGGGTCTCAAGCAGGTCACCGACTCGGGCGCCATCGAAGCCATGCTGGACGAAGTGCTGGCGGCCAACGCCGAGCAGGTTGAACAGTACCGCGCCGCTGATGAAGCCAAGCGCGGCAAGATGTTCGGCTTCTTCGTCGGTCAGGCCATGAAGGCCTCGAAAGGCAAGGCTAACCCCGGCCAGGTGAACCAACTGCTGAAGAAAAAGCTCGAAGGGTGACAACCCGCCCCCATCGACGCCGGGCTTGCCCGGCGTTTTTCTGCGTGGAGAATTGGATCTATGCCGACTCGTAGCCCGGATGCTATCCGGGAACAAGCAAGCCCGCGGCTTGCATCTTGGCCAAGGACAGCCACGCTGATCCGCAACAGCCTGATCCTCAGCGCACTGGCCTTGCTCGTCGGCTGCACCAGCCAGGGGATCAAACCGGGCGGCTATAGCGCCGAAGGCAAGGCCTCCTATTACGGCGCCCGCCACCATGGCAATAAAACTGCCAGCGGCGAGCGCTTCGACCAGCACGCCCTCACCGCCGCCCACCGCAGCCTTCCCTTCGGCAGCCGCGTACGGGTGACCAACCTGCGCAACGACAAGAGCGTAGTGGTGCGCATCAACGACCGCGGCCCTTACGCCAGAGGACGGATTATCGACCTGTCGCAGCAGGCCGCCGGGCGACTCGACATGCTCCGCGCCGGCGTAGTACCGGTGCGCGTCGAGCAACTGGCTGACTGAGCCCGCCGCGTACCCCACCTGAAAATATAGATGCATGCCCCACTGGCGCGACGCTTGCGGATGATTAAACTAGCCGCACTTTTCTGGAGCCCCTTGCAATGACCCCGATGACGTTCGTCTACCTGATTGCCGGCCTGATATTGCTGGTCGCTGGCGCCGAGGTGCTGGTGCGCGGCGCCGCCAAACTGGCGGCGCAATTCGGTATCCCGCCGCTGGTAATAGGCCTGACCGTGGTCGCCTTCGGCACCAGCGCGCCAGAAACCGCCGTCAGCGTGCAGGCAGCCTTCAACAACAGTGGCGACCTGGCCATCGGCAACGTGATCGGCAGCAATATCGCCAACGTACTGCTGGTGCTTGGCGCAACCGCCCTGATCGCACCACTGATCGTCTCGCGCCAGCTGATCCGCCTGGACGTGCCAATCATGATCGGTGCCAGCCTGGTGGTGTACGCCCTGGCCTGGGACGGCAGCCTGAGCAAACTCGATGGTGCACTGATGTTTGCCGGAGTGGTTGGCTATACCAGCTTCCTGATTATCAGCTCGCGCCGCGACAAGACTCCCGCCGAGGATGACGAATTCACCAAGGAGTTCGGCCTCGATGAGCCCGTCAAACCCTACGCCTGGCTGATCAACCTGGCACTGATCATTGCCGGCCTGGTGCTGCTGGTCAGTGGCTCCGGCTTTCTGGTCGAAGGCGCCGTCAGCCTGGCCCGCGCACTCGGCTTGTCCGAGCTGATCATCGGCCTGACCGTGGTAGCCATCGGCACCTCGCTGCCGGAATTGGCGACCTCGATCATTGCCGCCTTCCGCGGCGAACGGGATATCGCCGTGGGCAATATCGTCGGCAGCAACATCTTCAACCTGCTCTGCGTACTCGGCCTGGCCTCAATGGTATCGCCGCTGGCGATCTCGGTGTCGCCAAACGCCCTGGCCTTCGACTTCCTGGTGATGATCGCCGTAGCCATTGCCTGCCTGCCGATTTTCTTTGCCGGCTACCGCATCAATCGCTGGGAAGGTCTGCTGTTTCTCGCCTACTACCTGGCCTACACCCTCTACCTGGTGCTGTTCGCCACCGGCCGGCCACTCGCCCAGACCTTTGGCGATGCCATGCTCGGTTACGTACTCCCGCTGACTGTGGTGACCCTGTTGGTGATCGCCGCCCGCGCCTGGCATAAACAGCGCGAGACCGTTTAGACCGGTGAGCCGTGGCCGACGACCGGAATCAACACCAAGGGCGGTTAGATCCAGCCCGCCCACTGCAATAGCAGCAAACCGATATTGATGGTCACCACCGCAACCAGGGTGGTGATCACAATGATCGCCGCCGCCAACTGATGATTACCATTCACCGCCCGTGCCATGACGAAGCTGGCGGCAGCCGTGGGGCTGGCAAAATACAGGAACAGGATCGCCAGTTCCGCACCACGAAAGCCCCACAGCCAGGCGCCAAGGGTTGCCAGCAACGGCAGCCAGACCATCTTCATCAGACTGGCACTGATGGCGATACCGCTGCTCGCGCGCAACGAGGCCAGGGTCAGGGTTCCGCCAATGCAGATCAGCGCCAGCGGCAGGGTCATCTGCGCGAAGTACTGGGTCGATATCATCAACCAGTCAGGTAACGGCAACCGCCAGTAGGCGATCGGCATGGCCGCCAGCACGCCGATGATCAGTGGGTTACTCAGGATGCTCTTGCCGATGGCCCAGGGACCGGACTTGACGTGCGGACTGTAGATCGTCAGGACGATAGCCGAGAGCGTGTTGTAGCAAAGGATTACCACCCCACCCAACACCGCGCCGACCGACAAGCCATAGTCGCCGTACATGCTGGTGGCCAGCGCCAGACCGACGATGCCGTTATTGCCGCGAAACGCGCCCTGGGTGTAAATCCCGCGCTCCACCTGCGGACAGCGCCAGATCGCCCAACCCCAGGCGATCAGAAAGCACACCAGGGTCGCCAGCACGAAATAACCGAGCAGCGCGGGCTGCAACGCCGTGCTCAGGTCCGCCTTGACGATGCCGAGAAACAACAGCGCCGGCATGGTGCCGCGAAACACCAACGACGACGCGGTATTGATAAAAGCATCGTCGATCCAGCCCAGGCGCTTGAGCCCAACACCAAGAAACAGCATCGAGAACACCGGCGCAGTGATGGCGAGGGTTTGCTGGACTACAGCGAACATGGAGACCCCTGGAAGCGTATTTACTTAGGGGACTAATGATAACGCCATCGACGGAAAACGCTTCGCGGTTTTCCGTTCTACGCGAGCGATAACGGTATATCGCGAGGCGGATAAGAAAGGCATCACTCAGCCACTCTGGTAGCCCGGATTGCATCCGAGCTACGGTGCTGTATCGCCTTTCAGCGCCTGACCGGACGCTTCTGCAATTTGCGCTGCAGGGTGCGCCGGTGCATACCGAGCGCACGAGCGGTGGCGGATATATTGCCTTCATGCTCGCTGAGTACGCGCTGGATATGCTCCCACTGCAGGCGGTCCACCGACATCGGGTTTTCCGGCACCAGGGTGTCCAGGTCGGCGTGCTTGGTCAGCAGCGCGGCCAGCACGTCGTCGGCATCGGCCGGTTTGCACAGGTAGTTGCAGGCGCCGCGCTTGATGGCTTCAACGGCGGTGGCGATGCTCGAATAGCCGGTGAGGATCACCACGCGCATCTCCGCATCCAGCTCCAGCAGTTTGGGCAGCAGCACCAGGCCGGAGTCGCCTTCCATCTTCAAATCGAGCACGGCGTATTCCGGCACATCCTGTTCCGCCAGGGCCAGGCCCTCCTCGGCAGAACCGGCAGTCGAGACGCGCAAACCGCGCCGACTCATGGCCCGCGCCATGACCCGGGTAAACGTCGGGTCGTCATCAACCAGTAGCAGGTGCGGTTGTTCTTCGCCTTCAAACAGGACTTCGTCACTCATACTCGATGCTTCCTTAGGCTCGCCCATAGGCGCGCGGCAACTTAAGCTCGGTGAGCGTGCCGCCTTCTTCATGGTTATACAGCTTTACCGTGCCGCCGGCACGGGTGACGCTGGCCTGACTAAGGAACAACCCCAGGCCGAAGCCCTTGCCCTTGGTGGTGAAAAACGGCCTACCGAGCTGTTCGGCGATGGCCAGCGGCACCCCTGCACCAAAATCGCGAATGCTCAGATTCAGCCATTGATGATCCCAGTCGAGGCGAATGTCCAGCTTGTCCGGGCAGGCGTCGGCGGCGTTGTTCAGCAGATTGAGCAGCGCCTGGGTGAGATCTGCTGGCGGCATCATCCGTGGCGCCGCGCCCCGTCCGAGGCACTGATAGCGATAACTGGCCTCAGGGCGCATCAGGTGCCAACGATTAAGCGTGGTCTCCAGCCACTCCACCGAGGACAGTTCGACCACCGCCTGCCGCCGATCCGCTTCGGCAGCGCGTACCAGGTGCTGCAGGGTCTCTTTGCACAGCTTGACCTGCTCTTGCAGCACCGCCAGGTCTTCCTGCAACAACGGATCCTGATGCTCGCGACGTAGCTCTTTGATCAACACGCTCATGGTCGCCAATGGGGTGCCCAGCTCATGAGCGGCACCGGCGGCCTGGGTGGCAACCGCCAGCAACTGCTGGTCACGCAAGCCTTCCTCGCGGCGCTCGGCGCGCAGTTCCTCCTGGGCGCGCAACTCCTCGGCCATCTTGGCGACGAAGAAGGTAATCAGCCCCGCGGCCAAGGCAAAGCTCAGCCACATACCGTAGATCAGCAGGCTTTCACGCGGGCCTGACGGCAAATCCAGCGGGTGCGACCACACCAGCAACAGGGTGTAGCCGGCCAGCGCCAGACCGGACAGCGTCATGGTAAACAGCCAGGGCAAGGTCGCCGCGGCGATGGTCAGCGGCACCAGGTAATACGAGACGAAGGGGTTGGTCGAGCCACCCGAGTAGTACAGCAGCACGCTATGGATGACCAGGTCGCAGCCGAGTTGCACCGCGTACTCCACCTCGGTGACCGGCCACGGACCACGCAGGCGCAAGGCGCTCAGCAGACACAGCAGCAGTGAAATACCCAGCGTGATACTCAGCGCCTGCCAGGGCAGCGGCAGCAAGCCCGATTTATAGGCCAGGCCCACCGAACCCGCCTGGGCAGCCAACACCAGGATCCGGATCAGGGTCAGACGCCAGAGGTTTTGCCGGCTGGCCGACAACAACTGCACGGGTGCGAGCATGGACTCTCCAAAAATGACTCGTTTGCCGAGCCGCACGAGTATAACCAAGGCTCGGTTTGCTCAGCTGCGACAACTGGCCGCAGTACACGACCGTGCGCACCGGCATCCGACGCTGTGGCCTGGGTTAGTTGGCGCGCGCGGCGCACCCTACCGTTGTGGCCTGACGCCTGGGCATGCACAGAAACAACACACATCGATGAACCAGATTTAACCCAAACAGTCGAAACGTCAGGTGTACCTTTGGCTACACATTCAACCCTCTGCCCCCACATCGCTAACAAGGAATCGTCATGCAGCCATTGTCCCGTCTCGCCAGTGCCCTGACCATCAGCGCCGTCGGCCTGCTCAGCCTTGCTGCGCATGCCGAAGAGGCCCGCTACAACCAGATTGCGCTGCGCGCCGAGGTCAATCAGGAAATCGCCCACGACCTGATGCACGTCACCCTGTATAGCGAAGCGCAAGACAGCGACCCGGCGGCACTTGCTGCGCAGATCAGCAACACCCTCAACGCCGGCATTGCCCAGGCGCGCAAGGCCAAGGGCGTCAGCGTGGCCATGGGCAGCCGCCACAGTTACCCGGTCTACGATGACAAGGGCCAGCAGATTACCGCCTGGCGCGAACGCGCCGAGCTGCGCCTGGAAAGTGCTGACTTCAGCGCCCTGTCCACACTGACCGGCGAGATGCTGCAGACCATGAAGATGGGCGGGATGAACTTCAGCATTGCCAACGCCACGCGCAAAACCCACGAAGACACCCTGCTCAAGGAGGCCGTGGCGGCGTTCAAGGCCCGCGCCCAACTGGCCACCGACGCCCTGGGTGGCAGCGGCTACAAACTGGTCAACCTGAGCCTCAACAGCGGCGGTTTCCAGCCACCGATGCCGATGCGCATGAGCGCGATGAAAGGCGCCGAGAGGATGGATGCCGCGGTGACGCCAGACATCGAAGCCGGCACCAGCCAGGTGACGATCAATGCCGACGGCGTCATCGAAGTGCAGATGCCCTGAACCATGCCTCAAAAGCAGGCAGCGCCGTTGTCGCCAGATAGCGGCGTAATGCCAGCTTGATCCACGAAAATTGCCCAAATGCGACAGTTTACCCGCAGTTACTACGCAGAAGACCTCATGCCCCTTGCCGGCGGCACATGCCGTGCATAGTGTCATTGAGGTCTACACAAGAAGAGTCCCCTCACGCAAATAACCACAATAATCAATGAGGTCATCATGCGTAAAAACGCCTTCACCCAGGCTTTTGTCATTGCTGGGCTGCTCGCCAGCACCCCGCTGGCCCAGGCCGCGAGCAACCTGGTGTTCTGTTCCGAAGGCAGCCCAGCCGGGTTCGACCCGGGGCTGTACACCACCGGCACCGACTTCGATGCGTCTGCCGAAACCATATTCAATCGCCTGACCCAGTTCGAGCGTGGTGGCACCGCGGTCATCCCCGGTCTTGCGGAAAAATGGGACATCGCTGCCGATGGCCTGAGCTACACCTTCCACCTGCGGCCCGGGGTCAAGTTCCACAGCACCGACTACTTCACGCCGAGCCGCACCTTCAACGCCGACGACGTGCTCTTCACCTTCGGCCGCATGCTCGACAAGGACCATGCATTCCGCAAGGCCTACCCCAGCGAATTTCCCTACTTCACCGACATGGGCATGGACAGCAATATCGCCACGCTGGAGAAGCTCGACGAGCTGACCGTCAGGTTTACCCTCAACGAGGTGGACGCCGCCTTTATCCAGAACCTGGCGATGAGCTTCGCCTCGATCCACTCGGCCGAATACGCCGGGCAGTTACTCGAGGCCGGCAAGCCCGCCGAGATCAACCAGAAGCCGATCGGCACCGGACCCTTCGTGTTCAGCCGCTACCAGAAAGACTCGCAGATCCGCTTCAAGGGCAATAAGGAGTACTGGAACCCGGATGAGGTCAAGATCGACAATTTGATCTTCGCCATCAACACCGACGCCTCGGTGCGCATGCAGAAGCTCAGGGCCGGCGAATGCCATGTCACCCTGTTCCCGCGCCCGGCCGACCTTGAGGCGCTCACCAAGGACCCGAACATCCAGATGCCGTCGCAGCCCGGCTTCAACGCTGGCTACATCGCCTACAACGTCAGGCACAAGCCGTTCGACCAACTCGCCGTGCGCCAGGCGCTGGACATGGCGGTGAACAAGCAGGCAATCATCGACGCGGTCTACCAGAGCGCCGGTCAGTTGGCGGTCAACGGTATGCCGCCGACCCAGTGGTCGTATAACGACAGCATCAAGGACGCCGCCTATGACCCGCAGCAAGCTAAGGAATTGCTCAAGGCCGCCGGCGTCGCCGAAGGCACCGAGATCACCCTATGGGCCATGCCGGTGCAGCGCCCGTACAACCCCAACGCCAAACTGATGGCCGAAATGCTCCAGGCCGACTGGGGCAAGATCGGCCTCAAGGTGAAGATTGTCAGCTACGAATGGGGCGAGTACCTCAAGCGCACCAAGGCCGGCGAACACGATGCCATGCTGATCGGCTGGAGCGGCGACAACGGCGACCCGGACAACTGGCTGGGTACTCTGTACGGCTGCGATGCGGTGGACGGCAACAACTTCTCCAAGTGGTGCGATGCCGACTACGACAAGCTGATCAAGGCGGCCAAGCGCACCACCGATGTCGCCGAGCGTACCGCGCTGTACCAACAGGCCCAGGTGCTTCTCAAGCGCGAAGTACCGATCACCCCAATCGCCCACTCCACCGTGTATCAACCGATGCGCACCAGCGTAAAGGACTTCAAGATCAGTCCCTTCGCGCTCAACGCCTTCTACGGGGTAAGCGTCGAGTAATATCTCCAGGCAAGTGGCCGGGCACCTGCCCGGCCGTTGACGATAGCGCCCGGCCATCCAGCCAGGCGCACGCGCATTCTCACTGGAGCATCGACTCGCATGCTGTCTTTTATCGCCAGACGTCTGGGGCTGCTGATCCCGACTTTTTTCGGCGTCACCTTGCTCACTTTCGCCCTGATTCGCATGATCCCCGGCGACCCGGTGGAAGTGATGATGGGCGAACGCCGGCTCGACCCGGTGATGCACGCCGAAGCCATGGAACGCCTGGGCCTGAACAAGCCGCTGTACGCCCAGTACCTCGACTACATCGGCCAACTGGCCCAGGGCGATCTGGGCCAGTCGCTGCGCACCCGTGAAAGTGTGTGGAGTGAATTTCTCACCCTGTTCCCGGCGACCGTCGAACTGGCCCTCGCCGCCCTGTTGTTTGCCGGCAGCCTGGGCCTGATCGCCGGGGTGGTGGCCGCACTGAAACGGGGCTCGTTGTTCGATCATGGGGTGATGGGCATTTCCCTGGCCGGCTATTCCATGCCGATCTTCTGGTGGGGCCTGCTGCTGATCATGTTTTTCTCAGTCTGGCTGGGCTGGACCCCGGTGTCCGGGCGTATCGACCTGCTCTACGACATCCCGCCGATCACCGGTTTCATGTTGATCGACAGCCTGCTCAGCGATGAGCAGGGCGCCTTCCTCAATGCCCTGCACCACCTGATCCTGCCGGCCATCGTGCTCGGTACCATCCCGCTGGCGGTGATTGCACGGATGACCCGTTCGGCAATGCTCGAAGTGCTGGGCGAGGACTACATCCGCACCGCCCGCGCCAAGGGCCTGTCGCCGGCGCGGGTGGTGTTCGTCCATGGCCTGCGCAACGCGCTGATTCCGGTACTCACAGTGTTCGGCCTGCAGGTCGGCGCGCTGCTCGCCGGCGCGGTACTGACCGAAACCATCTTCTCCTGGCCGGGCATCGGCAAATGGCTGATCGAGTCGATCGGCGCCCGCGACTACCCGGTGGTGCAAAACGGCATCCTGTTGATCGCCTGCCTGGTGATCCTGGTCAACTTCGTGGTGGACATCCTCTACGGCCTGGCTAACCCACGCATTCGCCATCAGCGCTAAGGAGCACCGCATGCCTAGACAGTCACCCAGTGCCCTCGCCCTCGTAGCCTGGGTTGAGCGCAGCGATACCCAGGATGCCTTCTCCCGGGTGTCGCTGCGCTCGACCCCGGCTACATACTTATGCTCGGGGGGGCGTGCATGACGATCACCACCTCGCCACTCGACCCTAGCCTGCTCTACCCCTCGCCGCTGCGGGAATTCTGGGCGGCGTTCAGCCACAACAAGGGCGCGGTCGCCGGCCTGTTCTTCATGATTGTGCTGGTGGTCTGTGCGCTGTTCGCGCCCTGGCTGGCGCCGTTCGATCCCAGCGAGCAATTTCGCGAGTTCATGCTGACCCCGCCGGCCTGGCTGGAAGGCGGCCAATGGCAGTTCCTTCTGGGCACCGACGAACTGGGCCGCGACCTGCTCTCGCGCTTGATCTTTGGTGCGCGCCTGTCGCTGCTGATCGGCCTGGCCTCGGTGGTGCTGGCGCTGCTCCCCGGCATTCTACTGGGCCTGGTCGCCGGGTTCTTTCCGCGCCTGCTCGGGCCCTCGATCATGCGCCTGATGGACATCATGCTGGCGCTGCCGTCCCTGCTGCTGGCGGTGGCCATCGTCGCCATCCTCGGCCCTGGTCTGATCAACACCATCTTCGCCATCGCCATCGTCTCGCTGCCGTCCTACGTGCGCCTGACCCGCGCCGCGGTGATGGGCGAGCTGAACCGCGACTACGTCACCGCCGCGCGCCTGGCCGGTGCCAGCCTGCCGCGCCTGATGTTCGTCACCGTGTTGCCCAACTGCATGGCGCCACTGATCGTGCAGGCCACCCTGAGCTTTTCCTCGGCGATTCTCGACGCCGCCGCCCTGGGTTTTCTCGGCCTCGGCGTACAACCGCCGACACCTGAGTGGGGCACCATGCTGGCTTCGGCGCGCGACTACATCGAGCGTGCCTGGTGGGTGGTCACCCTGCCCGGCCTGACCATTTTGCTCAGCGTGCTGGCAATCAACCTGATGGGCGACGGCCTGCGCGATGCGCTCGACCCGAAACTGAAGAATGCCGTGTGAGGATGCCCGAATGAACGACCTCATCCGTAGGAGCGGGCCATGCCCGCGATCAATCGATGTAGCGGCCGAACACGCTTCGCGGCCATGGGCCGCTCCTACAAGGAAAGCCCCGATGGAGCGCCGCCCATGAGCCTGCTCGACATCAAGAACCTCAGCGTGCGTTTCGGCGACGCCAACGCCGTGCCGGTGGTCGATGGTCTCGACCTCTCGGTCGACAAGGGCGAGGTGCTGGCCATCGTCGGCGAGTCCGGTTCCGGCAAGTCGGTGACCATGCTGGCGCTGATGGGCCTGATCGATGCTCCCGGCGTAGTCAGCGCCGATTGCCTGCAGTTCGACGGCACCGACATGCTGCGCCTCAAGGGCCGTCAGCGCCGGCGTATTGTCGGCAAGGACCTGGCGATGATCTTCCAGGACCCGGCGACCGCCCTCAACCCGAGCTACACCGTGGGTTTCCAGATCGAGGAAGTGCTGCGTCAGCACCTCCACCTGCCCGCCAAGGACGCCCGCCGCCGCGCCCTGCAACTGCTCGAACGGGTCGAGATCCCCGCCGCCGAAAGCCGCCTTGACGCTTACCCCCATCAGCTCTCCGGCGGCATGAGCCAGCGCGTGGCGATTGCCATGGCAATCGCCGCCGAGCCCAAGCTGCTGATCGCCGACGAACCGACCACCGCGCTGGATGTGACCATCCAGGCGCAGATCATGGCGCTGCTGCTCGACCTGCAACGCGAGCAGGACATGGGCCTGGTGTTGATCACCCACGACCTCGCCGTGGTCGCCGAAACCGCGCAACGGGTCTGCGTGATGTATGCCGGCCAGGCGGTGGAAATCGGCAGCGTGCCGCTGCTGTTCGATGCGCCGGCGCACCCTTACACCGAGGCGCTACTCAAGGCGATTCCCGAACACAGCCTGGGCGCCCGGCGCCTGGCTACCTTGCCCGGCATCGTCCCGGGGCGTTACGACCGCCCGCAGGGTTGCCTGCTGGCGCCGCGCTGTCCTTACGTCCAGCAGCATTGCCACGCGCAACGTCCGACGCTGGAGCCGCAGGTTAACGGCGCGGTGCGCTGCTTCTATCCCTTGAATCAGGAGGTCGCATGATGGCTGACACCACCAGCGTGCTCAGCGCCCGCGACCTGACCCGGCACTACAGCGTGCCTCGCGGTCTGTTCAAGGCCCACGCCATCGTGCAGGCGCTGAACGGTGTGTCCTTCGAATTGCAGGCCGGCAAGACGTTGGCAGTGGTCGGCGAATCTGGCTGCGGCAAGTCGACCCTGGCCCGCGCCCTGACCCTGATCGAGCAGCCCTCCTCCGGCTCGCTGCAGATCGCCGGGCAGGAAGTCGCCGGCGCCAACAAGGCGCAGCGCCAGCAGTTGCGTCGCGACGTGCAGATGGTGTTTCAGAACCCCTACGCCTCGCTCAACCCGCGGCAGAAGATCGGCGACCAGTTGGCCGAACCGCTGCTGATCAACACACCGCTGTCACGCCTCGAACGCCGTGAGCGGGTGCAGGCGATGATGCAGCAGGTCGGCCTGCGCCCCGAGCACTACCAGCGTTACCCTCACATGTTCTCCGGCGGCCAGCGCCAACGCATCGCGTTGGCCCGGGCGATGATGCTCACGCCCAAGGTGCTGGTGGCGGACGAACCGACCTCGGCCCTGGACGTGTCGATCCAGGCCCAGGTGCTCAACCTGTTCATGGATTTGCAGGAGCAGTTCAACACCGCCTACGTGTTCATCTCGCACAACCTCTCGGTGGTGCGTCATGTCGCTGACGAGGTGCTGGTGATGTACCTCGGCCGCCCGGTCGAGATGGGTGCCAAACAGCTGATCTACAGCCGTCCGCTGCACCCCTATACCCAGGCGCTGTTGTCGGCGACGCCGACCATCCGCCCAGATCCGAGCACGCCGAAGATCAGGATCGTCGGCGAACTGCCCAACCCGCTGGCACCGCCCAGCGGCTGCGCCTTTCACCAGCGTTGCCCGTATGCCACCGAGCGCTGCAGCGTCGAACAACCGCAACTGCGCCTGCTCGATGCGCGCCAGGTGGCTTGCCACCATGCGGAGCGGATCAACGGCTGAAAGGAGCCTGGTGCCACCCTCGTAGGAGCCAGCTTGCTGGCGATCGTTGCAGTCGTAGGTTGGGTTAGCGGCGGCTGCATTGCCGAGCAAATCACCGATTCTAGGCGCCGCGTAACCCAACAGGACGTCAGCAGGTACGCCGCAATGATGGGTTACACCGCGCAGAAAATGCAGTCTTGCCGGACATCGCCTGGGCGGCCAACCCATCCTACGGTTACTGGCACCCCTACCTAGGAGCCTGTCGGACTTAACGCTGTTCTACTGCGGAAAAGCCGGATTTGGTCATTTTTGCTGCTTTCCCTCGTTAAATAGCCAGCTATTCGCCTCGGTAAAGCAGCAAAACTGCCTCAAACCGGACGTTCCCTCGCTACGAACGGTCAAGTCCGACAGGCTCCTAGGAACGGGGGCGACGCCCAGCCCCATGCCCGCGAAAAACGCTCGCGGCGGAACCAGGATCAGCGCCCAAAGAACCGATAAAACGCGCGCAGCTCGGCCTGGGCATCACCGAGGTCGACCGGGCTGAAACGCAGCTGGTGGTGCGCCGGGCACTGGGCCAGCCGGGCCTGGTCGAGCGGGTGCAGCCAGCCGAGGATAGGGTAGCCGCCCATGGTCTGGTGGTCGGCCTGAAGGATGATCGGCTGGCCGTCGGGCGGCAGCTGGATCGCCCCGCGGCCGACGCCTTGCGACCACTGTTGCGTGGGTGCAACCAGCGGCTCGCCAAGCAGGCGTGCACCCATGCGATCGGACTGCGAACTAAGCCGCCAGCTGCGCGCGAAGAACGCCTGCAACTGATCGGACGCCAAGCCCGCCGTATCGCCGCTACCAATCACCCGCAAGCAGACCGGCGCCCGGTAGTCCGGCTGATAGGGCCAGGGCACGCTCAGCGCCCGGCGCAACTCCGCTGCCAGGCAAGGCAGCAGATCGCCGGCGCGCAACGGCTCGCCCGTGCCCTGCAAGCCGCCCACGCCTTCACGCTGCTGGGTGCTGACGCTGCCCAGCAGCGGTGGCGCGCGAAAGCCACCGGCCACCGCCAGATAAGCGCGCTGGCCGCTGCGGGCGTAGCCCAGCTTGAGCCGCTGGCCGGCGCGCAGGGGAAAACGCGACCAGGGTGGCAGCGGCGCGCCGTCGACTGTCGCCGCGACCTGCGCACCGGTCAGCGCCAGCCAAGTATCCAGCTCACTCTGCAGCTCGAGATAACCCAGGGCGATCTCCAGCAACGGCGTGCCCCAGGGGTTGTCCAGCAGACGATTGGCCCAGGCGGCGGCGTGCAGATCCAGCGCCCCGGCCGGCGACACACCGAGGTGCTGCCAGCCATGCCGGCCGCCATCCTGCAACAGGCTCAGCGGCCCTGGCGTGAGTACCCGCAGCCCGCTCATAACGGCCCGCCTTCGGCACGAAAAGTCTGCTCGTCGATCGCCAGAAAACGCACCCGATCGCCCACCACCAGCGGGCATGGCGGCTCACCCTGGACATCGAACAGGCGTCTGGGGCACAAGCCAAGCAAGTGCCAGCCACCGGGCGAGGCCTGGGGATAGACCGCCGTCTGCCGCTCGGCAATAGCCAGGCTGCCAGCCGGCACCCGCGTGCGTGGCGTACTGCGGCGCGGCAAAGCCAGGCGCTCAGGCAACTCGCCCAGGTAGGCAAAGCCCGGAGCAAAACCGATGGCGCCGACCCGGTACTCGGTGGCGCTGTGCAGCTCGATCACCTGCTCGATGCTCAGCCGACACAGACGCGCCACCTCGGCCAGGTCGGCACCGGCATACCAGATCGGAATTTCATGCAAGCGTCCGCTCTCGGCCGGCAAGGGCTCGGCGAGCCAGCGCTGGAGCAATGGGCTCAAGCGCTCGGCCAGTTGCCGGTGATTGGTGCGGGTCAGGTCGTAGTGCAGCAGCAGGCTGGTCCAGCTCGGCACTAGGTCACGCAGCAGCGGCCCCAGTTCGGCACGGATGCGCTCGGCCAGCAGGGCGATACGCAACGGTAACTGCGCGTCGGGCTGCTCGGCCAGCACCAGCAACAGCGCTTCGGCGCCGGCCGGTTCGAAGCGCATCAGGCGGCGTCCAGCAGCGCCCGCAAGCGCCGCAGCACGGCCAGCGACTCGGGATTGTCGCCATGCACGCAAAGGCTGTCGGCACACAGTTGCAATGGCTTGCCGTCGATATCGGCAAAGGCTTCACCCTGGGCGATGGCCAGGGCCTGATCGAGAATCCGCTGCGGGTCGCGGTGCAGCGCATCGGCCAGCCGCCGTGGCGCCAGTTGGCCGTCAGCCAGGTAGGCGCGGTCGGCGAAGGCCTCGAAGATCAACGGCACATCGGCGGCATCGGCAAACTCCAGCTCGCGGCGATTGTCGACCAGCGCCAGGACCATCAGCGGCAAGCCCTTGCGGTAGCTGGCGCAGGCCTCCAGCACCGCCGCGAGCAAGGCGTCGTCACGCACCAGATCGTTATAGAGCGCGCCATGCGGTTTGACGTAGGCCAACTGGGTGCCGGCCGCGCGGCAAAAGGCATCCAGCGCGCCGACCTGATAGAGCACCTGGGCGGTGACCTCCTCCGGCGAGCAGGCCATATGCCGACGGCCGAAGCCGACCAGATCGGGATAAGCCGGATGCGCACCGATACTCACCCCATACTGCACCGCCAGGGCGACGGTGCGCTGCATGGTCAGCGGATCGGCGGCGTGAAAACCACAGGCCAGGTTGGCTTGATCGACCAGGGGCATAGCCAAGGCATCGTCGCCCATGTTCCAGGCGCCGAAGCTCTCGCCCATGTCGCAATTCAGCAGGATTCGTCTGTTCATGGGCACAAGCTTAGAGCCACAGCCAGAGCGGCACCAGCCCGAATGGCATCCGGGCAACGTAAGTTGATCCGACCTATGGGAGCCGGCGGCGCAAACCGCTTGCGCATGAGGCTCAATAGACATCGCGGCGATAGCGGCCCTGCTCGACCAGCTCACTGACTGCCGTATGGCCCAGCACGTCATGCAGCACCCGGTCGACGCCGCCGGCCATGCCCTCGAGGCTGCCGCAGACGTAAATCGACGCGCCATCGGCTAACCATTCGCGCAGCAGCTCGGCGGCTTCGCCCAGGCGATCTTGTACATAGGCCTTGTGCGCCTGGTCGCGGGAGAAGGCCAGATCCAGGCGCGCCAAGTCGCCGGAGGCCAGCCACCCCTGCAACTCATCCCGGCAATAG
>JAUSOF010000071.1 GCA_030656145.1 Pseudomonas sp.
GCATGAATCGCGTTCTGCCAGCGGTGCGCACGGCGCACCCTACGCAACCGGCACGCGCCAGGATTACGCAAATATCAGCCTTGCGAGCCGATGCCGGCGTGTGCATGGATCGCGTTCTGCCAGCGGTGCGCACGGCGCACCCTACGCAACCGGCACGCGCCAGGATTATGCAAATATCAGCCTTGCGAGCCGACGCCGGCGTGTGCATGGATCGCGTTCTGCCAGCGGTGCGCACGGCGCACCCTACGCAACCGGCACGCGCCAGGATTATGCAAATATCAGCTTTGCGAGCCGATGCCGGCGTGTGCATGGATCGCGTTCTGCCAGCGGTGCGCACGGCGCACCCTACGTAACCGGCATGCGCCAGGATTATGCAAATATCAGCCTTGCGAGCCGATGTCGGCGTGTGCATGAATTGCGTTCTGCCAGCGGTGCGCATGTCTTGGTCAAAATGCTTGGCGCCGACCAATTGCGCGAGGAATTGGGGCTGGGGCCTTGAAGATGTTACTGCGCCGTCAGACGCTCCAGTTCGCGGCGGACCATGGCGGTGTATTCCGGCGGACTCAGGTGGTAGAGCTCGCTCGCCACCCAGGGCAGCCAGCGCGCGCCCAGGCGTTGTCGCTCGGCCAATAAGCGCCTGGCTTCGGTTGCCGCCTGTTCGGCGCGTTGTTGGTGAAATTCCGCTCGGCTCATTGCTTGTCTCCTGTTGGCTGTGCCCGCCTGAATAACAGAGTCATCCAGCCTCCGCCAGCCACGCTGTTGCGCAGCAAGCTGGCTCCTGCATGGGATTACTGCATGCAACACATCCCGTGGGCATAGCCATAAGCAGGGCCGCGCAGGTTAGCAGCGGGCGGGCCGTTGCTGAATGCTGGTTGCGCTGCAGTTGGATCTGGACTGGAGGCGCGCGGCGGACTGTGTGGCTGTTTTGTCGAGTGACTGTATGTACAGGTGATTTGCCGGCGCTGTTCTAATGGCTGTTCACCCGGAAATAAAGACGAGGAAGCGCCATGTCGCCCAAGGATCTGCTGTTGGCGCTGGTCGTGATCATCGTCTGGGGCATGAATTTCGTGGTGATCAAGATCGGCCTGGATGATATGCCGCCGATGTTGCTGGGGGCGTTGCGGTTCATGCTCGCAGCCTTTCCGGCGATTCTGTTCATCAAGCGCCCGCAGATCCCGCTGCGCTGGTTGCTGCTCTACGGCGCGACCATCTCGCTCGGTCAGTTCGCCTTCCTCTTCTATGCCATGTCCGTGGGCATGCCGGCTGGCTTGGCTTCGCTGGTGCTGCAATCCCAGGCGTTCTTCACCCTGTTGTTCGCCGCGCTGTTTCTCGGCGAACGCCTGCGCATGGCCAACCTGTTCGGGTTGTTGGTGGCGGCGGGAGGCTTGTTGCTGATCGGCCTGCAGGGTGACCGGTTGATGACCCTGGCCGGGTTTGCCCTGACCATTTGTGCCGCCTCGATGTGGGCACTGGGCAATATCGTCACGCGCAAGCTGGGCAAGGTGAACCTGGTTGGCCTGGTGGTCTGGGGAAGCCTGGTACCACCGCTGCCATTCTTGGCGCTGTCCTGGTTTTTGGAAGGCCCAGAAGTAATCGAGGCTGCATTGCGCGGCATCAACCTGAATTCGATCCTGGTGCTGATCTACCTGGCCTTTGGGGCGACCATTCTCGGCTACGGCCTGTGGAGTCGCCTGCTGTCGCGGTACCCGGTCAGCCAGGTGGCGCCGTTCTCGCTGCTGGTGCCGGTGGTGGGGCTGACGTCTTCGGCGCTGCTGCTCGACGAACGCCTCGGCCCGCTGCAAGTGCTCGGCGCGCTTCTGGTCATGCTCGGGCTGCTGATCAATGTGTGCGGCGGCTGGCTGTACGGGCGTCTGCGCCTGGCCTGAGAGCCCGCTAGTGCGCGCGGGCCCAGCCCTGCGGTGAATAGCGTGGGGCGTTTTGCGGGGGCCAGCTGGTTAGCGCTTACCCATGGAGCGACGGGTGCCATTCGGTGCCGGGCCGATCTTCTTTTCATGGGCGGACTTGTTGCCTTTCAGGTGCCAGGCCTGACCATCATTCTTGCCCGAAGCGACGGCAGCCGCGGAAAACAGCGAGGCAAAGCCTGGCAAGCCGGCTTTTTTAGCTGGGGCAGACTCGTTGGTAGCGGCGCTGCCTGCTTCAACTTCGGCAGTCTGGGCGGCAAGCGTTGGGTCAGGCGAGTGAGTGTTGGTCATGAAAGGTCCGCGGCTGCCGAGAGAAAAGTGGGGCGCGAGTATACCTGTCTATTCGCCGCGACCCCATTCCGTTGATCGCACCCAGGTGCGCTGCGCACACCAGCGGCGCAGTTTTAACCGTGGCTTACTGGCGACTTCAGGGTTTGCCGGGCAGCGCGTTTGCGCCATACCCGTTATCTATCGCGTGGGGGGATCTAGACTGCGGGCAATCTGTAGGGCGGTTCGGGAGGAGTGCTGCTGGGCGGGAAACACGGGGTGTACGCTGCGGCGTTGCGCTCGTCAGATGGGGCAGGGTGAGCGTACCTGTGCCTGGCACAGGTACGCCTCAGGCAATCAGTCCTGGCGGCTGGTCACTTCCAGCAGGTGGTAACCGAACTGGGTTTTCACCGGGCCTTGCACAACATTGATCGGCGCGCTGAATACCACGGCGTCGAATTCCTTGACCATCTGGCCCGGGCCGAACGAACCGAGGTCGCCGCCGCTGCGGCTGGATGGGCAGGAGGAGTTGTCTTTGGCAACCTGGGCGAAATCGGCGCCGCCTTCGATAGCAGTTTTCAGTTCGATGCACTTGTCTTCGGATGCAACCAGGATGTGACGGGCAGTGGCTTTGGCCATGGGGAATTACTCCTTTTCAAATAAGCCGCAAAGACTACCGTAATCAGGGCGCCATTAAAACGGTGGGGCAAGTTGGCGCAGCTGTTCAAGCACCTCGCCCTGGATGTTGCGCGTGCTTGCAGCGCAGCGCTCAACCTGCCTATTGCATGGAGCCGCAGCTCTTTGACAGAGCAGGCTTGAGCTGCGAAGAGTGCGCGGCATGAAGCCGTTCGCGGGCATGCCAGGGGCCTGATCTTGTAGGGTGCGCCGTGCGCACCAAGGCCAGTTGCCGATTGGCGCACTCTAGCCATTGCTAGCCTCATCCCTCCCCAGGTGTCCATGCACCGCGCAACGTGGGCGTCGCCTGTTTGACGGCCTGGCGCCCAGCCGCTGGGTTACAGGGATGCGGGTAATTGCTGCTCCGCACTGGCTACGTGGATTGCTTGATTGATCTGCGCCGGCGATAGTGCCGGCATTGCCGAGCCTGCGCCGAGTCCGCATGATGAGCACCGTCAGGTTTAAGGAGGTTTGCATGGGCGTCAGATCGTGTGTGGTGTGTTTGGCGGCGCTGTCGCTGGGGGTGTTGTTCAGTGTTGCTGCCAGCGCGGCCGAAGAAGGGCAGCTGATCGAGGCGATCAACGCTTACCGCAGCGAGGTGCAACGCTGCGCGGGGCGAGCGTCCGAGGAGCTACCCCCGCTGACCCGTGATTCACGTCTGGTGCTGCCGGTCACGGGTGGTGGCGACCTGCAGCAGATGTTGAGCGCGGCGGCCTATCCGATGGTTAACGTGCGGGCGATTAGCCTCTCTGGGCCGCGTGATGCACTGGCAGCGATGAAGGTGCTGCAAGAGAGTTTCTGCCAGGTTTTGCTGGATCCGCAGTTTGTCGATATCGGCGTGAGTCGGCAGGAGCGCGACTGGCGCATCATAGTGGCGCGGCCGCTGCTGGTCGGGCGCCTGGGCGATTGGCAGGCGGAAGGGCAGACGCTACTCGCCCAGGTCAATGCCAGGCGTGCGCAAGCGCGCCAATGCGGCGCCCAGTCCTTTGCTGCGACAACGTCACTGGTATGGAATGCCACGCTGGGCATGGCCGCCGAAACGCACAGTCGGGCCATGGCCAACGGCAACTTCTTCGCCCATACCGACAGTGACGGCCGCACCCCAGGTGACCGCGCCGAGCTGGCGGGTTACAGCGGCCAGCAGGTTGGCGAGAACATCGCCGCCGGCCTGGACGCTTCGAGCAAGGTCGTCGACGGTTGGCTAGCCAGCCCCGGCCATTGCGCCAACCTGATGAATCCGCAGTTCAGCGAGCTTGGCGCAGCCTATGCGGTCGACCCGAAAAGCGATGCGGGCATCTACTGGACAGCGCTGTTTGGCACTCCGCTTTAGCCTCAGTCAACGGTCTGCATAAACGCTGCATCGCCAGCCAGAACCGCCCGACGGCGCTGGCTAGCCTTGCAGCCAGGCTTCGGCCTGCGCCTCTTCAGCCCACTCGAATGCCTTGATCTGCAGCCCTGGGATCAACGCCCCCTCGAGTTCGCTGGCAGTTCTCACCCATGCCGTGTCAGCCACCACTGCCATGCGCTTGAACCGCCGAACAAAGCGCAGCAGTTGCGGGATGTGCGACAGCTCGACGGCCAGCGCGCCCAGGGTCGGCAGTGCAAAATCGCCAATTCGATAGAGCATCAGACCATGCTCAATGCCCGCGGATTGCCGGTACAGCTCATCCAGTGCGTCGCGCATTGCTGCGCTGTCGAGCTTGCCTGAGAACTCTACATCGATGCGGTTTTCGCCGTTGCGCATTACCTTGAACATAGCGACTTCTCCACGGGGGGTATGCTGCCACCATACGCCTCCTGCCTGCACTGGTTAACCTGCGACTAACGCATGAGATCCAGGCCGCAGCGCCAGGCGCCCTATGCGCGGCAGCGTACAGACGCCCGCCGTGATCTCGTAGAGAATGGGCTGTTACCTGTGCGTGAGCAAAGCGAGCGCCTGGGATTTCCATCAAGTTGTAAATTGGAGTACCTCACATGAACATGTTCAAACTTGCATCCGCCGGCATCCTGCTTTCCATCCTGGGGCTGAGCGGTTGCTCTGGCATGACTCATCAAGAGAAGAACACCGCGGTCGGCGCTGCAGTTGGCGGCGTGGCGGGTAACGTGCTCTGCGGTGGCGTGCTCTGCACCGGTGCCGGTGCTGTAGTGGGTGGCGTGATTGGTCACGAGGTCAGCAAAGACGAGGACAAAAAGAAGAAGTAAGTACAACCGCAACGAATGCCTGATACGCCTGCAATGAGCGCATCGGGCCTGCTACAGGGCATCGTCACGCCGAGTGCTTAAGCCAAGTGACGGCATAACTCGGTAACCCGCAAGCAATCCGGGAGCGGTTACTCAGGGCTCGACGTACCGGGGTTGTACCCGTTCGGGCGACGAGAGCCGGGGGGCAGTATCGCGACGTTGCCCGATATTGTCACAAGCTCTGGGTTGAGCCGGCAGGGCTTGGTTCGCCGGTGGTGGTCATGCCCAGGCAATATTGATTGTTCCCCCTGCGCTTGGCCGTATACATCGCTTGGTCGGCAACGTGGATGAGGCAGTCGATGTTCGGTCCATGCTCTGGAAACAAGGCAATGCCAAGGCTCGCGCCGACCTGATGACTGGTATCGCCGAGGTTAAGCGGCTGAGACAGGCGCCGCAGAATCTTCTCGCCGATTATTTGCGCTTCGTCGTGCAAACTCATGCCGATTGCCAGACCCTCGATAACCACTACAAATTCATCGCCGCCCAGCCGCGCCACCATATCGGAGCCGCGCAACGTCTGCTTTAAGCGTTGTGCCGTGCCGATCAATATCTGGTCGCCGACGGCATGGCCGTGCCTGTCGTTGATTTGCTTGAAACCGTTGAGGTCGATAAAGACCAGCGCCACCCGGGTTGCGTTACTGCGCGCCCGCGTCAGTGCCTGGGTCAACACCTCTTCAAGCAGCAAGCGATTGGGCAGTCCGGTCAGCGGGTCGTGGCGGGCGATTTTTTTCAGCTGGCTGACCGACGCTTTCTCTTCGCTGATGTCGCGCACAACCCCCATCATCTTTAGCGGTTGGCCGTTGGCGTCCTTGACCACGTTACCGGTCTCGCGCAGCCAGCGGATGCGGCCGTCAGGCCAGATCACCCGATACTCTTCGTCATGGTTATGACCGGTTTCAATGCAGCGCAACTCACCGGCCCGTACTCGCTCACGATCATCCGGGTGAACGCAGGAACAGAAGAGCTCGTAGCTCGGGGTTACTTCGCCGATCTTGAAGCCGAACATAACGTAGATGGCCTCCGACCAATACAGCGTGTCGCTATCGATCGACCAGTCCCAGGTCCCAATGCTGGCGAAGTACTGACTGCGCTTGAAGCGTTCGACGTCGTCGCCGGGCTCGTCCGGTGCGGATGTTGTCGGGGTCAGGACTAAGGCATGGCCGTGAGCGGGTGCCGGTACTCGGTTTACATCCAGCATTGGCTGCTTGTCATCTGCCGGCAGCAGAAGGCGCTGGCGAGTAGGCGTTATGGTGTGTTCGTCGGGTGGTGACAACCAGCGCTTTAGTGGTGTGTCTTGCAGCCTTGCGGCGGGATGGCTCAGCAGTCTTGCCGCAGCGGTGTTGTGCACGCGGATATGACCGTCGCGGTTCACCAGCAACACCCCCTCAGGGAGCGCGTCCAGCAAGGCTTGATGTTGGGCCAGTTGTTGTTTTGCCCGACTCAGGCGCTGTAGCAGCAGTGCCGATGAAGCAAGTAGTAGCGCAGTGACGATGGCGAGGCTGGTGACAAGCATTGGCTTCCGTGCATGAGAGAGGGTGATGCGTGGAGTCAGTATGCCCGGTAACCATGGCGTTATGTAGCTTGGCTCAAGCGCACCAGCCTCTGTACTCGCGGGGATCGCCGCGGCACGTGCTGGCATCGTGATCGAGCGTAGCGCATCCAGATCGGGGCTGGCGCGCCAAGCGTGGGGCGCAAAAAGCGTCGCAGGCAGGTTCTGCCGGTTCACCGCTCAACCGGGCTGCAACGCATAGGCTCAGGGCTTCCCGGCGGACTGGCTTGCGCCATCTGCTGGCGTGCACCAGGCGATTACTTGGCTACATCCAGGCGCTGGTCGGTGAACACGCAGAGCACACCGGCACGGTTGTGCATCACCTGATGATTGAAGTCGCAATAGGCCGCCGCCACGCTAAGGGCCATTTCCTCGCTAATCAACGCGCCCTGATCGGGACGGAACCAGGCCATCTGGCCAGGCTTGCAACGTTCCGCCTGGGGGTCGGTGTTGTAGGTGCACAGGCTGCTCAGGTCGATGGGCGAAGCATCGTTGAAGCAGGCGGATAAAGACAGGGTGGCGGTGCTCAGCAGGAGCAGGCGGACGATGGTGCGCATGGCAGGGTATCCCGACTATGGAGGAACGACTGCGGGATTAGTGCCGCAAAGGTCGCTAAGGTTCCGTTGCCAGCGGGGTGATCGCGACCATGCTCAGCCGTGCGCAGAGCCCGAGGAAAACCGCGAAGCGTTTGCCGGCACGCTACCTCGCGCTGCCTGAGAGGACTATGAAGTGATCCTCGTCCGCTGCGCTCAACCCTACGGTTACGGGTTTCTGCAAGACTTCGTGCGGATATAATTTATATATAAAACAATTAGTTATCTTGTTTTTTATAAAAGACCCCCTGTCGTCCAGGCGCGGGATTTTTATAGATAAAACACCGCCCGAGGCGGTCCCCGGATAACGTACACGTCAAATAAATAGAACGATAACGGCGCGGCGCGTTCCACTCCTTGTACTTATCGAAATGAGGTGTGGCATGAGCAGCACGAAAGATAAAATCACCGGCAATGTCAACGAAGCCATCGGCAAAGTGAAAGAAACTATCGGCAAGGCCACCGACAATCCGAAGCTTGAAGGCGAAGGCATTGGCCAGCAAGTGAAAGGCCAAGCCCAGCAAATCAAGGGCGACGTCAAGGATGCGATCAAACGCGGCGTCGATAAGGTCTGATCGAGTCACGGCTGATCGGATCGCGACTGATCGGATCACGATTGTCCAAGCCCGGCCATTGTCACCAATGGCCGGGCTTTTAATTGGCGCTGTCCCAATACCGTGTTGCATGGGAGATTCAGGCCTAAGCCCTTTTCGCATAGCTGGCAACGGGTAGGGTGACTGTAGTGGCCTAATGAAACCGGACACCCATTTAGGCGAAAATGCTCGCCAGATCGAGGTGTCAGATGACCAAGCAACGTCGTTCCTTTTCTACTGAATTCAAACGCGAGGCTGCCGACCTCGTGCTCAAGCAAGAGTAC
>JAUSOF010000073.1 GCA_030656145.1 Pseudomonas sp.
TGATCAGCGAAGACATCCTCGCTTACCTGGCCCAGCACGAGCGCAAGGAACTGCTGCGTTTTCTCACTTGCGGCAACGTCGACGACGGCAAGAGCACCTTGATTGGGCGCCTGCTGCACGACTCGAAGATGATCTACGAAGACCATCTGGAAGCCATCACCCGCGACTCGAAGAAAGTCGGCACCACCGGTGAAGACATCGACCTGGCACTGCTGGTCGACGGCCTGCAGGCCGAACGCGAGCAAGGCATCACCATCGATGTGGCGTACCGCTATTTCAGCACCGCCAAGCGTAAATTCATCATCGCCGACACCCCCGGCCATGAGCAGTACACCCGCAACATGGCCACTGGCGCCTCCACCTGCGACCTGGCGATCATCCTGATCGACGCGCGCTACGGTGTGCAGACCCAGACCAAGCGTCACAGCTTTATCACCAGTCTGCTGGGCATCAAACACATCGTGGTGGCCATCAACAAGATGGACCTCAAGGGCTTCGATCAAGGCGTGTTCGAGCAGATCAAGGCTGATTACCTGAAGTTCGCCGAAGGTATCGCGCTCACGCCAAGCTCGCTGCACTTCGTGCCGATGTCGGCGCTCAAGGGCGACAACGTGGTCAACAAGAGCGAGCAGTCGCCCTGGTACACCGGCCAGTCGCTGATGGAAATCCTCGAAACCGTGGAAGTGGCCGGTGATCGCAACTTCACCGATCTGCGTTTCCCGGTGCAGTACGTCAACCGTCCGAACCTGAACTTCCGCGGTTTTGCCGGCACCCTGGCCAGTGGCATCGTGCGCAAGGGCGACGAAGTGGTGGTGTTGCCGTCGGGCAAGGGCAGCAAGGTCAAGTCCATCGTCACCTTTGACGGTGAGCTGGAGCATGCGGGCCCAGGCCAGGCAGTCACCCTGACCCTGGAAGACGAAATCGACGTTTCCCGTGGCGACATGCTGGTGCACGCCGACAACCGGCCGCAGGTGGTCGACAGCTTCGACGCCATGCTGGTGTGGATGAGCGAGGAGCCGATGCTGCCGGGCAAGAAATACGACATCAAGCGCGCTACCAGTTATGTGCCAGCCTCGATTGCCGGCATCGCTCACCGGGTTGATGTAAATACCCTGGAGCATGGCCCGGCGAGCAGCTTGCACTTGAACGAGATCGGTCAGGTGCGAGTGGCCCTGGATGCGCCGATAGCGCTCGACGGTTATGCACACAACCGCACTACCGGTTCGTTCATCATCATTGATCGTTTGACCAATGGCACCGTGGGTGCCGGCATGATCATCGCTGAACCAGTCAGTGTGCAGCATGCCGATGGGCAGCACGGTAAACTGGCACACGTATCGACCGAAGAGCGCGCCGCGCGCTTTGGTCAGCAGCCGGCTACTGTGCTGTTTAGCGGCCTGTCCGGTGCCGGCAAGAGCACCCTGGCCTATGCCGTGGAGCGCAAGCTGTTCGACATGGGGCGTGCGGTCTACGTGCTGGACGGCCAGAACCTGCGCCACGACCTGAACAAGGGCTTGCCGCAAGATCGCGCCGGGCGTACCGAGAACTGGCGCCGTGCCGCCCACGTGGCACGACAGTTCAATGAGGCCGGTCTGCTGACGCTGGCGGCCTTCGTTGCGCCGGATGCCGAAGGTCGTGAGCAGGCCAAGGCGCTGCTGGGTGCCGAGCGCTTGATCACGGTCTACGTGCAGGCTTCGCCGCAAGTCTGCGCCGAGCGTGACCCGCAGGGCTTGTATGCGGCGGCGGGTGACAATATCCCAGGCCTGTCCTTCCCCTACGATGTGCCACTGGATGCCGACCTGGTAGTCGACACCCAGAGCCTGTCGCTGGAAGAGGGCGTCAAGCAAGTGCTGGCATTGTTGCGCGAGCGCGGCGCGATCTAAAACCGCTGTGCATTTAAAAAGCCCCGCCATGGCTAGCATGCGCGGGGCTTTTTAGTGGCTATGTGCCTGTTGCGTGTTGCCTGTGGGGGCGCGCTTTTGTAGGAGATTCGTCGTCGTCCAGGCAGCCGCGTTGTCGCGCAGCAAGCTGTAGGCGCTGGCATCTGTCGGCTTGTGGGTATTTATAAGCGGTCTATGGCCGCGATGAGTTTCACGGGCATGGCCGCCAGGCGTCCCCCGCTCCTGCGAGGGGATCTATCTTCAGCGCCGGCATATAGCAAAAAGCCCTGCGCGAGCGCTGGGCTTTTTGGTCTGTCGTTGATCAGGTCAGGCAGTCGAACGAGCCACTGTTACTTGTTCTTCAAACCGTAGCTTTCATCCAGCATGCCCGGTATATCGGCGCTTTTCGGCGCGTAGTCCTTGGGCATTTCCTGGTGAGCTGGTGGCCTCAGCCGCTCGCGTCGTTCGCGTCTTTCGCCGCCGCCGTCTTCTGCGTGCAGGCTGGCAAGCAGACGCTGACGGGTCAGTTCGTCGAGTGCCAGGCGGTTGGCGCCTTCGGACAGGTGTTGTTGCACGTCCTGGTGGCTCTGGGTGAGCTTCTTCACCAGATTGGCGGTGGTGTTGAAATGGGTGACCACTTCGCTTTGGTAGGTGTCGAAGCGTTCCTGGATCTCATCCAACTGGCGTTGTGTGCGGCCGGGGGCTGCATTGGGCGCAAGGCGAGCGATCAGGAAGCCGATGGCAATGCCGGCTACCAAGGTGATGGCCGGTAACAACCAGGCTGTGAGCGTCTGTTCCACGAGTCCTTCCTCTCTAAACGGCTTTGCTTTACGTTAACGGCTGGAACCTGCGCTGTATACCGCAATGTAATGCGATGCGGTGCAGGCTGTCAGCTAGACGAGTCGACCCTCTAAGAGGTCACGGAGTTCACCGTTGCTCAACCGCGAAACCCCAGTATTTATTGATGGCCCTTGTGGCCCGTTGGAAGCGTTGTTCCTCAATGTAACCGAAGCGCGTGGCGTTGCGTTGATCTGTCATCCCAACCCCGCTCAGGGCGGGACCATGCTCAATAAGGTCGTCTCGACCCTGCAGCGCACCGCTCGCGATGCGGGTCTGGCTACCCTGCGTTTCAATTATCGTGGGGTCGGCGCCAGCGCCGGTAGCCATGACCTGTGCAGTGGTGAGGTGGATGACGCTGAGGCGGCGGCCCATTGGCTGCGCCAGCAGTACCCGCAGCTTCCCCTGACCCTGTTGGGTTTCTCCTTTGGCGGCTTTGTCGCAGCCAGTCTCGGCGGGCGCCTCGAGCGTCAGGGTATAGAGCCTGCGCATTTGTTCATGGTGGCGCCAGCGGTCAGTCGGCTAACGGGCGATAATCCCCCCGCGCAGCGCTGCCCGCTGACGCTGATCCAGCCCGAGGCCGATGAGGTGATCGATCCGCAGGCGGTTTATGCCTGGTCCGCGGGCTTGGGGCGTGCCCATGAGCTACTGAAAGTGGCAGAATGCGGCCACTTTTTTCACGGCAAGCTGACCGATCTCAAGGATCTGCTGCTGCCGCGCCTTTCGAACTGACTGCAGCCTTATAAGCGATAGCCATGACCACTCGTATCCTCACCGGCATCACGACCACCGGCACCCCGCATCTCGGCAACTACGCAGGCGCCATTCGCCCGGCGATAGTCGCCAGCCGCGCAGCCGATGCGGACTCGTTTTATTTTCTCGCGGATTACCACGCGCTGATCAAGTGTGATGACCCCGCGCGGATCCAGCGCTCGCGCCTGGAAATCGCTGCAACCTGGCTGGCCTGCGGTCTGGATGCGAGTCGGGCAACCTTTTATCGCCAGTCCGACATCCCGGAAATCCCCGAGCTGTGCTGGTTGCTCAGCTGTGTGGCGGGCAAGGGCCTGCTCAACCGTGCGCATGCCTACAAGGCCTCGGTGGACAAGAATGTCGAGCAGGGCGAGGACCCGGATGCCGGCATCACCATGGGCCTGTTCAGCTACCCGGTGCTGATGGCCGCGGACATTCTGATGTTCAACGCGCACAAGGTGCCGGTCGGTCGTGACCAGATCCAGCATGTGGAAATGGCTCGTGATATTGCTCAGCGCTTCAACCATCTGTTCGGTCAGGGCAAGGAGCTGTTCACTCTGCCTGAGGCGGTGATCGAGGAAGACGTGGCGACGCTGCCCGGCCTGGACGGGCGCAAGATGAGCAAGAGCTACGACAACACTATTCCACTGTTTGGCAGCGCCAAGCAGCTCAAGGGCGCCATCGCCCGTATTGTCACCGACTCCAGGTTGCCCGGTGAGGCGAAGGATCCGGACACTTCCCATCTGTTCACCTTGTATCAGGCTTTCGCTGCGCCGACCCAGCAGGCGGATTTCCGGGCCGAGCTGATCAATGGTCTGGGCTGGGGAGAGGCCAAGCAGGCGTTGTTCACTCTGCTGGAGGCCGAGTTGGGGGAGGCGCGTGAGCGATACCACGCTCTTATCGAAAAGCCGGCCGATCTGGAAGATATTCTGCTGGCTGGTGCCGCCAAGGCACGCAAGACAGCTACGCCTTTTCTCGGCGAGTTGCGTGAGGCCGTAGGTCTGCGCTCCTTCCGTAGTCAGGCCGCCAGTGGCGTGGGCGAGAAGAAAAAGGTCGGCAAGAGCGCGCGCTTTGTCAGCTTCCGCGATGACGACGGCAGCTTCCGTTTCCGCTTGCTGGATGCGGCCGGCGAACAGTTACTGTTGTCCAAATCCTTTGCCGATGGCAAATCAGCGGGCCTGGTTAATAAGCGTTTGCAGTCCGGCGAAGCATTGGATATCCGCGAGCAGGACGGCGGCTTTGGTCTCTGGCTGGAGGGCCAGTGCGTGGCGCAGAGCCCAGCGTTTGCTGATAGTAATGGGCTGGATGCTGCCATTGCTCGTCTACGTGAGGCGTTGGCCCCGCAGGAGTAAGGTGCAGGTCGCGCGGCGCTGCGAAGAGGCGCCGCGCGACAAACGGCCAGGATTGTAGCCATTTGTTGGGCTTCGCCGCGCTCAACACCAACCTGCCCGATTGCCAAGCCGCAGGGGCGTCGTTAAAGTTACGCCCCGTTTTACTTGCCCGGCTAACGAATATGACTCCCCTTGCGCGCTACCAGGCCGACCTCGAACGGCCCGATTTCTTCCATGATGCGGCCCAGGAAACTGCGGTGCGTCACCTGCAGCGCCTCTACGACGACCTGGTCGTGGCTGAAAAAGGTACGTCCGGGGTATTCGGTAAGCTGTTCGCCAGAAAACCGCAGGGGCCGGTCAAAGGCTTGTATTTCTGGGGTGGGGTAGGCCGCGGCAAGACCTACCTGGTCGATACTTTCTTCGACTCGCTGCCCTTCGAGCGCAAGGTGCGTACGCACTTTCACCGCTTCATGAAGCGGGTGCACGAGGAGATGGCCACGCTCAAGGGCGAGAAGAACCCGTTGGTGATCATTGGCAAGCGCTTTGCCGACGAGGCGCGGGTGATCTGCTTCGACGAGTTTTTCGTTTCCGATATCACCGACGCGATGATCCTCGCCACCTTGCTCGAAGAGCTGTTCAAGAACGGTGTAAGCCTGGTGGCGACGTCCAATATCGTGCCTGATGGCTTGTACAAGGACGGTTTGCAGCGTGCGCGTTTCCTGCCCGCCATTGCCCTATTGAAAGAGCACACCGATATCGTCAACGTCGACAGCGGTATCGATTACCGCCTGCGCGCGCTTGAGCAGGCCGAGCTGTTTCACTGGCCACTCGATGCAGCCGCCGAAGAGAGCCTGGAGAAGAGCTTCAGGAGCTTGCTGCCCGAGCACTGCGTGATCCAGGAAAACGAAGCGCTGATGATCGAGAACCGTGCCCTCACTGCGCGCAAGGTTGGCGACGATGTGGCCTGGTTCGAGTTTCGCGAGTTGTGCGACGGCCCGCGCAGTCAGAACGATTACATCGAGCTGGGCAAGATCTTCCATGCTGTGCTGCTGGCCAACGTTGAGCAGATGGGTGTGGCCAAGGAAGACATGGCCAGGCGTTTCATCAACCTGGTGGACGAGTTCTATGACCGTAACGTCAAGCTGATCATCTCCGCCGAAGTCGAGTTGAAAGACCTGTACAGCGGCGGCCGCCTGAATTTCGAGTTCCAGCGCACCCTGAGCCGCCTGCTCGAGATGCAGTCCCACGAGTTCCTGGCGCGGCCGCACAAGCCCTGAAGGGCATTGGCAGGCGGCTAGGTCCGGCCGCCCTCATGCTGGAACTGTCGGCGGTACAGGTTAGGTGACAGTTCGGTGTGCTGGCGGAACAGGCGGGCGAAGAAGCTGGCATCGTCATAGCCGACTTCATAGCTGATGGTCTTGATGCTTTTGCGGGTAGCGCTGAGCAGGCTTTTCGCTGTTTCGATGCGTAGCCGTTGCAGGTAGTGCAGGGGTTTGTCGCCAGTGGCGGCCTGGAAGCGGCGCATGAAGTTGCGGATGCTCATGCCGTGTTCGCGGGCCACGTCCTCGAAGCGGAACTTGTCGGCGAAGTGCTCTTCCAGCCATTGCTGGATCTGCAGGATGGTCAGGTCGTGGTGCAGCTTTTGTCCGCCAAAACCGATGCGTCCCGGGGTATAGCTGCGCTGCACTTCGTAGAGGATGTCGCGGGCCACGCCCTGAGCCACGCTGGCGCCGCAATAGCGCTCGATCAGATAGATGTAGAGGTCGCAGGCCGAGGTCACGCCGCCGGCGCAATACAGGTTGTCGGCATCCGACAGGTGTTTCTCCTGATTCAGCAGCACCTTGGGGAAGCGCTCGGTGAATTCCTTGAAGAAGCGCCAGTAGGTGGTCGCTTCCTTGCCGTCGAGCAGGCCCGCTTCTGCCATCCAGAACACCCCTTTAGCTTCGCCGCAGATCGCGCTGCCGGCGGCGTGACGCTCTTGCAGCCAGTCGAGTACCTGCGGGTGGCGCTGGCAGAGGGCGTCGAAGTCATCCCAGAAGGTGGGCAGGATAATTACATCGCTGGCGTCGAGGCTGCCGTCGACCGGAATCATGACGTTGCTGAAGCTACGCACCGGTTGTCCGTCCGGGCTGACCAGGCGGATCTCGAAGGTTTCGGTCAGGCCCAGCCCCTGCTGTTTGCCGTAGCGCAGGCTGGCCATGTGGAAGAAGTCCTTGGCCTGCATCAGGGTCGAAGCAAATACCCCTTCGGTGGCGAGAATACTGACGCGCCGTAAGACTGCTGACTGCTGAGTGGGCATGGTTAAGGTTCTTATTAAGGCTAAGTGGTCATTGGCTGGCTGGATCGTCTTATTTTTTGGCGGTTGTGTCCAGTGTGACCAAGCGGTTGCTTGGTTAAAGTTGAGGGCTCTCTCATATGCTTTGCCGAAAGGTGCCGTCATGATCCCCAGAACCCTGTTCAGCTCCGACCATGAGCTTTTTCGCGACACTGTGCGCAAGTTTCTTGAGCAGGAGGCCGTGCCCTTTCATGCGCAGTGGGAGAAGGATGGTCATATCGATCGCCAGCTCTGGAACAAGGCAGGTGAAGCGGGAATGCTCTGCTCGCACATCCCGGAAGAGTACGGCGGCATGGCGGCCGACTTTCTCTACAGTACGGTGGTGATCGAGGAGGTAGGTCGCCTGGGGCTGACCGGAATTGGTTTCTCTCTGCACTCCGATATCGTGGCGCCTTACATCCTGCATTACGGCTCCGAGACGCTAAAACATAAGTACCTGCCCAAGCTGGTGTCGGGCGAAATGGTCACGGCCATCGCCATGACCGAGCCCGGTGCCGGCTCCGATCTGCAGGGGGTGAAAACCACCGCGGTGCTGGATGGCGACGAGTATGTAATCAATGGCTCCAAGACGTTTATCACCAACGGTTACCTGGCCGATCTGATCATCGTGGTGGCCAAGACCGACCCGAAGGCCGGGGCCAAGGGCACCAGCCTGTTTCTGGTTGAGGCGAGCGCGCCAGGTTTCTCCAGGGGGAAGCGCCTGGAGAAGGTCGGCATGAAGGCCCAGGACACCTCTGAGTTGTTCTTCCAGGATGTGCGTGTGCCCAGAGAGAATCTACTGGGTCAGGCGGGTATGGGCTTTGCCTATTTGATGCAGGAGCTGCCCCAGGAGCGCCTGACTGTCGGTATCGGTGCCCTGGCGTCGGCCGAGGCGGCGTTGCAGTGGACACTGGACTACACCCGCGAGCGCAAGGCGTTTGGCAAGGCCATTGCAGATTTTCAGAACACTCGCTTCAAGCTGGCGGAAATGGCCACGGAAATTCAGATCGGTCGGGTGTTTCTCGATCGTTGTCTCGAATTGCACCTGCAGGGCAAACTGGATGTGCCGACCGCAGCGATGCTCAAGTACTGGGGTACGGACCTGCAGTGCAAGGTGCTCGACGAGTGCGTGCAACTGCACGGTGGCTACGGCTATATGTGGGAATACCCGGTGGCGCGCGCCTGGGCAGACGCTCGGGTGCAGCGGATCTACGCCGGCACCAACGAGATCATGAAAGAGATCATCGCCCGCTCGCTGTAATCATTCAGGGCTGAAAAAAAGAAGCCCGGCAATTGCCGGACTTCTTTATGTCTCTCGCGCTGATTAAGGGGCTGGATTGGGCTGGGCCTTGTGAATCGCCTCGATGCTAGTCAGTACCTCATCGGACAGCTTTAATTCGCTGCTCGCCAGGTTGCTGTTCAGTTGCTCAAGGCTGGTGGCGCCGATGATATTGCTGGTCACAAACGGCTGGGCGGTGACGAAGGCCAGGGCCATCTGCGCCGGATCCAGTCCGTGTTCGCGAGCCAGGGCGACGTAGCGCGAGCAGGCTGTTTCGGATTGCGGGTTGGTGTAGCGGGTAAAGCGGCTGAACAGGCTGATCCGTGCATTGGCCGGGCGGGCGCCGCCTTCGTATTTGCCGGAAAGCATGCCGAAGGCCAGCGGCGAGTACGCCAGCAGGCCGCACTGTTCACGCATGGCGATTTCCGCCAGGCCTACTTCGAAGCTGCGGTTGAGCAGGTTGTAGGGGTTCTGGATCGACGCCGCCCGTGGCCAGCCGCGACTCTCGGCCAGCTGGAGGAATTTCATGGTGCCCCAAGGCGTTTCGTTGGACAGGCCGATGTGGCGAATCTTGCCAGCCTTGACCTGTTCGTCGAGCACCGCCAGGGTTTCTTCCAGGGCAGTGAACTCGCTGTCCTGATGGCTATAGCCGAGTTGGCCGAAGAAGTTGGTTGGGCGTTCCGGCCAGTGCAGTTGGTAGAGGTCGATCCAGTCGGTCTGCAAACGCTTAAGGCTGGCGTCCAGCGCGGCGACCAGGTGTTCACGGTTAAACTTCAGGTTGCCGCCGCGGATATAGCCGATACCGTTGCCGGGGCCGGCGATCTTGCTCGCCAGCACCCAGTCGGCGCGATCACCGTGCTGCTTGAAGTAATCACCGATGATCTGCTCGGTTTTGCTGTAAGTCTCGGCGCGCGGTGGTACCGGGTACATCTCGGCGGTGTCGATGAAATTGACGCCATGTTCTTTGCTGCGCTGTATCTGGGCGAATGCCTCGTTTGCGTTGTTCTGTTCGCCCCATGTCATGCTGCCGAGGCAGAGGGCGCTGACGCGCAGATCGGTGCGGCCTAGCTGGCGATAGTCCATTTGTGGCTCCTTTTCGCAAAACAACCATACAAGCAGGTTGAATTTATTTTCGCAATCGGCATAATTGCGCACCTCTTTCTGCAGTGGAAGTGATGCGCCGCCTGCCGAAGAATCTTGCCGTATTACGGACGCGCTGACCCGAGCCCCCGATAGCGCCTGTTTTCGGCTGCCTTTGACTTGTCAAAGTAAGCACTATTCAGTAAGATCCGCCGTCTTATTTATCAGGGCGGCCCCTGAGGCTATAAAGAATGAAAACTTTTACTGCTAAACCGGAAACAGTAAAGCGCGACTGGTTCGTCGTCGACGCTGCGGGTCAGACACTGGGTCGTCTGGCTACCGAAATTGCCAGCCGTCTGCGTGGCAAGCACAAGCCTGAGTACACTCCGCACGTAGATACTGGCGACTACATCGTCGTGATCAATGCTGAGCAGGTACGTGTGACTGGTGCCAAGACCACCGACAAGATTTACTACTCTCACTCCGGCTTTCCGGGTGGCATCAAGTCGATCAGCTTTGAAAAGCTGATCGCCAAGGCGCCAGAGCGTGTGCTCGAAACTGCGGTCAAAGGCATGCTGCCGAAGAACCCGCTGGGTCGTGACATGTACCGTAAGCTGAAAGTGTATGCGGGCGCTGTTCACCCACACACTGCTCAGCAGCCCCAAGAACTGAAGTTTTAACGGAATAGTTCATTATGTCGGCGACTCAAAATTACGGCACTGGCCGTCGCAAGACTGCAACCGCTCGCGTTTTCATGCGTGCCGGTACTGGCAAGATCTCCATCAACAACCGTACTCTCGACGGCTTCTTCGGTCGCGAAACTGCCCGCATGGTAGTTCGTCAGCCGCTGGAACTGGTTGAGATGACCGAAAAGTTTGACATCTACGTCACCGTTATTGGTGGTGGTGTGAGTGGCCAGGCCGGCGCAATCCGCCATGGCATCACTCGTGCACTGATGGACTACGACGAATCGCTGCGTCCTGCTCTGCGCAAGGCTGGCTTCGTGACTCGTGATGCTCGTGAAGTTGAGCGTAAGAAAGTTGGTCTGCGTAAAGCGCGTAAGCGTCCGCAGTACTCCAAGCGTTAATTCGCTACTTGCGTTCAAAAGCGCCCGGTTTCCTTTTGGAACTGGGCGTTTTTTTTGGGCGACTGGTTGCTCTGCGGCATCATGCCGCAGCCGTGCCCGCTGCTATTTGTAAGGGGTTAAGCTGTTTCCTGTAAGGTAATTACCTTGTCAGAAATGGGGCTTTTCTTTACCATTTGGCGGATTTTTCACGCAACTCGATTTTTACCTAGTAGAGGCCTGAACACAGGCCACAAAGCTGATGGGAGACGACTGAATGAGCAATGACGGCGTGAATGCAGGCCGGCGTCGCTTCTTGGTGGCGGCCACCTCTGTGGTGGGCGCTGCAGGAGCGGTGGGTGCCGCGGTCCCGTTCGTGGGGTCATGGTTCCCGAGCGCTAAGGCTAAAGCTGCCGGTGCACCTGTGAAGGTGAACGTCAGCAAGATCGAGCCTGGCCAGCAAATGGTTGCCGAGTGGCGGGGGCAGCCGGTGTTTATCCTGCGCCGTACCGAGGAAATCCTCAGCAACCTGGCAACCCTCGAGCCGCAACTGGCCGATATCGAGTCTCAGGCATCTGATCAGCCTGGCTATGTCGATCCAAAAACGCGTTCGATCAAGCCGGAGCTGCTGCTCCTGGTCGGGTTGTGCACTCACCTTGGTTGCGCACCGTCCTTCCGTCCGGAAGTGGCGCCTGCCGATCTCGGAAGCGAGTGGGTTGGGGGGTATTTTTGCCCTTGCCACGGTTCCCGTTATGACCTCGCTGGCCGGGTCTACAAAGCGCAGCCTGCGCCCTTGAACCTGCCGGTGCCACCGCACACGTACGAGTCGGATGATGTGATCATCATCGGTGTGGACCAGGAGCAAGCATGATGAGTAAGTTCATGGAATGGGTGGATGCGCGCTTCCCGGCCACCAAGATGTTTGAAGAGCATCTGAGCAAGTACTACGCACCGAAGAACTTCAACTTCTTCTACTTTTTTGGCTCCCTGGCACTGCTGGTGCTGGTAAATCAGATCGTCACCGGTGTCTGGCTGACCATGAGCTACACGCCCTCGGCCGAAGATGCGTTTGCTTCGGTCGAATACATCATGCGTGATGTCGAATATGGCTGGATCTTGCGCTACCTGCACTCCACGGGTGCTTCGGCGTTCTTCGTAGTCGTGTACCTGCACATGTTCCGCGGCCTGCTCTACGGCTCTTACCAGAAGCCCCGTGAGTTGGTGTGGATCTTCGGCATGCTGATCTACCTGATGCTGATGGCGGAAGCCTTCATGGGTTACCTGTTGCCGTGGGGTCAGATGTCCTACTGGGGTGCCCAGGTGATCATCTCGCTGTTCGGTGCCATCCCGGTAATCGGAGCTGACCTGACACAGTGGATTCGTGGTGATTACCTGATTTCCGGTATTACCCTAAACCGTTTCTTCGCCCTGCATGTGGTTGCGCTGCCGATCGTGATTCTCGGTCTGGTGGTTCTGCACATCCTGGCATTGCACGAAGTCGGCTCGAACAACCCCGATGGCGTCGACATCAAGAAGAAAAAAGACGAGAACGGCGTGCCGCTTGATGGTATTGCCTTCCACCCGTACTACACCGTTAAAGATATTGTCGGCGTAGTGGTGTTCCTGTTTATCTTCTGCTTCGTGGTGTTCTTCTTCCCGGAAATGGGCGGCTATTTCCTCGAGAAACCTAACTTCGAGGCGGCCAACCCGTTCAAAACGCCTGATCATATCGCGCCGGTCTGGTACTTCACGCCGTTCTACGCAATCTTGCGGGCGATCCCGGACAAGCTCCTTGGTGTAGTCGCCATGGGTGGCGCGATTGCAGTGCTGTTCGTGCTGCCGTGGCTGGATCGTAGCCCGGTCAAATCGATGCGCTACAAGGGCTGGATGAGCAAGGTCTGGCTGCTCGTGTTCTGCGTGTCCTTCGTAATTCTGGGCGTGCTGGGCGTTCTGTCGCCGACACCGGGTCGTACGTTGCTGTCGCAGGTATGCACATTCCTGTATTTCGCGTACTTCATCCTGATGCCGTTCTATACCAGGCTTGAAAAGACCAAACCGGTTCCAGAAAGGGTGACTGGCTGATGAAAAAGCTATTTGCTGCACTAGTTTTCGCTGCGCTGCCAGCCCTGGCCTTTGGGGCTGCGGGTAACTATCCGCTGGATAAAGTGGATATCGATCTGACCGATAAAGCCGGCATGCAGGATGGCGCGCGCACGTTCGCCAACTACTGCATGGGTTGTCACTCTGCGCAGTATCAGCGCTATGAGCGAGTGGCCGATGATCTGGGTATCCCGCATGAGTTGATGCTGGATAACCTGGTCTTCAACGACGCCAAGATTGGCGATCACATGAAGATCGGTATGAAGGTCGAGGATGCCAAGGTATGGTTCGGGGCTGCACCGCCTGATCTGACTCTGGTTGCCCGCGTGCGTGGCACCGACTGGCTATACACTTATCTGCGTACTTTCTACGATGACCCGACTCGTCCGCTGGGCGCCAATAACATGGTGTTCCCGAACGTAGGCATGCCCAACGTGCTGGTCGACCTTCAGGGTCGTCAGTACATTGGTTGCAAGCAGGTTCAGGTAGTTGAGGGTGGTAAGAGGCAGTTCGACCCGTTGACCGGTACGCCAATCACTCATGAGGCCTGCGATCAGCTGGCTATCGAGCCGAAAAGCGGCACTCTGAATGAGGAAGAGTTCGACACCAAGATCAAGAATCTGGTGACGTTCCTGGCTTACTCGGCAAATCCGGTGAAGCTGGAAAGCCAGCGTGTCGGCACCTATGTGCTGCTGTATCTGGCCTTCTTCTTCGTCTTCGCCTACCTGCTCAAGCGTGAGTACTGGAAAGACGTGCATTAATCGTTTGCCGCTTCAATGTTGTCCTGCGCGCCCCTTTGGGCGCGCAGTCTTTTGTGCTTCCAATAACCTAAATAAGCGAGGAGGATCGCCATGGGCGTGACCAACCGGTTAGCCTGCTACTCCGACCCCGCCGACCACTATTCCCACCGCGTACGCATCGTGCTCGCCGAGAAGGGTGTCAGCGCCGAAATCATCAGTGTCGAAAAGGGCCGTTATCCGGCGCGGTTGCTGGAGGTTAATCCCTATGCCAGCTTGCCGACCCTGGTCGATCGCGATTTGGCGTTGTACGAGTCGACCGTGGTGATGGAATATCTGGATGAGCGTTACCCACATCCGCCGTTGTTGCCGGTTTATCCGGTGGCGCGGGCTAATAGCCGCCTATTGATTCATCGCATTCAACGTGATTGGTGTGCACACGTCGATCTTATTCTCGACCCGCGCAGCAAGGAGCCGGCTCGCGTGCAAGCCCGCAAGGAATTGCGCGAGAGTCTCACCGGCGTCTCGCCGCTGTTCGCCGACAAGCAGTTCTTTCTCAGCGACGAGTTGAGTTTGGTCGATTGCTGCCTGCTGCCACTGCTCTGGCGCTTGCCTGTATTGGGTATCGAGTTGGCCAAGCCAGCCAAGCCGTTGCTCGATTACATGGACCGCCAGTTTGCCCGCGAGGCCTTTCAGGCCAGTCTGTCACCTGTTGAGCGCGATATGCGCTGAAGTTGAGGAGACGTTGATGAACTCCAGTCGCCCCTACCTCGTTCGTGCACTTTACGAATGGATTGTCGAAAACGACTGTACTCCGCACTTGCTGGTTAATGCCGAGTTCGCCGGTGTACGAGTGCCACCAGGCTTCGCCAGTGACGGGCAGATCGTGCTTAACGTCTCGCCCAGTGCCGTGCGCCACTTGCACATGGATAACGAGGCGGTGAGCTTCGAGGGGCGCTTTGGTGGCGCGCCGCACAGCTTGTATGTTCCGGCTGCAGCCATATTGGCGGTCTATGCGCGGGAGAATGGTCAGGGCATGGTTTTCGATCTAGAGCCTCCGGCGGACGATAGTGTCGCGCAACCGGATCCACCTGACAGCGAACCGCCGCGGCCCAATGGTCGGCCCAGCCTCAAAGTGGTCAAGTGACGCCTGATCTCAAGCGGTAAGTTATTAGCTTCAAATAAAAAGGGTGCCGTGGGCACCCTTTTTTTGCATGATTTTCTGGCGCTCAGTGGTTGTCTCTAGTCGGTATATTGGAACAGTTTGACGATCTTCTGTACGCCGGAGGTGCTCTGTACCAAATAGGTCGCCCTATTGGCTTCCTGGCGTGAGACCAGGCCGAGCAGGTAGACGATGCCGTTCTCGGTGATTACCTTGATTCGCGATCCCGGTACGGTAGTGTCTGTGACCATCTGCGCTTTGATCTTGGTGGTCAGTAGCGAATCGTTGCTGCGCGCGAGCAGTGAGGTTGGCTGCAGTACCTGCAGCTCGTTATGCACCTTGGTTACGCCTTGAACTCTGCGCGCGGCCTGCTCGGCAGCGCTTTTCAGTTCGCTGCGAGGTGTTTGTCCAGCCAGCAGCACCACGCCGTTGTAGCTGGTGATGACGATATGCGAGGTGGGGTCGGTCAAGTCGACATGAGCACTGGTGATATTGGCGCGCACTTGCGGGGCGATGAACTGGTCGTCGATTTTGTTGCCGATGCTGCGGCTGCCGCACCCGGCAAGAATCAGGCTGCACAGCAGTCCGGCAAGGATCAGTGGCGAACGGGTCATTCTTCACTCCCAAACAATTGGCAGTCAATCAGGTCGCACAGGCAATGGATTACCAGCAGGTGGACTTCTTGAATGCGTGCGGTGACTTTTGACGGTACGCGAATTTCAACATCTTCTGGCAGAAGTAGCGAGGCCATGCCGCCACCGTCGCGGCCGGTGAGGGCGACTACGGTCATCTCACGGTCGTGGGCGGCCTGGATGGCCTGGATCACGTTGGCCGAGTTGCCGCTGGTGGAAATGGCCAGCAGCACGTCTCCCGGCTGGCCGAGGGCGCGGATCTGCTTGGAGAAGATCTCGTTGTAACTGTAATCGTTGGCGATCGAGGTAATGGTCGAGCTGTCGGTGGTCAGGGCAATAGCCGGCAGGCTCGGGCGTTCACGCTCGAAGCGGTTGAGCAGTTCGGATGAGAAGTGCTGGGCATCGCCTGCCGAGCCGCCGTTGCCGCAGGTGAGGATCTTGCCTTCGCTGAGCAGTGCCTGAACCATGGCCAGGCTGCCTTGCTCGATGAACGGAACCAGTACTTCCAAAGCCTGCTGCTTGGTTTCAATGCTGGCCAGGAACAGTTGGCGGATACGGTCTTGCATTTCCATCGGAGATTTAACCTTCAGTTTGGCGCCGGTTCAGGTGTCAAAGGCGTTTTGAATCCAATTCAGCTGGGGAGTCGAGTTGCCTTCGGCGGTTATGGCTATCACATCGAACCGACAGGGGTGTTTGGCCCAGCGTGATTGCTGCTGCAAAAAATGCATCGCAGCTTTTATGAGTTTCTCGCGCTTGCGCGCGTCGACACTCTCCACGGCGCCGCCCCAGGCGGAATGTCGACGGTAGCGTACTTCGACGAATACTACTGTATCGACGTCGAGCATGACCAGATCAAGCTCGCCGCGGCGGCAGCTCCAGTTCTGCGCCAGGAGCTTCAATCCGTGTTGCTGCAGGTGCAGTCGAGCGAGCTCCTCAGCGGCCTTGCCGCTACTCTGCGTGCTGCTGTGGTCGATCAATTGACATTGTCTGGCAGGCGCTCGACACGGCCGCCGCGGAACTCGGCCCATGGCAGCTGGCGCTCGATACGCTGCGCCGGGTTGAGGCTAAGGCTGCCGGACAGGCCGTCGATCCGGGTGTCCGGCAGGGCTTTGAGTTGTCCCAGGCGCGGTGCGAGCAGGTACGCGTCGGCACCCATCGCGTAGAGTCGGCCGAGGCTGCCGCCGGCTTGCGGCCACTGGCTTTCGACTTGCTGGCGCATCGGCTCGTTGACGTTCAGCAGCCAGGGCGTCTCGCAAAAACGAATGCCGTTCAGGTCTTGGTACTGGGCGTCGCTATGGTTGCCAGTGAACAGGTGCGACGTAGCGTAGACGGGCACATCACCGGCGTACTGGAAGGCCAGGATCGGTTTGATCTGTTGTGCTTGCTGTGGGGTTGCAGCCAGGAAGATGAAATCGATGTCCTGGCGGCGCGCTGGTTGTGCGGCCACTGTAGTGCCGAGGGTGCTTTTCAGGCGCTTGGTGCGTGCTTCGCTTTCACGTAGTTGGAATAGCTCGGCGATTTGCCGGGCCATCTCAACCGGCTGGTCAATATGTTCGGCGGCGATCAGGGTGCCGCCCTGGGCTTGCCAGCTCTGGCGGAAGGCCTCGAGTACCCGGTCGCCCCAGTCACCGCGCGGTACCAGGGCGACTGCCCGGCGCATGCCGTCGGCCCAGGCACGGCGTGCTGCTTCGCGCGCTTCGTCTTCGGCGGCGAGGCCAAACTGGAACAGTTGGGCGGGACCTTCCTGGCCTGGTTCGCTGTAGTTCAGGGCCAGGGTGGTGATTGGCAATTGCTCGCGATCGCTGAGCTGTTTGACCAATGGTTTTTCCAGTGGGCCGATAACCAGTTGCACGCCGGCGGCCTGTGCCTGGCGGTAAAACTCATCCAGTGAGCTGATGCGTGAGCTGTCATAGAACTGGATGTTCGGCGGGTTCTGCCCTGCTTGCTGGGCCTGATAGTGGGCTGAGAGGAAGCCGTCGCGCAAGGCGCGCGCTACGGCTGCGAGCGGCCCTTCTTGCGGTAACAGGAGGGCTATTTCTTGCAGGGGTTGGCTGGACAGTTGTTGCAGCTTGCTCAGCGCTGGCGGCAGTTGCAGTGCGGCGGGGTGTTGGGGGTTCTGTGTCAGCCAGTCATCAATAGCCGCTTGCTGCTGTTGCAGGGTGCCAGAGGTTTTGGCGGCGCGAGCCAGGCCAAGCCATCCAGCCAGGTCGCTGCCTTCGCTGGTTTGCAGTTGCGCGTCGGGCAGGCCGGAGACCAGTTCCCAGATAGCGTCATGATTACGCTGGGCGGCCTCACCGTTGAGCAGGGGGGCGATGTAAACACGCTCGCGGGCCGCCGCGAGTGGCTGCCCATCGGCCTGCAGGGCGATAGCGCGAGCCAGTTGAGTGCGCAGCTGTTGTTCGATGGGCAGTTCGCCCAGGCGCTCCATGCTCGGATGGCTAAGCGCTTTCAGGGCGGCTTTGGGTTTTTCGCGCGCCAGTGCCAGTTCGGCCATCAGGGTGCTGGCGTAGATTTGCTGGGCGGGCTTCAGGTCGTTTAGTTGCACCTGTTCAAGGATACTGGTTGCGCGCGCCAAGCCTTTCTGCTGGTAGGCAAGGTTTGCTGCGGCCAGGCGCAGCAGGGCGGCTTGTTCGGGCTTGCTCTCGTCGGCCTGCAGCAGCAGCTGCTCGATGCTGGCTTGAGGGGTGCGCGGCAACTCCCCCAGGGTGGATGAGGGTGGGCTGGCGCAGGCGCTAAGCAGGACTGCAAAGCATAGAGCGAGAAGTGGGCGAAGGCAGGCGATCATGTAAGCGTTCCTGATACTTGATCAAATGAGCGACGAATTGTACCCAAGGGCTGGCCCGGGCGCGATGTCGATGGTGTGAAACCGGCTACAATGCGCGCTTTTGCGATTGAAGAGGCACGTGCTGTGACCGCTCCCGGGGCATCGAATTCCACTCTTGGCACCCTTTATGTGGTGGCCACGCCAATTGGTAATCTGGATGACATCAGTGCGCGGGCACTCAAGGTGCTCGCTGATGTGGCCCTGATTGCCGCCGAGGACACCCGTCACTCCATGCGTCTGATGCAGCATTTTGGTATTGCTACGCCGCTGGCGGCCTGTCATGAGCACAACGAGCGCGATCAGGGCGGGCGTTTTCTTACGCGGTTGCTGGCGGGCGAGGATGTGGCGTTGATTTCCGATGCCGGTACGCCGTTGATTTCCGATCCGGGCTACCACCTGGTGCGCCAGGCGCGGGCTGCAGGTGTTGCGGTGGTGCCCGTGCCGGGAGCTTGTGCGCTGATTGCGGCGCTGTCGGCTGCGGGCTTGCCGTCTGATCGGTTTATTTTCGAGGGTTTTCTGCCTGCCAAGGCTGTGGGCCGTCGCGCGCGCCTGGAGCAGGTCAAGGAGGAGCCGCGCACGCTGATCTTCTATGAGGCGCCGCACCGCATTCTCGAGTGCCTGGAGGACATGCAGGCAGTGTTTGGCGATGAGCGCCCGGCATTGCTCGCGCGGGAAATCAGCAAAACCTTCGAGACGCTCAAGGGCCTGCCCTTGGCCGAGTTGCGCGCCTGGGTGGCGGCAGACAGCAATCAGCAGCGCGGCGAGTGTGTGGTGCTGGTCGCCGGCTGGCAGGCGCCGGAGGGCGAGGCGGCGGTGAGTGCTGAGGCACTGCGCGTACTTGAGTTGCTGCTCAAGGAGATGCCGCTTAAAAGAGCTGCGGCGTTGGCGGCGGAAATAACCGGGGTGCGCAAGAACCTGCTCTATCAGGTGGCGCTGGAGCGGCAGAAAGACGCTTGAGCCTTGTTCTATTGAGACCGAGCCGTTAACCTTGGCGGCGGAGAGTCGATCGGACAGTCGCTGCCGTGTTTCGTTCTGCGAAATGCGGGGGAGGAAAGTCCGGGCTCCATAGGGCGGAGTGCCAGGTAACGCCTGGGAGGCGTGAGCCTACGGAAAGTGCCACAGAAAATAACCGCCTAAGCGCTTCGGCGCCGGTAAGGGTGAAAAGGTGCGGTAAGAGCGCACCGCACGACTGGTAACAGTTCGTGGCTAGGCAAACCCCACTCGGAGCAAGACCAAATAGGGTTCCATTGGCGTGGCCCGCGCTGGAACCGGGTAGGTTGCTAAAGGCGTGCAGTGATGTACGTCGTAGAGGAATGACTGTCCTCGA
>JAUSOF010000075.1 GCA_030656145.1 Pseudomonas sp.
CGATCAAGGGAAATGACTCTGCAGGGGTATGCGGCATGATGGGGCTTTCTCGATACAGAACGCCGACATCCTGCCACGATAGGCAGGGTACGCCAACGCATACTGATGTCGCAGGTCCTGCAGGTGTTCTAAAAACAGGCGTCTATGGGCTGTGCAGCAGGCGCGTTTCACTGTTCTTGCGCGGGCCGCCACGATCTACAGCGAAGAATAGCGCTAAGGCTATGCAGCTCTGCCGCTCGATCAATAGCCGGCCGCCAGGTTCATGAGTGGATCGAGCCGACAAACTGACGCAGCTCCGCGGTTTGCGGGTTGTCGAACAACACCGTGGGGTCGCCCACTTCGTGCACCTTGCCCTGGTGCATAAACACCAGCTTGTCGCCCACTTCACGGGCGAAGCGCATCTCATGAGTGACCATGATCAGGGTCATGCCCTCGCTGGCCAGTTGCTTGACCACCGCAAGCACCTCGTTGACCAGCTCCGGGTCGAGCGCCGAGGTGATTTCGTCGCATAGCAGTACCCGTGGCGACATCGCCAGCGCTCGGGCGATGGCCACTCGTTGTTGCTGGCCGCCGGACAGGCGTTCCGGGTAGGCGTCGAATTTCTCGCCGAGCCCGACCCGCTCGAGCATCTGCCGCGCTAGCTGCTGCGCGGCGTCGCGCGGTAGCTTCTTCACCACTTGGGGGGCGAGCATGATGTTCTCGCCAACGCTGAGGTGAGGGAACAGGTTGAACTGCTGGAACACCATGCCGACCTTCTGTCGCAGGCTGCGCAGATCCGCACGGGCGGCGTCGATATATTCGCCATCGACCTCAATAACCCCATCGTCAATCGACTCCAGGCCATTGAGGGTGCGCAACAAGGTGCTCTTTCCCGAGCCGCTGCGACCGATGATGGCGACCACCTCTCCTTCCTTGACCTTTAAATCAATGCCTTTGAGTACATGGTTATCGCCGTAGTACTTGTGCAGGGCGGTGACGTTAAGCAGTGACATTTAGTCTCCTTTCCAGGCGGTATGCAGCAAGCGACAAGGGGTAGCAGAGTAGGAAGTAACCGAGCGCCACCAGGCCATAGACCATGAAGGGCTCGAAGGTGGCGTTGGCCAGCATGCCGCCTGTCTTGGTCAGTTCGGTGAAGCCGATGATCGATGTCACTGCAGTGCCTTTCACCACCTGCACCGAGAAGCCCACTGTAGGGGCAATAGCG
>JAUSOF010000086.1 GCA_030656145.1 Pseudomonas sp.
CAGTTCAATGCGTTGCGGCAGCTGCTCGAACGCCATGCCGTCGGCTACATGGTCGAATACGTCCAGCACCAAGGGCTGGGCATAGGTGTGGTGCAGGGTTAGGCGGATCTCGCTCCAGCGCCCCAGCGGCAGATTGCCCGGCAGCAGGCGCTCGATACGTGGCGAGGGCAATTGGCGCACGCGCAGGGCGTCAACCAGTGCCGCGCCAGTCAGCGTCAGCAATACGCCCCACCAGAGCGCGTGCAGGCTTTGCGGCACGTTTACCGCCAGCGCCTGCAGAACACCGAGGGCAATAGCCAGGCCGAGCAGGACGCCGAGCAAGATCAGCAGCGTGCGCGAAGGCTTCATGCGTGCGCGCTCAGGGTCGACTGGTTCATAGACGTGGTGCCGGCACCTGGTCGAGCAACTGCTGAAGCACCTGGTCGACCGACAGACCTTCAATATCCAACTCCGGCGCCAGGCGCACGCGATGGCGCAGCACGGCGAGGGCGCAGCCCTTGATGTCGTCCGGCAGGACGAAGTCGCCACCGCGCAACAGGGCACGGGCACGTCCGCCACGTACCAGGGCAATCGAGGCCCGTGGCCCGGCACCGAGAATCAGGCCCGGCCAGGTACGGGTGGCGCGCGCCAGACGCACGGCATAGTCGAGCACCTGTTCGTCGAGCGGCAGGTCGCTGGCGATCTTCTGCATGGCCAGCAGGTCCTTGGCTTGCAGCAGGGTGCGCAAGGGGCTGACGTCGAGCATGTCGGCGCGGGTCGAGCGGGTGACCTGGCGCACCATGCTCAGCTCCTCGGCCTGCTCGGGGTAGTCCATGCGCAGCTTGAGCATGAAGCGATCCAGTTCGGCTTCCGGCAGCGGGTAGGTGCCTTCCTGCTCAATCGGATTTTGCGTGGCCAGCACCATGAACGGCAGCGGCACCGCCAGGGCACGCCCCTCGAGGGTGACCTGGCGCTCTTGCATCACTTCCAGCAGCGCCGCCTGGGTTTTGGCCGGGGCGCGGTTGATTTCGTCAGCCAGCAACAGGTTGGTGAACACCGGGCCCTTGCGCAGCTTGAACTGTTCGCTCTGCAGGTCGTACACGGCGTGACCGGTGATGTCGCTGGGCATCAGGTCCGGGGTGAACTGGATGCGTGCAAACTCGCCGCCGAAGCAACGCGCCAGGGCGCGTACCAGCAGGGTCTTGCCCAGGCCGGGGACGCCTTCGATCAGTACGTGGCCGCCGGCGATCAGGGCGGTGAGCACATCGTCAACCACCGCATTCTGGCCGATCAGCGCCTTGTGCAACTCCAGGCGCAGGGCCTGGGCGAGCTGGCTGGCGCGCTGGCGCTGCTGTGCCGGATTGCTCGGCGCGGGGACCGGCGCGGCAGCGGCCATAGGTTCTGCGGCGGGGCTGCTCGGCGGTTCGGGCGTGTATTCGCTCATAGGGCATTCCTGAGTGTTTGCAGGTGGGCGACCTGGCGGGTGAAATCGACGGCGGACAGGCGCTGCTGGGGCAGCGGCCGCATGGCTTGGCTGATGGCGCGGCTGGGCAAGCGGGTCAGGCGTCCCAGCAGCTGCCATTGTTCGGTCACGCCGAGGCGTTCGAAACCGGGGTGACGGCGCTGCGCACGACGCTTGATATCCTGTTGCAGGCCTTGTAGCAGGCTGTGCTGGCCGCAGCGGCGCAGGAGGAAATCGGCGCTACCGCGCAGGTGCTCCTGCAGTTGCCGGCGATTGGGGCTGGCCGGTGCTTGCGGCGGGCCCTGACGCATGCCGGCGCGCCACAGGCCGAGACCCAGCAGTAGCGCCAGCGCCAGCAGGGCTTGGGGGAAGTAGCGCAGCAGCAGGTTGAACAGGCTGTCGCGATCGGCGTGGTAGAGCAGGGTCACGGCGCTGTCCTGGCTCAGGTACCAGAGCAGCCAGGCATTGTCGTAATTGGCGATGCTGTCGTTCTGCCAGATCCAGCTGTCGCTCAGCACGCTGACCAGGCCGTCGCCATGGTAGAGCTGGACCAGATGGGTCGCTGCGGCGCTGTTGGCCCAGGCATGGGCGCGATTTTCGGCATCGTAGAGGTGAAAACCGGTGTTGAAACCGAAGTAGGCCGGGGCTTGCTCGTTTTCCAGGTAGAGCTGGGTCAGCTCCGGGTAGGCGCTGGCCGTGGCTTCGTCGGCATCCAGAGCGGGCTCCTCGGTCTCACCGTCTGGCTGGTCTAGCTCGTCGCTCTGGTACTGCTGAATGCCCAGGCTGTCGAGCAGCAGGTCGCCACTTTTACCCTCATCCTCATCCCATAGGCGTTCGGCAACGAACACCAGGTGCCCGCCCTTGGCCGTCCAGGCCAGCAGGTGTTCGACTTGGCGCGGGCTCATGCGCTCACGGTCGGCAAGTAGCAACAGGGTCTGCCCGGCACTGGGCAAGGTCGGTAGCAGCCGCAAGTCAGCGCTGCGCTGCACTTGCAGGCCCTGCTGACGAAGAAAGTGTTCGGCGGCCAGATATGGGTTGGCCTGCGCCTCGGGTGCCGGGCCGTGCTCGACGGTTTCTGCATAGGGTTGGGCGC
>JAUSOF010000091.1 GCA_030656145.1 Pseudomonas sp.
CGAGCGGGTAGCCATGGCCAGAAAAGCAGCCAGAAACAGGCCAGCAGCCGGCACCGTGTATGCCAGCCTGTATGCCAACAAAACAAGCAACGCAGTAAACCCTTTAAATACAGCAGGTTGCAAAACAGGTTAGAGGCCCGTCTGGGCACCATATAAAACCAAAAGGCCCCAGGTGCAAACCTGGGGCGTTTTCGTTTATCGACGCATTCAGCAGGTCGCGTTACTGCACCTGGTCGCCCTTGAGCAGACTCAGCAACGCATCAGCGTCGAGCTTGCCACTGACCTCGCCACCGCCCAACAAGCTGTCAGCGAGGTCGCGCTTTTTCCCGTGCAGGGCGACGATTTGCTCCTCGATGGTATGTTCGGTGACCAACCGGTAGATCGTCACTGGCCGCTGCTGCCCCATACGATGGGCACGATCACTGGCTTGATCTTCCACTGCCGGGTTCCACCACGGATCGAGATGGATCACGTAGTCGGCAGCCGTCAGATTGAGGCCGGTACCACCAGCTTTTAGGCTGATCAGAAAAATTTCGCCAATACCGGCCTGAAAGGCATCCATCCGCACTTGTCGTTCCTTGGGCGGCGTGGCGCCATCGAGGTACTGATAGCTAATGCCCTGCTCATCGAGCCAACCACGAATGATGCTCAGGTGGTCGACGAACTGGCTGAACACCAGCGCTTTATGGCGGTTCTCCAGCAGCTCCTCGACGATTTCGGCAAAGGCGGCCAGCTTGCTGCCGCTCAGGCCGCACTCGGGCATGACCAGGCTCGGATGACAGCAGAAGCGCCGTAGGCGGGTAATCTCCGCCAGTACCTGCAGTGACTTGCCCGGTGCCGTGGTACTCAGCGTATTCAGCGCTTGCTGCCGCAGGGCCTCGTACAGGTGCATCTCTTCGCTGGACAGCGGCACCTTGTAGGTGATCTCGGTGCGCGGCGGCAGTTCGTCGAGCACTTGGCTTTTCAGTCGCCGCAGGATGAATGGCTGAATCAGTGCTTTTAGCGCTTTACGTGCACCCTGCTCACCGCGTTCGATCGGCCCGGAGAAGCGCTGGGCAAAACGCTCTTGGCTGCCAAGCAGGCCTGGGTTGATAAAGCGGAATAGGTTCCACAGCTCGCCTAAATGGTTTTCCACCGGAGTACCACTGGCGATCAACTTGAAGTCGGCCTGCAGGGTCATCGCCGCTTGCGAACGCTTGCTCTGGGAGTTCTTGATCGCCTGGGCTTCATCAAGTACCACGCTGGTCCAGTGCTGGCTGGCAAATGCCTGGATATCCTGCTGTAGCAGGCCATAGCTGACAATCACCAGATCCAACGGCCCGAGGTCATCGAGGTGGCGATTTTGCTGGTAGATGTGCAGCCTGAGCGTGGGCGCGAAGCGCGCGGTTTCCGCCGCCCAGTTAAGCGCCACCGAGGTCGGCGCCACCACCAGTTGCGGCCCGCCAGGAGCACGGTGCAAAAGCAGCGCCAGGGTTTGCACGGTTTTACCCAGCCCCATGTCATCGGCCAGGCAAGCGCCCACCCCCCACTGGGCCAGGCGTGCCAGCCAATCAAATCCTTCACGCTGGTAATCGCGCAGCTCGGCCTGCAGGGTGCTGGGTACCTGAGGCTGAAAGTGCTTGAGCGATTCAAGTTTGTCCAAGTGCGCTTGCCAGCCAGCATCGGCCTGAAACTCGCCCGCTTCTTCTGCCAGTCCGGCCAGTAGCGGTGCCGTCAGCAGATTCAGACGCAACCCATCATCGCCAACCTGATCGGCCAAGTGAGCCAACTCGTCCAGACGCTTACGCAGGCTATCGCTCAGGGCCAGCCAGTCCTGCTCGCCTAGCTTGAGAAAGCGCCCAGTGCTGGACTTCAGTAACTCCAGAAGCTGGCGTAAGTGCAGCACGCGACCATCGTCCAGCTGCACCTCACCGTTGAGCACAAACCAGTCGCCCTGCTGCTTGAGCCCAAGCTTGAGTTGGCCCATACCCGGCCGCGCCTTGATCCGCATGCGCTCACCTTCTGGCCAGACGCACTGCAGCCAGTCGCCTTCCAGTGCCTGCAGCTCACTCAATACTTGCAGCGCATCCTGCGGCTCGGCCAGTTGCCACTCCTGACCATCGGTGTCGGCCTGGGCGAGTGCCGGGCAGGCCTGCAGTACCCGCTGCAACGAGGCCGACTCTGCATGCAGATCACGACTGGCCTGCAACGCTTTACCGTCCAGCTCACCCAGCACGTTCTCCAGTCCCTGGCCAGGCTTGAACCAGCTACTGCTCGCCAGCGGCCGCACTAACAACTGCAGGCGCAGGCCTGCCTCCAGCGGCAACAAGTGAGCATACAAGGTGCTGTCGGCGGCCACGCTGTCGAGATGGCCAGCCAACTCGGGCAGATCCGAGTGGATCGGTAATAAGGGCGCGATTGCGCCGATCGCCTCGACCAACTGCGCCTTGGCGGCCTGCGGTACGCTCAGGCCGTCGCCAACTATATCGGCAATCTGGCGTAGCTCACGGCTGATCGGGTAAACCAGCAACCGCGTCGGCGTCTCCTTGCGCAGCAACACGTCTGGATTTCCCTGAACACCGCCGGGTTCGAGCTTAAGGTGAATCTGCGTACCTTGAGACTTAAGCTGCAGGCTCACGTGACCGAGTAGTAAATCAATCCGTACATCCGGCGCATCCGCCCAGAACAGCGCAGGATGCCCGACCAGTCGGGGCAAGGCGTGCTCGGCAGATAGGTCATAGCGCGCCCCGCCATAGTAGTAATCGCTCCCCAGCTGGATCATGCGAATCGTCTGTTTATCTTGCTCCAGGAGAAAGTCCAGACTGTCGCCGTCCTCGAACAGGCGCTTGAGTGCCACGGCGCGCCCTTTGCTCCATTGGCCCTTGGCGCCGAGCTTCTGCTCGCGCGGCTCGACACTCAACTGATAGGGAGTGAAGGTGACGAACCAAGCCATTCGTGCCGACTTCTGGACCTGCGCATGTGTTGACTCGGCCTTGCCCGGCTTGAGCAGGGACAGTGCAGTCAAGGCATGCTGCCAGGCTTCTTGCCGCTGATAGAGGCTTACCAACGGCACCAGACCGGCAGCCTGGTGCCAGTCGGGTTGACGGCGGGGTTGGTCAAACTGCTGCGCCAGCAGGGCGTCCAGCTCTTCACCGAGCCAGTGGTAGCCCGCAGCAATAAGCGTGTCACGAAAATCGCTGACTTGCTCATGCCAAACTGGCTCTCGCACCACAGATGAATCCGCCCAATACAAACCTAATGCCAGTAGCAGGCCATCGAAACCATTGAACGCAAGCGGCTCGCTAAACTCATGATCAGGCCGTCGTACGCTTGCCTGCTGCTGATCGACCAGCATCTGCAGTGCCGAGTAGGCCCGACCGTAATACTCTTTCAGCCCCAGGTTAACTGCCTGCTTGAGTGCGGGGTACAACTGCTTGTCCGCACAAGCCAACAGCAGCAGGCAATAGAAACCATTGAGTATGGTCGGCAGATCGACCTTGCGCTTCTTGCTTTGCCGCTTGATCGCCAGCATCCACTCCTGAATGGCTAGCAAAGCTTGCGGATACTGGCCACGCAGCACTTGAAGAATAAACTGTCGGATGA
>JAUSOF010000092.1 GCA_030656145.1 Pseudomonas sp.
GAAGCTGGCGTCGCTGACATTGGTGATGAATTCGCTCATGGAAAATCTCCGTGTTCGGAAGCAAAAAGTGGCAGCCATCATAGCCCGCCTTTACCGGTACAGGAAGGCGAACGCCATTGAGCCTGTCTATGGGCCCGGAAGCAATTTACCCCGACGCTAGTCACCGAGAGTGACACAGGCAATGCCAGTGCGCAAAGCGGCTGCACGGATATGCTGCTGCATAGCCTTCTGCGCCGGGCCCGAGGCGTGCCGCCCTAGGGCCTTGAGCATCTTGCGATGCTCCTGCCAGGTCTCCATGGCGCGCTCCGGACGAATAAACGGTAGTTTCTGACTTTCCAGAAAAATATCCGCGCTGGAGGTGACAATGCCGCACATGGCCTGATTGCCGCTGGCCAGCAGGATGCTCCGATGGAAATCAAAATCCAGGCGCGACGCGCTCTCGAAATCACCGCCCCGCAGCTCTAGGCGCATCTGTTCGACATTGTCCTGCAGCGCATCCAGCTGAGCCGCCGTTAGGGTGGCCGCCGCCAAGCCACAGGCGAAACCCTCCAGAGCGAAACGCAACTGAAAGGTATCGGCGGCAGATACCTGCTCAGCGAACGGCCAGGCGAAGCCCATCGGGGCCAAGGCTTGCCCGGCCGCCACCTGGACGAAAACACCCTTACCCGGTTGCACGCTGATCACGCCTAAAGCACTTAAGGATGACAGGGCCTCACGTAAAGAAGTGCGGCTGACCCCCAGGCGCTCGGCCAGGTCACGCTGTGAAGGCAGTACATCGCCTGGGCGGTAGCCCTCTTCCGCAATCAACTTGCGGATCGACTGCAGAGCGTATTCGGGAACAGCACGAGGAGCGGAAGCATGCATAACTGTTCAGGCCAGTCGGTCCAGTAGAGACGCCCTTTGTAAGGCTAGATTGACCTCCCAAGCAAGTGTCGCGCCATTTTGAAGCCAGATACCCGGCCACGCACCTGAATAGCGCAGAACCCAAAGCGACCTGCCAGTCAAATTGACAACTGTTCAGACCAGTAAGACCTTGTTTTACAATGACAATAAAGCTAAGTACATGAATCAAATAGAATTGGCATGCGCAATGCAACCTGTAAAAAAGAACAACTTATGGCTTTAACTAACCCACCAGGAGCATGCCATGCACGCTATTCAGCGCCACCTACTTAACCTGCTCATCGCTGGACTGGCCC
>JAUSOF010000093.1 GCA_030656145.1 Pseudomonas sp.
GCGCTTGAGCATTTGCCAATTTAAGAGGCCCGCTATGACCGCTCCTATCGCTATCCGCCGACTCAATGCCGCTGACCAGGACTTTGCCCAGCATCTGGATCATCTGCTGAGCTGGGAAAGTGTCTCGGATGATGCGGTCAACCATCGCGTGCTGGAGATCATCAAGGCGGTGCGTGAGCGTGGCGATGTGGCATTGGTCGAGTTCACCAAGCAGTTCGACGGTCTGGATGTGGCCTCCATGGCGGATCTGATTCTGCCGCGCGCGCGCCTGGAGCTGGCCCTGACCCGCATCACCCCGGAGCAGCGCAGCGCCTTGGAAAAAGCCGCCGAGCGCGTACGCAGCTACCACGAGCGGCAGAAGCAGGACTCCTGGAGCTACACCGAGGCCGACGGTACGGTGCTGGGGCAGAAGGTTACGCCGCTGGACCGCGCCGGCCTGTATGTGCCGGGCGGCAAGGCCTCGTACCCATCCTCGGTACTGATGAACGCGATTCCGGCCAAGGTTGCCGGCGTGCCAGAAGTGGTGATGGTGGTGCCAACCCCGCGTGGCGAAATCAATGAGCTGGTGCTGGCGGCCGCCTGCATCGCTGGGGTCGACCGGGTATTCACCATTGGCGGCGCCCAGGCCGTGGCCGCGTTGGCCTATGGCACCGAGAGCGTGCCGCCGGTGGACAAGATCGTCGGTCCCGGCAATATCTATGTCGCCACCGCCAAGCGCCACGTGTTCGGCAAGGTCGGCATCGACATGATCGCCGGTCCTTCGGAGATTCTGGTGGTGTGTGACGGCCAGACCGATCCGGACTGGATTGCCATGGACCTGTTCTCCCAGGCCGAGCACGACGAAGACGCCCAGTCGATTCTGGTCAGCCCCGATGCGGCCTTCCTTGACCGCGTCGCCGAGAGCATCGCCAAACTGCTGCCGACCCTGGAGCGCGAGACGATTGCCCGCACTTCGCTGGAAGGTCGCGGTGCGCTGATTCTGGTGGCCGATATGGCGCAGGCCATTGAAGTGGCCAATCGCATTGCCCCAGAGCACTTGGAACTCTCGGTAGAAAACCCCGAGCAGTACTTGCCGCTGATCCGTCACGCGGGCGCGATCTTTATGGGCCGCTACACCGCCGAGGCCCTTGGCGATTACTGCGCCGGCCCCAACCACGTGCTGCCAACCTCCGGCACGGCGCGCTATTCCTCGCCGCTGGGGGTGTATGACTTCCAGAAGCGCTCGTCGATCATTCATTGTTCGGCCGAGGGTGCATCGGAGTTGGGCAAGGTTGCCAGTGTGCTGGCCCGTGGCGAGTCGCTGACCGCCCACGCCCGCAGCGCCGAGTACCGCATCAAGAGCTGATGGCTGTTTTGTAGGGTGGACAACGCTTTGCTTGTCCACCGTCTTGTCCGGTGGAAAACGCTTCGCGGTTTTCCACCCTGCGCAAACCGAAGAATTCGAGGAGAGAAGGGCAGATGAGCAAATTCTGGAGCCCCTTCGTCAAAGACCTGGTGCCTTATGTACCGGGTGAGCAGCCGAAACTGGCCAAGCTGGTCAAGCTCAACACCAATGAAAACCCTTATGGCCCGTCGCCCAAGGCCATCGCGGCCATGCAGGCCGAGGTCAATGACAACCTACGCCTGTACCCGGACCCCAACAGCGACCGTTTGAAGCAAGCGGTGGCCGATTATTACGGCGTGCAGACCGCCCAGGTATTTGTCGGCAATGGCTCCGACGAGGTGCTGGCGCACGCTTTCCACGGCCTGTTCCAGCATGGCCAACCGCTGCTGTTCCCGGATATCAGCTACAGCTTCTATCCGGTGTACTGCGGCCTGTATGGCATCGACTCCGTGCAGGTGCCGCTGGATGAACAGTTCCAGATTCGCGTGGAAGATTACGCGCGGCCCAACGGCGGCATTATTTTCCCCAACCCGAACGCACCGACTGGCTGCCCTCTGGCGCTGGAGGCCATCGAGCGCATGCTCCAGGCCAACCCGGATAGCGTGGTGCTGGTGGATGAGGCCTATATCGACTTCGGCGGTGAGACGGCGATCAGTCTGGTGGATAAATACCCCAATCTGCTGGTCAGCCAGACCTTATCCAAGTCGCGCTCCCTGGCGGGGCTGCGGGTCGGTATCGCGGTCGGCCATCCTGATCTGATCGAGGCGCTGGATCGGATCAAGAACAGCTTCAACTCCTACCCGCTGGATCGCATTGCGATTGCCGGCGCTGCGGCGGCGTTTGCGGACAAAGCGTATTTCCAGCAAACCTGCCAGCAGGTGATCGACAACCGTGAGGTTGTGGTGGCTGGGCTGGAGAAGCTGGGCTTTGCGGTGTTGCCTTCGGCGGCGAATTTTGTCTTTGCCCGTCACCCGGATAAAGATGCCGCGACCCTGGCCGCTGGCCTGCGGGAACAGGGGGTGATCGTGCGTCACTTCAAGCAGCAGCGCATTGCCCAGTTCCTGCGCATCACCATTGGCACGCCGGAGCAGAACCAGGCGCTGCTGGATGCGCTGCAAGACTTGTAGCTTGTAGCCCGGATGCAATCCGGGAGCGCCACTACCTACCCCGGATTGCATCCGGGCTACGCAAAAGCCAGCGCCGCGTAAGCCGCGCTGGCTTTTTATTGCCTGCGTGTTACTCGTGGTGCGCTTTGCCGAGAAAGGTCAGCGAGGTAAACAGGCCGCGCGTTTCGATATCCTTGTCGCCTTTGACCGGCAGGCTGATGGACGCGCTGATGATATTCAACCCTTCGTTGCGTACCAGCACCTGGGCGCGCCCTTCAGTATCGGTGGTGGCGCTGACCTGATGCGGCGCACCACGGTAGTCACCCACCAACTCAACCCCGGCAGCCGGCTTGCCATCCACCAGCACCCGCACCGCCAACGGCTTGCCGGGGCCGACCTTGAGCGGGTCGACTTCCGGCAGGATAACCATCTTCAACTGATCCAGCTTCGGCAACTTGGCGCCTTCCTGGTAGATCGCCAGGCTGTATTTAAAGGTGTGCAGCGACTCGGTCGAGTTCGGCACTTTACTGCGGCCCTGGTTGATCCACTGTTTGTCCGGGGTCAGTGACCAGGCGCCGTTGTCCAGCGCCACGCCGAGCACCGCCGGGGTTTTCAGTGGTAGCAGGCGCGCGTGATCGTCCAGGCGCTGGACGCTGACCGGGATCATCTTGCCAGCGCGGTCATAGGCCCAGGCGCCGCTGATTTTCTCGGCCTTGAAGGCATTGTCCTCGGCGCCGTGACCGTAGATGGTTTCGATATGGCCGCGGCGCTGTTCGGTCCACAGGCCGTGGGCCTGGACGTGCCCGGCGAGTAGGGCGGCGAGCAGTGCGGTAAGCATGATGGGTTTGGCAGTACGCATACTGGGGTTCCTTGAATGGTGGGTCAGAGATTAAGGGTCAGGCTGAGGCTAAGGTTGCGCGGCTCGCCGGGCATGACCCAGACGCTGTTGTACGCGCGCTCGTAGTACTCGCGGTCGAACAGGTTGTTGAGGTTGAGGCCGATGCTCAGGTCATCGCTGGCCTGGTAGTGGGCGAGCAGATCGACGGTGTTGTAGGCCGGTAATTGGAAGTTGCTGCCAGCTTGCCCCGAGCGATCCCCCACGTAGTTGAACGCGGCGCCGATGTCCGAGCCGCACAGGCGGCCGTCCTGAAACTGGTAGACGGTCAGCAGGCTGCCGCTGTGGCGGGCGACGCCGAGCAGCTTGCTGCCTACGGGCAGGCTGTTATCTTCGGTGACTTCGGCATCGATATAGGCGTAGGCGCCGATGATGCGCACGGCATCGCTGAGCTGGCCGCTGAACTGCATATCCAGGCCCTGGCTGCGGGCCTTGCCGGCGGCGATGCTGTCGCCGGGGTTGCCCGGGTCAGCGGTCAGCACGTTTTCCTTGTCGATATGAAACAGCGCGATGGTTGCACCCAGGCGGCTATCAAGCAGGTCGAGCTTGAGCCCAGTCTCATAGCCCAGGCCCTTTTCCGGTTTGAATACCGTGCCCTGGCTGCTGATGCTGTTGGGTTTGAACGAGGTGGAGGCGTTGGCGAACACCCCGACCTGCGGGGTCAGTTGATAGAGCAGGCCAGTGCGGGCGGTGGCGACATCCTGGTTCTGCTTGTTGCTGACCCGCGTGCTGCGGTTCAGCGCGGTTTGCTCGAAGCGTTCGAGGCGTGCGCCGATCAGGCCACTCAGGCGCTCGCTAAAGCTGATCTGATCCTGCAGGTTGAGGGCATAGCTCTCGGTGTGCTCAAAGAAATCGTTGGGGTTGACGATGGCCGGCTTGGCCTGGCCGTACTGCGGTTGGTAGATGTTCTGGCCGTAGCCCAGGGTTGTCGCGCTTTGCGGGTACTTTTGGCTGTTGCGGTAGTTCTCGTACTCCAGGCCGGCGAGGGTCTGGTGCTGCCAGCTGCCCAGGTTGAAGCTGCCGTGCAGCTCGGCCTGGGTGATGCTGTCGTTCCACTCAAAGCTGCGCTGGCGATAGAAGCGCGTCAGCGTGTCGCCGACCAGGCGCGATGGCTCGGAGCTGTTGCCCTGCAGGCGGCCCTGGGCGTAGTGGTTGGCCAGGCGCAGTTTCCAGCTGTCATTAAGGTAGCGCTCCAGGCTGACCTGCAGCATCTGGTTGTCGTTTCGCACGCTGCCGTCGTTCGGTTCGCCCATAAAGCTGGAGTTTTTCACCGCGCCCATGCGGTTGTTCACCGCCGGAATGCCACGGTCGAATACCGACTCGGTGCGGCTGAATTCGCTCTCGATCAGCAGCAGGGTGTCGGGGTTCAGCTGCCAGCTCAGCGAAGGGCTGACGATCTGCCGTTCGCTGCCGACGTGATCGCGAAAGCTCTGGTTGTCCTCCACCGCCAGGTTGATCCGCGACAACAGGGTGGCCTCGTCATTCAGCGGGGTGTTGACGTCCAGGCTGCTGCGGTAGCGGTCCCAGCTGCCGGCGCTGGCCCTGAGCTGGCTGAAAGCTTCGGCCTGCGGTTTCTTGCTGACGATATTGATCATGCCGCCCGGGTCGCCACGGCCATACAGGCTGGCGGCCGGACCTTTGAGCACCTCGATGCGCTCGATACCCGAGGTATCCGGCGAGCTGGAGCTGCCGCGGTTGATGGTGAAGCCGTTCTTGTACAGCTCGCCGGTGGTGAAGCCGCGCACGCTGTAATTGAGGAAGGTCAGGCCGCCGAAGTTGTTCTGCCTGGACACGCCGCCAGCAAAGTCCAGGGCGCGGTCGATGCGCGTGGTGCCCAGGTCATCGAGCACCTGTGCGGGTACCACGTTGATGCTCTGGGCGATCTGCGCAATCGGCGTATCGGTGCGGGTAGCGCTGGCTGAGCGGGTGGCGCGATAGCCTTGCACGGGGCCATCCGCCTGTTCCTGGCGCGCGGTGACGGTGATGGTGGACAGCTCAACGGGGTTTTCTGCTGCAGCGGCAAAGGCGCTGGGAACCAGCAGGCTGGCAAGTAAGGCGTGGGCGGCGCGCAAGGGAGAGCATCCTTCAATTGAGATTTAATGTAATAACATAACATTAAATCTGAGAAGAGTTATCGCTTGCGTTGCGCAATTTGCAAAAGGAGGGGGTTAGCTGCCGTTGACGGGCGGCCGTACGCCGATTTCTGCGCTCAGTTGCAGCGGTTTGCCGTTGCGCAGGATGTCGATGCTGATCTTCTGTCCCGGCTTGGCGCGTGCCACCTGGTTCATCGAGCGGCGGCCATCGCCGGCGGCTTCGCCGTCGATGCTGAGAATCAGATCGCCCGGTTGCAGGCCGGCTTTCTGTGCCGGGCCGTCGCGGTAGATGCCAGCCACGACGATGCCAGGGCGACCGTCCATGCCGAAGGATTCCGCCAGCTCCGGGGTTAGCGGTTGCACCTCGATCCCCAGCCAGCCGCGAATCACCTGGCCGTGCTCGATAATCGCCTGCATTACATCCATCGCCAGCTTTACCGGGATGGCAAAGCCGATGCCTTGCGAGCCGCCGGATTTGGAGAAGATCGCGGTATTGATGCCCACCAGGTTGCCGTAGGCATCCACCAGCGCGCCGCCGGAGTTGCCGGGGTTGATTGCCGCATCGGTCTGGATGAAGTCCTCGTAGGTGTTGAGGCCCAGCTGGTTGCGCCCGGTGGCGCTGATAATGCCCATGGTCACGGTCTGACCGACGCCGAACGGGTTGCCGATGGCCAGGCTGACGTCGCCAATACGGATATTGTCCGAGCGGCCGAGGATGATAAAGGGCAGGTCCTGCAGGTCGATCTTCAGCACCGCCAGGTCGGTCTCCGGGTCGCTGCCAATGATCCGCGCCAGGGTTTCGCGGCCATCTTTCAGGGCCACAACGATCTGGTCGGCACCGGCGACCACGTGGTTATTGGTCAGCAGATAGCCTTCCGGGCTCATGATCACTGCCGAGCCCAGGCTCGACTCCATGCGCCGCTGCTTGGGCAGGTTGTCGCCGAAGAACTTGCGAAACTGCGGGTCCTCGAACAGCGGGTGTGCGGCTTTGTTAACGAATTTGGTGGTGTAGAGATTGGCCACGGCGGGCGATGCGGTGGTGACTGCATCGGCATAGGACACCGGGCCTTCCTGCATGCGGCTATAGAACGGTGCCTGACGTACGTGCACGTCTTGCCCCGGCAGGCCGACCCATTGCGGGAAATACTGCATGATCAGCAGTGCTGAGAGCACGCCGACCAGCAGGGGCCAGCCGAGGAAACGCAGGGACTTGAACATCGATCCAATCCTGAGGGTTGCCGGGGGCGGGTGTGCCCCTTAAGGTGCGCCATTATAGAGAAGCCGCTGCGAATAAAGCAGCGCCGTGCAACTGTTGATAAGGAAACCTTATGGCCATTGCTCTGGCGACCCTGGTGGAAGAAGCCGACCGCTACCTGAATGCTGCGCGCATCAATGATTACTGCCCCAATGGCCTGCAGGTCGAAGGCCGGCCACAGGTGCGGCGGATCGTCAGCGGCGTTACCGCCAGTCAAGCGTTGGTCGATGCAGCGGTCGAAGCGCAAGCCGATGTGCTGCTGGTGCACCACGGCTACTTCTGGAAGGGCGAAAACCCCTGCATCACCGGGATGAAGCGCCGCCGTCTACAGACCCTGCTGGCCAATGACCTCAGCCTGCTGGCCTATCACTTGCCGCTGGATGTGCATGCCGAGGTGGGCAATAACGTACAACTGGCCGCGCAGCTGGGGATTACCGTGGAAGGCCCGCTGGAACCGGAAAATTCGCGTACCGTCGGCCTGATCGGCTCGCTGGCAGAAGCCATGACCGCGCGTGATTTCGCCCGCCATGTGCATCAGGTGCTCGGCCGTGAGCCGCTGCTGGTTGAGGGGGGCGCGATGATTCGCCGGGTTGGTTGGTGCACTGGCGGTGGCCAGGGCTATATCGATCAGGCGATTGCCGCCGGGGTTGACCTGTACCTGACAGGCGAAGCCTCTGAGCAGACTTTCCACAGCGCCCGGGAAAACGGCATCAGCTTTATCGCCGCTGGCCATCATGCTACCGAGCGTTATGGGGTGCAGGCGCTGGGCGATTATCTGGCGCGGCGCTTTGCCATTGAGCATGTGTTTATCGATTGCCCCAATCCCATTTAGGTCGCATTTCCGGCCTTTCCTGTAGGTATAAAGCTAGATCGTTTCGATCTAAGAGGCCTCCTGAATAGAATAGGGTGCTGTGATAAAGTGCCGCCCTCGTCCACGGCCCGTAGGCCGTCCAATAACGCTCTCTTCATGAGATAGCCGTGAGTAGCCATGCTCGATAAATTGACGCATCTGAAGCAGTTGGAGGCGGAAAGCATCCACATCATCCGCGAGGTAGCCGCCGAGTTCGATAACCCGGTGATGCTGTACTCCATCGGTAAAGACTCCGCCGTGATGCTGCACCTGGCGCGCAAGGCGTTCTTTCCGGGCAAGCTGCCCTTCCCGGTGATGCACGTCGATACGCGCTGGAAGTTTCAGGAGATGTACAGCTTCCGCGAGAAGATGGTCAAAGAGTACGGCCTGGACCTGATCACCCACATCAACCCCGATGGCGTGGCGCAGGACATGAACCCCTTCACCTACGGCAGTGCCAAGCACACCGACGTGATGAAGACCGAGGGTCTCAAGCAGGCGCTGGACAAGTACGGTTTTGACGCCGCCTTCGGTGGTGCGCGCCGCGATGAAGAAAAGTCCCGCGCCAAAGAGCGTGTCTACTCCTTCCGCGACAGCAAGCACCGCTGGGACCCTAAGAACCAGCGTCCTGAGCTGTGGAACGTGTACAACGGCAAGGTCAAAAAGGGTGAGTCGATCCGTGTGTTCCCGCTGTCCAACTGGACCGAGCTGGACATCTGGCAGTACATCTATCTGGAGCAGATCCCGATCGTGCCGCTGTACTTCGCCGCCGAGCGTGAAGTGATCGAGAAGAACGGCACGCTGATCATGATCGACGACGACCGCATCCTTGAGCACCTCTCCGACGAAGAGAAAGCCCGTATCACCAAAAAGATGGTGCGTTTCCGCACCCTCGGCTGCTACCCGCTGACCGGCGCGGTGGAGTCCACTGCAACCAGCTTGACCGACATCATTCAGGAAATGCTGCTGACCCGTACTTCCGAGCGTCAGGGCCGCGTTATCGACCACGATGCCGCCGGTTCCATGGAAGAGAAAAAACGTCAGGGGTACTTTTAATATGTCGCACCAATCCGATCTGATCAGCGAAGACATCCTCGCTTACCTGGCCCAGCACGAGCGCAAGGAACTGCTGCGCTTCCTCACCTGCGGCAACGTCGACGACGGCAAGAGCACCCTGATTGGCCGCCTGCTGCACGACTCGAAGATGATCTACGAAGACCATCTGGAAGCCATCACTCGTGACTCGAAGAAAGTCGGCACCACCGGTGAAGACATCGACCTGGCGCTGCTGGTCGACGGCCTGCAGGCCGAGCGTGAGCAAGGCATCACCATCGACGTGGCGTACCGCTATTTCAGCACCGCCAAGCGCAAATTCATCATCGCCGACACCCCCGGCCATGAGCAGTACACCCGCAACATGGCCACTGGCGCCTCCACCTGCGACCTGGCGATCATCCTGATCGACGCGCGCTATGGTGTGCAGACCCAGACCAAACGCCACAGCTTTATCGCCAGCCTGCTGGGCATCAAGCATATCGTTGTGGCCATCAACAAGATGGACCTCAAGGGCTTCGATCAAGGCGTATTCGAGCAGATCAAGGCTGATTACCTGAAGTTCGCCGAAGGTATCGCGCTCAAGCCGAGCTCGCTGCACTTCGTACCGATGTCGGCGCTCAAGGGCGACAACGTGGTCAACAAGAGCGAGCAGTCGCCTTGGTACACCGGCCAGTCGCTGATGGAAATTCTCGAAACCGTGGAAGTCGCCGGTGATCGCAACTTCACCGACCTGCGTTTCCCGGTGCAATACGTCAACCGTCCCAACCTGAACTTTCGTGGTTTCGCCGGCACCCTGGCCAGCGGCATCGTGCGCAAGGGCGATGAAGTCATCGCCCTGCCGTCGGGCAAGGGCAGCAAGGTCAAATCCATCGTCACCTTCGAAGGTGAACTGGAACAGGCCGGTCCAGGTCAGGCAATTACCATCACCCTGGAAGACGAAATCGACGTCTCCCGTGGCGACATGCTGGTACATGCCGACAACCGTCCGCAGGTGGTCGACAGCTTCGACGCCATGCTGGTGTGGATGGCCGAAGAGCCGATGCTGCCGGGCAAGAAGTACGACATCAAACGCGCCACCAGCTATGTGCCGGGCTCGATTGCCAGCATCAACCACCGCGTCGATGTGAACACTCTGGAAGAGGGCGCGGCGAGCAGCCTGCAGCTCAATGAAATCGGCCAGGTGCGCATCGCCCTGGATGCGCCGATTGCGCTGGACGGCTATGCGCACAACCGCACCACCGGCTCGTTTATCGTGATTGATCGCCTGACCAACGGCACCGTCGGCGCCGGCATGATCATCGCCGAGCCAGTTGGCGCGCAGGGTTCGGGCGGCCATCACGGCAAGCTGGCGCATGTGTCTACTGAAGAGCGGGCTACACGCTTCGGCCAGCAGCCGGCCACCGTGCTGTTCAGTGGCCTGTCCGGCGCTGGCAAGAGCACCCTGGCTTATGCCGTGGAGCGCAAGCTGTTCGACTCCGGTCGCGCGGTCTATGTGCTGGACGGGCAGAACCTGCGCCATGACCTGAACAAGGGGCTGCCGCAGGATCGCGCCGGGCGTACCGAGAACTGGCGCCGTGCCGCGCACGTTGCGCGTCAGTTCAACGAAGCCGGCTTGCTGACCCTGGCAGCCTTTGTTGCGCCGGATGCCGAAGGCCGTGAGCAGGCCAAAGCGCTGATCGGTGCCGAACGCCTGATCACCGTGTACGTGCAGGCGTCCCCGCAGGTTTGCGCCGAGCGTGACCCGCAAGGCTTGTACGCGGCGGGTGGCGACAATATCCCGGGTGAGTCCTTCCCGTATGACGTGCCGCTGAATGCCGATCTGGTGATCGATACGCAGTCTGTGTCGGTAGATGAAGGGGTCAAGCTTGTATTGGCTCTGCTGCGTGAGCGCGGCGCGATCTAAATCTGCTGCACATTAAAAAGCCCCGTCTAGTGCGGGGCTTTTTATTGCCTATCCGGTCATCGAAGTGACCGGATCAGCCACTGTTACTTGTTCTTCAAACCGTAGCTTTCATCGAGCATGCCTGGCACATCGGCGCTTTTCGGCGCGTAGTCCTTAGGCATTTCATGGTGGACCGGTGCCTTGATACGTTCGCGCTTTTCACTGCTTTCATCGGCATGCAGGGTGGCGAGCAGGCGCTGGCGGGTCAGCTCGTCGAGTGCCAGGCGGTTGGCCCCGTCAGACAGGTGCTGTTGCACGTCCAGTTGAGTCTGGCTGAGCTTTTTCACCAGATTGGCGGTGGTGTTGAAATGAGTCACCACTTCGCTTTGGTAGGTATCGAAGCGTTCTTGAATTTCATCCAGCTGGCGCTGGGTGCGGCTAGGGGCTGCATTGGGCGCCAGGCGGGCAATCAGGAAGCCAATGGCAATGCCTGCTACCAGGGTAATGGCGGGTAGCAACCAGGCGGTAAGCGTCTGTTCCACGAGTCCTTCCTCTCTAAACGGCTTTGCTTTACGTTAACGGCTCGAACCTGTGCTGTATACCGCAATGCAATGCCGAGATGTGTGCGGCGGTATGGCTGTGTAGCAGCGCAGGCTGTCAGCTAGACGAGTCGACCCACTGCGAGGTCACGGAGTTCCCTGTTGCTCACCCGCGAAACCCCTCTGATGATTGCTGGCCCCTGCGGCCAACTCGAAGCCCTGTGGCTGGACACCCCCGACGCCCGTGGCGTGGCGCTGATCTGCCACCCCAACCCGGTGCAGGGCGGCACCATGCTCAATAAGGTGGTCTCCACCCTGCAGCGCACTGCCCGTGACAGTGGCCTGGCCACGTTGCGCTTTAATTACCGCGGCGTCGGCGCCAGCGCCGGCAGCCACGATATGGAAAGCGGTGAAGTGGATGATGCCGAAGCCGTGGCCAACTGGCTGCGTGCGCAGCGCCCCGAGTTGCCGCTGACTTTGCTGGGTTTTTCCTTCGGTGGTTTTGTTGCCGCTGCGCTCGGCGCCCGCCTGGAAGCCCAGTGTGTGAAGCTCGATAAGCTGTTTATGGTGGCCCCGGCGGTGCATCGCCTGAGCGAGGAGGTGCCCCCAGCCAGCAACTGCCCGTTGATCCTGATTCAGCCCGAAGACGATGAAGTGATCGACCCGCAGGTGGTCTACCAATGGTCGGCGGCACTCGGGCGTGCCCATGAGCTGCTGAAAGTGGCAGAATGCGGCCACTTTTTTCACGGCAAGCTTACTGATCTCAAAGATCTACTGCTGCCGCGTCTCTGATCTGATTGAGCCCCAATAAGCGAACGTTATGACTACTCGTATCCTTACCGGCATCACCACCACCGGCACGCCGCACCTGGGCAACTACGCGGGCGCGATTCGCCCGGCCATCGTTGCCAGCCGCGCCGCCGATGCGGATTCGTTCTACTTCCTGGCTGACTACCATGCGCTGATCAAATGCGACGACCCTGCGCGCATTCAGCGTTCGCGTCTGGAAATCGCCGCCACCTGGCTGGCGCTGGGTCTGGATACCGACAAGGCAACTTTCTACCGCCAGTCGGATATCCCCGAGATTCCCGAGCTGTGCTGGCTGCTCACCTGCGTCGCCGGCAAGGGCCTGCTTAACCGCGCCCACGCCTACAAGGCGTCGGTGGATAAGAACTTGATCGATGGTGAAGACCCGGATGCGGGCATCACCATGGGGCTGTTTAGCTATCCGGTGCTGATGGCCGCGGACATTTTGATGTTCAACGCGCATAAGGTGCCGGTCGGCCGTGACCAGATCCAGCACGTAGAAATGGCCCGTGACATCGCTCAACGCTTCAACCATCTGTTTGGCCAAGGCCGAGAGTTGTTCACCTTACCCGAAGCGGTTATCGAAGCCGACGTGGCCACCCTACCAGGCCTCGACGGGCGCAAGATGAGCAAGAGCTACGACAACACCATTCCGCTGTTCAGTTGTGAGAAAGAGCTCAAGAAAGTTATTTCTTTGATCGTTACCGATTCGAAAGCTCCGGGTGAACCTAAAGATCCAGACAACTCACATCTGTTCACTCTCTATCAAGCCTTCGCCACGCCTGCTCAGCTGTCGGAGTTCCGTGCCGAGTTGATTAATGGTCTGGCTTGGGGCGAAGCAAAGAGCCGCCTGTTTCAACTGCTCAATAATGAGCTGGGCGAAGCCCGCGAGCGTTATCAGGCACTGATCAGCAAGCCGGCGGATCTGGAGGATATCCTCCTTGTTGGCGCCGAGAAGGCCCGAAATATCGCCAGGCCTTTCCTCGGCGAGCTACGCGAGGCTGTGGGCCTGCGTTCATTCAAGCCAAAACCAGTTCAGCAACAACTTACTCTTCAGGATGTTGGAAGAGGAGTGGCGCGCCTTTTGGGAAAAGCCCAAGAGTTTGCTGAGGGAATGGCTGAAGGGATCGCTGAAATTGAAGCAGCTAAGAAAAAAGCCAAGAAAAGTCGCTTTGTCAGCTTCCGCGACGACGACGGCAGCTTCCGTTTCCGCCTGCTGGATGCCGCCGGTGAGCAGCTGTTGCTGTCCAAGTCGTTTGCCGATGGCAAAGCGGCCGGCATGATCAACAAGCGTCTGCAGTCCGGCGAAGCACTGGATATCCGCGAGCAGGACGGCGGCTTTGGCGTCTGGCTGGACGACGAGTGCGTCGCGCAAAGCCCGGCATTCGCCGACAGCAGCGCCTGTCAGGCAGCGATCCAGCGCCTGCGTGAGGCGCTAGCTCCCCAGGAGTAAGTGGTACGTAGGATGGGTTGAGCCTGCGATACCCATCACTCGGCAGCATGGGTATCGCTGCGCTCAACCCATCCTACGGCTGTTGTTATTTGGCTACCGATTGCCAATCAACGGGGGCGTCGCTAAAGTGACGCCCCCGTTTTACTTGCCCGGCCAAGAGCCTGCTCAAGGCTCGCGAGCTAGAGGCATGCAAGGCAGAAACAGGCGAGAAACGTAGCGCAGCGTAGTAACAGCCAACGGCTGGCCCGTAGGGTGAGCGCAGCGAATCAAGCGGAGTGTACTGGTGTACATGAGCATTACTCGTTGCACTCGCCCTTCGGGCCGCGCTGAAGCGCGTTATCCGCAAGCGGCTTACCGAGTCTGTTTCTAACGCAGCAGGCCCGACGCGCAGCAGACTTTGAACAGGCTCTTACGAATTATGACGCCCCTAGAACGTTACCAGGCTGACCTTAAACGCCCTGAATTCTTCCATGACGCCGCCCAGGAAACTGCGGTGCGTCATCTGCAGCGCCTGTATGACGATCTGGTCGCTGCCGACAAGGGCAGCTCCGGCATGTTGGGCAAGCTGTTCGGCAAAAAGCCGCAGGGGCCGGTCAAGGGCCTGTACTTCTGGGGCGGCGTTGGCCGCGGCAAGACTTACCTGGTCGACACCTTCTTCGATTCGCTGCCGTTCGAGCGCAAGGTGCGCACGCACTTCCACCGCTTTATGAAGCGCGTGCATGAAGAAATGCGCACCCTTAAGGGCGAAAAAAACCCGCTCACTATCATCGGCAAGCGTTTCGCCGATGAGGCACGGGTGATCTGCTTCGACGAATTTTTCGTCAGCGATATTACCGACGCGATGATCCTCGCCACCCTGCTGGAAGAGCTGTTCAAGAACGGCGTCAGCCTGGTCGCCACTTCCAACATCGTACCCGACGGCCTGTACAAGGATGGCTTGCAGCGCGCGCGCTTCCTGCCGGCCATCGCCCTGCTCAAGCAGCACACCGAAATCGTCAACGTCGACAGCGGTATCGATTACCGCCTGCGCGCCCTGGAACAGGCCGAACTGTTCCACTGGCCGCTGGATGCCGCCGCCGAGGAAAGCCTGCAGAAGAGTTTCGTCAGCCTGTTGCCCGAGCACTGCGAGGTGCAGGAAAACGAGGCGCTGATGATCGAGAACCGCGCCATCGTCGCGCGCAAGGTCGGCGATGACGTGGCCTGGTTCGATTTCCGCGAACTGTGCGATGGCCCGCGCAGCCAGAACGACTACATCGAACTGGGTAAGATCTTCCACGCCGTCCTGCTGGCTAACGTCGAGCAGATGAGCACCGCCAAGGACGATATGGCGCGGCGCTTTATCAACCTGGTGGATGAGTTCTACGACCGCAACGTCAAACTGATCATCTCTGCCGAAGTGGAGCTGAAAGACCTCTACACCGGTGGTCGCCTGACCTTCGAGTTCCAGCGCACGCTGAGTCGTCTGCTGGAAATGCAATCCCACGAGTTTCTCGCGCGGCCGCACAAGCCTTAACTCAACACGCGTACGCTCATACCTTAAAGCCCGGATCATTCCGGGCTTTGCAGTTGATGGCCAGCTGAAGACAGCCGGGCCGTCTGCGCCCAAGCAGGATAAACTCTGCGCCATCGACTTATTTCAGCGGTTAGCCCTATGACGTTTGCCTCCCTCGGCCTGATCGAGCCACTGCTACGCACCCTCGACAGCCTCGACTACAAAACCCCCACCGCCGTGCAGGCCCAGGCCATTGTGCCGGTCCTGCAAGGCCGCGACCTGATGGCCGCGGCGCAGACCGGCACCGGCAAAACCGCCGGTTTTGCCCTGCCAGTGTTGCAGCGGTTGATGATGGAAGGGCCAGAGGTTGCCAGCAACTCAGTGCGCGCGCTGGTGCTGGTGCCGACTCGTGAGCTGGCCGAGCAGGTGCTGCAGAGCTTTATAACCTACGGCCAGCATCTGCCGCTGCGCAGTTATGCGGTGTATGGCGGGGTGAGCATCAACCCGCAGATGATGAAACTGCGTAAAGGCGTGGACGTGCTGGTGGCCACCCCAGGCCGCTTGCTCGATCTGTTCCGGCAGAACGCGGTGAAGTTCAACCAGGTGCAAACCCTGGTGCTGGATGAAGCCGACCGCATGCTCGACCTGGGGTTTGCCAACGAGTTGGACAGTGTGTTCCGCGCACTGCCGAAAAAACGTCAGACCCTGTTGTTCTCCGCGACCTTCTCCGAAGCGATCCGCAGCATGGCCGGTGAGATGCTCAATGATCCGCTGAGCATTGAAGTCAGCCCGCGCAACGCTGCGGCCAAGTCGGTTAAGCAGTGGCTGATCCCGGTGGACAAGAAGCGCAAGAGCGAGCTGTTTCTGCATCTGTACCAGGCCAAGCGCTGGAGCCAGGCTTTGGTGTTCGTGAAAACCCGCAAAGGCGTTGATGAGCTGGAAGCCGAGCTGCAGCGCCACGGCATCAGCGCCGACTCGATCCATGGCGACAAGCCGCAGGCCACCCGCCAGCGCGCGCTGCAGCGTTTCAAGGACGGCGAGGTCAAGGTACTGGTGGCCACCGATGTGGCAGCCCGTGGCCTGGATATCGACGACATGCCGCTGGTGGTCAATTTCGACCTGCCGATTGTTGCCGAAGACTATGTACACCGCATCGGCCGTACCGGCCGTGCGGGCACCACCGGTCAGGCGGTGTCGCTGGTCTGCGCCGATGAAGTGCAGCTGCTCTCGGCCATCGAAACCCTGACCCAGCAAGTGCTGCAGCGCATCGACGAGCCGGACTTTATCCCCGACCACCGCGTACCGCAGACCCTGCCCGGTGGCCAGGTGGTGAAAAAACCGAAGAAGGCCAAGAAGCCGAAAGTGGTCGGTGGCGGCAAAGGCGGCAGCCTTGGGCGCTGGATGGAAGCCGACGAACCAGCCGCGCCGTCGGTCAAGGTGGTGCGCAAGGTGCCAAGCTTTGGCGGCAAGCCCAAGGGCGGCAGAAAGCCGTAGGGTGGACAACGCGAAGCTTGTCCACCAGATAGGCTAAATGTTCTGTGCAATCCGCCAGAGCACGCCGCTGGGGTCGATGATCACAAAATCGCGCATGCCCCAGGGCTGATCCTGGGGTGGCACCAGGCGTACGCCGAAGCGCTCGCCAAGCTGCTCATCCAGCACCTTCTGCCACCAGGCGTCGACGTTTTCCACCAGCAGGTGCATAACGAAGTTCTCTGCCTGCTCCTTGACGTAGAAGTCCTGCAGTAAAAAAGCACAGTGATCGCCGTGGCTGAAATAGGCCAGGTCATCACCGACCCAGCCGGGTTTGAAGCCCAAGGCACGGTAGAACGCCTGACTCAAGGCGAAATCGCGGGCCGGTACGAAGGTTTTCAGTTCAACGCTTTGCAGCATCGGATGACTCCTGCACGAGTGATGTCGAACAGGCTGATAACGGTTGCGCCGGCCCTCTAACGGGGCCTGGCGAGCAGAGATTAACGGCTGGCCTGCGCCGCTTCCAGTTGCTTCTTGTGGGTCGCGGCGGCAGTCATGTCGTAGATCACCACGCAGATATGCTCCACATCACCCTTGGCCCCGGCCAGCGGCAGCAGGGTGACGTTCTGATACATAAAGTCTTCCTGGCCGGTGATCGGTTGGTAGTTCTTGAAGTGCATCAGGTAGGGGTGCTGCTCCCATAAGCTGAACGCGCGGGTGCCGAGCTGCACCACGGTATCGACCTTGCGCCGTAGCCAGGTTTCGTTAATCTCCGGGAACAGGCTGAACAGGGTTTTACCGTGCACCTCGTCCGGGCCCATGCCCGAATGGTTCTCCATAAAGCTGTTCCATACTTCCACCTGGTACTGGCGGTCGAGGACGATGACCCCGACATCGATGCACTGCACGATATCGAGCAGCCAGTGCACCTCTTGAATATCTATCTGTGCGGGCATGGACGTACCGCCTAGTTCATCAGGTAGTTGATCTTGTTGGTCAGGCGCTTGATCGAGTCTTCGGTAAACAGCAGCAGCAGGTCGAAGTGGATGTTGTGCGCCTCCAGGCTGTAGCTGATTTCCACCGCCAGGGTCTTTTTCCAGCGGCGCTGATTGAGGTGAATCAGTCGCTCGATGGAAGAATGCTGGCCGAGCAATTGCGGATGGCCCTGGGAGAAGCGCACGTCGATCTGCTCGGCAATCCCGGCCAGGCACGCGCCGATCAGGATGCTGGCCAGATCCAGAAGCATTTCCGAGGTTTCCAGGTCATCCTTTGGCTGCCAGTTGAGCAGGCGCGCCATATCGGCGACTTCCGAGTCATGGAACAGCAGCAGCGACTCGCCGGCGATGCCATCGCCAATAAAACCCTGGCACACCGCGCTCAGGCGCTCGCCGCGCATGGCATCGGTCAGGGTCATATGCAGCTCGCTGACCTCGAAGATATTCACCTGCGGCACCGGCAACTGCACAAAGACCCCGAGCGCCTTGGCCAGCAATGCGGCGGCGCGGCCCATGGCGACGTTGGTGACCTCGCGCAGGGCATCGCGGAAATTTACTTTCAGATCATCGAGCACCGCCGCCTGGGCGATGGCGCCAGGCGTGGCTTTGGGGTCGAACAGGCCGAGCTCGAGCAGGGTGGCGCGCAGTATTTCGGGGTCGGCAGGCTTCTTGATAAAGGCCAGCGCGCCGAGTTCCTTGACCCGCCTTACGGCCTCTTCCTGCACATCACCGGAAACCACCACCACCTTGCAGGCCAGGCCTTCGGCGCGTAGCGCAGCGAGGGTTTCGTAGCCATCCATCACTGGCATGGTCAGGTCCAGCAGCATTACCTGGCCCAGCCCTTGGCGTAGCGCAGTCAGCGCTTCCTGGCCATTGGTGGCCTGGCTGATGGTCACTGGCCATTCGGGCGGCAGGGCGCGAATCAACTGCTTGCGCGCCATGTTCGAGTCGTCGCAGACCACTAGAGGGATCACGGCTGGAGGTTACCTGTGCGCGTTGAAGAGCACCGCTCTGGGGCGGTTTCCCTCAAGCATAGTCGCTTGAGATTGTGCGCGGCGGCTTATTCGGCGCGGTACTTGAGCCATTCAAGCATGCCCTGGGCGGCGCGGCGGCCGCTGGCAAAGCAGGCGGTCAGCAGATAACCGCCGGTGGGCGCTTCCCAGTCGAGCATTTCTCCGGCGCAGAAGGTGCCCGGCAGGGCCTTGAGCATCAGCTGGCCGTTCAGTTGCTCGAAGGGCACGCCGCCGGCCGTACTGATGGCTTCATCCAGCGGCCGTGGGCGAATCAGGGTGATCGGCAGGGATTTGATCGCGCTGGCCAGCAGCGCCGGATCATTAAAGGCAGCAGCGCTGGCCAGCTCGCGCAGCAAGGCGGCTTTGACCCCGTCGATCCCAGCCTGGCGATGCAGGTGCTTGGCCATGGACTGCGAGCCGCGCGGTTTGCTCAGGGCCGTCTGCAACTTAGCCAGCGACGTTTGCGGCAGCAGATCGAGGTGTACGGTAGCGCTGCCGTGCTGGTTGATCGTTTCGCGAATAGCCGCCGACAAGGCATACACCAGGCTGCCTTCGATACCACTGGCAGTCAGCACAAACTCGCCCAGGCGCGGTGCTGCAGCGGCCAGGTTAAGGCTGACGTTCTTTAGCGGTGCGCCGGCAAACTTGTCCCGCAGAAACGGGCTCCAGGCGCTGACATCGAAGCCACAGTTGCTCGCCTGCAAGGGCGCGACCTGCACGCCGCGTGCTTGCAGTAGGCTAACCCAGGCGCCATCCGAACCCAGCCGCGCCCAGCTGCCGCCGCCCAGGGCCAGCAGGGTGGCGTCGGCATTCACTGTGCGTTCGCCGGTGGGCGAGGCGATACGCAGCGCGCCGTGGTTATCCCAGCCCAGCCAGCGATGCCGGGTGTGTATTTGCACGCCCAGCTCGCGCAGGCGCTTGAGCCAGGCGCGCAGCAGCGGTGCGGCTTTCATATCGGTGGGGAATACCCGGCCCGAGGTGCCGACAAAGGTGTCGATGCCCAGGTCATGAATCCAGGTACGCAGGGCGTCGGCATCGAAATCCTGCAGCAGGCCGGCTACTTCCGCCTGACGCTGGCCGTAGCGGGCGACAAAGGCCGGCTTGGCCTCGGAATGGGTGATATTCATGCCGCCCACCCCGGCCAAAAGGAACTTGCGCCCCACCGACGGCATGCCGTCGTAAAGATCGACCTGCACGCCGCCCTGGGCCAGTACTTCAGCCGCCATCAGCCCGGCAGGGCCGCCGCCGATAATGGCAACGCGAGGGGCGGGTGGTTGGCGGTTGTCGGTCATGGCGATATCGGGTGGGGATTAATGGTGTGCATTCTAACCGAGGCCGCCGCGACCTTGTCATTTGCCCCGGCTTCGGGCAGGGTCGCGGGGTGAATTTCTGCCTGGAGCCCCTTATGTCTGACCTCTATCCCAGCATCGACCCCGACGGCCTGATCGAATACTCGGTGGTCTACACCGACCGCTCCCTCAACCACATGTCGCAGTCGTTTCAGGGCGTGATGAAGGATATTTCCAGCACCCTGAAACAGGTCTACAACGCCCATGCCATGGCCATCGTGCCCGGTAGCGGTACCTATGGCATGGAAGCGGTGGCGCGTCAGCTGGCCACCGGGCAGAAGTGCCTGGTGCTGCGCAATGGCTGGTTCAGTTACCGCTGGACGCAGATTTTCGAGATGGGCCAGATCCCCTCTGAATCGATTGTGCTCAAGGCTCGCCCGGTAGCTGAGGGTAGCCAGGCGGCGTTTTCCCCGCCGCGGCTGGTCGATGTGCTGGCCGTTATCGCCGCGGAAAAGCCCCAGGTGGTGTTCGCCCCGCATGTGGAAACATCGTCCGGGATGATCCTGCCGGACGGCTACCTGCGCGCCGTGGCGGATGCCGTGCATGCGGTGGGCGGCCTGCTTGTGCTCGATTGCATCGCCTCGGGCACCCTTTGGGTGGATATGCAGGCCTGCGGCATCGACGTCCTTATCAGCGCCCCACAGAAAGGCTGGAGTGCCTCGCCGTGTTGCGCCCTGGTTATGTTGAGCGAAGCCGCCCAGGCCCGCGTTGAAGCCACTCAGAGCACCAGCTTTGCCTGCGACCTGAAGAAGTGGCTGCAGATCATGCACGCCTATGAGCAGGGCGGCCACGCTTACCACGCCACCATGCCCAGCGATGCCCTGGCGCGTTTCCGCGATGCCATGCGCGAGGCCGAAGCCATCGGTTTTGCCACCGTGCGCAACCAGCAGCAGGAGCTCGGCGAACGTGTGCGCGCCTTGCTCGCCAGCAAAGGCTTTAAAAGCGTCGCCGCTGAAGGCTTCGAAGCCCCAGGTGTGGTGGTCTGCTACACCACCGACGCCAGCATCAAAAACGGCAGCAAATTCGCCGCCCAAGGCCTGCAGATAGCCGCTGGCGTGCCGTTGCAGTGTGATGAGCCGGCGGATTTCCAGACCTTCCGCCTGGGCCTGTTCGGGTTGGACAAGCTGGGCAATATCGAACGCACCGTAGCGACCCTGGGGCAGGCGTTGGATAAGGTGTTGGCGGGGTAACCGGTGCCTAACTTTTCTATACGGTGGGTTTCGGCTCGTTATTTGTGTCACTGATGCCCGCTTTGGGATAGCGCTGAGATAGTGCATTCAAGAGCTCGCGCAGGAGTGCTTGGTAGGCATGAAATAGCTTTATTCCCTTTAAATACTCCTGCCAGCAGGCATCGTGAGCTTGATTGAAAGTCAATGGAGCCGTCCCGCCGAAACCGTAACACACGACCTTTTTTGTCGGGTGGTCAACGAGTAGGGCTGTTCCGTTGGGTTGTTCAATTAGCTCGCTCCACGGCTCAATGGAGCGCTTTACGAAGCTGGTTTCACCTTGTTCAAACCGGGGAGCAATTCCGTGGTTGGCCAGATCTCGAAAGTTGTAGCTTGTTCTGCTGAAGGCTTTGTCATCTAAACAAGTAAGCGCCTGTTGAAAAGAAGCGAAGCATCTGTAATGAGCGCCTATGCGCTTGAGTTGTTCTATGCGTTTTTTGCGGTTTAGGTGGCCAGATTGATCCTGATCCAATCGATCCTTGTAGTTTTCTTGAAGCGCTAAATTTGCTTGGTGTATGGCGTTGGTTGCGATTGAGCCAAAGCGCTCGCGCGTGGCACTTGGCTGCAGCATGCAGTAGAAGGCCAGCTGCTCGACATACTGCCGGCGCACATACCATTCCTCACTTCCATGGAACTGCTTGAGCACATCAATCCAGATGGACCAGTCGACCAAGTAACCGTACCAGGCGTGGAGTTGATTGATGGACTCTTTCAGCTCGCTAGCTATGGCTAGCGACATAAACGCGGGGCCCCAGTAGGCCTCCTGAATTTCCTTTGAAAGGTCGTATGGCAATGGATATTCGATAGGGTCAATGAAGACTTCAAGCCTATCCATAAATAACGTATGGGCTGACTCATAAAGCTCACGTTGAGCTTTGCGAGCCTCGCGGCATGGTATGTCGTCGGTTTTTAATGGCATCACTATCACCGTGATTACAAAGCCAATATGAATGCTATTTAAACGCGGTCCAGGGCAAAACGTAGTTTGGGTTGAGCAAAACAATATCCATCAGTAATGCCCTGTTAATCCATTTCCCAGCTCACCTGCTTCTATAACCCATCGGCATTAACTGCCGATAGGTATCGCTGCGCCCAACACCATCCTTCGGTTTAGCCGACCTTTACCGCCTGTAGCGTATAGCTCAGTGGTAGTCGTTCCGGCTGGCTATTCAGCCGCCACTCACCATTCTCACCCAGAGTCATCTGGCCCGGCAGGGCGTCCCAGGGCAGGCTGGTGTGTTCTTCCAGGGCCGTCAGGTTCATGCCGTGGCGTAGCAGCGCGGTGATGATTTCGCCCAGGCCGTGGTTCCATTCGTGGGTAGTGGTGGCAGTCAGTTTGCTGTCGCTGACCACATAGCTGTACTCGTCATTCCAGACCTGTGGCTCGCTATGTTCAAAGTAGGAATGGATCATCTGCAGAGCATCCTGGCGGTCCTGATCGAGCGTCATCAGTACGGGATGCATCTCGCGCAGAAACAGGCGGCCGCCGGGCTTGAGCAGGGCGGCGACATTGCGCGCCCAGTCATCGATATGCGGTAGCCAGTTCAGCGCGCCGATGCCGGTGTAAACCAGATCGAATGATTGCTCGCCGAGCACCTTGGCGGCGTCGTAGACCGAGGCTTCGACAAATTCGATCTGCTCACCGCAGGCATTTGCCAGCTTACGGGCCTGTTCCAGGGAGGCGGATGAGAAGTCCAACCCGCTTATCTGCGCGCCGAGGCGGGCCAGCGACAGGGTGTCGGTGCCGATATGGCACTGCAGGTGCATCGCGCGCAGGCCGCGCATATCGCCAAGGCGCGGCAGATCAAAGCGAACCACCTCGGATAAGTGCGTGGGTGAAGCGATAAACAGCTGAGTTTGGTAATCGGGCGACGCCGCATGCAAGGCGGCGCGCTCGTTCCAGTTGGCTTTGTTCAGGGCAAACGAGTCATCCATGACGGGATTCCATTCAGTGTGTGGGGGATGGCTTATCCAGCGCGCTCAGTATGGCGTGGGCGGCCTTGATTCGGGCAGCGTTGGGGTAGTTCTTGTTGGCCAGCATGACCAGGCCGAGGTTTTGACTGGGGACAAATACGGCGTAGGCGCCAAAGCCGCCGGTGGAGCCGGTTTTGTTGAACAGGCTGTCGCCCGGCTCCAACTCCGCTGGCAGCAGGCGCGTGGCGGGTTGTGCTTCCAGAACCATGGCCGGGGAGTTGCCGGCCTGCAGGCGCTCCAGGCTGATCGGGTAGGGGTAGCGCTCCCAGCCGAGGCCTTGGGTCATTTCGCCGACGCGGTAATAGCCGGTGTGGGTTATGGCGATGGCGCGTTGCAGGTCCTTGGTGAGACTGGCCGGATCAAGGTTGGCCTGGACAAAACGCAGCATGTCCTTGGCGTTGGTTTTCACCCCGTAGGCTTCGGCGTCGAGCATCCCCGGTGAGACGCGCAGCGGCTGGTTGTCCTTGCTGTAGCCGTAGGCATAGCGCGGCATCTGCGCCGCCGGCACCTGGATATAGCTGTGCGACATGCCAAGTGCGGGGAACAGCGTGCCCTCCATCAGTGTGGGGAAGGGTTGGCCCATGCTGCGTGCGGTGAGATAGCCGAGCAGGCCGATGCTGGGGTTGGAGTAGCGTCTGTGGCTGCCAGCCACGTATTCAGGCTGCCACTGGCGGTAATAGGCAAGCATGCTGGCTGGGTCGGTCACGCTGTCGGGAAACTGCAGCGGCAACCCGCCGGCGGTGTAGGTGCCGAGGTCGAGCAGGCTGGCGTGTTCCAGCTTGCTGCCTTGCAGCGCGGGCCAGTGCTGGCCGGCGCTGTCGCCGAGGCTCAGTTTGCCGGTGTTTTGCGCCAGGGCGGCGAGGGTGGCGGTGAGCGGTTTGCTCAGCGAGCCGATTTCAAACAGGGTATCGCTGGTCACGGGCTGCTGGTCGTCCAGCCGCGCCACGCCATAGTTGAAGTAGTGCGCCTGACCGTTGTGGCTGATCGCCACGGCCATGCCGGCAATATCGTGTTCCGCCATCACCGGGCGAATGGTTGCGTCCACCAGCGACTGCAGCGTGTCGGTTGCTGGCGCGGCAGTGGCGCTGCCGAATGTGAGTGCGGCGAGCAGGGCCGACAGGGTGCTGAGTTTTGCGTACATGCTGTGCGAGATTCCTTGGTTGTGGTGATGCGCGATGTGACAGCGCATGTGGTGCTTTTATCCCAGCCTGCGTGCCTGCCAGATTTTGGCGGCGCTGTGATGCAGAATGCCGTGGCGCTGGGCCAGGGCCAGGCGGTCCTTGTCGTAGCCGCCGCCGATCAGTCCGACCACGGGGATGTCGCGGCTCAGGCAGTGGTTGAGCACGGCTTCGTCACGGGCAGCGATGCCGGCATCAGTCAAGTTGAGGTAGCCGAGGGCATCGTGCTGGTGCACATCGACGCCAGCGTCATACAGCACGATATCCGGCTGATACAGCGGCAGCAGGTAGTTGAGGGTGTCGTTGACCACCTTGAGGTAGTCGTCATCGCCCATACCGTTGGGCAGGGGAATATCCCAGTCGCTGGCGGCCTTGCGTGCCGGGTAATTCTTTTCGCAGTGCAGCGACACGGTGATCGCCTCCGGGGTGTTTTCCAGCAGGCGCGCGGTGCCGTCGCCCTGGTGCACGTCGCAGTCGAAGATCAGCACGCATTGCGCTTTACCGCTGGCCAGCAGGTACTGACTGATCACCGCCAGGTCATTGAAGATGCAGAAGCCGGCCGGATGGTCGTAATGCGCATGGTGGGTGCCGCCAGCCAGGTGGCAAGCCAGGCCATGCTGCAGGGCTTGTTCGGCGGCCAGCAGCGAGCCGCCCACGGCGCGAATAGTGCGCTGCGCGAGAGCGGCGCTCCAGGGCAGGCCGAGGCGGCGTTGCTCTTCGTGTGTCAGTTCGCCGCTGGCAAAGCGCTGGATATAGGCCGGGCAGTGGGCCAGGGCGAGCACGTCCGTTGGGCACAGGTCGGGGCGCAGCAGCTCGGCGTCGGTGCTCAGGCCGCTGTCGACGAGGTGATCGCGTAACAGGCGGAACTTCTCCATAGGGAAGCGGTGGCCGGCTGGGAAGGGCGGGCTGTAATCGTCGTGATAGACCAGCGGCAGGCGCATGGGAGCGTGCTCGAGCGAAGATGTGGCGAGTATGGCGGCATGGGTGCGCAAGCCTCAAGTCTGGCTCCCGATTGGCCAGAATGCTGCCATTATTGTCCGCATCCATCTTTCAGTCGGGCCGACAAGTGTTGGCAAAGTCTTTACCATCTCGCCCCCAGTCAGGTGCGTTTACAGGAGAGCATGCATGAGTCAGGTGTTGAATGAGTTGGTCGCCCTGCTGACCCTGGAAACCATCGAAGAGAATCTGTTTCGAGGCGTCAGCCAGGATCTCGGCTTTCGCCAGTTGTATGGCGGCCAGGTGCTGGGGCAGTGCGTTTCGGCGGCCAGCCAGACGGTGGATACCGCGCGGCATGTGCATTCTATGCACGGCTACTTCCTGCGCCCCGGCGATGCCACGCTGCCAGTGGTTTATCAGGTTGAGCGTGTGCGTGATGGCGGCAGCTTCAGCACGCGGCGGGTCACGGCGATTCAGAAGGGCAAACCGATCTTTACCTGCAGCGCGTCGTTCCAGTCCGATGAAGAAGGCTTTCATCACCAGAACCTGATGCCAGAAGTGCCGGGGCCGGAAGAGTTGAAATCGGAAACCGAACTGGCGCGCCTAGTGGTCGATGCCTTGCCAGAGCGCATGCGTGAGCGGGCGGTGAGTGACAAGCCAATCGAAATCCGCCCGGTAACCGTTGGTAATCCCTTTGCGCCCAAACCCAGTGAGCCGGCCAAGCATGTGTGGTTTCGCGCTGCGGGCGAGCTGCCGGATGATCCGCAGTTGCACAAATATCTGCTGGGCTACGCCAGCGACTTCAACCTGCTGACCACCTCGATGCTGCCGCACGGCGTATCGGTGTGGCAGAAGTTTATGCAGGTCGCCAGCCTCGACCACTCGCTGTGGTTCCACGGCAACCTGCGTATGGATGACTGGCTGCTGTACAGCATGGACAGCCCCTGGGCCGGTAATGCCCGTGGTTTCTCCCGTGGCAGCATTTTCAATCGCCAGGGCCAGCTGGTTGCCTCGGTGGCCCAGGAAGGGCTGACCCGAATCCGTGAGGATTGGAAATGAGCCGTGAGGATTGGAAGTGAGTCTGAGCGCTGCCCGCAATTGGGTGTTCGATATGGACGGCACCTTGACCCTGGCGGTGCACGACTTCGAGGCGATCAAGCGGGCGCTGGATATTCCCCTTGAGGACGACATCCTCGGCCATTTGGCGGCGCTGCCGGAAGCGCTGGCTGCGGCCAAGCATGCCTGGCTGCTGGAGCACGAGCGCGAACTGGCGCTGACTGCTGAGCCGGCGCCTGGGGCGATTGAGCTGGTGCGCGAGCTGCACGGCCGTGGTTGCCGTCTTGGCATCCTCACCCGCAATGCCCATGAACTGGCGCTGCTGACCTTGCGCGCCATCGGCCTGGATGACTGCTTTGCCGTGCCGGACGTGATCGGCCGTGACGAAGCGCCGCCCAAGCCAGATCCGGGCGGCTTGCTGCATTTCGCCAGAAGCTGGCAGGTCGCGCCGAGCGAGCTGGTGATGGTCGGTGATTACCGCTTTGACCTGGAATGCGCCCGCGCGGCTGGCGCGCGCAGCGTACTGGTCAATCTGGCGGAAAACCCCTGGCCGGAGCTGGTTGATCATTTCGCCGTGGATTGTCGGGCGTTGCAGCAGGTGTTGTAGCGGACGCGCGCAGTCAGTCGAGTAGCCTGGATAAGCGCAGCGCAATCCAGGACTGCGGGCGCGCGTATCCGGCAATGCCCCGGATTTCACCCGGGCTACGGTTAATCGCAGCGTCTGTTAATGACAGCAGCCGGATTCCAGGTCCTTGAGGATCGGGCAGTCCGGGCGGTCGTTGCCCTGGCAGTTGTCCATCAAATCCTTGAGCGTGTCGCGTAGGCCACTGAGTTCGCCGATCTTGCGTTCCAGTTCGCTGATATGCGCGGCGGCCAGGGCTTTGACGTCGGCGCTGGCGCGTTGACGGTCCTGCCACAGGGCCAGTAGCTGGCTGACTTCGGCCAGGGAAAAGCCCAGATCGCGCGAGCGTTTGATAAATGCCAGGCGATGCAGGTCTTGCTGGCTGTACTGGCGGTAGCCGCTGTCGCTGCGACCGGCCTCAGGCAGCAGGTCGATGCTTTCGTAGTAGCGAATCATCTTGGCGCTCAGGCCGGTTTGCTTGGCGGCTTGGCCGATATTCATCTTTCTTGCCTCCCATCTTGCGGTCTGTCCGTGAAATCGTGATCGCGGGCATGGCCCGCTCCTACAGGGGAGGCGCGGGTTGATACGCAATCATGTAGGAGCGGCCCATGGCCGCGAATAGGGTTATGGGTTCCAGCCTGGTAGCCCGGATGCAATCCGGGGCGGTTCGGCGTCTAGCAACGCGCTCCCGGATTTCATCCGGGCTACACGCTTTCCGAGCTCTTCGGTTTCCAGGTTTTTAGCAGCAGGGCATTGCTCACCACGCTAACGCTGGACAGCGCCATGGCCGCGCCCGCGAGCATCGGGTTAAGCAGCCCAGCGGCTGCCAGCGGAATGCCGATCAGGTTATAGGCAAAGGCCCAGAACAGGTTCTGGCGAATCTTGTTGTAGGTGCGCCGGCTGATATCCAGGGCGTCGGCCACCAGGCGCGGGTCGCCGCGCATCAGGGTGATGCCGGCGGCGTGCATGGCCACATCGGTGCCGCTGCCCATGGCGATGCCGACATCGGCGGCAGCCAGCGCTGGCGCGTCGTTGATGCCGTCGCCGACCATGGCCACCACCGCATGTTTTTTCAGCTCGCTGATGATCGCTGCTTTGTCCGCCGGTAGCACGTCGGCGTGCGCTGCTCTGATGCCCAGGGCCTCGGCCACGGCCTTGACGCTACCAGGGTTGTCGCCGCTGATCAGATGGCTGGCGATGCCTCGTGCGTTCAACGCGGCGATGGCATCCACGGCGCCCGGCTTGAGCGTGTCGCCAAAGGCGAACAGGCCGAGCACCTGCGGTTGCGGCGCCAATTCCAGCAGCCAGGACAGGGTGCGGCCTTCGGCCTCCCAGGCCAGGGCGTCGGCAGCCAGTTCGTCAGGCAGCAGAAAGTGTTCTTCCAGCAAACGTTTGTTGCCCAGGGCCAGTTGCCGTTCGCCGAGCTGCCCGGCGATACCGCGCCCGGCGAGCGCCTTGCTGTTGCTTACGTCGGCGAGGCTCAGTTGCTGTTCTGTGCACTGATCCAACACTGCCTTGGCCAGCGGGTGTTCGCTGCCGTGCTGTAGGGCGCCGGCTAGTTGCAGCAGCTGGGTGGTGTTGCCATCAACCGCGCGCAGATGAGCAATGCGCGGGCTGCCTGCGGTTAGGGTGCCGGTTTTATCGAAGGCCACCAGGGTTACCGAATGGGCGATTTCCAAGGCTTCGGCATCCTTGATCAGAATGCCGTGGCGCGCCGCCACGCCGGTGCCAGCCATAATCGCGGTGGGGGTGGCCAGGCCGAGGGCGCAGGGGCAGGCAATTACCAATACCGCCACGGCATTTAGCAGTGCGGTTTCGATCGAGCTGCCTGCCAGCAGCCAGCCGAGCAGCGTAGCCATGGCGATCAGCAGCACACTGGGCACGAAGACCTGGCTGACTTTATCCACCAGCTTCTGGATCGGTGCTTTCGCCGCCTGGGCGTCTTCGACCAGGCGAATGATGCGTGACAGCACGGTTTCCGCACCGAGGGCGGTGGTTTCCACCAGCAGGCGGCCTTCGCCATTGATCGCCCCGGCGGTAACGCTGTCCCCCGGCTGCTTGGGCTGTGGCAGGCTCTCGCCACTGATCAGCGCTTCATCGGCATGGCTCTGGCCTTCGCGAACCAGGCCGTCCACCGGGAAGCGTTCGCCTGGCTTGACCACAATGCAGTCGCCCAGCTGCAGCTCGCCCAGCGCTACCCACTGCTCGACGCCACCCTGCAGACGCAAGGCGCGTTCCGGGCGCAGTGCCTGCAAGGCGCGGATGGCGCTGCTGGTCTGGCGTTTGGCGCGGCTTTCCAGGTATTTGCCGAGCAGGATCAGGGTGATGATCACCGCCGAGGCTTCGAAGTACAGATGCGGCATGCTGCCGGTTGGACTCACCGCCCACTGATACAGGCTCAGGCCATAGGCGGCGCTGGTGCCGATGGCCACCAGCTGATCCATATTCCCGGCACGGGCGCGCAGGGCGCTCCAGGCGGCGCGGTAGAAGCGCGCGCCGAAGATAAATTGCACCGGCGTGGCCAGGGCGAACTGCAACCAAGCCGGCAGCATCCAGTGCAGGCCGAAGGGTTCGACAAGCATCGGAATGACCAACGGTAGAGTCAGCACAATCGCCAGCAGCAGGGCCCAGCGCTCGCGCTGCAGATGCCGTTCGGCGGTGGGCTGAGCCTGGGTTGTATCGTCAATCACGCTGGCGCGGTAGCCGGCCCGGCTGACGGCCTGCAGCAGAGCCTGGTGATCAGTGCCGCGCAGCACCTGCAGCTGCGCCCGCTCGCTGGCCAGGTTGACGCTGACTGAAAGCACGCCCGGCTGTTGCGCCAGGGCGCGTTCGATACGCCCGGCACAGCTGGCGCAGGTCATGCCGGAAAGAGCTAGCTCCAGGCGCTCGCTGGGCACCGCATAGCCGGCCGCGCTGACGGCATTGACCAGCTGTTCCAGGCTGCCAGAGGGCGCTTCGACGCGGGCCTGTTCACTGGCCAGGTTGATGCTGACGCTGACGACATCGGCCACCTTGGCCAGGGCGCGCTCGACCCGCCCGGCACAGCTGGTGCAGGTCATGCCGCTGATTGGCAGGTTGAAGGTGGTGAGGCTGGACATGGGTGGTCCTCCATTGAGTTCCAGCACAGGATCAACCTTGCCACGCTGGCAAGGTCAAGACCTTTTATCCCTTGACCTTACCCTTATGGCAAGGCCAAGACTGCAACTGTCCGGTTACCATGGCGGCTTATTTATTCAGGAGGTTGTTTATGCAGGTTTCTCAGGTTCACGCATTCCGGGTTGATGGCATGACTTGCCAGAATTGCGTCAAGACCATCACCGAGGCGCTGTTGGCCTGTGACCCGGCGGCTGATGTGAAAGTGAAGTTTCCCGGTGGCGAGGTGCGGGTGAGTAGCAGTGTTCCGGTTGATCAGCTGATGGTCGCCATCGTCGAGCAGGGCTACGGCGTTAGCCTGGCGTAAGCACTGCAGGGTTTGGCCAGTCGTGGATCAGCCCGCGAAAGCAGGCATCGATCATCGGCGCGGTGTCGCTGAGCGGATCGAATAGATTGGGGTCGCGCGACCAGTCGTAGAACATGCCGATCAGCAGCGCATGCAGGGTGCGCGCGGCCAGGCGCGGCGTCAGCCCGGCATGCAGGCGCAGGCGCACTGATGGCGTGTTGAATTGCTGTTCGCAGAGCGCGATAAATAGGTTAATAAAGGCTTCTTGGCGCTCTTCGGCCTCGCGCAGTTCTGCGGTGAATTCACACCTGCGTAGCAGGATGGTGAAGATACGTTTCTTCTGCGGCTCGCGGGCCAGGTTCTCGATGGCTTCGATGCACAGTGCGCGCAGGGCCATCAGCGGGTCGTGCTCGGGGCAGCCGCGCATGCGTTCGGCTAGCTGCTCAGGCGGCAGACGCACCTGGTTGAGCATGGCGTTGAACAGATCGGCCTTGTTGGCAAAGTGCCAATACACCGCGCCGCGCGTCACCCCAGCCTGCCGGGCGATGTGCTCCAGGCTGGTGTGCGCCACGCCTTTTTCCAGAAACAGCGTTTCGGCGGCCTCAAGAATGGCGCAACGGGTTTTCTCGGCTTCTTCTTTGGTTCGGCGCATGGCGGCAGGCGTATTTCTGGCTAGGCTGAGCACAAAGTGTAATGAACTTAAGGGTAATGTTCTATTTACAAACACTTGTGTATGTAACTAGCATTGCCCGCCTCAAACGTCGCGCCTTGCGTTTTTCGGAGACACCCATGCTTTTTCCTCGTCGCTTGCCGGTCACTGCCGGTTCCTTGCTGTTGGCTTTTTTGGCCGCCCCGCTGTTTGCCGCCGATGCTCCGCCAGCGCCTGAGGTGGTGGTAGAAACGGTCAAGGCCGAGTCTCTGCCACTGGAGCTTGAGTACTCCGCACGTACTGCGGGTTTCCGTGAGGTGCAGGTGCGGGCCCAGGTCAGCGGCATTCTGCAAGAGCGCACCTATCTGGAAGGCAGCCAGGTCAAGCAGGGCCAGGTGATGTTTCGCATCGATCCGCGCACCTACCAGGCTGCACTGAGCCGCGCCAAGGGCGCGCTGGCGCAGGAGCAGGCGCGCTATCGGCAGACCGAGCGTGACCTCAAGCGCATCCGCGAACTGCAGAAAAAGGGCTTTGCCAGCGAGAGCGAGCTGGACAACGCCGTCTCCAACTTCGAGCAGAGCAAGGCGAATATCCAGGCTGCCGAGGCCGAAGTGCAGTCCAAGCAGATCGACCTCGACTACACCACGGTAAAAGCGCCGATCTCTGGCATCACCAGTAAGGAAACCGTCTCCGAAGGCAGCCTGATGGTGGCCGGCGATCCGAGTGCCAGCCTGCTGAGCAACATCACCCAGCTGGACCCGATCTATGTCAACTTCGCCGCCCCGGATTCCGATGTGGAGAGTGTGCGTAGCGGCCTGCAGAACGGCAGCCTGGTGCTGCCGGAAGACGGCAAGATGAGCGTGCAGATCAAGCTTGGTGACGGCAGCATCTACCCGCTGGAAGGCAAGGTGGACTTCACCGACAGTCTGGTTGACCGCGGCACCGGCACCGTCAGCGCGCGCGCCGTGGTGCCTAACCCGGAGCAGACGTTGTTGCCTGGCCAATTCGTCAGTGTGCAGGTCAAAGGCCTGAGTATCCCCAATGCCATGACCTTGCCGGAGCGTGCGATTGCCCAGGGCCCAGGCGGCACCTTTGTCTATGTAGTGGATGAGGGCGGCGTGGCGCGTATGCGTCAGGTCACCACCGGACACACCGCAAAAGGTCGCTGGGTGATTGTTTCCGGCATCAGCGCCGGTGATCGGGTGATCGTCGAGGGCTTGCCGAAGGTGCGTCCGGACAGCCCGGTCAAAGTCGCCGCCCCAGCCGCCAGCCAATCCTAAGGAGCGTTCCCGGTGATCTCACGCTTCTTTATCGACCGCCCGGTATTTGCCGCGGTCATCTCGATCATCATCGTGCTGGCGGGCCTGATGGCCATGCGCTCGTTGCCGATCGCTCAGTACCCGCAGATCCTCCCGCCGCAGGTGTCGGTCAGCGCCAGCTACGCCGGTGCCAGCGCCCAGGTGATTGCCGAAACGGTGGCCGCGCCGCTGGAACAGTCGATCAACGGCGTGCAGGGGATGATCTACCAGCAGTCCAACTCCGGCGGCAACGCCATGAGTCTGTCAGTGTATTTCGAGGTCGGCACCGATCCCGATCAGGCCACCATCGACGTCAACAACCGCGTGCAGGCTGCCCTGGCCAAACTGCCGGAAGAGGTACGCCGGCAGGGCGTCAAGGTGCAGAAGAAGTCCTCGGACATTCTTCAGGTGGTGACCCTGTACTCGCCGGATGGCTCGCGCGACCCGGTGTATATCAGCAACTACGCGCTGATCAACGTGATCGACGAACTCAAGCGTCTGCCAGGCGTCGGTGATGTCAGCCAGTTCGGCTCGAAAGACTATTCCATGCGCATCTGGCTGCGTCCGGACAAGCTGGCGCAGTACAACCTGACGCCGACCGATGTGGTCAATTCGATCCGCGAGCAGAACTCGCAGTTTGCCGCCGGCAGCTTCGGTCAGCAGCCGCTCAAGCAGGAGCAGGACTTCACCTACACGGTGACCACCCAGGGCCGTTTCACCGACCCGAAAGAATTTGAAAACGTCATTCTGCGCACCGACGAAACCGGCGCCAGCCTGCTGCTCAAGGATGTTGCACGGATTGAGCTGGGCGCGCAGGACTACTCGCTGATGACCTCGCTCAACGGTCAGCAGAACGCTGCCTTTGGCGTATACCTGCAGCCCGGCGCGAATGCCCTGGACACCGCAGAAGCAGTGGGCAAGACACTGGAGCGGCTGTCGAAGAATTTCCCCAGCGGCATGACCTACAAGGTGCCGTACGACACCACCAAATTTGTTCAGGTCTCGATCAAGGAGGTGATCCACACCTTCTTCGAGGCCCTGATCCTAGTAGTACTGGTGGTGTTTATCTTCCTGCAGAACTGGCGCGCCACGCTGATCCCGGTGTTGGCGATTCCAGTCTCGCTGGTCGGCACTTTCGCCGGTATGTACATGCTCGGTTTCTCGATCAACCTGCTGACCCTGTTCGGCATGGTGCTGGCCATCGGTATCGTGGTGGACGACGCCATTGTGGTGATCGAAAACGTCGAGCGGGTGATGGCCACCGACAAGATCGGCCCGCGTGAAGCGACCATCAAGGCCATGGAAGAGGTAACCGGGCCGATCATCGCCATCGTCTTGGTGCTCTGCGCGGTATTCGTACCGGTGGGCTTCCTCGGCGGCCTGGCCGGGGAGATGTATAAACAGTTCGCCATCACCATTGCCGTGTCGGTGGTGATCTCCGGCATCGTCGCCCTGACCTTGAGCCCGGCGCTCTGCGCCTTGCTGCTCAAACCTGGGCACCATGAGCCGGCCGCGCCATTCCGCGCGTTTAACCGCGTCTTTGACAAGCTGACCAACGGCTACACCGCTGGCGTGCGCTTCTTCCTCAAGCGTTCGGCGGTAGGCTTGCTGCTGTTCGGCGCAATGATTGCGGTGATGGTGGTGCTGTTCAACCGGGTGCCCAGCTCGCTGGTGCCCAACGAAGACCAGGGTTATGTGATCAACGCCTACTTCCTGCCGCCAGCCGCCTCGCTGACCCGCACCGAGAAACTGACCGGTGACGTGACTCAGCAACTGATGGCGCACCCTGCGGTACAGGATGTGGTGACCTTTGCCGGCTTCGACGTGCTGACCTTCGGCACTCGCAGCAACGCCGGGGTGTCCTTCGTGCCGTTGAAAGACTGGAGCGAGCGCACCACGCCCGAGCTGGATGCGCGCAACCTCACCGGTGAGTTTATGGGCATGGGCGCCGCGCAGAAAGATGGCGTGGTACTCAGCTTCAACCCGCCACCGATCACCGGCATGAGCACCACCGGCGGTTTTGAAGGATTTATTCAGGACCGCAGCGGCGGCACCACCGCCGAGCTGGCGGCCAAGGTGCAGGTCTTCCTCGCAGCCGCGGCGAAACGCCCTGAGCTGGCTGGGGTGCAGAGCACCTTCAGTGCCAATGTGCCGCAGTACTTTATTGACCTGGATCGGACCAAGGCGCGCGCCCTGGGCGTGGCCGTCAATGATGTATTCACCGCTATGCAGGCCACGTTCGGCAGCTACTACGTCAACGATTTCAGCCTGTATGGGCGCACCTTCCAGGTCAGCCTGCAGGCTGAAGCGGAGTTCCGCAGCAAGCCGGAAGACCTGTCCCAAGTCTATGTGCGCGCAGGCAGTGGCGAGCTGGTGTCGCTGGCCAGCCTGGTCAAGGTTAAGCGGATTCTCGGCCCGGATACCTACGCGCGCTTTAACGTCTACCCGGCGGCGAAAATTCTCGGCGGGCCGGCACCAGGCTTCAGTTCGGGCCAGGCCCTGAGCGCGATTCAGCAAGTGGCGGATGAAGTACTGGGCAGCGATTACAGCATCGGCTGGACCGGCTCGGCCTTCCAGGAAGTGGCGTCGCAAGGTTCGGGCAGCAGTGCCTTTATCTTCGGTCTGATCATGGTGTTCCTGATCCTCGCCGCGCAATACGAGCGCTGGACCCTGCCGCTGGCGGTGGTTACTGCCGTGCCCTTTGCGGTGTTCGGCGCGATTCTCGCGGTGTGGTTGCGCGGCATCGAGAACGATCTGTACTTCCAGGTCGGCCTGGTCACCCTGATCGGCCTGGCGGCGAAGAACGCCATTCTGATCGTCGAGTTCGCCGTGATCTGCAGGCACCAGGGTATGGGCATCTTCGAGTCGGCGCTGGAGGCTTCACGCCTGCGTTTCCGCCCGATCATCATGACCTCGCTGGCGTTTATTCTCGGTGTTGTACCGCTGGCGATCAGCTCGGGCGCAGGCTCGGCCAGCCGTCACTCGATTGGCACCGGGGTGATCGGCGGGATGATGGCGGCGACCTTCCTGGCGATCTTCCTGATCCCGATGTTCTACCTGCTGGTGGAATCGCTGGCTGAGAAAATCGGCAAAGGCCGGAAAAAGGCTGAAACGCCGGTTTGATCTCCGTCCCCTGCTAGTCAGGGCAAACCGTAGCCCGGATGCAATCCGGGAGCGGTTTGTCAGTCCGCTGTAGTTCGGGGTTTATCCGCGCTGCAGCGGCTCCATCGGTTATTTCATTTCTGGACACCCATGCCGTTACGTCTTCTGTTGATTCTTGGCGCGTTAAGCGCCTTTGGCCCGCTGGCCATCGATTTTTACCTGCCGAGCTTCCCGACCCTCGCACGCGCGTTCTCCACCGATGTCGAGCATGTGCAGCTGTCGTTGGCCGCCTACTTTGCCGGCCTGGCCATTGGTCAGCTGGCATACGGCCCGTTGGCCGACCGTTTTGGCCGACGCAAACCGCTGCTGGTCGGGGTCATGCTGTTCAGCCTGGCGTCGCTGGCCTGCGCCCTGGCGCCGAGCCTGGAGTGGCTGATTGCTGCGCGCTTTGTGCAGGCTTTGGGTGGCTGCGCCGGGATGGTGGTGTCGCGGGCGGTGGTGCGTGATCTGTGTGACCCGATCAGCTCGGCCAAGGTGTTTTCCCAGTTGATGCTGGTGATGGGCCTGGCGCCTATTCTCGCGCCGCTGGGTGGTGGGCTGCTGCTGAGCACGCTGGGCTGGCCGTCGATTTTTATCTGCCTGACGCTGTTCAGCTTTATCTGCCTGCTGGCGGTGGCCCAGTGGCTGCCGGAAACCCTGGCCAAGGATGCACCGCCTGCACCTTTGCGCGGCGCACTGGGTGAGTACAAGCGACTGTTTGCTGACTTGCCGTTTCTCGGTTATGCGCTGACCGGCGGTTGTGCGATTGCCGGGATGTTTGCCTATATCGCCGGCTCGCCCTTCGTGTTTATTGAGCTGTATGGCATCCCCGCCGAGCACTACGGCTGGTTGTTCGGCAGCAATGCCCTGGGCTTTATTCTGGTGGCGCAGCTGAATGCCTGGCTGGTGGCGCGGCATGGGCCGGCGTACTGGCTGGGCAAGACCGTGTGGTTCTACCTGGCCTGTGGCCTGGCCCTGCTGCTGGTGGCGCTGGCCAAACCCCAGGCCTTGTGGCCGCTGCTGATCCCATTGTTCGGCTGCATTGCCAGCCTGGGGATTCTGCTGCCTAACGCCTCGGCGTGTGCCATGGCCGGGCAGGGCAGCCATGCCGGCAGTGCCTCGGCGTTGCTCGGTAGCGTGCAATTTGTGATCGCCGCCAGTGCCGCCGCCATGGTTGGCGTGCTGCATGACGGCAGTGCCTGGCCGATTGCCGTGGTGATCTTCGGGTGCGGGGTACTGGCTGTGAGCTTTTCCCTGTTTACCCGCTGGGTCGAGCGCGGCGCGATCCGCGCATAAGCTTAACTTGCCGCGCGCTGCTGCAGGGTGGGCAGCATATGCGGCGCGCTCAGACGCGCTTGCAGGGTGCTGACGAACTGACGGGCCTCGCTTTCACTGCGAAAGGTCACGCTTTGCTTGCCAAAGCTTACTTGCCAGCCTGAGCCAGCGGCTGTTTTTACCGGTTGGATCATTACGTTCATCGCCGAGCCTCCTATGCAAGAAAGGCCAGTCTAGTCGCTCAAGATGAACTTTCATTGACCTGTAACAAATCAATCACGGCTGGCGTACCGTTGGTCTGATTCGCTTGCTTGGGTTGCACTGGGGTTGGCGCTGAACTGCACGGCCAGCCCTGCAAGTCGGGTGAATTCGGTGACCAGGGCGATATCCGCCGCGCTCGGCCGGCTGGGTTGCGGGTAGTAGATGCCGAAGGTGCCCAGCACCTGGCCGCTGTCATCCTTGAACGGCAGTGACCAGCACGCGTGCAGGCCGGCGGCCAGGGCGACGCTTTTGTAGTCGCGCCAATAGGGGTGCTGGCTAAGGTCCTCGGCAATGACCAGCTCGCCACTCGCTGCGGCATGCCCGCATGAGCCGACCTCCGGTGCCGCTTGAATCCCTTCGATGGCTTGGCAGTAAGCCTGTGGCAGGCTTGGTGCAGCGCCAACATGCAGGCGCTGGTGCTCATCGAGCAGCATGATCGACACACGCATCTGCGGTTGCAGGCTTTCCAGGCGCCGGGTGATGCCGTTGAGGATGCTGTGCAGTGGGCGCAGGCCGAGCAACTCGTCGAGTACCGCATTGCGCGCCTGCTGCAGATGCTGCGTTTGATGGCGCTCATGCACGTCATGCAGGCTGCCGTGCAGGCTGTGCTCGGGCAGGCTCAGGTTGAGGTGCAGTTCAACGCGGCGCGCCTGGCCGCTGTGGGTCAGCAGCTGGCATTCCAGGCGCAGGCTGCTGAGCTTGCCGCTGCGCAGTTCTTCCAGGCGTTGGCGCAGCGTGGTCTGGCCCAGTTCCGGCATAAAACGTTGCAGTGGGCTGCCCAGGCTTTCGTGGATCGGGTAACCGCTGATCTGCTCCCAGGCCGGGTTGAGGAAGCTCAGTTTGTCGGCGGCATCGGTGATAAAGGTCGCATCACCGAGGTGCTCGACCAGTGAGCGGTAGCGGCTCTCGCTGACCTGCAGTTCGTTGTCCATTTTCTTCAGTTCGGTCAGGTCGATATCGACGCAGTACAGCTCCAGTTGGTCGAGGCTGTTGCGCAGCATCAGGTGGCTGGAATAGACCCACACCAGGCTGCCGTCCTTGCGTTGTAATTGCACCTCGGCGGCGGGAATGGGTGGGCCACCGAGCTGCCACAGGTTGATTGCGCTGGCCACCTTGCTGCGCGCCGCGGGCGGTACAATCAGCTCCTCCAGGCGGCGCCCCATCACTTCATGCACGGCATAGCCATAGAGCAGGGTGCTGGCCTGGTTCCAGTAAATCACTCGGCGTTCGCGGTCATAGCCCTGTACGGCTATTCGTGGCGTTTGCTCGAACAATTGACGAAAGCGCCGCTCGCTCTCGCGCAGGGCGCTTTCATCGCGTTTCTGCGCGCTGATGTTCTGCACCGTGCCGAGGATGCTGCCGTACTCGTCGACCTCGCCGCGCAGCATCAGCCAGGTGGCCTGATGTGGCTGCGGTTGCAGCAGGCGGGCGCTTACCATCATGGGGTTGTGGCCCTCCAGCAAGGCCTGCAGGGCGCGTTGCACGGCAGCGCGTTCGGCGGGGTGCAGCCAGCTGAGCAGCTGTTCGCTGGTGCACTGCGGGCTACCAGCGTCGCGGCCGAGCAGGCAGAGCGCCTCGTCACTCAAGTGGAAAGCGTGGCGGTACTCCCAGCTGCCGAGCCCGGCGTTGCGCTGGGTGTGTTGCAGCAGGCGGCTGTTGTGGGTGAGTTTTTCCAGCAGTTGGCGCTGCGCCTGCCGGTCACGCTGGCTGAGCAGGAAGATCAGCCCGGTGCTAAGCAGAATAAACAGCAGGCCTTTGCCTGTTTGCAGCTCGGCTACCAGCTCGCTGTCCTCAACCAGTGCGTGCAGCAGGTAGTCGCTGCCGAAAATCCACAGGGTGCTGAACAGCATATATACGCCAGCCAGGCGCAGTGGGCCTTGAAGATCGGGTCGCATCCCTTACCGCCAATGGCTAGCCAGGTCGAGAGGATTGATGGGCTTGTTGCCAGCGACACTGCTGGAGGCAATGGCCTAAGTCTAGCTTGTGGCTTGTCGAATGCAGGGCGCGCGATAAAAAAGCTGCCCGGCCCACACAGAGCATGAGCCGGGGTGTCTCAGCGTCTTTAAAAGCCTTCGAGGACGATCTTGCCCTTGGCCGTGCCACTCTCCAGCAGGGCATGGGCGCGGCGCAGATTGGCCGCGTTGATGCTGCCGAAGTGCTCGCCGAGGGTGGTGTGCAAGGTGCCGGCATCCACCAGTTCGGCAACCCTATCTAGCAGGCGATGCTGCTCGATCATGTCGGCGGTCTCGAACAGCGAGCGGGTAAACATCAGTTCCCAGTGCAGCGACAGGCTTTTGCGCTTGAGCTGCATGATGTCCAGCGCTTGCTCCGGGTCGTCGATCAGCGCCAGGCGGCCTTGCGGGGCGAGTGCTTCGACCAGTTGTGCATAGTGCTGATCGGTCTGGGTCAGGCTGGCCACATGGGTGACCTGGTTGATGCCGATGCGTTTCAGCTCTTCACTCAGTGGCTGACGATGGTCGATCACATGGTGCGCGCCCAGTTCGCGGACCCAGGCTTGGGTTTCCGGGCGGGAGGCGGTGCCGATCACGGTCAGGCCGGTGAGCTGGCGCGCCAGCTGCACCAGCACCGAACCAACGCCACCAGCGGCGCCGACGATCAGCAGGCTCTGGCCCAGGTCAGTGTTGCCCTGAGTGATCTGCAGGCGCTCGAAGAGTAATTCCCAGGCGGTGATCGCGGTCAGCGGCAGCGCGGCGGCTTCGGCAAACGGCAAGCTCTTGGGCATGTGCCCGACGATGCGTTCGTCCACCACATGCAGCTCGCTGTTGGCACCTGCACGGTTGATTGCCCCGGCGTAGTACACCTGATCGCCGGGCTGGAACAGGCTGACCTCGCTGCCCACCGCTTTGACGATACCGCTGGCATCCCAGCCCAGTACCTTGGCAGCGCCGTCTGTTGGGGCGACGTTGCGACGGATTTTGGTGTCCACCGGGTTGACTGAAATGGCCTTGACCTCGACCAGCAGATCGCGCGGACCGGTGGTTGGCGTCGGCAGGTCAACATCCTGCAGGGCGTCGGTGTGGTCGGCGGGCAGGGAGTGGTAATAAGCGACAGCTTTCATAAAGGGCTCCTTAGACAATGCGTTGCATCAGTTGATGATCGACCTGTTCCAGCAGGTTGCCGCAGGTTTCGCCGAAGTGCAGAAAGTGGGCGGTCTGCTGGTGCGCGCTGAGAGCGGCGGCGTCCTGCCACTGCTCAACCATGATGAAGCGGTTGGGCAGCTGCTGATGGCGGTGCAGGTTGTACTGCAGGCAACCGGCTTCGGCTTGGCTGGGCGGCACCAGCTGGCGCAGGCCGGCTTCAACCGCCTCGGCCTGGTCGGGGCGGGCGGTGATGGTGGCAATCAGGGTCAGTGGCGTGGTCATGGTGGACTCCGGTTAAGTGCTGCCCATGCTCGGTTATTTGATTGACGAGAAAAACAGGCGGCTACTAGAGTCTCTTTCAATATTTTTTTGATAATGAGCCGCCATGCTGCGTTTTGATGATTTGCAGTTGTTCGTCTCTACCGCCGATCTGGGCAATCTCTCGGCGGCGGCGCGGCGCCTGGATATTTCTCCGGCGGTGGCCAGCGCCGCGCTCAAGCGCCTGGAGCAGCAACTGCAGGTGCGCCTGTTCAGTCGCTCCACCCGCAGCCTGCGCCTGACCCCCGAAGGCGAGCTGTTTCTCGGTCATGCGCGCCTGGCCTTGCAGAGTCTGGATGACGGCCGGCAGCAGTTAGCCGGCAGCAAGATTGGTATCAGTGGACCGTTGCAGTTGTCTGCACCGTCGGATTTCGGTCGCAATACCTTGCTGCCCTGGTTGGATGAATTTCAGCAGGCGCACCCGCAGGTGCAGCTGCGCCTGCTGCTGGGTGATCGTATGGCGGATCTGTTTCGCGAGCCGGTGGACATTGCCCTGCGCTACGGCGCCCCGGAGGATTCCAGCTTGGTCGCCTTACCCGTTGCTGCGCTGAATCGGCGCGTGTTGTGCGCTGCGCCGCAGTACCTACGCAAGCATGGCGCGCCACAGGCGGTGGAGGAACTGGCCGAGTACAACTGCCTGCTCTACATGCTCGGTGGGCGGCTGCATGACCGCTGGCGTTTCAGCGATGGCAAGCGCGAGCAGGGCATCAGCGTCAAAGGCGACCGGGTCAGCGACGATGCCGATGTGGTGCGGCGCTGGGCGGTCAGCGGTGCCGGGCTGGTCTACAAGTCCTGGCTGGATGTGGCCGGCGATGTGCGGGCAGGTCGTCTACAGGTGTTGTTGCCTGAGCTGTGCGGTGAGCCGACGCCGCTCAACCTGATCTGCGCGCATCGCGCGCAACTGAGTAAACCGGTATTGCTGCTGCGTGAGTTCGTACAAGCACGCTGCGCGGAGTTGTTGGCGCAGGCACCCTGGCCGAACTAGCAGACCGTTGGAAAACTACCTACGTCGCCGATACTGCGTTAAAAACAGGCTCGGAATGCTCAGGTACAGCTCGTAAACTCGCGTGCGAGCCCAGTCCGCTTCCTCGCCGTTTTGACCAGCCGGTGGCTGTTACTGGCGTAGCGCCTTGTCTCGGCTTCCTCGCCAACATTTTCCAACGGTCTGCTAAGATTGCCGCCAGCGCGCTGCGGCAATCCATCGCAGTGCGGCTGCGTCACATGCGCCCCAGAGCAATGCTAGAGTCGCGCCCCATGAAAATGACCCTTACTGACCGTCGCCTGCTGGCCTGGATGCTGTATTTCAGCGTGCTGTTCAGTGCGTTCGCCTGCAGTATCGGTCACGGACAGATGGCCGGCCTGCAGCTCAGTGGGTTGAGCAGCCAGTACTGCTCGTTCGACGGCAACTTTGGCGCCGGTGCTGATCTGGAAGGTTCCGGTGTTGTTGCGCCCAATCCTGCCACCGGTTCCGGTTGCTCCCTGAGTTCCACCTTCAGCGCGATCATTCTGGCGGCGTTCTTCGGCCTGCTGGGCTTGCTGGCGCCCAGCCGCGCGCCACTGCTGACGTTCTTCTTCACCCCGCGACCTGTCCGCTACCTCTGGCCCTCGGCCAATCCCCGCGCATCCCCCGTTCTGGCTTGAGTTGCTGTTGCTGCGGCCGCATTTGCGGCCGCGCTATCACTTGAAACCAGATAAAAAACTGCGTTTGTCGGTGCCCAAAGCCTGCATTTAGGCGGCACCCGATGGACCGAAATTGGGGAAGTCTATGCGTCAGATATCCGTATTCAGCCTGTTGGCTGTCAGCATCAGCTTGGCCAGTTGCGCCTATGCCGAACAGCTCAAACTAGAAGACAGCACCATCGTCGGTCAGCAGCAGCCCGATGCCACTGCGCCGACGATTGCCGAGAAGCGCGCCGAGTTTGCGCGGATTCCCGGTGGTGCCAGTGTCGTCGATGCCGAAACTTACAAGACCGGCCGCGCCAGCTCGCCGCAGGATGCTTTGGGCCAGGCCACTGGCGTGTATATCCAGTCGCGCTCCGGCGCCGAGGAATCGCGGCTGTCGATCCGTGGCTCGGGCCTGCAGCGCACCTTCCACCAGCGCGGCATCTTGCTGATGCAGGACGGCGCGCCACTCAACCTGGCGGATGGCAGTGGTGACTTTCAGGCCATCGAGCCGATTGCCCTGGACCATATCGAGGTCATGCGCGGCGCCAACGCCTGGCGCTATGGCGCTGCCAACCTGGGTGGTGCGATCAACTTTGTCACGCCCACCGGCAAGACCGCGCCCAAGGTGCAGCTGCGCACCGAAGCGGGCAGTTTCGATTACCAGCGCATCTTCGGGGCGGTTACTGAAGACTTTGGCGACTGGGATGCCTACCTGAGTTTCTCTGACTATTCCCAGGACGGTTTTCGCGATCACGCGCGCCAGGAGAACCAGCGCTATTTCGCCAATATCGGCGGGCGCATCAACGAGCGCTTGTCGACCCGCTTCTATATCAGCCACGTGGAAACCGATTCGGAAATCCCTGGCAGCCTGACCAAGGCGCAGCTGCGGCGTAACCCCGAGCAGGCCGCGCTGAGCACGGTGACCGGCAATAACAAGCGCGACTTCACCCTCAACCGCATCGGTAATATCACCACCCTGCAACTGGACGGCGGGCACAGCCTGGAACTGTCGAGCTTCTACAGCGAGAAATCGCTGTGGCACCCCATCTTCCAGGTGCTGGAAGTTGACAGTGAAGATGTCGGCGTACGCCTGACCCACAAGTGGCAGAGCACGGATGGCTGGCGCTGGAGCGGTGGCGTGGAAGCGCTGCAAGGCCGTAACCAGGCAGAAAACTACGTTAACGTGCGCGGTAAACGCGGCAACCTGGTGGACCGCCAGGTGCAGACAGCGCGCAGCCTGAATGCCTTTACCGAGCTGGAGGTGCCGCTGGCCGAGGACTGGGCGCTGATCGGCGGCTTGACCTGGCTGCACAGCGAGCGCGATATCGATGACAAGCTGAAAAGCAGCTTTAACTTCGTCGGGGTGCCGACGGGTTTCCAAGATGCGTCATTCAACCGTAGCTACAGCGCCCGGATTGGCCGGATCGGCCTGCGTCATGACCTGGCCGACGGTGTGCAGCTGTTTACTAACCTCAGCCAAAGTTACGAGCCGCCGACCTTTAGCGAGCTGACCGGGGGCGCCATCGTCACCGAGAACGAGGCGCAGAAGGCCACCACCCTGGAAGCCGGTATGCGCCTCACCCAGGGCAATCTGGACCTGGACCTGGCGGTTTACCGCAGCGAAATTCGCGACGAGCTGCTGGGTTACGTCAACCCGCTGGCCCCGACCCAGGTCATCACCACCAACGCCGACCGCACCGTGCACCAGGGCATCGAGTTCGGTGGTGCCTGGCAGCTGGGTGAGGTGGTGTTGCGCGGTCAGTACCTGCTCAATGACTTCCGCTTCGACAACGACCCGGCCTACGGCAACAACCGCATTGCCGGCGTGCCGAGCCAGTTCCTCAAGGGTGAGGCGCTGTGGCAGCGCAATGGCTGGTATGCCGGCCCGACGGTCGAGTGGGTGCCGGTGCACTACGCCGCCGACCACGCCGAGTCGCTGTATGCCGAAGCCTATGCGATCTGGGGGCTGAAGGGCGGTTATCGCCCACGTGAAGGTCTGGGCTTCTTTGTCGAAGGGCGCAACCTCTCCGACAAGACCTATATCGCCACCACCGGCGTAGTCGCCAATGCCCGTGGCCAGGACGCCGCGCTGTTTATGCCGGGTGACGGTCGCAGCCTGTATGTCGGCCTGGAGTGGAAGCTTTGACGGCGGCCCTGCAAGCACAAGAGCTACCGCGCCTGACCTGGCGCCAGCGCCTGCTGCGGCTGATGCCGTGGCACAAGCGCCTGGCGCTGCTGGCCTGCCTGGGCATCTTCAGCTGGGCGGGCAGCGGCATGCTGCACCCGCTGATGGGCTATCTGCAGCCGCGTCCGCAAACCATGGCCACACCGCAGCAGGTGTTGCCGCTGGATAACCTGCGCAGCCCTGCGCAGGTGCTCGGCGCTGCGGGTGTTACGCAAGTGCAGGGCTTGCGCCTGCTGGTACTGGACGCTGAGCCGTATTACCAGGCGCGTCTGGCCGGCGAGCTGCAGCCGCGTTATTGGCATGCACGCAGTGGTCAGGCAGTCGAGCTGGCCGGCCCTCATGCCGAAAGCCTGGCGCGGCATTACCTGGGCCGTGACGAGCCGCTGGCCTACGCCGGCAGCATCGAGCGGTTCACCGGTGAATACGCCTTTATCAACCGCCTGCTGCCGGTGGCGCGGGTCGACACCCAGCGTGATGACTCGTTGCGCCTGTATGTCGACCTGTTCCATGACCGCCTCGGCACTCTGGTGGATGAGCGCAAGGCTTGGTTCAGCGCGTTCTTCCAGACCATGCACAGCTTTCGCTGGCTGGATGCGGCGGGCCCGTTGCGGCCGGTGCTGATGCTGGTGCTGCTGGCCTCAATTGTCTCGGCGACGCTGTTCGGTATCAGCCTGTTCGTTGCCCGTCGGCGTGCCCGCACCTTCAACCGCCGGCTGCACGGCTGGTGGGGGCTGGGGCTGGCAGTGGCGACCCTGAGCTTTGCCAGCAGCGGTGCCTGGCACCTGTTGCACAAGCAGGGCGCGCAGCCTTGGCCGGCACCCTTTGTACCGAGCTTTAACGTGGCCGAGCTGGATAAGGCACCGGCGGCCGACTGGCTGCTGGCCGGTGAAGAGCTGTACATGCTCAGCCTGCTTGAACTCGACGGCAAGCCGATCTGGCGTGCCCAGGGGCAGCAGTTCGCCAGCATGCCCAGCCTGCACTACCTGGATGCTCAGGGCCGTGAACTGGGCAATGATACGCCACGCCGTTATACCCAGCAGCGCCTCGATCATTACGCCAAGGCCCTGGGGCTGGGTGAGGCGCAGGCGCTCACGCTGCAGCACAGCTTCGATCATGAGTACGGCTTCGTCTTCAAGCGTCTGCCGGTATTCAAAGCCAGCTATGCCGATGCGCACAACACCGCGCTGTTTATCGACCCGCTGGACGGTGCCCTGGCCAGCCGTGTGCAGGATGCCGACCGCACGGAAGGCTGGACCTTCGCCTACCTGCACAAGTGGGAATTTCTCGCAGGCCTTGGCAATGGCTACAAGCACCTGCTGCTGGGCATCGTCGCGTTTGCCCATGTGCTGTTGGCGCTGGTGGGGCTGAGCTTGCTGCGCCGCGGGCAGCACCGATGAACCACTGCCGATCCATCACTATTTTTGGCCATGTCTGGAGCTGACTATGCAGAAGCCAACAACGTCGAACATCTCGTTCTACAACCTGGCCTGGCGCTGGCATTTCTATGCCGGGCTGTTTGTGATTCCGTTTCTGATCCTGCTCTCGCTCACCGGCATCATCTACCTGTTCAAGCCGCAGCTGGATCAACTGATGTATGCCGAACTGCTGCAGGTCACGCCTGCTGAGCAGGCGATCTCGGCGGATCAGCAGCTGGCGTTGGTGCGCCAGGCGTATCCGCAGGCGAGCATCAGCCAGTACCTGCCGCCGGTAAACGCCGAGCGCAGTGCGCAGTTTGTGCTGGAGGCTGAGGGGCAGAGCCTCAATGTGTTTGTTGATCCTTACAGCGCCAGGATTCTCGGCAGCCAGGATGCGCAGCTCAATCTGCAGGCCATCGCCCGCCAGCTGCATGGCGACCTGATGGTCGGCACCCTGGGCGACCGCCTGATCGAACTGGCCGCCGGTTGGGGCATCGTGCTAGTGGTCTCGGGTTTGTACCTGTGGTGGCCGCGCGGGCGTTCCGGTGCAGGCGTGCTGTGGCCAAGGTTGAGTGCCCGTGGGCGGTTGTTGTGGCGTGACTTGCATGCGGTGACGGGCTTTTGGGGCTCGCTGCTGTTGCTGTTTATGCTGCTCACCGGCATGACCTGGACCGGCTTCTGGGGCGCCCAGTTTGCCGGCGCCTGGAACCACTTTCCTGCGGCGATGTGGGACGACGTGCCGCAGTCCGGCAAACTCACCGGCAGCCTGAACACCAGCAGCCAGCAGACCGTGGCCTGGGCGGTGGAAACCACGCCGCTGCCGGCTTCCGATCCACACGCCGCGCATAACGGCCATGCCACTGCCGAGAAACCTACCGCCCCGGCCAACCTGCTGCAGTACGTGGTCGACACCGCGGCTGAGCGCGGCGTACAGCCGGGTTACAGCATCACCCTGCCGAAAGGTGAAACCGGGGTGTACAGCATCGCCCTGTTCGCCGCCGACCCGCGTAATGACGCCACTCTGCATATCGATCAGTACAGCGGTACGGTGCTCGCCGATGTGCGCTGGAAAGATTACGGCGTGGTGGCAAAAACCGTGGAAACCGGGGTGATGTTGCATGAGGGCAAGCTGTTTGGCCTGGCCAACCAGTTGCTGATGCTCGCGGTCTGCCTGCTGGTGCTGCTGAGCGCGATCAGCGGCCTGATCATGTGGTGGCAACGCCGGCCGAGCGGCAAGCTCGGCGTACCACCGCTGCGCCACGACCTGCCGCGCTGGAAAACCGCGATGGTCATCATGTGCCTGCTTGGTGCGGCCTTCCCGCTGGTGGGCGCTTCCCTGTTGTTGATCTGGGCGCTGGACTGGCTGCTGCTCTCGCGTTTGCCTGGGCAGCGCCTGGCCAACGGCTGAATGGAATAACCGGCGCGGGCTTGGCCCGCGCCAAGGCTTCGCGTTACAACACTTGTCATGGACAGTCAGTCCACCATCGGAGGAACACCATGTTGTTGAAAAAGACCCTGCTGATTGCCGCTCTGCTGAGCCCGAGCCTGTTTGCCAATGCCCACGAATACACCGCAGGCGAGCTGCATATCGCACACCCTTGGTCGCGGGAGATGCCGGCCGTAGCGCCGACGGCGGCCGTTTATTTTGTGGTGCACAACAAGGGCGCCGAGGCTGATCGCCTGCTCAGCGCCAGCACGCCGGTGGCCGGCAAGGCCGAGCTGCACGAGCATATTCATGCTGATGGCCTGATGAAGATGCAACAGGTACAGAACGTGGCGATTCCTGCCGGTGGCGAAGTGAAATTCGAGCCGATGGGTTACCACGTCATGCTGTTCAACCTGAAGCAGCAGGCCAAGGATGGTGAGCGTTTCCCGCTGACCCTGACCTTCGAAAAAGCCGGTGCGGTCGAAGTGGAAATCGCCGTACACAAGGACGCCCCTGCCGGTGAGAAGACCCATGGCGAAGGCCACGCGCACTAATCTGCGCACCCAGCCCCGCTGCGTTGTGGCGGGGTTGCTGTTGTTCGGTGATGTTCACCGTCATTGATTTGCATCAGCCGTCCTGCTCAGGCCATTAGTCATACTCGGCGCAGGATTCTTGAGTTGCCGTAATGCCCCGCAATCGTTCCTTTACTGCCGATTACCGCGCGAGCTGGCTGGCCCTGTTGGCCATGCTGTTGCTCAGTGTCGGGCCGTTGCTGTCGCAGCTCACTGCGCCGGCTGAACCGGCCTGGCTGACGGAACTGGCCTGCGGGGAGCATGTCGGTAGCCATGACAACCCGCTGGATCACGACGCGCTGTGGGCCAAGTGCGGCTATTGCACCCTGTTGCTCAACAGCCCGGCCACTGGTTGTGCCAGCCCGACGCTGGCGCTGACCGCCGCTATACCCGCTGACCGGCATGCCGCGCCGGTGCGCAGCGGCGTTGCCCGCTCGGCCATCTTCCCCGGTTCGCGCAGCCGCGCACCGCCTGCCTATTCCTGATCGCCATTGCCCTGTTGCTGGTGCCGCGTATGCGGTGCTGGCCATTCCCTGGTTTTGTCTTGATTCTGGAATAGTCATGTCTACTCGTTCGCTTTTGATCAGCGCTGCACCCTTTCGTCTGGCGCCACTGTGCGTCGGCCTGCTGTTGGCCACTCAGGCGCATGCCGCGCAAACCACCGAACACGACCCGGAACACCACGCGCTGCAATTGCCGCCAACGGTGGTCACCGCCGTGCAGCAAAGCTCGCCACTGACTGTAGTGGCCGACCCCAAGGACCCGCGCCAGCCGGTGCCGGCCAGCGACGCCGCCGATTATCTGAAGACCATTCCCGGTTTCTCCGCGATTCGCAGCGGCGGCAGCAACAGTGATCCCGTGCTGCGCGGCATGTTCGGTTCGCGCTTATTGCTGCTCACCGACGGCGGGCAGATGCTCGGCGCCTGCCCGGGCCGGATGGATGCACCCAGCTCGTATATCTCGCCGGAAACCTTTGACCTGCTGACCGTGACCAAAGGCCCGCAAACGGTGATCTGGGGGGCGGGCGCTTCGGCCGGTGTGGTGCGTTTTGATCGCGAGCCAGAGCGTTTCGGCGAGCTGGGCGCGCGCCTGCATGCCAGCGTGCTGGCCGGCTCCAACGGCCGTTTCGACCAGACCCTGGATGGCGCTGTGGGCGGCGAGCAGGGTTACCTGCGGGTGACCGGCAACCGCTCGCATTCGGACGATTACGCCAACGGTAACGGCGACACCATCCCCTCGCGTTGGGACAAATGGAACGGCGACGTAGCCCTGGGTTGGACGCCGGATGCCGATACGCTGATTGAGATCACCGCCGGCCGTGGTGATGGCGAAGCGCGCTACGGCGGCCGCAGCATGGACGGTACCCAGTTCCAGCGCGAAAGCCTGGGCCTGCGCGTGGAGCGCAGCAACCTCGGTGGCGTGCTGGATAAGGTCGAGGCCAAGGTTTACTACAACTATGCCGACCACATCATGGACAACTTCCGCCTGCGTGTGCCTGACCCGACCAGCATGATGGCCGGCCCGATGGCGGCTCAGGTTGACCGCCGCACCCTGGGCGCGCGCCTGGCCGCCACCTGGAAGTGGCAGGATGTTGAGCTGATCACCGGCGTCGATGCCCAGCGCAGCGAGCACCGCCAGCGCGTTTCCGGCGGCGGCATGATGGGCATGCCCTATGTCGATGCTGATCGCTTCCCCTGGAACAAGGACGCGCTGATGCACAACTACGGCGCGTTCGCCGAGGCCACCTGGAGCCTGGACGAGCGTGATCGACTGATCTCCGGTGCGCGTCTGGATCGTGCTTCGGCCAAGGATTACCGGGCAAACTTCAGCGACATGATGGGCATGACCACGCCCAATCCGACGGCGGGCGAAACCCGCGCCGACACTCTACCGAGTGGTTTCGTGCGCTACGAGCATGACCTGTCCGGCTCGCCGACCACCCTCTATGCCGGCATCGGCCATGTGCAGCGTTTCCCTGACTACTGGGAGCTGTTCTCCGCCGGGCTCAACGGGCCGGCTGGCGCAGACAACGCCTTCGACGGCATCAAGCCGGAGAAGACCACCCAGCTGGATATCGGTATCCAGTACAAGGGTGACGCCCTGCAGGCCTGGGCCTCGGCCTATGTCGGCCAGGTGCGTGACTACATCCTGTTTGACTACCGCGGCATGAGCACCCAGGCCGACAACGTCGACGCGCGCATCATGGGCGGCGAGTTGGGTGTGGCGTATGACCTGACGACCAACTGGAAAACCGATGCCACCCTGGCCTATGCCTGGGGCAAGAACAGCAGTGACGGCGAAGCACTGCCGCAGATGCCGCCGCTGGAAGCGCGCCTGGGCCTGACCTATCAGCGCGACGACTGGAGCGTCGGCGGCCTGTGGCGGGTGGTCGATGGCCAGGGCCGCATTGCGGATGGACGCGGCAACGTGGTGGGGCAGGACTTTGGCGACAGTGCCGGTTTCGGCGTGCTCTCGCTCAACGGCGCCTACCGCGTCAGTGAGCAGGTCAAGCTCAGTGCCGGTGTGGATAACCTGCTCGACAAGCAATACGCCGAGCACCTGAATCTGGGCGGTGATTCCGGTTTCGGCTTCCCAGCTGAAACTCGGATCGACGAGCCAGGCCGGACGTTGTGGGCCAAGGTCGATTTCGACTTCTGATGTGTCCAGTTGTGGGAGGGGCTTTAGCCGCGACTGACAAGGCTCCAGTCCCTCCCTGCGACTATTGGATTCGTAGCCCGGATGTAATCCGGGAGTTGCCCTGCCGACCTCCCCGGATTGCATCCGGGCTACGATTTTGCGTGCGCTAATAGAGTCTTAAGGTTCAGGCGCGAAAGTAGTCCCCGCAGACACACTTTCTCCCTGCACCGAAGAGGACTACATCATGCGCAAACTGCTTCTGCTGTCTCTGGTTCTGGCCAGCCCGCTGACCTTCGCCGCCACCCAATGCACCACCGCCGACAAGGCGCAGTGGCAGGACCAGGACAAATTCCAGGCTGACCTCAAAGCCCATGGCTACGAGATCAAGAAGTTCAAAGTGACCGGCGGCAATTGCTACGAAATCTACGGTTTCAACAAAGAAGGCCAGAAGGTCGAAATCTACTTCGATCCGGTCGATGGCAAGGTCATCAAAAGCGAAATCGACGGCTGATGGACGCCGTTACCACACGCCTCTGGGACCCGCTGGTCAGGTTGTTCCATTGGTCTCTGGCGAGCGCTTTCCTGGCCAATTACTTCTTCACCGAAGAGGGCGAGAGCTGGCACCGCTGGTTCGGTTACTACGCCGTGGCCTGGCTGGTGATTCGCCTGGTGTGGGGGTTTATCGGTACACCGGCTGCGCGCTGGGCGGACTTCTGGCCGACCCGGACGCGCCTGGCCGAACACCTGCGGGCACTGGTCAGCGGGCGTGATTACCACCGCATGGGGCATTCCCCGCTGGGCGGCCTGGTGATGATCGGCATGATGCTGCTGATGCTCGGCCTGGGCGTGACCGGCTTTCTGATGGAGGAGGTCGATTACTTCTGGGGCGCTGATTTACCGCTGGAAATCCATGAATTCTGCGCCGATGGGCTGATGGCCCTGGTGGGCCTGCACATCGCGGCGGCGCTGTTTGAAAGCTACCGCCTGAAGGAAAACCTGCCGCTGTCGATGGTCACCGGCAAGCGGCGCAAATTGGACCACTGAGTTTTTATCTGTCGCGGCTAAAGCCCCTCCCACAGCGCATGCACTCTGTGGGAGGGGCTTTAGCCGCGATGCTTTTGCTCAGACCAGCCTTGCATCCAGGCTGTTCTGTGCCAGGCGCTTGGCCTGCTCCTGAGTCATGCCCAGGCTGTCGTACAGAGCGGCGAAGTTCTCGGTGACGTAGCCGCCGAAGTAGGCCGGGTCGTCCGAGTTCACCGTCACCTTCACGCCGCGTTCGAGCATCTGCAGGATGTTGTGTTGGCGCATGTCGTCGAATACACAGAGCTTGGTATTGGACAGCGGGCAGACGGTCAGCGGGATCTGCTCGTCGATGATGCGCTGCATCAAACGCTCGTCCTCGATGGCGCGCACGCCATGGTCGATGCGCTCGATCTTCAGCAGGTCCAGGGCTTCCCAGATGTATTCGGGCGGGCCTTCCTCGCCGGCGTGAGCGACGGTCAGATAGCCCTCGCTGCGCGCCTTGTCGAACACGCGCTGGAACTTGCTCGGCGGATGGCCCATCTCCGAGCTGTCCAAACCGACGGCGATAAACGCATCGCGGAACGGCCTGGCCTGTTCCAGGGTTTTGAACGCTTCTTCTTCGGGCAGATGCCGCAGAAAACTGAGGATCAAACCGTGGCTGATGCCCAACTGCTTCTCGCCATCGACCAGCGCCTGCTTGATGCCGCGCAGCACCACTTCAAAGGGAATGCCGCGGTCGGTGTGGGTCTGCGGGTCGAAGAATGGCTCGGTGTGGATGACGTTCTGCGCCTTGCACTTGAGCAGGTAGGCCCAGGTCAGGTCGTAGAAGTCCTGCTCGGTGCGCAGCACGTCGGCCCCGGCGTAATACAGGTCGAGAAACTCCTGCAGGTTGTTGAACGCGTAGGCACTACGCAGCGCTTCGACGTCGTTCCAGGGCAGGGCAATCTTGTTGCGTTCGGCCAGGGCAAACAGCAACTCGGGCTCCAGCGAGCCCTCAATGTGCAGGTGCAGTTCGGCCTTGGGCAGGGCATTGAGCCAGTCGTACATGGTCAGATCTCGTTATCAGGCGTGGTCGTTGGCAAGTTTAACCGCTTGGTCAGATTTCGCCGAATTGAAAGGCACCCGCAACGTCAGGGGATTGATCGTTCCCACGCTCCGCGTGGGAATGCGGTTGCATTCGTTCTGCGTCTGAGGGGCGCGGAGCGTCCTGGGCTCAGCTCCCACGCCGGAGCGTGGGAGCCATCTGCTTCAGCCCCAAGCCCTTACTTAGCTGGGCGGCTCTTCGCGTCGATACGCATAGGTGTCGGCAAAGCGCGAGAGCAGGTACTCGGCGCTGGTCACTGATGGGTACTTGGGCGGGTTGGCGGCGTCCGAGCAGTTGGGCAGGCAGCTGATTTCGGTGTTCGGGTGTGGCTCGGCGAAGAACGGCATGGAGTAACGGTCGACGCCCAGCGGGCTGATCACGCGATGTGGAGTCGAGGTGTAACGGTCATTGCTCCAACGCGCGAGCATGTCGCCGATATTGACCACAAAGCTGCCGGCAATCGGTGGTGCATCAATCCAGTCGCCGTCGCGGGCGCGTACTTGCAGACCGCCGGCATCGTCCTGATAGAGCAGGGTGATGCAGCCGTAATCGGTGTGCTCGCCGGCGCCTTGCTGCTCAGTGCTGCTGGCGGTGTGGCGCGGCGGGTAGTGAATCATGCGCAGCACGCTAATCGGCTCATGAAAGCGTGTGTCAAAGAAGTCGCGGTCGATATTCAGGGCCAAGGTCATGGCGCGTAGCAGGGTGTTGGCCAGTGCTTGCATATCGCTGTAGTGCTGCTCCATCAACTCAGACCAGCCGGGCATATCCGGGTGGCGGTTGGGGCCGCGCAGTGGTTTGCCAGCCAGCACCTCGGGGTGATCGGCGGGCATGTGGAAACCCATGTCGAAGGTTTCCTTCAGATCACTCGGTTTGCTCGGGTCCAGCTGCTCGGTGGCAATCGCACCGTAGCCACGGTGATGGGCGGTCTGGGTAATGTCGATCTTGAGCTTCTCCGCAGCCGGTAGGGCGAAGAAGGTCTTGGCCGCAGTCAGCAGCTCGTTGATACGTGTCGGGCTGATTGGGTGCCCGGTGATATAGAAGAATCCCCATTCGCGGCAAGCGCGGTCGATCTGTTCGGCCACAGCTGGCCAGGCGGATTCGTCGGTATTGTAGAGGGGGGCGATGTCGATAATCGGTAGGCTGTGCATAGAGGCTCCGGGTGGGGGCATGCTGCGAGTCTTCTCGTACCCAGGGCAGCGAAAAAGGGCGCCCCGTTTACGGGGCACCCTTTTGATGCGGTTCTGCCGGAGGGCAGGGACGGCATCTAGGCGATGTTTAGTGGGAGGGGCTTTAGCCGCGACAACCAAACAGCTCGCGGCTAAAGCCCCTCCCACAGTCAACCGCTTACTTCGGCAATTCAGCCTTTACGTTTTCCACGTAGTAGTTCATCGAGGCCAGTTCGGCGTTGGTCGCGGCGACGCCGGCCGGGATCTTCTCGACGCCGCTCTGGTCCTTGATCGGGCCGGTGAACGGGTGGAAGGCGCCGCTCTTGATGTCGGCGATGATCTGCTCGGCTTCGGTTTTTACGTCTGCTGGCACCAGCTCACTGATCGGCAGGCGAATCGTGTCTTCCGCCAGGCCACCCCAGAAATCCTGCGGTGCCCAGTTGCCGTCGATCACCGCCTGGGTCGATTTAACGTAGTGCGGGCCCCAGTCGTTGACGATCGAGGTGAGCACGGCTTTCGGCCCGAAATGCGCCATGTCCGAGGCGTAACCCACGGAGTAAACGCCACGGCGCTCGGCAGTCTGGATCGGTGCCGGGCTGTCGGTGTGCTGGAATACCACGTCCACGCCTTGGTCGATCAGCGCGTTGGCAGCGTCGGATTCCTTGCCCGGATCGAACCAGGAGTTGACCCACACCACCTTGATCTCGCTGCCTGGGTTGTACTTGTCCAGGGCCAGCTGGATGGCGTTGATATCGCGGATCACTTCCGGGATCGGGAAGGAGGCGACGTAGCCGATCTTCTTGGTCTTGGTCATCTTCGCCGCGAGGAAGCCGCCGACGTAACGGCCTTCATAGGAGCGCGACAGGTAGGTGCCGAGGTTCTTGTCCTGCTTGTAGCCGGTGGCATGTTCGAAGGTCAGCTTGGGGAACTGCTTGGCCACTTTCAGCGTCGGGTTCATGTAACCGAACGAGGTGGTAAAGATCAGGTCATAGCCGCCCTTGGCCATGTTGCGAATCACCCGCTCGGCGTCCGCACCTTCCGGTACGTTTTCCACGTAGCTGGTTTCAACCTTGTCGCCCAGTTCTTTGATAACTGCCTGGCGGCCTTGCTCGTGCTGGTAGGTCCAGCCGTGGTCGCCAATCGGGCCGATATAGACGAAGCCGACCTTCAACGGATCAGCGGCGGAAGCGCTCAAAGTGGCGCTGAAACCAAGTGCGGCGACAAGGGCGCGCAGTAGCAGTTTTTTGCTGTTCTCGAACATGGTCGATGGAACTCCAGTGTGGGTTGAGGTGGCCTGTTAAGCGGCTGTTCACTGGGTTGCAAAAAACTGACCAACAAGACAGATAAGCCTGGCCGCGCGGTTTGCAGGCGTCGGCGTGATCCGCCTCGAGCTGCCTTGGTGCGCGGGCGGTGTTTTGTGCTGTGTCATGGTGCGGCTCCATTGCTCGTAGGGTGTGCCGCGCGCACCAGCGGCTTGGCGGTGCGCGCGGCACACCCTACTGGTCAGCCGTTTACCAAGTGCTTGGCCGCCTGGCGGTGGTCGGCGATCAACTGGGCCACGTCAAGGCCCACGATCTGCCCGTCGACCACTCGCCAGGTGCCGCCGATCATCATGCGGTCGGCGCGGTCGGCGCCGCACAGCAGCAACGCCGAGAGTGGGTCGTGGCTGCCGGAGAAACGCAGCTCGTCGAGCTTGAACAGCGCCAGGTCGGCCTGCTTGCCGACCGCCAGTTCGCCGATGTCGGTGCGCCCGAGCAGGTGCGCCGAACCGCGTGTGGCCCAGCCCAGCACCAGTTGCGGGGTGATCTTCTCGGCGCCATAGCGCAGGCGCTGGATGTAGAGGGCCTGGCGTGCCTCGAGGATCAGGTTGGAGGCGTCGTTGGATGCCGAACCGTCAACCCCTAAGCCAATCGGCGCACCTGCCGCCAGCAGGTCGAGAGTCGGGCAGATGCCCGAAGCCAGGCGCATGTTCGAGCTGGGGCAGTGGCAGATGCCGGTGCCGGCTTGGCCCAGGCGAGAAATCTCATCCGGGTTGAAGTGAATGCCATGGGCCAGCCAGGTGCGCGGGCCGAGCCAGCCGACGCTGTCCAGGTAATCCACGGTGCGCAGGCCGAAGCGCTGCAGGCAGAAGTCTTCTTCATCGAGGGTTTCGGCCAGGTGGGTGTGCAGGCGCACGTCCAGTTGTTCGGCCAGTTCGGCGCTCTGGCGCATGATCTCCGGCGTCACCGAGAACGGCGAGCAGGGCGCCAGGGCGATCTGGATCTGCGCCCCGGCGCCGCGCTCATGGTACTGGCGAATCAGGCGCTGGCTATCGGCCAGGATCACCTCGCCCTGCTGCACGGTTTGCTGCGGCGGCAAGCCACCATCGGCCTCGCCCAGACTCATAGAGCCGCGGGTGAGCATGGCGCGCATGCCCAACTCGCGCACGGCCTCGACCTGCACATCGATGGCCTGTTCCAAACCGTCGGGGAACAGGTAGTGGTGATCCGCCGCAGTGCTGCAACCGGACAGCAGCAGCTCGGCCAGGGCCACCTTGCTGGCCAGGGCGAGCTTCTCGGGCGTCAGTCGCGCCCATACCGGGTAGAGGGTTTTCAGCCAGGGGAACAGTGGCTGGTTGACCACCGGCGCCCAGGCGCGGGTGAGGGTCTGATAGAAGTGATGATGGGTGTTGATCAGCCCCGGCAGCACGACATGCTCGCGGGCGTCGAACGTTTGCGCGCAGGGCTGCGAAGGCTGTTGGCCGGCGCCGAGCAGTTCGGCGATGACACCGTTGTCGATCACCAGGCCGCCAGTGGCGTCGAGGTTATTGGCGGTGAAAATGGCGAGGGGGTTCTTGATCCAGATACGGGTAGCTGCCATGAGCAGGCTCCTCTGAGGGTGAGTTCAGGTTAGCCAGCTCAGTGTTGACCCTGTCTGCTGATCCAGGTGCGCGTCTCGTTCAAGCCGCGTGGCGGTGACGATACCTGTTGCCGCGCCGCTATCGCAAGTCGCGAAGGCTACCAGGCTATGGTCTGGCCCTGATAATCGATGAAATGGTGCCCGCCACGCCCGCTGTACTGCTCGATCTGCCTCACCAGGCCTCGGCAGCTGTCGGCAATTTCGACGTTGGCGCCATCGCCACCCATGTCGGTCTTGACCCAGCCAGGGTGCAGCGACAACACCGTGGGGCGCGGCTCGGCAAGGCTGCACACGAAGCTGTTGGTCAATGAGTTGAGAGCGGCCTTGCTCGCCTTGTACAGCGCCAGGTTGTTGCCCTCGGGGTTGGCCACGCTACCCAACGAGGAACTCATGAATGCCAGCACCGCGCTGTGCGGCCGCAGTTGTTCGATAAAGCGTTCGGCCAGACGAATCGGGGCAACCACGTTGGTCATGAACAGGTGACCCAGCTCGGCCGCCGTGGCGGCGCTGGCCGATTGGTGGTCAGGCCCGAGGATGCCGGCGTTGACGAACAGCAGGTCGAACACCTGGCCCTGCAACTGCCTGACCAAGGCATCCAGCGAAGCACTGTCGTCCATCTCCAGAGACTCGATGCAGACGCCAGGTACGGCGCGCAAGGCCTCGGCGCGTTGCGGGTCGCGCACGGTAGCGGTGACCTGCCAGCCATCGGCACGCAACTGTTGCGCCAGGCCCAGGCCCAGCCCGCGCGAGGCACCAATGATCAGGGCGGTTCGAGTCGAGTTCATGGCGTTTTCCTGATTGTAAAAATTGGCCATCATACCGCTCCATGGCTCTCGTGGACCTACAGCGGTGAGGCTCGGATGTTCACTAGGCATGCCAGCCGAGCCGTTGTTGTCGCCCGTAGCGGCGGTGTTCCTGGGTGCAACTTGCCTTGTAGTCGACTGATTCCGGCGGCCAGTGCCGGCCAGTGACCCTGGCCTTTGCCACGCCCTGACGGCTCGCCGCTATCAACGGTCTGCCGCATCGCGCTGCTGGATGCGCCGGCTGGTGAAAAGCGCCGATGCTCGTCCCTCTCTGGCAAGGCCCAAGGGGCTCTGCTAATGCCCCGGCTGCCAGGGTTTGCCCAGCGATACCGGGGCGAACAGGCGGGTCTTGAGCGCATCGCGCGACAGCAATACCAGCACCAGGATGGTCGCCACATACGGCAGCATCGCCAGCAGGTTGGAGGGGATCGACAGGCCGATACCCTGGGCCACCAGGTGGATGATGCTTGCCAGGCCGAACAGGTAGGCGCCCAGCAGCAGACGGAACACCCGCCAGCTGGCAAACACCACCAGCGCCAGGGCGATCCAGCCGCGGCCGGCGGTCATGTTTTCTGCCCACATCGGCGTGTAGGCCAGCGACAGGTAACCACCGGCCAGCCCGGCCATGGCGCCGCCGAACAGTACCGCCAGGGTGCGCACGCGCAGCACCGGCAGGCCCATGGCGCTGGCCGCGTCGGGGTTTTCACCGACCGCCTGGATAATCAGGCCAATGCGGCTTTTCAGCAGTACCCAGGCCACCAGGGCGAACAGGATGAAGGACAGGTAAACCAGAATGTCCTGGGCAAACAGCATGCGCCCGATCAGTGGAATCTCACTGAGCAGCGGAATGGCGATGGGCTCGAAACCGGCCAACGGCTTGCCGACCCAGGCCGCGCCAACAAAGGTCGACAGGCCGACGCCGAAGATGGTCAACGCCAGCCCGGTGGCCACCTGATTGGCGTTGAAACCCAGGGCTACGGCAGCGAACAGCATCGACAACAGCATGCCGGCGGCCATCGCCAGCAGCACGCCAAGCCACAGGTTGCCGGTGGCGAGGGCGACGATAAAGCCGATCACCGCGCCGAACAGCATCATGCCTTCCTGGCCGAGGTTGAGTACGCCGCTCTTCTCGCAGATCAGTTCACCCAGGGCCACCAGCAGCAGCGGCGTACCAGTGCGCACCATGGCGTAGAAGATATTGCTTAACAGGTCGAGATCCATCGGGAATTCCTTTGCGTATAGCTGTTGTAGGAGCGAGGGGGACGCCCAGTGTTTGCTCGCGATCGGTGTCGCCGCGGATCGCGAGCAAGCGGTACGCCGCCCGGCCGCTCCTACAGGTTCTTTGTTAGGCCAGGGCCTCGGTGTTGGTGTTGGCTTTGCGCTGCGCCCATTTCAGCTTCAGCCGTGGCCGATAGAGAATCAGCACGTCGCAGGCGAGCAGGAAGAACAGCATCATGCCCTGGAACAATTGGGTGATCGCCTGGGGCAGGTTCATGGTCATCTGCGCGTTTTCGCCGCCCAGGTACAACAGGGCCATCAACAGGCTGGCGAAGACAATGCCGAGCGGATTCAGGCGGCCGAGAAAGGCCACGGTGATTGCGGCATAGCCGTAGCCGGGGGAGACCTGCGGCACCAGTTGGCCGATAGGGCCGGCTACTTCACCGACACCCGCCAACCCGGCCATGCCGCCACTGACCAGCAGGGCAAACCACACCAGGCGCTTCTCGCGAAAACCGACAAAACCGGCGGCGCGGCGGTCGAGGCCGAGCACCTTGATCTGAAAACCGAGAAAGCTTTTGTGCAGCAGCACCCACACCGCCACCAGGGCCAGCAGGGCGAAGTACAGACCGGCGTGCAGGCGGCCATCTTCACTCACCAGCGGCAGGCGGCTGGCGTCGCCAAACATCGCCGACTCAGGGAAGTTGAAACCGGCCGGATCCTTCAGCGGGCCATGGACGAAGAACAGCAGCAGGTTCAGCGCGATGTAGTTGAGCATGATGCTGGTGAGGATTTCGTTGGCATTGAACTGGGTGCGCAGCCAGGCGGTCAGGCCGCCCCAGGCAGCACCGCCTGCCATGCCCGCCAGCACCACCCAGACCAGCGCCCAGCGGCTGTCCCAGTCGATCAACTGGATGGCCATGGCGCTGCCGGCCAGTGCGCCGAGCAGCAGCTGGCCTTCGGCGCCGATATTCCAGATGCGCGCCTGGTAGGCCACGGCCAGGCCGAGGGCGCAGAGCAAAATCGGCAGCGCCTTGACCAGCAGTTCAGAGACGCCATACCAGTCGTCCAGCGGCGCGATCAGCAGGGTGTGCAAGGTGTGCAATGGATCATGGCCGAGCAGGGCGAACAGCAGCGCGCCGCTGCTCAGGGTCAGTACCGCCGCGAGCAGCGGCGATAACCAGAGCATGGCGCGTGATTGCTGGCCGCGCGGTTCGAGGGATAGCAGCATGGGAAACTCCGTCAGCTCAGGCGCGCAGCAGGCGCTGCGAGCGGGCTTGTGATTGGGGGCAGCGGGGCGAACTCGCCGGCCATCCAGCGGCCGACCTCAACCGCTTCGGTTTCTGCGGTGGCGGCCAGGGGCGAGAGCTTGCCGCTGCACAGCGCGCCGATGCGGTCGCTGATCTGGAACAGCTCGTCGAGGTCTTCGGATATCACCAGAATCGCCGCGCCGGCATCGCGCAGGGCAATCAGCGCGCGATGAATCGCCGCCGCCGCGCCCACGTCTACGCCCCAGGTCGGGTGCGCGGCGACCAGCAGTTTGGGGTTCTGCAAAATCTCGCGGCCGAGGATAAATTTCTGCAGGTTGCCACCGGACAGGCTGCGCGCGGGCGCGTCGGCATCCGGGGTTTTCACCGCAAAGCGTTGGATGATTTCATCGGCCAGGGCGCGCACTTTGCCGCGCTGAATCAACCCGTTGCTGACTAAGCCTTGCTGGAAGGCGGTGAGTAGGGCGTTATCACTCAGGCTCATGTCCGGTACCGCGCCATGCCCCAGACGTTCGGCCGGGACAAAGGCCAGGCCCAGTTTGCGCCGTGCATCCGGGTACAGGTCGGCAATCGGTTGGGTGTCGAGGCTGATGCGTTCGCGCTCGCTACGCGGCAGGCGGGTTTCGCCGCTGAGCAGGGCCAGCAGTTCGTCCTGACCATTGCCGGCGACCCCGGCGATGCCGACGATCTCGCCGCTGCGCACTTCCAGGCGGATCTGGCTAAGGGTGCAGCCGAACGGGTCGGCGTTGTGCCAGCTGAGGTCATCCACGCGCAAACGCGGCAGACCGCCTGCGGCTTTCGGGTAGCTGCTTTCCAGGCCTTCGGCGTCACCGACCATCAGTCGCGCCAGCTGCAGATCGCTGCATTCGGCCGGTACGCAATGGCCCGAGACCTTGCCACCGCGCAGCACCGTGGCGCTCTGGCACAGGGCGCGCACCTCGCCGAGCTTGTGGCTGATAAACAGAATGCTGCAGCCCTCGGCGGCCAGGCGGCGCAGGGTGACGAACAGCTCGTCGGCCTCCTGCGGGGTGAGCACCGAGGTCGGCTCGTCGAGGATCAGCAGTTTGATGTCCTGCATCAGGCAGCGGACGATCTCCACCCGCTGCCGCTCGCCGATGGACAGGCTGTGCACCAGCCGGCCCGGCTCCAGGGCCATGCCGTAACGCTGCGAGACTTCACGGATCTTCGGCTCCAGCTGCTTCGGCGTGCCGGCCGCTGCGCCCATGGCCAGGGCAATGTTCTCCGCCACCGTCAGGGTCTCGAACAGCGAGAAATGCTGGAACACCATGCCCACCCCGAGGCTGCGCGCCATGGCCGGGTCACGCATCTTCAACGGTTCACCTTGCCAGCGAATCTCGCCACTGTCGGGTTGGGTCACGCCGTAGATGATCTTCATCAGGGTGCTTTTGCCAGCACCGTTCTCGCCAAGCAACGCATGGATTTCCCCAGGCGCGATGCTCAGGTCGATACGGTCGTTGGCCAGGCAGCCGGGGTAGCGCTTGCTGATACCGCTCAGCTGCAAGCGTGGAACAGAGTGGGAACTGGACATGGGCAGAGGCTCGGGAATGACAACTGCTCTGGCTAAAGCAAAAAGCTGGCCAGTGGGTCAGAAAATAAAACGCTACGGCAAGCGGGGCCTGGGGCTGGCACTGCATTGCTGTTGTGCCCTGTGCTGGTGCGCAGCAAGCCTCGCGAGGCTCCAGATTAGGTCGCGCGGCGGCACATTCTCTGACAAATAGGCCGGACACAGGCTTCGGCTAACAGGCTGTTGAAAGGTTGGTGAAAGGTTCAGCCATTAGCGTGCCTGCGGCTGTGCGTACGCACGCCAACTCACAAGAACAAATAGGAGTATTCGGTTTGTTGACCCTGATTGGTCTGTTGACCATTTGTAGCCTGGTAGTGCTGTTGCTTATTGGGCGCATGTCGCCCGTCCTGCCCTTGATTGTGGTCCCGTTGCTCGGGGCGCTCGGCGCAGGATTCGGCCCCGAGGCCATTTCCGGATTCTTCACCGATGGCATCGGCCGGGTCATGGCGATCGCCACCATGTTCGTCTTCGCGATCACCTTCTTCGGGGTGCTGCAGGACACTGGCCTGTTCCGTCCGCTGATCAATGGCATGGTCAAACTGACCCGTGGCAATGTGATCGCGGTGACCGTCGCCACTGCGGTGATCGGCATGCTCGCCCACCTCGATGGGGCCGGTGCGACCACCTTCCTGCTGACCATCCCGGCCCTGCTGCCGCTGTACAAGCAGCTGCGCATGAGCCCCTACCTGATGCTGCTGTTGCTGGCCCTCGGTGCCGGTATTTTCAACATGCTGCCCTGGGCCGGCCCGCTGGGTCGCGCTGCGGCCGTCACTGGCATCGATGTGACCGAGCTGTGGCGTCCGCTGATCGCCGTGCAGGCGGTGGGGGTGGTGTTGCTGGTCGCCCTGGCCGCGTTGCTCGGCTGGCGTGAACAGCGGCGCATCGCCTCGGGGGCTACCTTGGCCGATGACGGTGTACTGGTGGAAACCAGCAATGCCCTGGGCGAGATCAGCGACGAGGAGCGCGCGCTGGAGCGCCCCGCACGGCTGTGGCTGAATAGTGGGCTGTTTCTGCTGGTGCTGGTGTCGCTGTTCACCGGCGTACTGCCGGCCGGCTACATCTTTATGATCGGCCTGTCGCTGGCGTTGCTTCTCAACTACCCCGGCGGTAAGGCGCAGATGCAACGCATCGCGGCGCATTCGCCTGCGGCGCTGAGCATGGGCATGATCATCCTGGCGGCGGGTTCGATGCTCGGTATCTTCACCGGCACCGGCATGCTCACCTCCATCGCCCAGGATCTGGTGCAGGTGCTGCCCGCACCGCTGGTTGGCCAGTTGCACATCGTGCTCGGCCTGTTCGGCCTGCCGATGGAGCTGATGCTGAGCACCGACGCCTACTACTTCGGCCTGCTCCCGGTGACCCTGGAAGTGGTCGGCAACCAGGGCGTCGACGCCGCCTCGGTGGTCTACGCGCTGACCATCGGCAACATCATCGGCACCTTTATCAGCCCGTTTTCACCGGCGCTGTGGCTGGCCCTGGGCTTGGCTGGCCTGGATCTGGGTCGACACATTCGCTACTCGCTGTGGTGGATGTGGGGCTTCTCGCTGGTGCTGTTCGGTGTGGCTTGGGCTCTGGGTTTGTTTTGATTTAAGCGCCGAGTAGTTCGAGGGCTTACCGCGGCCGCAACTCAATCCGCCCACTGCTGATCCCCGCGAGCAGCCGTTGCAGCTCGGCGAAGCGTGGTGCAGGGATCGCCAGGTGCAGCTCGGCGCCACTGGCGTCGTAGCTTGCGCTTTCCAGTAGGCACTCCAGTTCCGTCAGGCGCGCCTTGAGCAGTGGCAGTTCGGCGAACAGGCAATGGCAGCGGTACTGCTCGCGGGTGATCAGCTCGCGGCGCGGGGCCGCCTGCAGGCATTTGTTGGCGCTGCCGCCGTAGGCGCGGGCCAGGCCGCCGGTGCCGAGCTGGATACCGCCGTACCAGCGGATCACCAGCAGCGCCACCTGGTCCATGTTCTGGTTCTCGATGGCTGCAAGGATCGGCCGGCCCGCGGTGCCGCCTGGCTCGCCATCATCGCTGAAGCGGTACTGCTGGCCGATCTTCCACGCCCAGCAGTTGTGGCTGGCGCTGGCATCGCCGTGGGCTGCGATAAACGCCTGCGCCTCGGCCGCGCTGGCAACCGGCGCGGCGAGGGCAATAAAGCGGCTTTTCCGAATCTCCTCGCGGTACTCGCAAGGGCCGAGCAGGGTAAAGGGCATCAGGCTAAGGGTCTGTTGACGTTTCGGCGCGAGCCGCGTTGCTGCGACAAATGGTGCCAGGCTAGGCACGGGACGCAGGTAATGGTCATTCCCTTGCCAAGTTCCGTAACGACGCATGGCACCATTTGCCGCGCAACCCGTAGGGACGGGCCAGTTTTTGCGCGGTGCGTCGTTACTCGTCGTTCATTTGGAATAACCAAACTTCTCTCCTCGCGCCTAGCTCCGCGCAAAAACTGGCTCCGTCGCGGCCGTGACGAAGCGTCAACAGACCCTACGCGGGTGGCGTCAGGCCGCAGCCCTTGAGGATGATGCGGATCAGATTGTCGCCCGCCTCTTGGTAGTCCTGCTTGGTCAGGCGCGAGCGGCCGGTGACGCGGCAGATCTGCGAGGAGAAGTCGGCGTAGTGCTGGGTGCTGCCCCACAGCAGGAAGATCAGGTGCACCGGGTCGACCGGGTCCATCTTGCCGGCGGCGCTCCAGGCCCCGAACACCGCGGCGCGGCCCCGAAACCAGGCCTGGTAGTCCTGGCTGAGCATCTGCGACAGGGTTTCGCCGCCGCTGATCACTTCCATGGCGTAAATACGCGAGGCTTTCGGGTGGCGGCGAGAGAACTCCATTTTGGCGCGTATGTAGCCGGCCAGCGCTGCGGCAGGATCGTCGTCGACGGTCAAGTTATTGAAGGTGCTGTCCCACAGCTCGAGGATGTTGCTCAGCACCGCCTGGTACAGGCCCAGCTTGTTGCTGAAGTAGTAGTGCAGGTTGGCTTTTGGCAGGCCGACGGTCTGCGCGATGGTGTTCATGCTGGTGCCCTTGAAGCCGTGGCGGGCGAACTCCTCCTCGGCAGCCTTGATAATCGCTTCTTCGTTTTGCTGCCGAATCCGCCCGGCGGGTTTGGCGCTTGGGTCGGCACAATGGGCGAGTACTTCAACAGTCATGGGCGATTCCGCAGTGGTCAGGTTTTCGGACGCTTGCACTGATACCCCAGCTCTGCCGAGGTGACAAGCGCAAGGGGCAGAAAAAAACGCCGTAGCTGCGCTCCAGTCCAGCTTTTGCACCAGGGTTGTGCGTGTCAGTGGCGTGCTGCGGTGTTTGCGGCGCTGGCGGTGTGCCTGGGCGGCCTGCATGCAATCCGCAGGGATCTGGTGGCTACCCATCCTTCCCGGATTGCATCTGGGCTGCGAGAGCCGGGTAGGGTGTGACGCCTTTTCATTCCCCACCGCTATTGGTGGATGGGTAAAGCGTCATCCCCCCTACGATCCGAGGGAGTCGCCAGATCTGAAGCAGCCCGCGCTCCGAAGGGGCACGCGCCGCAGGCAGTGCACCATTGGTTTATCGGCGCCGCTCAACCGCTTGCCGCCAGGCCCTCCAGAAAGCTTTCCAGCACCAGGTGCGGGCGGCGGCCCTTGCGGGTGACGGCGGCCAGGCTGACGTCGTAGAAGCGCGAGTCCGCTTTCAACGCGCGCAGGCGCCCTTGCTGCACCCAGGCCTGGGCGTAGTGGTCCGGCAGGTAGCCGATATAGCGTCCGGTAAGAATCAGAAAGGCCATGCCTTCACGGTCCGAGGCGCTGGCCGTGCAGTTGAGTGCCTGGTAGTGGCTCTGTACCTCGGGCGGCAGGCGGAAGGTTGGCGCGATGGCGTCCTGGTCATTTAAACGCGGGTCTTCAAGCTGCTGATCATCGACGTAGAACAGCGGGTGGCCGACCGCGCAATAGAGCAGCGAGCGTTCGTCGTATAGCGTCTGGTAGTCCAGCCCCGACAGTGCGCCGACCTGCGGTACCACGCCGATATGCAGGCGACCGTCGAGCACGCCTTGCTCGACCTCGCTCGGCGGGGTCATGCGGATATGGATGCGCACGTCCGGGCCGCGCTCCTTGAGCCGTGCCAGGGCGTTGGTGATGCGCATGTGCGGCACCGTCACCAGGTTGTCGGTGAGGCCGATATTCAGCTCGCCGCGCAGGTGCTGATGGAGGCCGTTGACCTCGGTGCGAAAGCTCTCCAGCGCCGCCAGCAGTTGCTGGGTCGACTGGTACACCTCGCGGCCTTCCTCGGTCAGGGCAAAGCCGGCGCGGCCGCGCTGGCACAGGCGCAAACCGAGGCGTTGTTCGAGGTCACTCATCTGCTGGCTGATCGCCGAGCGGCCGATCCCCAGCACGCTCTCGGCGGCGGAAAAACCGCCGCACTCGGCCACACTGCGAAACAGCTTCAGCAGGCGAATGTCGAAGTCGCTGACCTGGGCCAGGGGGTCGGGGCGGCGTGTGCTCATTGTTTAGTAGCCAGTTAACTAAAGTTAAGAAGAGTATGGTTTTACTGACTGTATGCCCGTGGCACCTTGTCTGGCAACAGATTCGATTTTTGGATCCTACGGTCCATCACGTCAGCACGACAGTCGCTTCCACCTTTCCTTGCGAGGCCGCCATGAACATGCCGCAGACCGCTACTCCATCATTGGCCAGCCAGCTCAAGCTGGATGCCCACTGGATGCCGTTTACCGCCAACCGCAACTTTCAGCGCGACCCACGCCTGATTGTCGCCGCTGAAGGTAGCTGGCTGACCGACGATCAGGGGCGCAAGATCTACGACAGTTTGTCCGGCTTGTGGACCTGCGGCGCTGGTCACTCGCGCAAGGAAATCCAGGAGGCGGTGGCCAGGCAGCTTGGCACCCTCGACTACTCGCCGGGCTTTCAGTACGGCCACCCGTTGTCCTTTCAGCTGGCCGAGCAGATCGCCGACCTGATGCCGGGCGACCTCAATCATGTGTTCTTCACCGGTTCCGGTTCCGATTGTGCCGACACCGCGGTGAAAATGGCCAAGGCCTACTGGCGCCTGAAAGGCCAGCCGGCCAAGACCAAGTTCATCGGCCGCGCCCGCGGCTACCACGGCGTCAACATCGCCGGCACCAGCCTTGGTGGCATGGGTGGCAACCGCAAGATGTTCGGCCAGTTCATGGACGTCGACCACCTGCCGCACACCCTGCAGCCGCACCTGGCCTACACCAACGGCATGGCCGCGACCGGCGGCGTCGAACTGGCCAACGAACTGCTCAAACTGATCGAGTTGCACGACGCCTCGAACATCGCCGCGGTGATCGTTGAGCCGATGTCTGGCTCGGCTGGCGTAATCGTACCGCCAGTGGGCTATTTGCAGCGCCTGCGTGAAATCTGCAGCCAGCACAACATCCTGCTGATCTTCGATGAAGTGATCACCGCCTTCGGTCGCCTGGGCACCTGGAGCGGCGCCGAGTACTTTGGCGTAACCCCGGACATCATCAACGCCGCCAAGCAGATCACCAACGGCGCCATTCCGCTGGGTGCGGTGATCGCCAGCAGCGAGATCTACAACACCTTCATGCAGCAGGCCACGCCCGAGCACATGGTCGAGTTCACCCACGGCTACACCTACTCGGCGCACCCGGTGGCCTGCGCCGCCGGCCTGGCTTCGCTGGAACTGCTCAAGCGCGAGAGCCTGCTGCAGCAATCCGCCGAACTGGCGCCCAAATTCGGCGCCGCTTTGCATGGTCTCAAAGGCAGCAAGCATGTCATCGACATCCGTAACTGCGGCCTGGCCGGCGCACTGCAGATTGCCCCGCGCGACGGCGACCCGGTGATCCGCCCGTTCGAGGCCGGCATGGCCCTGTGGAAGGCCGGCTTCTACGTACGCTTCGGCGGCGACACCCTGCAGTTCGGGCCGACCTTCAACGCCAAAATGGAAGACCTCGACCGGGTGTTCAGCGCCGTTGGTGACGTATTGAACAAGCTGGATTAAGTAACCCGCACATTCCCCGTAGGAACGGGGGGGACGCCCAGTCCCATGCCCGCGAACACCGCGATTCGCGGGCGCGGCCCGCTCCTACAGGGTGGAGGCAATGTCCGCCATCCGCCCCACACAACAGATTAGCTATTGAGGAACACTCCATGAGCCATATTCCACACCTGATCAACGGCGAGCGTGTTGTCGGCACTGGCCGCACTGCCGACGTATTCAACCCTGCCACCGGCGAGGTGATCCACCAGGTCGCCCTGGCCGACCGTGCCACCATCCAGCAGGCCATCGACGCCGCCAAGGCTGCCTTCCCGGCCTGGCGCAATACCCCGCCGGCCAAGCGCGCCCAGGTGATGTTCCGCTTCAAGCAACTGCTCGAACAGCACGAAGGCACCATCGCCCAGCTGATCAGCGAAGAACACGGCAAGACCATCGAAGACGCCACCGGTGAACTCAAGCGCGGCATCGAAAACGTCGAATTCGCCTGCGCCGCCCCGGAAATTCTCAAGGGCGAATACAGTCGCAACGTCGGCCCGAACATCGACGCCTGGAGCGACATGCAGCCGATCGGCGTGGTGGCGGGGATTACCCCGTTCAACTTCCCGGCCATGGTGCCGCTGTGGATGTACCCGCTGGCCATTGTCTGCGGCAACTGCTTCATCCTCAAACCGTCCGAGCGCGACCCCAGTTCAACCTTGTTTATCGCTGCACTGCTGATCGAGGCGGGTCTGCCGAAAGGCGTGATGAGCGTGGTACATGGCGACAAGGAAGCCGTGGATGCACTGATTGAAGCGCCTGAAGTCAAAGCCCTGAGCTTTGTCGGCTCGACGCCAATTGCCGAGTACATCTACAGCGAAGGCACCAAGCGCGGTAAGCGCGTACAGGCCCTGGGTGGCGCGAAAAACCACGCCGTGCTGATGCCCGATGCCGACCTGGACAACGCCGTCAGCGCCTTGATGGGCGCGGCCTACGGCTCCTGCGGCGAGCGCTGCATGGCCATCTCGGTGGCAGTATGCGTAGGCGAGCAGATCGCCGATGCGCTGGTCGAGAAACTCGTCCCGCAGATCAAAGCCCTGAAAATCGGCGCCGGCACCTCTTGCGGCCTCGACATGGGCCCGCTGGTCACGGCCGCGGCGCGCGACAAGGTCAAAGGCTACATCGACGCCGGCGTGGCCCAGGGCGCGAGCCTGGTGGTCGACGGTCGCGACCTGGTGGTCGCTGGCAATGAAAACGGCTACTTCGTCGGCGGCACCCTGTTCGACCAGGTGACCCCGGAGATGACCATCTACACCGATGAAATCTTCGGCCCGGTGTTGTGCATCGTGCGCGTCGGCAGCCTGGAAGCGGCCATGCAGCTGATCAACGACCACGAATACGGCAACGGCACCTGCATCTTCACCCGCGACGGCGAAGCAGCGCGGCTGTTCTGCGACGAGATCGAAGTCGGCATGGTCGGCGTCAACGTGCCGCTGCCGGTGCCGGTGGCCTACCACAGCTTCGGCGGCTGGAAGCGCTCGCTGTTCGGCGACCTGCACGCCTACGGCCCCGACGGCGTACGCTTCTACACCCGCAAAAAAGCCATCACCCAACGCTGGCCGCAACGCGCCAGCCATGAGGCGGCGCAGTTTGCGTTTCCCAGTAATGGTTAAGCGGGCAGGACGGTAAAGCGAAAGGCCAGTCGAGAGACTGGCCTTTTTGTTTTGGTGCGCCTCGTGGCATGGGTTGAGTATTGCGAACCCCCTGAGGAATTTCCCTGGGTATCGCTGCGCTCAACCACAGGCTACGGTTGGATGTTGTAGCCCGGGTTGAGCGAAGCGATACCCGGGAGCGGGCTTGAGTTGTACACGCTACGGCTTCTCGCCGGTTGACGGCTCATCGTTCCCTGCACCCGCCAATTGAGCCCTGAGTATCGCTGCGCTCAACCCAGGCTACGTTGGACAAAATTGTAGCCCGGGTTGAGCGCAGCGATACCCGGGTGCGGGCATGAGGTAGCCCACGCTACGGCCTCTCGCCGGCTGATGGTTCATCGTTCCCGGCGCCTGCCCACTCTGCCGGCAATACCCCCGAAGCGACGTAGCGATGAAACGACGACCACGGCCAGTCGATCAGGTGCTCCACATGGCCGTGTTTGCGTGGGTTGTGATGGATGTAATCGACATGGCGGGCAAAGTCGTCATCGTCACGAATACGATGCTCCCAATAACGCTGCTGCCAGATGCCACGTTCTCCCCTACGTTGGCGGCTAGGCGATACATGCTCGCGCGATGGCAAGGCACGGGAAAAACCGCTCTTGATCAGGCGCCAGCGCAGCGCAAAATCTGCATCCCCAGATGGCAGCGTGCAGAGTGCATGCAAGTGATCAGGGAGGACAACGATAGCCTTGATGTGCCAGGGATGAAAACGCATCACATGCCTAAAGCTGGCGCGTAGCAGGTCGACGTGCGTGGTCAGCAAATCGCTGTGGCGATTCGCCAGGTTGAGCGTAAAAAACCAGGTCGCACCCGGCGTTGTGTCACGGCGGTAGAGCACCATAGCCTGCAGTCCCTTGCAGATGAGAGTCACCCCCAATGGTAGTCCAGGTCTAGCGCAGCGATCCCCCGAGTATCTGCGCCCTGGGTATCGCTGCGCTCAACCACAGGCTACGTTGGGCACAGGTTGTAGCCCGGGTTGAGCGCAGCGATACCCGGGAGCGGACATGACGCGTCCACATTATGGTCTCTCACCGGTTGATGGCTCATCGTTGCTGGCGCCTGCCCATGGCTCCTGGGTATCGCTACGCTCAACCACAGGCTACGTTGGGCACAGGTTGTAGCCCGGGTTGAGCGCAGCGATACCCGGGAGCGGACATGACGCGTCCACATTATGGGCTTTCCCCGGTTGATGGCTCATCGTTGCTGGCGCCTGCCCATGGCGCCCTGGGTATCGCTACGCTCAACCACAGGCTACGTTGGGCACAGGTTGTAGCCCGGGTTGAGCGCAGCGATACCCGGGAGCGGACATGACGCGTCCACATTACATCCTCGCCCCGGTTGGCGGCTCATCGTTGCTGGCGCCTGCCCATGGCGCCCTGGGTATCGCTGCGCTCAACCACAGGCTACGTTGGGCGCAGGTGTAGCCTGGGTTCAATGCGCTCGCCGTTATCTGCCATTTGCTTGACCTGCGCCGGGGTACGGCTGGGCGGTTGCACTTATAGTCGCCGTTTTTAACGCTCGTCCTTTCGAGCAAACCAGGCAAAGGTCTCCCGCCATGCGCGCACTCGCCCTTGTGTTCCTCTGTTGCATTGTCAGCCTGGCCCAGGCCAGCGATGAGGCCATGCAGCGTTTTACCCAGCTCAACGCCGACCCTGCGCTGCGCGAGCAGGCCTATGCCGCCGGTCAGGAACGCATTCGTTTCTGCGGCAATTGCCATGGCGAGAACGGCAACAGCAAGCGCCCGTATATCCCCAATCTGGCCGAGCAGAACCCGGTGTATCTGTTCAACGCGTTCGAGAAGTTTGCCAGCGGTGAGCGCAAGGATTTCGTCATGTCCCAGCTGGCGCCGAGCCTGACCCTGGAGGACAGGGTCAACGTCGCCATTTACTTTGGTCAGCAGAAACTGCTGGCACACAGTGAACCGGTCGATGCGGCGTTGCAGCAGCAGGGCGAGGTGACGTTCAAAACCGTTTGCACCGGTTGCCATGGCGTGAATGCCGAGGGTCGCGACAACACGCCGCGCCTGGCTGGCCAGCCGGCCGAGTACCTGCGCAAGGCGTTGACGCGTTTTCGTGACCAGGACCCAAGCCGCGCAGGGTCGGTGATGATGTCGATTGCCGCCAACTTCAATGATGCGCAGATCGCTGCGCTAGCCGTGTATCTGCAGCAGCTGCAACCCTGAGCGGTTACGGAAAACCCCGGGTAGCCGCGCGGGCATGGCCAATGCGCCGTCGCCGCTCCTGCAATGGCTACGTCCTGCGAGGCTTGTGCAGCAACGGCTGATCTTCGCGTTGGGCGCTTATTTAGTCGCTTTCAATACCACGAACTTGGGCGTGGCCGCGACCTGCTCGACGCCGCGGAACAGGCGTTTGAGTTTGGCGTGGTAGCCCAGGTGGCGGTTGCCGACTATCCATAGCTCGCCGCCGGTCACCAGCGCGGCGCGGGCCTGCTGGAACATGCGCCAGGCGAGGAAGTCGCCCACCACCTGTTGCTGGTGGAACGGCGGGTTGCACAGCACCAGGTCCAGCGAATCTGCCGGCTGCTCGGCCAGGCCGTCGCCCGCGCGGAGCTCCACCGGCCGCTCGCCGAGCGCCGCCTGCCAGTTCTCCTGGGCCGATTGCACCGCCATATAGGATTCGTCGACCAGGGTCAGCTCGGCTTGCGGGCTGCCCAGCGCGTAGGCAATCCCCAGCACGCCATTGCCACAACCGAGATCCGCCACGCGCATGCGGCTGAGGTGTTTAGGCAGGTGGGGGAGGAAGGCGCGGGTGCCGATGTCGAGGCCTTCGCGGCAAAACACATTGGCATGGTTGAGCAGCTCGATGGCCGGTTTGTCCAGGCGATAGCGCGTGGGGTAGGGCGAGACGGGCGCGGGTTTGACGCTCGGGGTGGCCAGCAGCAGTCGAGCTTTTTTAACCGCCAGCGAGGCTTGCACCGGGCCGATGTATTTTTCCAGCAGGTCGCCTGCCGCACGAGGCAGGTGCTTGACCATACCGGCAGCGATCACCTGTGCCTCGGGTGCCAGTTGGCCATGCAGGCGGATCAGTTGTTCTTCCAGCAAGGCCAGGGTCTTGGGCACCCGGACCACGACCACGTCGAACGGGCCCTGGGCGGTTGCGCTGGCCGGCACGAAGCTGACAGCGTCTGTCGGCAAGTGATTGCGCGCCAGGTTGGCCTGCAGCCCCAGGTAGCCCAGGTGCGAGTCGCCGCTGCTGGTGACCTGGGCATGGCCGGCCAGATTGACCGCCAGGGCGCCGAAACTGTCGTTGAGCACCAGTACGCGTGCGGTGGCCGGCAAGCCTTGCTCGTGCAGATGCTTGAGCAGGTACTCGTCGGCAGCATCGAAGGCTTGCAGGGGTTCGGCCTGCTGTTCGGGCTGGCGGATCAGGTCGAGTTGGGCAAAGGGTGTAACGAATATAGGCATATGGACTGCTGGTGTTGGTGGGCGGCGCTTTGCGAGTCACGGTGAATGACCCGAGCACAACAGGGCGTGAAGTATGACCGCCAGTGACGACAAGTTCACCCGGCAGATTATGCGTGATGGGCGTGCGTGTCCGTCCAGCCTGTTCAGCTTGAGTCGCCGGTCGGGGCATCACTGGTAGACGGTTCTGCGCTGAGGGTCTGCGCTTCGCCCGAGGGCGCGCAGATGGGCAGGCGGATGGCGAAGCGCGCACCACGGCCCGGTTGGCTGGCCACCTCCAGTTTGCCGCCGAGTACTCCGGTGACCAGGTTGTGCACGATATTCAAACCCAGGCCACTGCCGCCCTGGCCCAGGCGGGTGGTGTAGAACGGGTCGAAGATCCGTGGCAGGTTCCCCTCGTCAATCCCATGGCCGTTATCCGACAGGGCCAGTTCGATCCAGCCGGGCTCGTAGGGGAAGGCATGCAGGCCGATCTTGCCGTGAGCCAAGCCTTGCAAGCCGTGGATCAGTGCGTTGTTGATCAGGTTCACCAAGACCTGCCCCAGTGCACCTGGGTAGCTATCCAGTGAGATGCTGTCGTCGATATTGCTCTCGATCACGAACGGCGTCTTTTTCAGCGTTGGGCCAAGGGTGATGAGGATTTCCTTGACCACCTCGCTGAGCTGGAAGTGCCGGCGCTGGGCGCTGGCCTGATCAACCGCCACTTGTTTGAAGCTGGTGATCAGCTCGCTGGCCTTGCGCAAGTTGCGCACCAAAATGTCGGTGGCCGTTTGGTTGTCATCGATAAACTGCTCCAGTGTCGAGCGTTTCAGCGCACCGCCGGTTATGGCCGCGGCGATACTGCGGCTGTGGTCTTCCAGGGTGCTGGCAGCCATCAGGCTGTTGCCTACCGGCGTGTTGAGTTCATGGGCAATGCCTGCGACCAGTGATCCCAGGGCAGCCAGTTTTTCACTCTGTACCAGTTCTTTCTGGGTCTTTTGCAGGGAACTCATGGCCTGGCTCAGCTCTGCATTACTCTGGCTGAGCGCCTCGGTGCGCTCTGTCACACGTTGTTCAAGGCTGGCATTCAGTTCGCGATAGGCAATTTCAGCTTTTTTCTGATCGGTGACGTCGATATCCATACAGACAAACATCTGCTGACCACCGCTGCTCGGCAGGACGAATGTCGTGGCCAGGATGAACAACTGACGTTTATCAGGCAGGCGCAATTCACTTAAGTAGGGGCCGATCGCAACGCCCTTGCTAGCCTCTTCAAGTATGGACACGAACCAGCGCTGCTGCTCGGCGCTGTAGAACAGCGTGTCGAGTTTCTGGCCCAGGGCCTGATCGCGGTCTATGCCGTAGAGTGTTTCGCTGGCATGGTTCCAGAGCACAACCCGGCCTTCGGCATCGAACCATTGGATCGCCACGTTGGGTGTGTTTTCCAGGGTGGCAAGCAGGCGATCCTCGCTTTCGCGCAAACTCTGGGCGGTAGCCAGCAAGGCTTCCTCGCGCTCGCGGATAGCACCCACCATGCGCTTGAGGCTGGCGCTCAAAGTATTCAGTTCGCTGATGGAAGTGGTCTGCATCGGCAGGTCGTAACTGCCGTTGGCAATCTGCCGAACCTGGCGGCTAAACAGCGAGATTTTATTGGCCAGGCTCCAGCTGGTGAGCGCGGCAATCGCCAGGGCTAGAGCCAGTGTGGCCGCCAGGGATAAGAGCAGGCGCTGCCAGGTCGAGCCTAGTAGGGCATAAGCCTGTTTGCTGGGCTGAGCCACCAGTACCTGCCAGTCGGGGCCGCTGACGGTGCGTGCCAGGCCGACCATCTCCTGGCTTTCGATCTGCAAGCGCTGGACCTTTGAGCCTGTACTCTGGAATACGGGCAGGTGCCCCAGGTTCAGTTGCTGGCTAGCCTCCTTGTTCTGCGAGCTGGCGATCAACTGGCGCTGACGATCGACGATCAGCACCTGTAACGCACCATCCTGGCTTAACTGCCTCGCCAGTTCGGGCAACGGGCTGATGGCGACCTCGCCGATCAAGGTGCGCTGGCCGAGTGGCCGGGCCAGGGCTACGGCCAGGCGGGAGCTGACGGTTGAAAGAAAGCTGTTGGACCAGGCGCCCGTTTGCTCAGCCTGGGCTTTGCGTACGAAGTCACGGGCGGAGACGTCCAGCCCATAGAGGTTTTGCCGCAGATTGCGCTTGGCGGCCGGAATGCCGATGGCGCGTATGCGCCCTTGTGCATCGCTCAGGTAGATGGCTTCGTAGAAATCCGAGGTGTCAGCGTAGGCATCGAGTAGCGTCTGTATCTGCGCCTCGCTGAGGTCCGCCGAACTGTCGAACAGCCTGGCCAGAGAGCCCAGTTCACGATCGGCAATCGCGAAGTGTCGTTCCAGCTGGCGGGCAATATTATCGGCCGCAAAGCCCTGGCGGGTGTCGACATCCTCAAGCAGTAGGGGTTCGTAATACAGTCGAAATAACAGGGCGACCGCCAGAATCGGCAGTGCGGCCACGATGATAAAGCGGCTGGCCAGGGTTAACAGAAGGGGGCGCGCCCTGAGCAGTTTACTAAGGCTCGATAAAGCGTCCATGCCTGACCACTCGTAGGTAATTTCGGTTGTTGTTATCACCAAAATCGTCAAAGACGATCGGCTGTTGCAGGCCCTCGAAGCGCCTGATGCGCAGCAGGGTTTGTTTGAGGTGTTCGTCGGGTCGGCGAGCGTTAATGGCCTGTAGCAAGACTTGAGTCGCGTTGTAGCCGGTGACGGCGGCGGTATCAACGTCCTGGCTGAAGCGTGCCTGGTATTGGCTGCGGAATGTGTTGAAGACCGGGCGTTCATCATTGAGGTTGAAGACCTGGGAGGTGACCAGGCCCTCAACCGACTGGCCGCCCATTTCCAGCAGCGCATCGGCCGCTGCCCAGGCTGGAGTGGCCAGCACCAGATCAGGTTGTTGCTGCCGCAGATGCGAGGCGAGCATGGCCGTATCGAGGGCGCTGCTGACAATTATTACGGCCGGCGCGCCTGGTTTCAGGGCCGCGTGGGACAGTTCGGCATACTGCACCTCAGGGCTGCGCCGAAAATCGACCTGCTCTACAACGTGTCCGCCAAGGCCGGCGAAATACTGCGTAAAGCTGGCTGCCCAAGGCGCGGTGAAGATGGCGTTGCTTTGCTCAACCAACAGACTGACCCGGTTGATGCCGAGGCGTTTGTGCAGGTGGGTGGCAATGTCGCGGGCATCCAGGTTCTGGTGGCTGAGGGTGCGGAAGAACATGTCGTCCTTGCCGGCCAGCAGGGGAGATAACGGCGTAATACCCATGAGCAGGATATTGGCCTCGGTGAACGGCTCAGCCAGTGCTTCGGCAATCACGCTGGTCATGGGGCCAAGTACGGCGTCTACCTGGCTGTCGATGAGCAGTTTGGCGGCCTGCCTGGCTCGTTGCGGATCGGAGCCGTCGTCGTGCGCGAGCATTTCAATCGGCCGACCCTGGATGCCGCCGCGGGCGTTGTGCTGCTCGATGGCCAGTTGCACGCCGTTGCGTCCCGAAATACCAAGGCTTGCACTGGTGCCCGAGCTATCGACGATGACCCCCAGGCGCAACGGCTCGACCGGAGCGCTCGGCTCCCCGCAGGCGGCCAGCAGGCCGGTGAGAACCAGGCAGGCAAGTGGGTGTTTAATCCGCATGCCGGTATTGGCCCTGATGAATGCGGGTGATGTAGGTCGGGATACTGGTGTCGCCATAGGCGTCGAGTTCGATAGGCCCCTGCAAGCCTTGAAAACGACGCAAGCGCAGCAGGGTCTGCTTGAGTGATTCGTCTGCGCGCTGTTCGGCCAAGCCTTGCAGTACCACGCGGGTGGCATTGTAGGCTGTCAACGCTGGAAAGCCTGCCGCTTCGCCATAGCGTGCACTATAGATTTGGAGGAAATCAGTAAATGCTGCCGAGGTGTCTTGCATGTTGATGTATTGCGCCACGATCACCCCCTCGACCGCATTGCCGCCCAGCTCAACCAGTTTGCCGCTGCCGGCCCATTCGGCAGTGGCAATGGTGAGTTGCTCCTGCTGCTGGCGCAGCTGATTGATCAGCAAGGCGGCGTCCAGTGCGCTGGTGATCAGGAGTACGGCCTGGGGCTCCTGCGTCAGCGCCTGGCGTGCCAATTGGGCGTAGTCAAGCGTGGTAGAGGAGTCGAATGCCGTGGTCTGTAGCGTGCGCCCGCCCAGCGCCTCGAAGCGGGTACTGAAGTGCCCCGCCCAAGAGTCGGTATAGGCTTTGTTGCGGTGATCGACAATCAGGCTGACGCGTTCGATCTGGTGTTGCTGGCTGAGGTAGGTGGCCATCACCCGGGCGTGTTCATCATTGCTGCCGATGGTGCGGAAAAACTGGTCATCCTGGCCGTTCAGCAGGTCAGTGCTGACCGGACCGCCCATCAGCAACACCCCGGCCTCTGTTGCCAGCGGCGCGAGGGCGACTGCAACGGCACTGGTCATTGGGCCGATCACTGCATGCACTTGCTGTTCTAGCAACTCGGCAAAAGCCTGTTTGCCCAGTGCCGGGTTCAACTGATCGTCGCGAATAATCAGCTGAACGGCACGGCCTTTATTGCCGGTTGCTGCATTGTGCTGTTCGACGGCCAGCTGAGCGCCATTGCGCGCGGCAAGACCCAGGTCTGCATTGGATCCGGACAGGCCACCAATAAAACCAAGGCGGATGGGCTCGGGATCGCTACAGGCGCTGCTCAGTAGCGTGAGCGCGATAAGGGCAATACGGTGCAGTTTTGGGCCGGGCATGGGCTATTCACTCTGGCGCGATGCGATGAAGGCAAGGAGTTCGTCTAGCGGCATGGGTTTGGCAAACAGGTAGCCCTGACCTTCGTGGCAGCCCATTTGCTTGAGCAGCATGGCCTGGCTTTGCTGTTCAATACCCTCGGCAATCACCTCAAGGTCCAGGCTATGGCCTAGCTGGATAATGGTTTCGACGATGCGCCTGCCGCCCTCGCTCTGTTCCAGTTGGCGAATAAAACTGAGGTCAATTTTCAGCCGGTCCACGTTCAGGCGCTCCAGGTAACTGAGCGAGGAAAACCCGGTGCCGAAATCGTCTATGGCCAAGGTCAGGCCCTGCGCCTTGATTTGGTCGATCAGCACGGTCATCAGGTCGGCCTCAAGCATGGCCATCGATTCAGTGATCTCAAGCTCGATCAGTTGGGGCAGCACGCGGCTTTCGGCAAGGGCACTGCTGAGCATGTCGATAAAGCCTGGGTGGCGCAGTTGCGCAACCGAGACATTGATCGCCATGCGCAGCGGGTCTTGGCTGTGTTGGTTGATCGTGTCGAGATCATGACAGGCGACACGCAAGACCCACTCGCCCAGCGGCACGATCAACCCCGAGCTCTCGGCAAGGGGGATGAACTCGGCAGGGGAGACGAAACGGTTGTCTTCGGTGCGCCAGCGTAGCAGGGCCTCGACGCCCACCAGCTGATTATTCTGCAGGTTGAACTGGGGTTGGTAGACGACGAACAGGCGCTCGTGCTCAAACGCCAGGCGCAGGTCTTGCAATAACTGCACCCGGGCCCGGGTCTCGAACTCCATCTGGCGGCAGAAGTGGCTGATACTGCCGCGCTGGTGATGCTTGCCATGCTTGAGGGCGATGCTGGCAGCTTTCAGGGCATCCCTGCCTTTGCCATCCACCTGGTCTAAACGGGCAAGGCCGATGGTGGCGGTGATGCGTTGGCTCAGATCGGCAAACTGCAGTGGGTCCTGCAGCACTAATTGCAGACGCTCCGGGCAGAGTGTGCTGTGCTCGGCAAGGATGCCGAACACATCGCCATCAACCCGCGCGAGCAGGCTGCTGATCGGTAGTGAGGCCTGCAAGTGCGTGCACATGGCTTGCAGCATGGCATCGCCCAGCTTATGCCCCAGGGTGTCGTTGAATTCCGAAAAGCCATCGATATCGATCAGGGCCAGCGTGAGGTCGCCAGCGGTGCTACTTGCCAGCGCTCGATCCAGGGCGTGGATCAGCGCCAGGCGATTGGGAATATGCAGCAGTTGGTCGTTGTAGGCGTGATCCTTGAGCTGGCTAAGCAGCAGGACGTTGTCCAGGGTAATAACGATATTGCTGCAGAACACTTCAAGTAGCTGCTTATCCAGCTCGTCGAGCTGGCGCTCGGTTTGCAGGTAGGCTGCCATGTGGTTGTGGCCCTGGCCCTGGAAGAACAGGGTAGTGCTGGTCTCGCCATAAAGATTGCGTCGCTCGCTGAGCGCCTGCTTGAGTGCGCCGGCCACTTGGCGGTCGGGCAACTCGCTCAGTTGTTTATCGATACAGGCAGTGAGGTTGCCGGCGGCCGCCACGATCAAGGCGCTGGAGGGTGAAAATTCATGGTCATAGGCGCACACCAGGCCCTCTGGCGGGAGGCCCAAAAGGCCGCAAATCTGGGTGATGATGCCGGCGGCAAATTCGCTGACGCCCTGGCGAGCGAGTAACTGGCTGCTGGCGCGGATCACCATGCCCAAACCGCGCCGGCTGGCGTTGATGGTGTGAATCTGGTCGTAGGAGCGAATGGCGGTGGTCAGCGAGGTATAGAGGCGATTGCGGGTCAGTTCGGACTTGGTTTTATAGTCGTTGATGTCGTAATCGCGGATGGCCTCCAGTTCCGGGGCGTAACCCGGTTGGCCCGTGCGCAGGATGATGCGTGTCTCGCTGTTGCCCATCTCTTCGCGGATGCGTTTTACCAGGTGCAGGCCGGCATGCTCGGACTCCATCACCACATCCAGCAGGATTACCGCTACGTCTGGCTCTGCGCTGAGAAGATCGACAGCCTGGCTGGCTGAGTAAGCGTGCAGGAATTCGAGTGGGCGGCCGAGGATCTGTGTATTGGCCAGGGCGAAACAGGTGGACTGATGAACATCCTGGTCATCATCGACAATCAGGACCCGCCAGATTTGTCTGGGTTTCTCCACTGGCACATGGCCGGTTTCGGCGTCGAAGGTAAAGAGGTCGTCGTCGGCAATATCGGTCATGAATCAGCCTTAACTAATGGAAAACTCCAGCTGGCTACAGCCCAACGTTTCAGTTTGGGTCTTTGTCCTGCCGTTACTCATCGCTCAGTTGCTGTTGCACCTGGTGTGATCAACGCCTTTCGCAGTCTAGCTAAAAACGCTCGTCAGCAGAGTCTATTTATTACGCGTTGAACTATGACTTGGCCATGCAGGCTGCTGCCGGTTTGTGGTGTATCAGGTGTCTCGCTAAACGCTGGCGAGCTTGAAGCGGCGGCACGGGTCAGCGCAAGGCTGATAATTGCGGGGCGAGGGCATCCGCGCGCACGGTTGACTGCTCAGTTGGCAACTCAGCCGAAGCAAGTGGCAGGTCGTGATGTCCTCAAGCACAAAAGGCACCCGAGGGTGCCTTTAGCTGTTGCTGCCGGGTGCTATTGCTTGGCTTGCTGCGCCTTGAGTAAATCGCGGATTTCGCTCAGTAACTCCTGATCCTTGGACGGGGCAGGTGGTACGGCGGGTGCTGCTTCCTCTTCGCGCTTGAGGCGGTTGATCACCTTGACGCCCATAAAGATGGCAAAGGCCACAATCACAAAATCTATTACGCTCTGGATAAACTTGCCGTAGGAAAGAGTCACGGCGGCGATCTCCCCTTCGGCGGCTTTGAGCACGATAGCCAGGTCGGAAAAGTCTACCCCTCCAATGAGTACGCCCAGCGGCGGCATGACTACATCACCGACGAAGGACGAGACGATCTTGCCAAAGGCGGCACCGATGATGATGCCCACAGCCATGTCGACCACGTTGCCTTTGACTGCAAATGCCTTGAATTCACTGACTATGCTCATGCTGCGTTCCTGGTAGGTGAGGTTGAACTGAGTGTAATCCAAGGCACGCCGCATGCCAGTGCCCTTTCAGGTCGGGTAGTGCACGTCGGGAAGCGACTCGAAACCTGGTTTGGCGAATAGATAGCCCTGAAACAATTCCACGCCCATATCGCGCAGCGCATTGAGTTCACCGGTGGTTTCGATGCCTTCGGCGATCACCCGGATATTCAGCCGGCGACACATCTGCAGGGTGGTATCGACCAGAATCTGTCGCACGCTGTCCTGGTCGATGTTACGGATCAGTGCCATGTCCAGTTTGATCAGGTCGGGCTGGAAGTCGGCCAGCAGATTGAGCCCGGCGTAACCTGCACCGAAATCGTCGATAGCGGTCATGAAACCCTGTTTGCGGTAGGCGCGCAGAATGCCGGTGAGGTGGTCGATGTCCAGCACCTGCTCCTGCTCGGTGACCTCGAAGATGATCCGTTCGAGCGGGAAGTTATAGCGCTCAGCCGCCTCCAGGGTGGCGCGGATGCAGGTTTCAGGGCGGTACACCGCGTTTGGCATGAAATTGATCGAGACCATCGCCGGTACGCTCAGCTTTGCCGCCCACTCCACGGCCTTGATGCGGCAGCTCTGGTCGAAGGCGTAGCGGTTCTCGGCATTGACCCTCGCCAGCAGGCTGCCAGCCGACTCACCCGTAGTGCCTCGAACCAGGGCCTCGTGGGCAAATATTTGTTGCCTGGCCAGGTCGAGGATTGGCTGGAAGGCCATGGTAATGGGGAATTCCAGCTTCTCCCCGTCTCGGCAGGCGGCACAGCCTGAAGACGTGTTCATGTGCAATATCTCGTGTAGGTCGTGGCTGCTAGCTAAGCAAAAAATGTCGCGGCTGTCCTGCTTGTTCGCCAGTAGTCTAGGATTTTGGTAGGCGGCCTTAGGCCAAGCCATTCTGATTCATGCAGCAGGAGGGTGTCGTCATGCCATTGCAATATCATCCGCTCCGCCGAGAGTTTCCGCAGTTTGAAACGCAAATGCGAGCCTTGTTGCAGGTCGATGGTCACTTTGCCAGATTGGCTGAGGCATATGATCAGTTGGATAAACGTATCTATGAGGTGATGGATGGTCGGTTGGCAATGGATGAGTTGCAGTTGCAGGGCCTGAAGATGCAGCGAGTCATCCTCAAGGACGAAATCGAGATGCTCCTGTGTAAGGACGCTGCGGGTTGATCCGGGTCAAGGGGGGAGCTGGCGCAGGGGAATATGCTGGTTGCAGTCATCCCTTGGAGTATCAGCATGCATATCGACCACCATCCCCTGGTTCATGATTTCCCCGAGCAGCGTGCCGAGCTGCACGATTTGCGTCAGGCCGACCCGAGCTTTGCTCGCCTGGCCGATGAGTACGAGGCGCTGGACAAGCGTATTTGCCGCATCGAAGACGGCGTCGAACTGCTAGCCGACGACGCCATGGCAGTATTGAAGCGCGAACGCGTTGATCTCAAGGACCAGGTCGCCAAGCGCCTCGCACCGCCTGCCGCTCAGTGCTGCGGTGGCTGCAAGGGTTAAGAGACTCCCGATAGGCGGCTGGTAAGGGCTATGATGCGGGCTTTCGTTTGAGGGAGTCCGCTTCATGGCCAAGGCCAAGCGCATGTACGGCTGCACCGAGTGTGGCGCCACCTTCCCCAAGTGGGCCGGGCAATGCGGCGAGTGCGGCACCTGGAACACCCTGACCGAAACCATGATCGAGGCCCATGCAGTCGCGCCCAGCGGGCGTAGCGGCTGGACCGGCCAGCAGGCCCAGCTGAAAACCCTGGCAGAAGTCAGTGTCGAGGAAATGCCGCGTTTCTCCACCGCCTCCGGTGAACTGGATCGGGTGCTCGGTGGCGGCCTGGTAGATGGCTCAGTGGTACTGATCGGCGGCGACCCGGGGATCGGCAAGTCGACGATCCTGCTGCAGACTTTGTGCAACATCGCCCAACGCTATCCCGCGCTCTATGTCACTGGTGAGGAATCTCAGCAGCAGGTCGCCATGCGCGCCCGCCGCCTGGGCCTGCCGGAAGACAAGCTCAAGGTCATGACCGAGACCTGTATCGAAAGCATCATCGCCACCGCACGCTTGGAAAAACCCAAGGTCATGGTGATCGACTCGATCCAGACCATCTTCACCGAGCAACTGCAGTCAGCTCCCGGCGGCGTGTCCCAGGTGCGCGAGAGCGCGGCCCTGCTGGTGCGTTACGCCAAGCAGAGCGGCACGGCAATCTTCCTGGTTGGCCATGTCACCAAGGATGGCTCGCTGGCCGGCCCGCGGGTGCTTGAGCATATGGTCGATACCGTGCTGTATTTCGAAGGTGAGTCTGACGGTCGCCTGCGCCTGCTGCGGGCGGTGAAAAATCGCTTTGGCGCGATCAACGAACTGGGTGTATTCGGCATGACCGACAAGGGCCTCAAGGAGGTCACCAACCCGTCGGCGATCTTCCTCACCCGCGCCCAGGAAGAAGTGCCAGGCAGTGTGGTGATGGCCACCTGGGAAGGAACGCGGCCGATGCTGGTAGAGGTGCAGGCGCTGGTCGACACCAGCCATATGGCCAACCCGCGGCGCGTTACCCTGGGTCTGGATCAGAACCGCTTGGCCATGTTGCTCGCCGTGCTGCACCGCCACGGCGGTATCCCCACCCACGACCAGGACGTATTCCTCAATGTGGTCGGCGGGGTCAAGGTACTGGAAACCGCCTCCGACCTGGCGCTGATGGCGGCAGTGATCTCCAGCCTGCGCAACAAGCCGCTGGCCCATGACTTGCTGGTATTCGGCGAGGTTGGCCTGTCAGGCGAGGTGCGCCCGGTGCCGAGCGGTCAGGAACGCCTGAAAGAAGCCGCCAAGCACGGCTTCAAGCGCGCCATCGTACCCAAGGGCAACGCCCCCAAAGAGGCGCCGCCAGGCTTGCAGGTGATCGCGGTAACCCGCCTGGAACAGGCGCTGGATGCATTGTTCGACTGAAACCGCCGGCCCGTCTTTGACGGAGCGCTGTCGCCAGCAAACTGCAGGAGCCAGCTTGCTGGCGATCTTTGGAGGTCGAAAGCATCGCCGGGACGCCGGGCCGCAGCAACAACCCGGTGCGCCCTGGTTCCTACGGGAGCTTTTTAGTCCCCATCGCCCAGCGCTGCCAATTCGCGCTCCAGCAGGGTTTCATCGCCCAGGTTGAGTTCCACCAGGCGGCGTAGGTGGCTGATCGAGTCGAGGTCAATGTGGCGGCAGACGAAGCCGAGCAGCTCGTCATGGGTACGGGTCAGCACCATTTCCATCTGCACGCTGGCATCTTCGGCGAGTTGGATATTGGCGATGAAGGGGTGATCGGGATCGCCATTCCACTGCTGTGGTCGTTTGATCAGCAGCCCTTTGAGCGATACATCGTGTAGCTCGACAGTCCAATGCCGTTCACCCTGAACGATTTCAGTCGGGGCATCGAAGGCAAAACGTTGAAAGCGCCTACGCTCGTTGGTCGTGTCACTCATGCAAAAAAACTCCTGCGCGGTTTTGTCCACTATAGCCAAGGCTGACCGGGCTGGCTCGGCTTTGTGTGGCGTATCCGGGAATACAAGGCGCAATCTCTGACCTGGCCGGCTAGGGTGACGATTAATCGCTAGCGATCAGGTGCTTGTTGTTGAATATGCCATCCCTCGCTGGGTTTAGCCTCGCTCAACCTAAGCGCCTTGCGCCAACCTACCCATTGCTGCAGTAGTGAACGGGTAGATAGCCTTTTACTTAGCCCTGATCGCCTCATGCTTTAAAGCTACAGGGTGTGCGCGGGTGTCAAGCTTACGATTTTGGCCGCGAGGCATTGTCTGGCGAGGGGGCGGCTAGAGCGCAATCAATAAGTGCCAGCTGTTTATAGGCTGCATTAGAGCCTCAAGTGCCGCGTCATCATTCCCGCAATTAATGCGAATGTATTGCATATACGAGCACTGCGGTGGTCGAGGCGGTCTGCATCGAGTAGGATCCATGGCCTTTTTGCGCACAAAGAAGGCGGCCGGAGAATTTTCGGCCAATTGCAGCCGGAGGTTGCAGTCACGAATTACGAGTCACGCTGCTTTGGGGACAAAAATGTCATCAGGAAGAAATGCAACAGAGCTGGATGCTTACCTTGAGCGGATGATGGAGGTCGAGATAGTCGACTGTCAGCGCAAATACCATGCGCTGCGTACCCGTATTGATCAGCTGATAGAGCAAGAGGGCTGGTCCATCACCGGGCGCGAGCCTGTTCGGTTGGAGCGCGGTACGCGCGTCCTGATCGTGAAAAATGGCAGTCTTATCGACGGCTGATTATCCTTGCTGTCAGTTGCAGGCGTGTGACGCCCATTCTGCTGGGTCGTCACTGCACACCTGAGTAGAGTGCCGCCCGGGCCGCTCAGCCACCCTCGCTACCACTGTCGAATGTGGGGCATCACACCCTTGAGTACAGCGCACTCGCCGAAGGCAGTGCGCCGTAGGTTTGCCTGCGCGGGGACAAAATCTGGCGTGGCTGCCTTCCTTAGCCCATCGCTTAAACCCCACCAAAACCCTCTCCCGTGACGTCGCAGTAGGCTGAGGCGCGCCGTCGTTCAGTTCATTCTTTTATGCCGGCGGCCAGCAGCCAGTCGGCGCATGGCCAAGCCGGATGTGCCACATGCAGTGATGTCCCTAAGCTGTTGATTTGGCGTCACTATGCCAGCGCCTGGCCATCGTTATGATGGCTAAAGCAACCCTTTGTGATGCTTTTTAGATGTCATCATGATGCCTCAAAGCCATTGCTTTAATGGCGCAGAGCTGGAATATTACCGGCCACTGAAAGTACTAACCCATCATAAAGTTAAGGAAAAAACCATGCTGAAGTCCGCTGGCACTAGCAATCTGGAATGCACCCAACACGCGGTACCGGGCCGCAAATCGCTGCTGGCCTGCGCGCTGCTGGCGATGCTGGCGGGTAATCAGGCGATGGCTGATTTGATCACCGATGGCGCTCTTGACGATCCAGCCGTTACGCAGTTGATTATCGACGACGGGGCAGGCGGTAACAGCGTTAGCATCGATGCTGTCGCTCCAAGTATTGTTTTAAACAGTACTGTAGGCACCACCAATATCAACACAGAAAATAGTAGCTTCTCCGGTAACCTCAGCGTGTCTGGTGGCACGACTGCAACCACTATTTCGGCGACTAACATCACTGCAAATTCGGTCACTGCTTCGCTGAATGCGGCCGGTACAGTCGTTTCAAATGTGGGCGATGGCGTAGCCGATACCGATGGCGTAAACGTCCGCCAACTGAATTCCATGCAGGGCGCATCTGGCGCGGCGCTGAATAACTTCGCCAATGAAGTTGACTCCCGCTTCAACGCTGTAGACCGCCGCATCGACAAGGTCGAAGAAGTTGCCTATGCCGGTATCGCATCCGTAGCCGCCCTTGCGGCCATCCCTTCGCCGGCTTACGGCAAGCGCTTCAGTGTAGGTGCCGGCCTGGGTAACTACAGCAGCGAGAGTGCTGTTGCAGTTGGTTTCCGTGCCGCCCTTACTGAGTCCACTTCTCTAACTGCTGGCGTCAGCCGCAACACTGCCTCCAAAACAGCAGCCAACCTCGGTGTCGGTTACAGCTGGTAAACCGAATGATGCAAGCGTGTGACGAGGCAGTGCCTCGTCATTCGTGTTTCTACACCACCTGATTAAAGACACTCCCTGCCGCGCAGGGCGTTGGAGAATGACATGGCTGTGACTCTTACCAATATCAATACCGTTACTGGCGCTACCGAAGGCGAGCATCTGGCAATCAGCTACTCGCTGCTGAAGCTTCGTGCCACGGATGAGTCTGCTAACACTGATGGCTTTTTGCTTACCGAAGGCGCGGGTGGCTCACTCTCGTACACAAATTCCGCGGGCGTACTGACAGCTGTCGATTTTGGTTCTGGCGCTGTAGTCCTGCGCGCGGCGGGTTTGTACATCAACAATGTGCTTGTTACGGGTACTGACGCGCGCCTCTACTGGCTGAGTGGCGATGGCATTCAGGCTGCCACTGATACCTCGCCATTCCCAATCGGCGATGCTTTTTTCGTCCGGGCACTGGATACAACATCCGGTACGTGGGGCAGCAGCCCTGCGCCGACATATGACCTCAGCGCAACCCCTATTTCAGTCACTGTCAGCGTCACTCCTACCGGCATCAACGATGCCGCAGTAATCGCAGGTGACCTGAGTAAGACGGTAGCCGAAACTGATGAGGCGTTGACCATCACTGGCACCTTGACCAGTACCGATGTCGACAACGCTGACAACAGCTTCACCGCTGCGACCATCGTTGGCACCAATGGCACCTTTAGCATTGATGCCTTCGGCGCTTGGGCCTTCATCGCCAACAGCGCCTTTAATGAGCTGAGTGTTGGTGAGCTGAAACAAGAAATTTTCAACGTCACCAGCATCGATGGCACTGCTGCCACTGTCACTGTGACCATCACCGGCACCAATGACACCCCGGTTGCCGTTGCTGCCACCAACACCGCCGTTGAAGATGGTGTGCTGGTAGAAGGCCAGTTGGTCTCCACCGATCTGGACGTGCTGGGTGCCACCGCGACCTACACGCTGGATGCCTCAGTCGCCGGTCTGACCCTGAACGCCAATGGCAGCTACAGCTTCGATCCGTCGAACGCCGCTTACCAGTACCTGGCCGCAGGCGAGACGCTGGACGTGGTTGCTGCCTGGACCGTGACCGATGACCAGGGCGCAAGCGACACTAGCACCCTGACCATCACCGTGACCGGCACCAATGACATCCCGGTTGCCGTCGCTGCTACCGACACCGCCGTTGAAGATGCTGCGCCGGTAACCGGCCAGCTGGAATCCAGCGATCTGGATGTGCTGGACACCACCGCGACCTACACGCTGGATGCAGAAGTTGCCGGTCTGACCCTGAACGAAGATGGCAGCTACAGCTTCGATCCGTCGAACGCCGCTTACCAGTACCTGGCCGCAGGCGAGACGCTGGACGTGGTTGCCGCCTGGACCGTGACTGATGACCAGGATGCCAGCGCCAGCAGCACCCTGACCATCACTATCACCGGCACCAACGACATCCCAGTCGTAACAGGTCCGGTAGTACTGGCCGCCATCGTCGAAGACAGCGAAGGCCTGATCTTCAGCGCTGAGCAGCTGTTGGCTAATTCTTCTGATTTTGACCTGACGGACAGGCTGAGCGTTGCCGATGTGGCACTGGCCGACGAAGAAGCTGGCACCCTGACCGACAACGAAGACGGCACCTGGACTTTCGTTCCGGCTGCCAACTTCAATGGCAACGTAACCTTCAACTACACCGTCAGCGACGGTCAGGCTGACCCGGTACCAACCAGCGCCACGCTGGTTGTTGCCAACGATTATGCCGACGTCAGCATTAAGGAAACTCAGCCAGCTCAAGAGGGTGCTACTGCTGTTGCTCAAATCAGCAGCATTACCCTGACCGGTACAGCGGGCGATATTGCCGATACCTACACCGTGGTTATCAACGGCGAAACGGTTTTTTACGAAACCACTGGCGATGAAACAAGCCTGAGTGACATCGCTGCTGCTTTGTCCTTGCGGATTGTTGCTGACTTTGACGAGCTTTTGACCGTGACCGTAGTAGGCAACGTCATCACGCTCACCGCCAAAGAAGCCGGCACTGGCTTCATCCTGGAGGCTGAGGGTATCAATGCGACTGTTGGTGCCGACATCAGCACTATCGATCCCGTTGTAACCACGCCTAACGCCGCGTTCGTTGCCGGTCAGGCGCAGGTTTCCAGCGTCACCATTGCGGCTGAAACCATTGAAATTGGTGATCGCTTCAGCGTCACCATCAACGGCACCACCCTGACCTATGAAGCCAATGGCACTGAAGAGTCCGTTGCTGACATCGCCCGTGCGCTGCGTGATCTTATCGAAGCAGATGACAATCTGATCGGTGTGGTCAGCTCTGTCGCAAACGGTGCGGTGCTTACCGTCACCGCGCTGGTTGCCGGCACAGCCTTCGATATCGACGCGGCGGCTTTCAATGCCACTGCCGGCGAGTTCGTCAGTACTGCAATCGCAACGACCCCCACTCCAAACGTGGTTGCTGTCGAGGCCAAGGCGCAGAGCAGCACCGTTGCATTTGGTGAGACCCGTTACGACCAGGGTGATCTGGTTACCGTCACCATCAACGGTGTCGATTTCAGCTACGCCGTGCAGTACGGCGACACGGCAAACACCATCCGTGATGCCTTAGCGGTCAAAATCAACCTCGACAACAACCTGGCGGTTTCCGCCAATGGCAATGTCGAGGGTGTGCTGACTATCGTCGCAGACGTGGCCGGTGACGCGTTCATCGTTGCCTCCACCGTTGTCGATGTGGCTTACGTCGATAATGCCGACCCGGCATTCAATAATTTGGCTGTAGCGCGTGAGGCAGTTGCCCAGCAAGCCACTATCACTCTCGATGCAGTCAATGCCTATGACCGCGGCGATATCATCATCGGCAAGATCAACGGTTTTGAGTTCGAGTACGAGGTGACCGGCAGCGAAAACGACCTCGGGATCGCTTTGCAAGTCGCCCAAGCTATTAACACGGCAGCAGATGGCGCCGTTATCGCCACGGTGAACGACGAAACCGGCATCATCACCATCACGGCAAACACTGTAGGCGTCGAGTTCACTCTGACCGACGTAGACGTCAAGGAATTCGCCGGCACGGTAAACGAACTGATCGTGCCTGAAATCCAAGCGAATGACGTGGCCGATAAGCAGATCACCGAGTTCAGCCTGAGCGGTACGCCGGATGTGGGCGATGAGTTGCGGGTAACCATCAACTCTATGGATTACATGGTCACCGCAGAGCTGAATGACACGGCTGAGACCCTACTCAGCGCACTGGCGGCAGCGATCAATCTCGACGTGCAGGCACTAGTTTCTGCCCAGGTCGTAGAGGATAAGCTGGTCGTTACCGCAGATGTCGCGGGTACTGCGTTCAGCTTCGATCGCAACGTCACCAACGCCACGGCAACGGCCAACAGCACCACCGACAACACCGACACAACCGCGGTTGCCTCCACCGCTTCCACGGCGCAAGTCAGCACCGTGAAGTTTGACAGCAGCGTTGGTATCGGTGACGTGTATACCGTCATGATCAATGAAACAATCCACAGCTTCACCGCTGTGGCGGGTTCCACGCTGATCTCGGTGCTCAATGCCCTGGTCAACCGCATCAATTCTGGGGTTGAAAAGGGCGAGGTTACGGCGGTTCGTTCGGGTAGCACCCTGATCGTCTCGTCCGACGAAGCAGGTAATGAGTTCACCATCGCCGCAACCGACAGCGCCTTGCCTGCGCCGGTTGTTGCCACCCCAACGCCTAACTACCTCGGTGAGTCGGGTGTAGCGCAGGTTAGCCGGGTAGACCTTGGCCAAGCAGCCTACGACAAGGGCGATATGGTCAACGTCACCGTTGCCGGCACAACCTACGAATACACCGTGCTGGGCAGCGAGAGCAGCGATGACATCGTCGATGAGCTGGTTGCGCTTATGCTCAATGACGCCACCGTGTTCGCCAACAATGACGAGGGCCAACTGCAACTGACCGCCAAGGTCGCGGGCACTGCCTTCGTGTTCGACTCCAGCGTGGCTAACGTCGCGTTCACCGCCAACACCCTGACCCACGCAACCACCACCGCCAACGATGTTGCCGACGCACAGAGTGTGGGCATCAACATTGGTGCAGCAGTGTGGGATGCAGGCGACGTGATCAGCGGCACGCTGAATGGCTTTGCGTTCAGCTACACCGTGACCGGTAACGAAGCTGACAATCAAGTCATTGCAGTACTACTGGCTGCTGAAATTGCTGACACCAGTCAGCCTGTGACTATATCCATCGTAGGCAATACCGTCGTCATCACCGCCAATGTGCCGGGCAACTCGTTCGAGCTGGTAACCAACGTCGACAACACCTCGGAAACCGACAACAGCATCGCCTTTGATGGCGAAACGGTCGACAACGTAACCGCGCAGGCGCAAGTCAGCGAGGTTGATCTGGGCGCTGCTGGCTACGATGCGGGCGATGTGATTACCCTCACTGTAGGCGGCATCGCGTTCAGCTACACCGTCACCGGTGAAGAAGCCAACAACGGCGTGATGGTTGCGGCACTGCTGCAAGCCATCAATGCAGATATCCAGCTGGCTGTCACTGCATCGCTGGACGGTGCAAACGTCAATGGGCTGGTACTGACTGCCAATGCCGACGATGGCGAATTCACTCTGGAAACAGCAGTGAGCAATGCCGGTATTGCCGATCAGGTCGCTGGCCTGGCTACAGACGAGCCGGTTGCCGAAGTGATTGCCGTCAAGCAAGTCACCTCGGCCACCCTGGCGGCGGTGGGTGATATTGGTGACGAGCACAGCTTCACCTTCACCGACAATGCACAACATACCTACACCGTCACCTACACCGTAGACGGTACAGAAGCCAACCTGGGCGGCCTGACTGCGCGCATCATCAGCGCGATTAACGGCACTCCAGCTGTCGCGGAGTTCGTCACCGCCCTGCCGGGTGATGCTGGGCAGATCCTGTTCCAGGCCGACGTGGCCGGTATCCCATTCACCGTGACCTCCGCCATCGACAACCAGCCAGAAGGCGCTAACGATAACGGCTTGGACGCTGGCGAAACCAACGTGGTGGACAACGCAACCGCCACGCAACAAGTCAGCACCCTCACCCTGAACACGGGTGCGCTGGATGCCGGTGATGTGGTCAATGTAACGATCCATTTGGGTCAGGCCCCTGAAATCTTCATGTATACCGTGCAAGTTGGCGACAGCTTGGAGACTGTACTGAACTGGCTGGTGCTCAACATTAATGACACTGAATCCATTCCGGGCGTTACCGCTAGCACTGACGGCTTGGTGCTGACCCTGACTGAAGACAATGCGGCTACTGGCGGCTTTACCGTCACCGGCAGCGTGAATGATGTTGTGGTTGGTAACACTGCCGCTGCTGCGCGTGCAGAAAACGCGGTAAACGTCGAAGCCAAAGACGCCGTTGCCCAGAGCGTAACCCTGACACCGGACGCCGACGCACTGAACCCGGGTGATGTGCTGAGCGTGACGCTTACACTTCCTGATGTTGGTCCGACTAGTTTCACTGTGACCTATACCGTGCTGGTAGGTGACACCCTACAGTCGGCGCTCGCTGGGCTGGCGTCAGCCGTTGCCGCTAACGTAGACTTTAACCTTCGCGTAACCGCCGCTGTTGGTACGGGCGTTCTGACCCTGACTGCCAACAACTTTGGCACCGAGTACGAGTTCACAAGCGATGTGGTCGACGTTGTGACCCAAGCAGACGCCACTGCGGTTCGTACCGAGGGTGCGCCAAACCAAGCCGCTACAGACGCTGTTAAGCAAGTCAGCACCGTCACCTTGAGTGAAACCGGCGCGCTGGATGCGGGCGACTACATCGTATTAACAGTCGCCGGCAGCGACTTCTCTTATACCGTAAACGTCGGCGACACCCTTGCGGATGTCATGGCTGAACTGGTGTTCTGGATCAACGTTGAAGCACTGGGCGTTACGGCCAGCACCAACGGCGCGATACTGACCCTCACCGCCGACACGGCGGGTACGGGCTTCAGCGTCATCAGCAATGTGATAAATGCTACGGTTGATGACTCCGCCGCCACCTCTGCTCCGGAAACCACCGCAGCTGCCACGGCCACCCCGCAGGAAAGCAGCGTGACCTTCAGCGGCTCGTTCGATCAGGGCGATACCGCGACTGTCACCATCAATGACCACATCTACAGCTACAGCGTGCAAGCCGGCGACAACGCGGACGCAGTGGTCAATGGTTTGATCGCGGCTGTCGCTGCGAATGAGCCGGTAACCCTGGTCAACAGCGGTAACGGTGTACTGACCCTGACGGCCAACAATGCGGCTGACGGCGGCTTCACAGTTAGCGCTGAGGTGGGCGACATCACTAAAACGATGAATGATGCAAACGCCACTGTTGTCCAGGCCGCCAGCGGCACTGTAACCGCCGTGTCCCAGGTCAGCACCGTAACCTTTGGTGATGGCACAGGCGGCAGCACCGTCAATATTGGTGAGACGTACACAGTCTTCATCAACGATGTTGCGCATACCTACACGGCAGTGGCTGGCGCGACCATGATCACCGTGCTCAACGCACTGAGAAGCCGCATCAATGCCGGTGACGAAGGCGACGCAGTGACCGCGGTACGTTCCGGCACCAAGCTGATTATCAGCGCGGACACCGCCGGTAATGGTTTCACCCTCGACGCTTTCAACAGCGACGTCACGGCCGCAGTGGCAACACCGACCGCCAACGTTGTGGGCAGCGAGGCAAGCGTTGAGATCGCCCGCGTAAACTTCGGCACCACCGATTACGATGCGGGTGACACCGTTACCCTGAACATCAACGGCAACACCTACACCGTAACCGTGACCGAAAAACTGACCGCAGACGCGTTGGTTGCCAAGCTGGTTACTGACATCACCTCCATCGAGTTCAGCTTGAGTGCACATGCGCAGGACGAAGGTGTGTTGGTGATCACAGGCGACTCGATCAACGACCCGCTGAATGTCAGCGTGGATGTCATCAATGCACTGACGACTGACGCAACACAGCCAGCAGTTGAGCTGGAGCAGGCCAACGTCGCAGCAGACGTGGCGCAGCTCAGCAGCATCACGCTGAGCGGCACCTACAACCCGGGCGATATCGTAACGGTCAAGATTAACGGTGCGGACTACAGCTACACCGTCAAGGTTCTTGATTCGACAAATGATGTGGTATCTGGGCTGTTACAGGTTATGGATACACTGGGTACCCCAGGTGTTGAGCCCATAGCTGAAGGCACCACCCTTGAGCTGAAGGCCACAACAGCAGGTGGTTCCTTCACCGTAAGCAGCTTGGTGACCCAGGTCGTGGTAACGGCTGGTACTGCTACACCGGCTACCACAACCGCAAACGCCGCTACCACTGAAGCCCAAGCGCAGGTCGATAACGTAACCCTGACCGGTCCGTTTGATGCGGGCGATATCGTGACCGTGACCATCGGCGGCACTCCGTTCAGCTACACCACCAGCAAAGACCAGTTGGTAACTGATGTTGTTGATGAGTTGGTAGCGCTGATCAATGCTGGCGATGAGCCAGTGACCGCGGCGAATGATGAGGGCGTGCTGACCCTGACTGCTGATGAAGCCGGTACTTCGTTCACCGCCATTAGCGGCGTGACTCAGGTCCAGGTGGCTGACGGTGAGCTAGCTGTGGGTAATACCCCGGCGGCTGGTGCTGTTGATGCACAGGCGCAGGTTGACACCATTACCCTGAGCGGCACCTTCGATGCCGGTGACATTGTCACCGTCAGCTTCGACATCGGTGAAGAGGAGCCGGTCGAATTTAGCTACACCGTCCAGGTGGGTGATGGTGCGGACGTAGTTGGGGCGGCGCTGGCTGAGGCAATCCATATTGCTCAGGTTTCGGTTGGTGTTACTGCCGCGTATGACAATATCCTTGACATCCTGACCCTGACTGCAGTTGACGCGGGTACTCCGTTCACGGCCACCAGCGGCGTGACTCAGGTCGTGGTAGCTGAGGGTGCCGCTGACGAGGCTGACACCACTGACAACATCGCAGCAGATGTGGCCCAGGTCACTACCGTCAACTTTGTCGGTGCCAATACCCGCGAGCAGGGCGATACCTTTACCCTGGTTATCGACGGCCAGACCATCAGCTACACCACGGATGGCGACGAAGGTTGGGGCGATATTCTCTCTGCCCTCGGCGATGCGATCGATACCTCTTCGCTGGCCGTAGACTGGGAACTGTTGGTTGGCGGTGAAGGTTCGTTGATCGGTGATTTCACTCTGCAACTGACTGCAGCCGTAGCCGGTACGCCGTTCACGGTGAGCGCCTCGGCGACTAACCGCCCTGCGGGCGAAATCAACACCCCGGCAGTTATTGCTGATGATGTTGATAACGTCGGTGCGGTGACGCCAATCGCACAGATCAGCACCATCGATCTGGGCAACGACACCCTGGATGCGGGCGACGTGGTCCGCCTGACCATTAACGAGGTGGTCTACGACTACACCGTCACTGGCCAGGAAGTAGACAACTCGGCCATCGTCGATGCTCTGGTGTTGGGCCTTGCTGGTGCGCCAGTTAGCGCCAGCAATGTCAGCGGCACGTTGCAGTTGACCGGTAACGGTAACGGCAGCACCTTCACGGTGGCTGCGGTGATCAACAACATCGCCCTGCAAACCAATGCTGGCCAGGTTGTAGTGGATGACACCACCACGCCAAACGTGGATGCGGTACTCGCTGAAGCGCAGCAAAGCACCGTTACCTTCGACTTTGCCGGTGGTAATGAGCCAGGTGATACCTACCGCATCACCCTGGACGTAGATGGCGAAGGCGGTGCTGAACCGATCACGGTTGAGTACGTCACCATCGGTGATGAAACCTTGGCTCAAATTGCCGACACACTGCGCGATTTGCTATCGGATCAATCAGCCGTGAGCGTGACCTTGGTCGAGAGTGTTGCCAATTCCGGTAACTTCGATCAGTTGCTGTTCGCAGCCACTGTTACCGGTACGCCGTTCACCGTAACGTCTGAGGCGATCAACCGTCCTGAGGGTGAGCAGGTCAACAGCGCGCCAGCAATCGGGGTGGTTACCGCTAATGTGGCGGGTGTCGAGGCGGTTGCTCAGCAGAGCACTGTGACCCTGACAGGTGCAGACTTTGAAGCGGGCGATACCTACAGCATTACCATTGATGCCGATGGTGCGGGTGTGCTGGAGTCCTTCACTGTGAGTGTGGTCAGCACGGCTGACGAGACATTGGCAAATATCGCGCAGGCGCTGCAAGAGGCTATCGAGTCGCAGCATGCGCCGCTGACCGTTACGACCCAGGAAAGCGTGCTTCACTCTGGTAACTTCGATCAGTTGCTGATTGTGGCGAAAAATGTGGGTACTCCGTTCACTGTTTCGTCGACCGTCACCAACCGCGATGTTGGTGCTGCCGATGACAACAGCGCGCTTGCCGTAACGACGCAAGACAACGTTGAAGCCGTAGCCGAGCAGGCGCAGGTTAGCCTGGTCGACTTCCAGGAAAACCTGATCACTGGCGATACGCTGTATATCAATATCGATCATGACGGCGTGCTGGGCATCGACAACTGGTTCTCCGCTCAGTTGGGTGCAGATCAAACCGTCAATGATCTGCTACTCGATCTGCAAACTCAGATCGAGACCGCAGGCATCGGCTTCAGTGCAGATGTCGACGGTACGCAGATCAGCTTGACCGGTGTGGCTGCCAACGCGTTCACCCTGGAGGCGGGCTACAGTCTGTTCCAGCCTATGTAAACGGCTAGACGCCGGCTGTTTAATACAGCCGGCAACCCGATCAAGCCACCCCGGAAACGGAGTGGCCTTCAACAAAAAAACCACTCCGGTAACGGCGTGGTTTTTTTGTTTATGGGTATAGCCCGTAGGTTGGCACTGTGCCGATTTTCGTAGGTTGGGTTAGCGGTGCGTCACGCCATGCAGGCAGACCAACGGTTCCGGCCACCGCGTAACCCAACACGGTCTCGCCAGCACAACAATTCATCGCCATGTGCATTCGGCTTGCGGTCGCGGTGTTGGGTGACGCCGCCGCGGCGTTGGGAAATACGTGCTCTGCGCGGCTAGCCTACGCGGCTCGACCCAACCTACGGTTTGGTGTGTGGCACTGTGCCGATTTTCGTAGGTTGGGTTAGCGGTGCGTCACGCCATGCAGGCAAGTCAACGGTTCCGGCCACCGCGTAACCCAACGCGGTCTCGCCAGCACAACAATTCATCGTCCTGTGCATTCGGCTTGCGGGTGCGGTGTTGGGTTACGCCGCCGCGGTGTTGGCAAGGGTGTGGCCTACGCGGCCCGACCCTAGGGTTTGGGCTGCGGCCTTGTGCCGAAAAGCATCGCGGCTGAAGCCCCTCCCTCATAATGCAAGGTGCGTAGGTTATTCGGCGCCTTGCTGTGCAGTGTTTGTAACGGGTGCGAGGGCGCGCTCAAGGATAGAAATTATTTCGGAGTTCATGCTGCGATGGTTGGCCAGGGCCACTTCAGCGAGACGTTCTCTCATCTGGGCTGGCAGTCGGATGACTAACTTTACAGGCGGTTGGCTGGAGGTATGCGCAGGTCTCATTGTTGCCTCTTCACGATTTCATGGGGCGCCTGTAACCGTTTTCCGGTATCCCTTTGCAGCGCGGGTGTTCACTCCTTACGTGGCTTCCGTTATGTCTGGCGTCGGAATAATGGCGGATTCTACTGCCTGTATACAAAAAGTATAGTGCTTGCTGTCGCGAACAGCCTGCACGTGGGCGAGAGAATTCGCCGTGAATAAACGCGCCAATCTAGGCCGTAGAATGGTGTTCGGCGGTTAGGTTTTTTGAGAGCGGCGGCATGCGGAAATGCGGCGATACGGCGCGCGGTATACCCGAGAATGATGGTAGATGAATTTTTCGTGTATTGTAATTTCGCGTTTTATGACAGCTATATTCCGCATTAAACTCTTTTATCGGCGAAATTATCTGCCTGTCGATTTTTTGGCGGTGCCCGTGGCGGTTAGCAGTACGGTCAGGTTGTGGGTGTGGCTGAGCTCGCTTTAGGGGTGGTGCTACTTGTCTAGTTGGCGATATAAAACGCTGTTGTTATCGCGGCTTATTGGGGGTTGATCCTAGCGTGACTCACTGGATAAAAATTTTGCATTGTCAATAATAACCATCGAAGAGTGCGCGCGAGGTGGCGGGGTGTTGGCATCATAATGACGCCTCCGTGATATCATCGCGGGCTGTTTTTGTTACTGAGTCTTTAGAGTCCCGCGCATGAAGCCCCCATCCCAGTCTGACCTGAAAGCTGCCTTGCTTGTGTGCAAGGGCGGCTTTTTCTCTGTTGGTTTTTTCAGCCTGTTCGTCAACTTCCTGATGTTGGTGCCCGCGTTCTACATGTTGCAGGTGTATGACCGGGTGATCGCCACTGGCAGCCATTCGACCTTGCTGATGCTGACCCTGATTCTCACCTTGCTGCTGGTTACCATGGGCGTGCTGGAGTGGGTACGTTCGCGCATTATGGTGCGCCTCAGCACGCGGCTGGATCTGATCCTGGGGCCGCGCCTGTATGACGCCAGCTTCAAGCAGGCGCTCACCTCAGGTGGTATGCAGGCCTCGGCCCAGCCCCTAAGTGACCTCACCGGCCTGCGTCAGTTCATTACCGGCAATGGGCTGTTTGCGTTTTTCGATGCGCCCTGGCTGCCGATCTATCTGGCTGTGATGTTTTTGTTCCACCCCTGGTTTGGTTGGTTTGCCGTGGGTTGTGCGCTGGTGTTGGTGGCCCTTGCCTTCCTCAACGAGCGGCTGACCAACGCGGCGCTGCTGGAGGCCAACAAGCAAAACCTGGCCGCCACTGCCTTCACCCAGAAGAATCTGCGCAATGCCGAGGTGGTTGAGTCCATGGGCATGCTGGGGATGTTGCGTGAGCGCTGGCAGGCGATGAACCACCAGGTGTTGTCCCTGCAGGGCGTGGCGAGTGATCGCGGTGGCAGTATTGCGGCGTTTTCCAAGACCTTTCGCTTGTTGGTGCAGTCGCTGATTCTGGGCTTGGGTGCCTACCTGGCGATCGAGCAGGAGATTACGCCGGGGCTGATGATTGCCGGTTCGATTTTGCTCGGCCGGGCGTTGGCGCCGATCGATCAGATGATTGGTGCCTGGAAGGGTTTTTCTGCGGCGCGTGGCCAGTATGCGCGGCTCGATGAGCTGCTTGAGCAGGTTGCCGCCGAGCCGGAGCGCATGTCGTTACCTGCGCCGCGTGGCGAGGTAAGCGCAGAAAACCTGGCGGTGGTGCCACCTGGGGCGCAAAAGCCGGTGCTGGTGGGGCTGAATTTTCACGTGGCGGCTGGTGACGCGGTGGGCATTATCGGTCCTAGTGCGTCGGGTAAATCGACCCTGGCCCGTGCGCTGCTGGGTATTTGGCCGGCCGCACAGGGCAAGGTGCGCCTGGACGGTGCCGACGTGTTTGCCTGGCAGCGTGAAGAGCTTGGTCAGCATGTCGGTTACCTGCCGCAGGATGTCGAGTTGTTTGACGGTTCGATCAACGAGAACATTGCCCGCTTTGGCAGCGTTGACCCAGTGGCCGTGGTTGAGGCCGCCCGCCTGGCCGGTGTGCATGAGCTGATTCTCAAGTTGCCGCAGGGCTATGACACGGTGATTGGTGCAACCGGCGGTGGCCTGTCCGGTGGCCAGCGTCAGCGCATCGGCCTGGCGCGGGCGGTGTATCGGCGGCCGCAGTTGATCGTCTTGGATGAGCCCAACTCCAACCTGGACGATGTGGGTGAGCGGGCGCTGTCCGAGGCCATCGTCAAGCTCAAGCAGGCGGGCTGTACGCTGTTTGTGATTACTCACCGCACCAGTGTGCTTAATGCCCTGGACAAGCTGATGGTGCTGCGTGATGGCGCGCTGGCGATGTTCGGCCCACGCGACAAGGTGCTCGCCGAGCTGAGCAAGGCCCAGCAGTCGGCAGCAGCAGTGCGTGCGTAACCCTTTAAAGGATGGAAATGGACGTGAGTAATTCTTCCCCCGCGGGCCTTGCGCCATCGCTGCCGTTGGCGACCAACGATTTGCCTGTGCGGCGTATCGGCTATGCCGTGTTGTTTGTGACGTTCGGCCTGTTTGGTTCCTGGGCAACCTTTGCCCCGTTGAACAGCGCGGCCCTGGCGTCTGGCGTGGTCACGGTCAAGAGCTACCGCAAGACGGTGCAGCACCTGGAGGGCGGCATCGTTAAGGCCATTTACGTGCGCGATGGCGACCAGGTGGCCGCTGGCGATGTACTGCTTGAACTGGACGGCACGCAGGCATTGGCCGAGCTGGAAATGGTGCGCAGTCAGCTGATTGCATCGGTCGCGCTGGGCGCACGGCTGGTAGCGGAGCGCGATGGCCTGGATGTGGTTGATTTCAAGCAGGATGCCAGCAGCGCCGATCAGCGTGTGCTTGAGGCGCAGCAGAACGAGGACCAGGTTTTTCAGGCTCGTCGCTCCGCCCGGCTGGGCGAGACCGGTGTGCTGCAAAAGCGTGTGGTGCAACTCGACGAGCAGATTCGCGGCATTAATGCGGTGATCGCCGGCAAACAGAAGGAGTCGGCTTTTTACGAAGAAGAAGTCGGCGACTTGAGTGCGTTGCTTAAAGAGGGTTTTGTCGACAAGCAGCGCTTGCGTGAGCAGCAACGCAATGGTGTGCGCCTGCTGTCTGAAATTGCTGAGTTACGCTCGTCCATTGCCGGCGCGCGCTTGCAGATTGGTGAGACTGAGTTGCAAATCATGCAGCTCAACAAGGATTTCATCGCGGAGGTGGTTACTCAGCAATCCGAGGTGCAAACCAAGATTTTTGATTTGAACGAGCGCTTCGCCGCAGTTGCCGAGCGTGCCCAGCGTATCCGCGTGCGTGCGCCTGAGGCCGGTATGGTGCTGGGCATGCAAGTGCATACGGTGGGCGGGGTGATTGCGCCGGGTACGCCGTTGCTGGATCTGGTGCCGGCCAGCGAGGATCTGGTGGTCGAGGCGCAGATCTCGCCGATAGACATCGACCGAATCGCGCTTGGCAAGTTGGCGGATGTGCGCTTTAGCGCATTCAACAGCGCAACCACGCCGGTGATCGAGGGGCGTCTGGCGCAGATTTCTGCCGACCGTCTGGTCAATGAGCAAACGGGTGTGCCGTATTACCTGGGCCGCATCGAGCTGACCGATAAGGGTCGCAAGGCCCTGGGTGACTTGACGCTGGTGCCCGGTATGCCAGCCGAAGTGCTGATCAATACTGGCGAGCGTACGTTGTTGAATTACCTGGTGCAGCCGGCGACTAATGCGTTTGCCCGTTCACTGATTGAGGACTGACCCTGTGCGGCATTTTTTCTGTGGTGTGATGCTGCTCGCGAGTGCGCCTTTTTCCGGTGTGGTATTCGCCGCTGTTCCCAGTGAGGAGCAGGTGGTGGATTTATGGCAGTTGTTTCAAGAGGCCGAGCTGGAAGACCCGCGTGTGCTCGCCGGACGTGCACGCAGCGAGGGTGGTGCGTGGCGTGAGCGCGAGGCCTTTGGCCAGTTGCTGCCGCAATTGAGCGCCAGCAGTACGCTCAATCGAACTGCGCAGGACAATGACATCACTCGGCAGATTTATAACGGTGAGCGCTACGCGCTGACCTTGAGTCAGGTGATTTATGACGCACAAACCTGGCACAACTACCGCCGTTACAGCGAACTGGCACGGCAGCAGGAGGCGGAGTACGCGATTACTCAAGAAGAGGCGACGCTTGATCTGATCGAGCGCTACTTCAGCGCCTTGGCGGCCGAGGATGAGCTGGCTCTGGTGTCTGCTGAGTTGCGCGCCACTGAGCGTAACCTGGCACGCGTCAATTCGTTGTATGAGCGCCAACTGGCAATGATTACCGATGTGCTGGAAATCTCGGCGCGGGTGGATTCACTAAAATCCCGCGAAATTGAAGCGCGTAACACCGTAGAGGTGGGCCGCGAAGCACTGTCCGAGATGATTGGGCGTGAGATTACCGAGCGCTTGAAACGTGTCGGTGAGCAGGTCGTGTTTCTGCCACCGGAGTATGACCGTGAATACTGGGTGCAGCAGGCCATGACCGAGAGTCCGGTTTTGCAGGCGCGCAACCGTGCGGTCAGTGCTGCGCAGGCTGCCTTGCAACAAGCGGCAGGTGGGCATAAGCCCAAGGTCAGTTTGAGCCTGAGTGGCCAGCGTAGCGACATCGGCTACGAGAACAGCCAAGCGCAGATCACGGATACCTATGTGGTGAGTTTGGGGGTTCAGGTGCCGCTCTACAGTGGTGGCTCGACCCGTGCGCGGGTTTCAGCCGGCGCTTCCGACTTGATGGTGGCCGAGCAAGAGTTTGAACAAGCCAGGCGCCAGGTGGTGCGTGAGACGCGCTCGGCGTTCTACGACACCCAGGCAGGCGTAAGCAAGATTTCCGCCTCCCGCAAGGCCATGGCGTCTTCGGCAAAGGCTCGTGAAGCTGCCGAGCGGGCGTTTGGTTTTGGCGTGATGAACGCGGTGGATGTGCTGAACACGATCAAGGAAGAGTACGCCGCGCGCCGCGCCATGCTGCAGTCGCAGTACGACTTCATCCTCAGTTCGCTGGTACTACGTCGCTGGAGCGGCTCGCTGGTACGCGATGATGTACGCAAGGTCAACGAGTGGCTGGTGGATGTCGCGCCTGCTGATCGCGGCTAACCTACGCGGCCCGACCCAACCTACGGTTTGGTCGCAAATCATGGGCATGCGCAAATCCGTAGGTTGGGTTAGCGGTGAGCCGCATTGCCCAGGTAAACCCACGATTGTGACCACCGCGTAACCCAACACGGCCTCGCACAATCATCCCCCTGTGTAACCGGCTCGCGGTCGCGCTGTTGGGTTACCCCACGCCCCGGAATCGCGGCGTTGGCAAGTGCGTGGCCCGCGCGGCTAACCCACGCGGCCCGACCCAACCTACGGTCCTGAACAGTGCGTAGGTTGGGTTAGCGGTGAGCCGCATTGCCCAGGCAAACCAACGGTTGTGGCCACCGCGTAACCCAACACGGTCTCGCCAACAATCATCGTTATGTTCAATCGGCTCGCGGTCGCGCTGTTGGGTTACCCCGCGCCCCGGAATCGCGGCGTTGGCAAGTGCGTGGCCCGCGCGGCTAACCTACGCGGCCCGACCCAACCTACGGTTTTGTGGTTTGGTCGCAAATCATGGGCATGCGCAAACCCGTAGGTTGGGTTAGCGGTGAGCCGCATTGCCCAGGCAAACCAACGATTGTGACCACCGCGTAACCCAACACGGTCTCGCGGTTTAGCCTGCGCTGTTGTTTTGCTGGATCATGCGGCCGTACAGTTTTTCCAGTTGCTCCCAGGCAGCGATGGTTTGCGCGCTTTGTGGGCCCGTCTGCGAGTGGATAACAACGGTGGCATGGCGCAGCACTGCAAGCGCTTCGTTGAAGCGGTTGGCCTGCATCAATAGCATGCCCAGGTTATTGCAACTTTCCGCCACAAGCATGTGGTTGGCACCTAAGCGCTTCTCTCTGATGGCCAGGCCTGCGCGTAGTTGCTCTTCTGCATCTTGCTTCATGCCCAGCAGGTTGAAGAGCACGCCCAGTCTGTTGTGGATGTCTGCAACGCCAACTGATTCCTCGCCTTCGAGTTGCTGGCGAATGCGTTTTACCCGCAGCAGCAGCGGCTCTACTTCATTGAGTTTGTTGGTCTCTGTGAGTTGGGTCGCCAGGTTGAGCAGGGGGGCGCTGACTTCGAGCGTGTTAGCCGCATTTTTGCGTTCGTAGATTTCAATTGAACGCCGGAAATAGGCTTCTGCTTGCGGAAACTGACCTTCTTTTTTGCGCACTACCGCGAGGCTGTTGTAGGCCTTGGCTGTGGCTGTTGCACCGGTAGGGTAGAGCAGTTCGAGTATGCTGATTTGCTCTGCAAGCTGGCGCTGGGCCTTGGCCATTTGGTTGGTGCGGATGTAAAAGGTGGCGAGTGTGCCGTGTATCCTGGCAACTGCCTCCGAGTTCTTGCCCAAGGCTTGTTGCCGCAACTGCAGTGTCTGCAGTAGGAGTTTTTCGGCATCGCCAGGTTGATTAAGCCGTACCAGGCTCTCGGCCAGAGGGACTATCGAGCGCGACAGGTTGTGATGGTTCTTGCCGTAGGCGCGGGTTCTGACGGCGAGGCTGGCGCGGTAGTGCGTTTCGGCTTCGCGGTACTGCTGGCTGAGCATGGACAAGCTGCCGAGGTTGTCATGCGCGCGCGCCAGTGTTTCCAGTTGCGCTGATGCGTTGCCACCGGCTGCTGCCTTTTGCGAGGCAAGTGCTTGCGTACAGATGCTTTTGGCGCCGACCAGATCTCGTTTTTTGAGGGCGGTTTCGCAGTCAGAATTGCTTGCTGCTAAGGCCGCGGGGGCGAGGAGGGCCGCAATGAGTGGCCAGGCAATTGTGTAGTGGGCGCGCTTGAGCAATTCGAGAGTCCATGTGGGCTGTGGTCGCAGGGAGCGATCTTCACATGGATGCGACGGGTGAGCAATCGAGGTGTGCAGTGTGTAGTTGTTGAAACGTAAAAGCCCGGCATTGCCCACTAAAAAGGCAATGTACCAATAGCGTGTTGCGTTCAGTTGTCGCCACAGCATTTGAGGTGGTCTGGGTCTGTAAGGTGCGCCGTGCGCACCAGTGTTCGTTGCCTGCGTTGGTGCGCACGGCCTGTGCAGCCCCGCGTCACCCTACCCGTTGCCAGCTATGCGAAAAGGACTTAGGCCTGAATCTCCCATGCAACACGCTATTGGGACATGGCCACTAAAAAGCCCGCCAAGTGGCGGGCTTCTGTGTGCGGCAGTTACGTTTACTTGCCGTAGACCGGGAACGTGGCGCAGACCGCTTTGACCTGCTCGCGTACGCGGGCTTCAACGGCTTCGTCGCCCAGGTTGGCGAGGATTTCGCAGATCCAGCCGGCCAGTGCGCGGCATTCGTCTTCCTTGAAACCGCGGGTGGTCACGGCTGGGGTGCCGATGCGCAGGCCCGAGGTGACGAACGGCGAGCGTGGGTCGTTGGGGACGCTGTTCTTGTTCACGGTGATAAAGGCGCGACCCAGTGCGGCGTCGGCGTCTTTGCCGGTGATGTCTTGCTTGATCAGCGAGAGCAGGAACAGGTGGTTCTCAGTACCGCCGGAGACCACGTCATAGCCGTTCTCGATAAACACGCTGGCCATGGCCTGGGCGTTCTTGATCACTTGCTGCTGGTAAGTCTTGAACTCAGGCTGCAGGGCTTCCTTGAAGCACACGGCCTTGCCTGCAATCACGTGCTCCAGCGGGCCGCCCTGGCCACCCGGGAATACCGCGGAGTTGAATTTCTTCTCCAGCGCTTCGTTAGCGCGCGCCAGGATCAGGCCGCCACGTGGGCCGCGCAGGGTTTTGTGGGTGGTGGTGGTGACCACGTCGGCGAACGGCACCGGGTTCGGGTACACGCCAGCCGCAACCAGACCGGCTACGTGGGCCATGTCGACAAACAGGTAGGCACCGACTTTGTCGGCGATGGCGCGGAAGCGCGGGAAGTCGAGGATCTGCGAGTAAGCGCTGAAACCGGCGATGATCATTTTCGGCTGGTGCTCGACGGCCAGGCGCTCGACTTCATCGTAGTCGATCAGGCCGGTGACGTTGTCGATGCCGTACTGCACGGCGTTGTAGATTTTGCCGGAGAAGCTGACGCTGGCGCCGTGGGTCAGGTGACCGCCGTGGGCCAGGCTCATGCCCAGTACGGTGTCGCCCGGGTTGAGCAGGGCCATGTAGACGGCGCTGTTAGCCTGGCTGCCGGAGTGCGGCTGGACGTTGGCGTAGTCGGCACCGAACAGCTGTTTGGCGCGGTCGATCGCCAGTTGCTCGACCACGTCGACGTATTCGCAGCCGCCGTAGTAGCGCTTGCCTGGATAGCCTTCGGCGTACTTGTTGGTCAGCACGCTGCCCTGGGCTTCCATAACCGCTGGGCTGGTGTAGTTTTCCGAGGCGATCAGCTCGATGTGTTCTTCCTGGCGCTGGGCTTCTTGCTCCATCGCGGTAAACAGTTCGGCGTCAAAACGAGCAAGATTCAAATCACGGCTGAACATGGCAAATCCCCTGAGAAAACCAGCTGGGCAGTAGAAAGAGGGTGCGAATTCTACCTCATCTCGGCCGGGCAGGGGTATGCAGTGCAGTCATGTGGCAGACAAGTGGGGTTCATGTGCAAGGCAGCCTCGAACAACTCGCGCTCTGCAGGGTGTCACTCGCCGCAGGCAGTGCAGCATGGTTGCCTGTGGCGGGTTGTCGCTGCGTTCCGAACGGATCGCCGCGAACCTGTTTCCCATTCCCTCTCCGTTAGCTGAGCATAATTAGCTGAGCATAAACAGCGCAGCGCCGCTGAACTGGGCGGCGAACTGGTGGGCGGGCATGGGGCGGCCGAGTAGGTAGCCCTGCACTTCGTCGCAGTCGTGGGTGCGCAGGAAGTCCAGTTGCGCCTGGGTTTCCACGCCTTCGGCAATTACCGAAAGGTTCAGGCTGTGGGCCATGGCGATGATGGCGCGGGCGATTTGCGCGTCCTGCTCGCCTTGTGGCAAGCCATCGACGAAGCTGCGGTCGATCTTCAGCACGTCGATGGGGAACTGTTTGAGGTAATTAAGCGACGAGTAGCCGGTGCCGAAATCATCGATTGCGATGCACAGGCCCAGGCGTTTCAGGTCGTTGAGGGTGCGCAGGGCGCTCGCTACGTCCTGCATCAGGATACTTTCGGTCAGTTCCAGCTCCAGGCAGGCCGGGGCGACGCCATTGTCTTCGAGGATCGTGGCGATGCGCTCAGCCAGTGAACCATCGGTGAACTGCCGGGCCGACAGGTTGACCGAGATCTTCGGCACGCGAATCTTGTCCGCGTGCCAGCTTTTCAGCTGGCGGCAGGCTTCGGCCAGTACCCAGTCGCCAACCTCCACCACCAGGCCGAGCTCTTCCAGTACCGGGATGAAGTCATCCGGTGGCACCAGGCCGCGTACCGGATGCTGCCAGCGCAGCAGGGCTTCGGCACCGGTCAGGCGTTGGCCGCTACCGGAGAACTGCGGCTGGTAATAGAGAATGAATTCCTGCTGTTCGAGGGCGTGGCGCAGGTCGCGCTCCAGTTCCAGGCGCTCCAGGGCGCTGGCGTTCATGTCCGCCTGATAGAACTGGAAGTTGTTTTTGCCGCGCTCTTTGGCGTGGTACATCGCGGTGTCGGCGTTTTTCATCAGTTGGCTGAGTTCGTTGCCGTCCTGCGGGCTCAGCGCGATGCCGATGCTGGCGGTGACGAAGAACTCACGACCTTCGAGCACGAACGGTCGGGACAGGCTGGCGAGAATCTGCTCGGCGACATGAATCGCCCGGTTTAGCGCGATCTCGCGACCGGCGCATGGCTGCAACAGCAGAGTGAACTCATCGCCACCCATGCGGGCTACGGTATCGTCGCTGTCGACACAGGCCTCAAGACGCACTGCCACGTCCTTGAGCATGCGGTCGCCAGCAGCGTGGCCGAGCGAATCGTTGATCGGCTTGAAGCGGTCGAGGTCGAGGAACATCAGCACCACCCATTCCTGATGCCGCTCACCGTATTGCAGGGCGGTGTGCAGGCGATCCTGGAACAGGGTGCGGTTGGGCAACAGGGTCAGGGCGTCGTAGTAGGCGAGGCGATGGATGCGTTGTTCGCTGGCTTTGCGTTCGCTGATGTCGCTGAAGAAGCATACGTAGCTGACCAGGTCGCCTTCTTCGTCCTGGACGGCGGTGATCCCGACCCAGGCCGGGAAGCTTTCGCCATCGCGGCGTTTGAGCCAGATTTCGCCTTCCCAGCTGCCGCGCTGACTGAGTTGATTGAGTACGTAATGCAGGTGGCTGGTCTGCTGGCGGTCGGCGGTGAGCATGCCCGGCAACTGGTCGAGAACCTGGGCCGAGGAATAGCCACTGACACGGCTGAAGGCCTTGTTGACCTGCACGATGTAGCCAGCCGGGTCGGTCACCAGGATCGCTGCGGTGGAGTGTTCGAATACCGTGGCGGCCATGCGCAGGTCTTTTTCCGCGCGCCGCTGTTGGCTGATGTCGCGAGCCACCCCGAGCAGGCCTTTGAAATGGCTGTTCTCGTCCCACATCGGTACCAGGCGCAATTCGATCGGGATTTTTCGGCCGTCAGCACGCAGGCAGTCGAAGAGGAACAGTTGTGGCTGAAACTGCTCGCGCAACTCGATCATGCGCAGGGGGTTGCCGAGCGCTTTGCGCACGCTATTGAGCAAGATCGACAAGCCTGCCAGTTGTTGCGGGTTGGCTGCCAGGCTCTGGATGTCGTTGGTCAGAATCCATTGCGGTTGATAGCCGAGCATCGTCACCACCGAGGGGCTGACGTAGTTGAGGCGCAGGCTGCTGTCCGAGGAGAAAATCACATCGCTGGTGCTCTCCGCCAGTAACCGGTAGCGCTGTTCACTGTCGCGCAGCGATTGGCTGCTTTCGATCTGCTCGGTGATGTCCTTGGCCACCCCGATCAGGCGGCTGACGCGGCCGCGGGTGTCGCGGGCCAGCGCCTGTTCGCGAATGCTGAACCAGCGCCAGGTACCGTCGCGATGACGCCAGCGCAGTTGGGATTCGAGCAGTACGCCGTCGCCGATGACCTGCTGCAGGTTGCGGATGCGCCAGTAATAGTCGCTGTCGTCCGGGTGCAGGATGTGCTCCCAGAAGCGTTCGCCCAGTGCGTTCAACTCGATTGTGCTGTAACCCAGTTGCAGGCCCAGGTGGTGGTTGCTGAACAGCACGCGTTTATTCAGCAGGTCGTGCACGTAGAGGGTGTCCGGTACCGCGCGCACCACATCCGACCAGAAACCCTCGCGCTCGATCAGCGACAGCTCGATACGTTTGCGCGCGGTGATGTCGCTGATGCTCAGGGTCACCGCATTCAGTTCTTGCGCGCTGTCCGGCAGGCGAATGACCAGCCACAGATGGCGTTCATGGCCTTGCGGGGTAGTGATCTGACGTTCCAGCTCGAGCTGGCCACCGCCTTCGAGCAGGGCACTGAGTAGTTGTACGCGAAAGCCGTCGGGGCGCAGTGGGCCGCTGTCGATCAGGTGCTGCCAGGCTTGCTCGGTTGAGTCGACGCCGAGCAGGCGCAGGGCCACCTGATTGGTCTCGGTGAGGCGCATCAGCTGTAGCAGTTGAGCATGCCGCTGCGGATGGGCGAGCAGCCAGTGCTTGAGGCTCGCGTTGTCGTGGATGTGCTGTTGTTGCAGGTAATCCGGCAGCGCGGCCAGATCGAGTACGCAGAGCGCCGTGCCGGTGCCTTCGAATATGTCCTGGTAGCGCCGGCGGGTTTCCTGCAATACCTCGGTCGCCTGCTGTTGTTCGGTGACATCGCGCAGCACCCAGACGAAGCCCAGGCGCCTGGCCGGCTCGCCGAGTTCGCTGCGGCTTATGTCGAACAGGCGGGCCCTGCCGTCCAGCTTGATTTCCACCAGCTCGCTGTCGAGGTCGTTGGCCGCGCTGCTGTCGTGCAGCAGCTGTGGGTCGAGCTGGGGCAGCAGCTGTAGTAGGTGCCAGCTGTGCGCGTCATCGCTGCGCAAGCCGAACAACGCTTCGGCCTGGGGGTTGAGGTAGCTCAGCTGACCATTGCTGTCGGTGACCAGTACGCGCTCCTCGATGGCTCCCAGGGCGCTGGCAGCCTGGTGTAGCGAGCGCCGTGATGCCGCATTGAGCGCCTGCAGGCTGCGCTGCTCGCGCTGCAGGCGGTACAAGGCCAGCAGGATAAGTACTGAGCAGAGGGTGAACAGCAGGAGCTTGCTGGCCATCGCGGGTAACAGCTGCGCACGCACGCCAGGCTCGTCGAACAATGCGCGCAGTTGCCAGTCGCTGCCGTTGAGTGGCGCCAGAAGAATGCTGTGCTCCAGATCGGCAGCGCTTACAGGCATTAAAGCCGCACTGTCGGCGGCATAGTCGCCCTGCTGGCTGGTAATCAAGCGGTGCGCCCGATGGTCTTCCAGTTGCCAGTGATAGGGGCTCTGGTGGTGTTCGTGCAGCCAGCTGCGCAGTGCTTCGGCGGTCAGGCGCACGAGCCAATAGTTGCTCTGGCTACTGCTCTGGTCTTGGCGCAGTAGCAGGTAGATCAAGCCGCCATTGTTGGGGTTGAACGCATAGTGATAGGCCGAGCCATTGCTGCGCTTGATCAGCTCAGCCAGGAATTGACCGTCGTCATGCTGCGGCTGGGTGTCCGCCAGGATGTTGCCGTGCGGGCCGAGCGAGGCCACGCTGCGCAGGCTGGTAAAGACCCCCTGCAGGCTCTGCGACAGGTTTTCGTCGATCGCATCTGGGCTTGGCAGCACGCTTTTCTGGTGCAGCATCGCCAGGCTGGCCTGTGCCTTCAGCGCCATGCTCAGGCTGAGGTGATTGGCCAGCTGCGCGTTGAATTCATGGTTGAGCTGGCGCTGGCTGTCGAGCAGCTGCCGCGACTCCAGCTGCAGTTGCCACAGCAGCAAGCCCAGCATGCCCAGTACCAAAGCAACCAGTGCACCCTTGACCGAGCGGCGCCTGGTGGGCGTCAGCGGTTCGCCGGGTGCTTGTGGTATCGACGGTGGTGTGTGGCTTGGCACTTGATGGCGATCCTGCAGCGACGGCTTGATGAGCGCAGGGCGAGCCGATCTCTGTTTATGGGCACGCGCGAGCGGGGCGCTAGAATGCCACATCCGTGGCGAAGTGCCAGCGCAGCCGACGAGTGTCGTTTGCCCTGTACCGCGCATTCCGGTAGTTTTGCCGCACGCGCGCGGGAGCTGTTTTTACGCGTCTCCGGCAAACCAGCTGACGAGTGGCGCGGGGCCTGGCAGCCTGCCGGACTTGACCCGTAGCGAGAGAAAGTCCGGGGCGAGGCAGTTTTGGTGCGCTTTTGAGGCGGAAGGCCGCCCCGCGAATAGTCGCTCTATTTAACGAAAAAGCGCGCAGAAAATGACCAGGCCCGGCTTTTCCGCAGTAGGGCAGTGTTAAGTCCGACAGGCTGCTAGAGCCCGGCAGATGCTGCCACTCATGACCCTGCGTTCGCCACGCGACCTGCTGCCCTTTTCAGTTTTCAGTCTTAGAACCTAAGGTTATTCATGGCCCAATACGTTTACACCATGCACCGGCTGAGCAAAGTAGTGCCGCCGAAGCGGGAAATTCTCAAGAATATTTCCCTGTCGTTTTTCCCTGGCGCCAAGATTGGCGTGCTCGGGCTCAATGGTTCGGGTAAATCGACCCTGTTGAAAATTATGGCCGGGGTCGACACCGAGTTTGACGGCGAAGCGCGGCCAATGCCCGAGCTGAATGTCGGTTACCTGCCGCAGGAGCCGCAACTCGATCCGAGCAAGACCGTGCGCGAAGTGGTCGAGGAAGCCGTCAGCGTGATCAAGGACGCCCAGGCGCGCCTCGATCAGGTCTACGCCGCCTACGCCGAGCCGGATGCCGACTTCGACAAGCTGGCCGCCGAACAGGCCAAGCTCGAAGCCATCCTGCAAGCCAGCGACGGCCACAACCTCGAGCGCCAGCTCGAAGTCGCCGCCGATGCGCTGCGCCTGCCGGCCTGGGATGCCAAGATTGGCGTACTGTCCGGCGGCGAGAAGCGCCGTGTCGCGCTGTGCCGCCTGTTGCTGTCGGCCCCCGACATGCTCCTGCTGGACGAGCCGACCAACCACCTGGACGCCGACTCTGTCGCCTGGCTGGAGCATTTCCTGCACGATTTCCCGGGTACCGTAGTGGCGATTACCCACGACCGTTACTTCCTGGATAACGTCGCCGGCTGGATTCTCGAGCTCGACCGTGGCGCCGGTATTCCTTACGAGGGCAACTATTCCGGCTGGCTGGAAGCCAAGTCCGATCGCCTGGCGCAAGAATCCAAACAGCAGTCGGCCCATGAAAAGGCCATGAAGGACGAGCTGGAATGGGTGCGCAAAGGGGCCAAGGCCCGTCAGTCGAAGTCCAAGGCGCGCCTGCAGCGCTTCGAGGAACTGCAGTCGCAGGAATTCCAGAAGCGCAGCGAAACCAACGAGATCTACATTCCGGCCGGTCCGCGTCTGGGTGACAAGGTCATCGAGTTCAAGAACGTCAGCAAGGCGTATGGCGATCGCGCGCTGATCGACAACCTGTCGTTCAGCATGCCCAAGGGCGCCATTGTCGGCGTGATCGGCGGTAACGGCGCCGGCAAGTCGACCCTGTTCCGCATGCTCATGGGCAAGGAGCAGCCAGACTCCGGCAGCATCGAGATTGGTGACACCGTGCAGTTGGCTTGCGTCGACCAGAGCCGCGACGACCTCGACGGCAGCAAGTCGGTGTTCCAGATGATTTCCGACGGTTCCGACCAGATCCGCATCGGCAATTACGAGATCCCGTCGCGTACCTACGTCGGTCGCTTCAACTTCAAGGGTGGCGACCAGCAGAAGTTCGTCAAGGATCTCTCTGGTGGCGAACGTGGCCGTCTGCACCTGGCCCTGACCCTGAAAGAGGGCGCCAACGTCCTGCTGCTCGACGAACCGTCCAACGACCTCGACGTGGAAACCCTGCGTTCGCTGGAGGAAGCGCTGCTCGACTTCCCAGGCGCGGCCATCGTCATCTCCCACGATCGCTGGTTCCTGGATCGCGTGGCGACTCACATTCTGGCGTATGAAGACGACTCGCATATCGAGTTCTTCGAGGGTAACTACACCGAGTACGAGGCCGACCGCAAGAAACGCCTCGGCGATGCCGCCTCCCAGCCGCACCGCGTGCGTCACAAGAAACTGGCGTAATAACCGGTAAGTAAAAAAGAGTCTGCACATAGCCTGTGCAGGCTCTTTTTTTTGCCTATGCGCCAAGGGCTAACAGGCTAGAACATGGCGATGTACCCGTTAGCGGTTGCAGCGAAGCCCAGCAGGCAGTGGCGCGTCCGCTAGGCCTAGTCGCGGGGTCCTCAGGCAATACAACTTGGCTCATCGCCTTGCCGCGGTTGACGGGCCCCATCAAAAGCTTCGCGGACAAGTCCGCTCCCACAAGGTCACCGCACAACCCTGTAGGAGCGACAACCCGCCAGGTCGACAGCTACTTGCGCAAGTCGTGATCAATGTCAGTGTGGGCAGCTTGGGAGTGTCCACACTTGGACGGGCAAACACCTCTTTTTGGAGTTCTCCTATGTCTGCTTTCGATCCTCAAGCGGCCCTCGATATTCTGCTCGCCGAGTACGGCGCGCGGGCCAGCGCAATTCGTCAGGATTTGGCGCGCAGCCACTCGCCGGATTTCGCCGAGCAAGCCCTGCAGCGACAGAATGATGAGGTGCTTGAAGCCTTGCTGGCCGAGGCCGAAAAAGGACTGCGGCAGGCGGGCATGGCCAAACTGCGACTGGCCGAAGGTACTTATGGCGACTGCCTGCGCTGTGGTGCGGCGATCGAACCGGCGCGTTTGCAGGTGTTGCCGGCCACCGAGTACTGCCTGGCCTGTGCGGATCACGTGGCCGCTTGTGTCGGCTAGGCAGCGCCGGCGACATACTTGCCAGCTGCCGACACGGTGCCTGCATCGACATCTGTCCGCGGGGGCGACATTGGCGTGTCAGGCGCCAGTGTTTGATCCGCGGTAGGCGATCGGAGTCTTTAGCGGGGGCCGATTTCCGCCAGCAGTCGCCTGGCGGCGGATTCGGCTGCGTCGTTGTAGGGTTGCAAGACACTGGCCGCGCCAGCGTGTTGCAAGGCTTCGGCGTCGCCGGTACGAAATGCGCTGAGGGTGATCTGGCCCTTGAACGCCATGTTATGCAATGCCCGCAGCAGAATCGCGTTGACCTCGCGCTGGGGAATGGTGCTGATCAGCGCCCGTGCATGGGTCAAAGGTAAATGCGCCAGGAAGTCGACATCCTCGGCATCGCCATAGCAGACATTCAGGCCCTCGGCGCGCGCCAGTGCCAGCGTTTCGGGGTCGAAGTCTACGCCGAGTACGCGCACACCGCCTTGTTCCAGTTGCCCAGCCAACTGGCGGCCGTAGCGGCCCATGCCGTAGACGATGATGTCGGACGGCACGTCTTGCGCGGCGTTATCGTCGGCGTTTTCACGGTGCGGGATATGCCGCTCGAATACTCCGAGCCAGGGTGATAGGCGGGCAAACAGTGGCTGCGCGTAGAGAATCATGTACGTCGATAGGGTGATGGTGATCAGGCCGACCAGCGTGGTCAGGCCCAGGGCGTCCTGGCCGATATGGCCGAGGCCGATGCCCATGGCGACGAAGATGATGGAGAACTCACTGATTTGCGCCACGGTCAGCCCGGCCATGAAGCCGGTACGTTTGCGATAACCCATCCAGCCCATGATCGCCATGACGATCAGCGGATTACCAATCAGCACAAAGGCCGACAGCAGCAAGGCGTTGCCGATTTGCCCATGGATGTAGGCGAAGTCCAGTTGCAGGCCCAGGTGCAGGAAGAAGAACAACAACAGAAAATCACGCAGGCTGGTCAGGCGGCTGGCCACGGCTTCGCGCAGCGGTGTCGACGCCAGGGAGAAGCCGGCGAGGAAGGCGCCGATTTCCTTGGATAGCCCTAGAGAGTCGGCGCCACCAGCGAGCAGGGTGCCCCAGGCAATCGCCATCAGCATCAGCAGTTCCGGCGAGCTGGCCATGATCGTCAGCAGGCGCGGCAGGGCAAAGCGCATCAGCAGGTACAGCACCACCAGACTGCCGAGCAGGCTGCCCAGCAGGGCCAGCGGGTGCAGGCCGCTCTGTTCGCCGTTGCCGGGCTGGTAAAGGTTGAGGCCGAGCATCGCCAGGACCACCGCGATGTCCTGGACGATCAGGAAGCCCATGGCGATGCGCCCGTGCAGGGAGTCGATCTCGCCTTTGTCGGAGAGCAGCTTGACGATGATGATGGTGCTGGAAAACGTCAATGCCACGGCGACGTACAGCGCCGTCAGCCACTCCAGCCCGAGCAGGTAGCACAGGCCGTAGCCGAAGACGATGGTGAAGGTCAGTTGGCCGAGCCCGGTGGCCAGTGCAACAGGCCCCAGGGTGCGCACCAGGCGCATGTCCAGCTTGAGGCCGACCACGAACAGCAGCACGGTGATACCGATCTCCGCGAGCAGTTCCAGCGGGGCGTTGTGGCTGCTCAGTCCAAGCACCGCCGGCCCGGCCACGATGCCGACCAGAATGTAGGCGATGATCAGTGGCTGGCGTAGCTTGACCGCGATGCCGCCGACTAGGGCGGAAAGCGCCAGGAGAATGGCGACTTCCTGAAACAGACTCATGGGCTTGGTTCCTAATATGATCGCGCCACTCTAAAGCATTTGGGTATCTTTTCGCTTGCCAGGGATCAACCATATGGCTTGTGGATGACGGCCGATGCGGCCATGCTTTCACCAGCCCACCGTTCAAGGATTACCAATGCCAGACTCCGTTGCAGCCCATTTGCGGCTGGCACCTGAAGCACTCACTCGTCCCTTTTCGCCCGAGCAGTTCAATTTCACCAGCACTGATGACCTGGAACCTTTCCGCGGTGTGCTGGGCCAGGAGCGCGCGGTCGAAGCCTTGCAGTTCGGCGTGGCGATGCCGCGTCCCGGTTACAACGTGTTTGTCATGGGTGAGCCAGGTACTGGGCGTTTCTCGTTCGTCAAACGCTACCTCAAGGCCGAAGCCAAGCGTCTGGCGACCCCGGCGGATCACGTCTACGTCAATCATTTCGACGAGCCGCGCGAGCCACGTGCGCTGGAGTTACCCGCGGGCAGTGCCGGGGCGTTTATCGCCGACATCAATCTGCTGATCGACAACCTGCTGGCGACCTTTCCCGCGGTATTCGAACACCCGTCCTATCAACAGAAGAAAAGCGCTATCGATCGCGCCTTCAACAAGCGCTACGACCAGGCGCTCGATGTGATCGAGAAGCTGTCCCTGGAAAAGAACGTGGCGTTGTATCGCGACAGCAGCAACATCGCCTTTACCCCGATGCTTGAGGGTAAGGCGCTGGATGAGGCCGAGTTCGCTCAGTTGCCGGAAGCCGATCGCGAGCGCTTTCACCTCGATATTTCCACCCTGGAAGAGCAGCTCAACGAAGAGTTGGCCAGCCTGCCGCAGTGGAAGCGCGAGTCGAGCAACCAGTTGCGCCAGCTCAACGAAGAAACCATCACCGTGGCGCTGCAGCCGTTGCTGGCGCCGTTGTCGCAGAAATACGCGGAAAACGCCGGTGTCTGCGCCTACCTGCAGGCGATGCAGGTCAACCTGCTAAAGACCGTGGTTGATCAGTTGGTCGAAGTGGAGCGCATCGACGCCCAGACCCGCAAGCTGCTCGAAGAGCAGTACTGCCCCAGCCTGGTGGTCGGCCACCACGTTCAGGGCGGCGCCCCCGTGGTGTTCGAATCGCACCCGACCTATGACAACCTGTTCGGCCGCATCGAATACAACGCCGACCAGGGCGCCCTTTACACCAGCTACCGCCAGCTGCGCCCCGGCGCCTTGCACCGGGCCAACGGCGGCTTCCTGATTCTCGAAGCAGAGAAGATGCTCGGCGAGCCATTTGTCTGGGATGCGCTCAAGCGGGCCCTGCATTCGCGCCAACTGAAGATGGAGTCGCCACTCGGCGACCTCGGCCGCATCGCCACCGTGACCCTTAATCCGCAGGTCATTCCCTTGCAGGTCAAGGTCATCATTATTGGCGCGCGCCAGCTGTATTACGCGCTGCAGGATCATGATCCGGACTTTCAGGAAATGTTCCGCGTGCTGGTCGACTTCGACGAGGACATTCCCCTGGCCGACGATAGCCTGGAGCAGTTTGCCCAGCTGATGAAGACCCGCACCATGGAAGAAGGCATGGCGCCATTGACCGCCGCCGCGGTGGCGCGCCTGGCGACGTTCAGTGCGCGCCTGGCGGAGCACCAAGGGCGTCTGTCGGCACGGATTGGCGACCTGTTTCAGTTGGTCAGCGAGGCTGATTTCATCCGCCAGCTGGCCAATGAAACCCTGACCGATGTCGGTCATATCGAGCGTGCGCTGAAGGCCAAGGCGACTCGCACCGGACGTGTGTCGGCGCGGATCATCGACGACATGCTGGCCGGGGTGATTCTTATCGACACCGCTGGCGCTGCAGTGGGCAAGTGCAATGGCTTGACCGTGCTCGAAGTCGGCGACTCGGCCTTCGGCGTGCCGGCGCGAATTTCCGCCACCGTCTATCCCGGCGGCAGCGGCATCGTCGACATTGAGCGCGAGGTCAACCTCGGTCAGCCGATCCACTCCAAGGGCGTGATGATTCTCACCGGCTACCTGGGTAGCCGTTACGCCCAGGAATTCCCCCTGGAGATTTCCGCGAGCATTGCCCTGGAGCAGTCCTACGGTTATGTCGACGGCGACAGTGCTTCGCTGGGCGAGGTCTGCACGCTGATCTCGGCCTTGTCGCGGCGTCCGCTCAAGCAATGCTTCGCCATCACCGGCTCGATCAACCAGTTTGGCGAGGTGCAGGCGGTCGGCGGTGCCAACGAGAAGATCGAAGGCTTCTTCCGTCTGTGCGAAGCCCGCGGCCTGACTGGCGAGCAGGGCGCAATCATTCCCCATTCCAATGTGGCGACCTTGATGCTCGATGAGCGGGTGTTGCAGGCGGTGCGGGCCGGGCAGTTCCATGTGTATGCGGTACGCCATGTCGACGAGGCGTTGAGCCTGCTGGTCGGCGAGGATGCCGGTACGCCAAATGCCGAGGGGCAGTTCCCGGCCGGCAGCGTCAATGCACGGGTGGTCGAGCGCTTGCGCGAGATCGCCGAAATCGGCATGACCGAGGATGACAAGGAGGTGGCGGTCGACGTGCCGGTGGCGCTGCCCAAGGAGAAAAAGCCGCGGGCGAAGAAGCCGGTGCCCGAGGGCTTGTGAGAAATACTGCTGCAGCGCCGTCCGCCAGGCTGTCGAAGCAGGGGCGGGCGGCGCTGAGTTTTAGCGGGAGAGAGTGACCCGCAGTGCGGGAGGAACTCCAGCCGCAATTGGCCGTGAAGTTACTGCAAGCATCGCGGCTGCAGACCGGCGTCGAAGGATTTCATCCACACAGTTATCCACAGATTGTCGAGCTGACTGACGGCGCCCCTGAGCCGCTTGCGCGGGTGTAGGCTGAAGGCTGGATCACCTGAGGGTCGCTGGTATGCCGCGCAGCCTCTGTCTCACCCGTCAATGCCTGGGCCTGATTACCCGTATCGAGTGTGTGGTACTGCCATTGGCTGGTGATAAGGGACTCTGGACATTGATCTGTGCCGCCGGCCTGTCTGGCGCTCAACCCTCCGCCATCAAGGCGCAAGGCCCATTCTGCGGGCCTGTGGTGGCTGAAGGAGTGCTCGCCGGGATTGCCGAGAGCTTGTTCGTCCAAGGTTACGACGAGTGCACCGAGTTACCGATCTGGCGCCTGCACATCCAGGCTGAGTTGCGTCGTTTGAATGGCGATCGCTACGCTCACAAGGGTTTCTTCGAATTCCAACCCGATAGATAAGCACGGCCTGGTCGTCTTTTGATCAGCCTGCGGCAAGGCTGATCGTCGCTGGGCCGAAGCCTTTAATCCAGAGGCTGCCCACAAGGTTATCCACAATTGTTGGGGGTAAGTGAAATGCGGCGTACACCTTTGTCCGCAGGGGAGCGCTGGGTATACTCGCCGCCAGCTTTATTGGCCACTTGTGAGACGCTATGGAACGCTTTATCGAGAACACGATGTACGCCTCGCGCTGGTTGCTGGCGCCGATTTACTTCGGGCTGTCGCTTGGGGTGCTGGCGCTGTCGATCAAGTTCTTTCAAGAGGTCTACCACATCCTGCCGGATATCTTTGCCCTGAGCGAAGCGGATCTGATCCTGCGCCTGCTGGCGTTGATCGACATGGCCTTGGTCGGTGGCTTGTTGGTGATGGTGATGCTCTCGGGCTATGAGAACTTCGTGTCTCAGTTGAATATCAACGAGGGCACCGAAAAGCTCAGCTGGCTGGGCAAGATGGATTCCGGCTCGCTGAAGATGAAGGTGGCCGCCTCGATAGTGGCGATCTCCTCGATTCATCTGCTCAAGGTGTTTATGGACGCCAAAAATTACGAGATCGAATACCTCAAGTGGTATGTGATCATTCACCTGACGTTTGTTGGCTCGGCTTTCGCTATGGGCTACCTGGATAAGATGACCAAATACCAAACCGACTGAAACTCGCGCCTCCAGCCTCACCTGCGCTTGACCCGCCGCCCGGCCGTTGCAAAACGGACGGGCGGTTTGCTTTGCGCCTTGCGTTCCGTGGATCTTGTACAAGAATTGTATTTGTATGATTTTTTGTATAAGTTTATTCGCCTGAGGTGATTGCCATGAATCTGCACGACCTGTCCCGCCATGCCCACGCCGGGCTCATTGACGAGCTCAACCTGATTTCCATTGAAGGAGGCATCTACGTGCTCGAAGCGCACATGGATGGCCGCGCGCATCCATTAAATGATAATGCCGGCAAGACGCTGCACTTGCGTTCGGTGGAGCATGCCCGCGACTACCTGCGCGAGTTGCCGCCGCTGCCCTTCCATCTGGTGCATGCCGTGGTCCATGACGAGATGTGCGGGATGCAGGACGGCACCCAGGACACGCTACGCGTGCCCATTTCGTTCGGCTCCGCATGGTAGTCGCAGCGTCGACGGCAGTGCGCCGACTGGGTTTGCTGCTGGGCGATCAATTATCTTTCGATCTACCAAGTTTGCAGGCTCTCGACCCGCTCCAGGATGCCGTGCTAATGGCCGAGGTGGCAGCGGAAGCCGAGTATGTGCCGCATCATCCGCAGAAGATCGCGCTGATTTTCAGCGCCATGCGCCATTTTGCCGAAGCTCTGCGCGAGCGCGGCTGGCGTGTGCATTACGTCAAGCTGGACGACCCTGCCAACAGCGGTTCGTTGCCCGGCGAGTTGCAGCGTTGGGCGGCGCAGTTGCAGGCCGACGAGGTGCATCTTACCGAGTGCGGTGAGTGGCGGCTGGAAGATCAGTTAAGGCGTTGCGACCTGCCGATTACCTGGCATGCCGATAGCCGCTTTGTCTGCGCCCGTGACGAGTTTGCGCGCTGGGCCGAGGGGCGTAAGCAGCTGCGCATGGAATTCTTCTACCGCGAGATGCGCCGTAAAACGGGGCTGCTGCTCAATGGCGATGCCACTCCGGTGGGCGGCGCCTGGAACTTCGATGCAGAAAACCGCAAGGCGCTGCCCAAGCAGATCAAGGGGCCTATGACTGCACGTTTCCCGGCGGATGGCATCACCCGAGAGGTGTTGGCGTTGGTGGCGGTACGTTTCAGTCATCACTATGGCAGCCTGGAGTCTTTCGATTATCCGGTGACCCATGCTGAGGCCGAGGCGCTGTGGCAGCATTTTATCGATTTCGCTTTGCCGGCCTTTGGCGATTACCAAGATGCCATGGCAGTTGGTGAGCCCTTTCTGTTTCATGCGCGGATCAGCGCGGCGCTGAATATCGGCTTGCTCGATGTGCGGCGCTTGTGTGCCGATGTTGAGGCGGCTTACTGGCAGGGCCGTGTCCCGCTAAATGCTGCCGAGGGCTTTATTCGTCAGTTGATCGGCTGGCGCGAGTACGTGCGCGGCATCTACTGGTTGCACATGCCTGAGTATGCCGAGCGCAATTCCTTCGGTAATACGCGGCCGTTGCCCGAGTTTTACTGGACCGGCAAAACCCGAATGAAGTGCATGAGCCAGGCCATTGGTCAGACACTGGAGCATGCCTATGCTCACCATATCCAGCGGCTGATGGTCACCGGTAATTTCGCCTTGCTGGCCGGCATTCAGCCCACTCAGGTCTGTGACTGGTACCTGGCGGTCTATATGGATGCCTTCGACTGGGTCGAGCTGCCCAACACCCTGGGCATGGTTATGCATGCCGATGGCGGCTACCTAGGCTCCAAGCCCTATTGCGCCAGCGGTCAGTACATCAAACGCATGTCCAACTACTGCGGCGACTGCGCTTACAAGGTCACTGAAAGCGTCGGCGAGCGGGCTTGCCCGTTCAATGCGCTGTATTGGCACTTTTTGATGCGTCACCGCGAACAATTGTCGGGTAACCACCGCCTGGGCATGGTTTACCGCGGTCTGGACAAGATGAGCGAAGCCAAGCAGCAGGGCTTGTGGCAGCGTGGTGAGCAGTTGCTGGCCAAGCTCGATGCCGGTGAGGCGCTGTGACCAAGGCCGAACTGCCAGTCAAGACGTGCGCGGTATGCTCCAGGCCCTTCACCTGGCGCAAGAAGTGGGCGCGCTGCTGGGCTGAGGTGAAGTACTGCTCAGAGCGCTGTAGGCGCAATCGTTGCGCGACAGTGGGCGGTTAGGGCGGGCCGGTGGTGTGTGCTAGGCTGACGGCCCTTTTTTCACATCCAGCGGAGCCTTTGCATGTCCGAACTCAATTTTTCTACTGACGAAACTCGCGTCAGCTATGGCATCGGTCGTCAACTTGGCGGTCAGCTGCGTGACAATCCGCCGCCGGGCGCCAGCCTGGAAGCGATCATCGCGGGTATCACAGATGCATTCGGCGGCCTGCCGAGCCGCGTCAGCGAAGCCGAGCTGTCAGCCAGCTTCAAAGTGATCCGCGACATCATGCAAGCCGAAGCCGCTGCCAAGGCTGAAGCTGCTGCCGGTGCTGGCCTGGCTTTCCTCGCCGAAAACGCCAAGCGCGACGGCATCACCGTACTGGCTTCCGGTCTGCAGTACGAAGTGCTGACCGCAGGCGAAGGTGCCAAGCCGTCCAGTGAAGACAGCGTGCGTACCCACTACCATGGCACGTTGATCGACGGCACTGTGTTCGACAGCTCCTACGATCGCGGCCAGCCTGCCGAGTTTCCGGTTGGCGGCGTGATCGCCGGCTGGACCGAAGCCCTGCAGCTGATGAATGCCGGCAGCAAGTGGCGCCTGTATGTGCCGAGCGAGCTGGCGTATGGCGAACAAGGCGTTGGCAGCATCCCGCCGCACAGCGTGCTGGTGTTTGACGTAGAGCTGCTGGACGTTCTCTAAGCAGCGTTCACGGGTGGATGACGCTCTTTTCATCCACCCGAGCAGCTGGTGGTGGATGGGTGAAGCGTCATTCGCCCGACGCTTTGCCCCGTACCCCAGGTGCGGTCCGGGATTGCGTTGCGCGCTTGCTTCACGGCCGCAATGCCCGGGCGTAGCAATAGAGAAACAGATTGCGCACCAGTTCCTTGAGCACCTGCGGCTCGTTGGAATTCAGTTCACTCATGTCTAGATCGCCTTGATCGCGCAACTCATCCAGCGCCTGTTCTTCCAGTAGTGCGCAGACTTCGCCGGTGTTGCGATTGAGAATGCGCAGGTAAGGCTGCGGCCGGTCCAGCCAGGCATCGATCAAATAAGTCATGGCTCATCTCCTTTCAAATGGTTAGATGAGAATAATTCCTATTGCGTATATAGCAAGTATTAATTTGTCGGCCCGGTGAGGGCGTGCGCGGTCTTTTGCTTGCGCAGGGTGTGTCGTGCGCACCAGCGATTCGTCGCCTGCATGGCTGTGTGCGTACGCAGGCTGCACATCCTGGTGCGCACAGCGCACCCTACACATTGCTCCCTGCGGGGCGGCGTTCTGCCAGCCCCCCCCATGTGGCATTCAAAAGATCTATAGGCAATAAAAAGCCCGTCACGTAGACGGGCTTTTTCGCTGCCTGAGGCCCTCAGTGGGTGCGGGCGACGGCGAAACGGCTCAATTCGACCAGGGCGTCGCGGTATTCGCTGGCGGGCAGGACGTCGAGGCAGGCGATGGCGCGTTCGGCGTAGTCACGGGCTTGCTGGGCGGTATAGTCCAGGGCGCCTGCGGCTTCGACGGCGTTGCGGATGCTCTCGAGGTCCTCGATGCCGCCTTTCTGGATCGCCTGACGCACCAGGGCGGCCTGTTCGGGCGTGCCTTCGCGCATGGTGTAGATCAGCGGCAGGGTCGGTTTGCCCTCGGCCAGGTCGTCGCCGACATTCTTGCCCAGGGTCGTGGCGTCGCCACGGTAGTCGAGCAGGTCGTCGACCAGCTGGAAGGCCACGCCGAGGTTGTCGCCAAAGGTGCGCAAGGCTTCGGTTTGCTCGGCCGAGGCGCCAGCCAGGGCTGCCGCGCTGTGGGTCGAGGCCTCGAACAGCATCGCGGTCTTGCCGCGAATGACTTCCATGTAGGTTTCTTCTGTGGTGCTGGCGTCGCGAATCTTCGACAGTTGCAGCACTTCGCCTTCGGCGATGATCCGCGTGGCGCGAGAGAGGATCTTCATCACCGGCATCGAACCCAGTTCGACCATCATCTCGAAGGAGCGCGAATAGAGGAAGTCGCCAACCAGCACGCTAGGCGCGTTGCCCCATTGGGCGTTGGCCGTGCTGCGGCCGCGGCGCATGTCAGACATGTCGACCACGTCGTCGTGCAGCAAGGTGGCGGTATGCAGGAACTCGATGGTGGCGGCGAGCAGGCGCAAGTTGTCGTCCTGCAGGCCCAGGGCCTTGCCGCTGAGCAGTACCAGCAGCGGCCGCAGGCGTTTGCCGCCAGCGGAGATAATGTAGTCGCCGATCTTACCCACCAGCGGTACACGCGAGACGAGCTGTTGTCGGATGATGCCATCGACAGCGGTAAAGTCATCCGCTACCACTTGGTAGAAAGCCTGGGGTTGCATCAGCGGCACGTGCTCCTCAAAGGTTGCGCGGCATGCTATGGGGCAAGGGGGGGGCTGTCAAGGTGAGTGGTTGTAGGCCTTGCGCCGTGGAGATTGCTTGCGTACAATCGCGCACCCTGAACTTCCCCCTGGGTATTTCCCTGACTTACGCAATTGCAAGGGCGTCTTATCCGGCCCCGAGCAGCCATGCCAGCCTCTAACTATTTCTATAAAGCGCTGGGTGAGCAGGATTAACGGAGATTTACCATGTACGCAGTGATTGTTACTGGTGGCAAGCAATACAAGGTCACCGAAGGCGAATACCTCAAGATCGAAAAGCTGGAAATCGCTACTGGCGAGGCCGTTACTTTTGATCGTGTGTTGTTGATCGGCAACGGCGACGACGTGCAAATCGGCGCTCCTGTTGTTGAAGGCGCCAAGGTTGTGGCTGAGGTCATTGCCCAAGGTCGTCATGACAAGGTCACCATCATCAAGTTCCGTCGTCGTAAGCACCACATGAAGCGTCAGGGCCACCGTCAGTGGTACACCGAGATCAAAATCACCGGTATTCAAGCCTGATTCGTTTCGGCCTGATCCTCTAATAGGAGTATTGAACTCATGGCACACAAAAAAGCTGGCGGTAGTACCCGCAACGGTCGCGATTCAGAAGCTAAACGCCTTGGCGTGAAGATGTATGGCGGCCAGAAAATCATTCCTGGCAACATCATCGTGCGTCAGCGCGGTACCCAGTTCCACGCCGGTTACGGCGTAGGCATGGGTAAAGATCACACCCTCTTCGCGAAAATCGAAGGCGTGATCAAGTTTGAAGTAAAAGGCGCGTTCAACCGCCGTTACGTGAGCGTCGTTGCCGCTTAATAGCGCGACTGCTGGGAAAGCCCCGTCCATGCGACGGGGCTTTTTTGTTTCTGTATTCTTGGGGTTCTTGCCAAACTGTCCTGGGTGTAGCGTTCGATTTGAATGCAGGTCAATTTTGCAAGAACCTGATTTTCTCGTTAGAGCCTGTTCAAGGTTTTGCGAGCTAGAGCCCTGTTTTTAACGCAGCAGGGCCGGCGCGCAACAGACGTTGAGCAGGTTCTTAGATAACCCGCTTTGCTGCGGGAGGCGTACTTATGAAATTCGTCGATGAAGTATCGATTTCTGTAAAGGCCGGTGATGGTGGTAACGGCATGATGAGCTTCCGTCGTGAGAAGTTCATCGAAAATGGTGGCCCCAATGGTGGTGATGGTGGCGATGGCGGCTCGATCTATATCGAAGCGTTTGCGAACCTCAATACCTTGGTGGACTACCGCTATACCCGCCGCTTCCAGGCGCCGAATGGTGACAAGGGCGGTAGCACTGATTGCACCGGAGCCAAGGGTGAAGATCTGATCCTGCCGGTGCCGATTGGTACCACCGTGATCGATGCGGGTACCCAGGAAGTGATTGGTGACCTGGTTCGGGCGGGTCAGCGTCTGCTGGTTGCGCAGGGCGGCTGGCATGGCCTGGGCAACACGCGCTTCAAGTCCAGCACCAACCGTGCGCCACGGCAGACCACGCCGGGCAAGCCGGGCGATGCGCGCGACCTCAAGCTGGAGTTGAAGGTATTGGCGGATGTCGGTCTGCTCGGTTTGCCGAATGCTGGCAAGAGCACCTTGATCCGTTCGGTGTCCGCGGCCAAGCCGAAGGTCGCCGATTACCCGTTCACCACCCTGATACCAAACCTGGGTGTGGTCAGCGTCGATCGCTACAAGAGCTTCGTCGTTGCCGACATCCCTGGGTTGATCGAAGGTGCCTCGGATGGTGCCGGCCTGGGTATTCGCTTCCTCAAGCACCTGGCGCGCACCCGTCTGTTGCTGCACCTGGTGGACATGGCGCCACTGGATCTGACCGATCCGGCGGAGTCGGCGGCCACCATCGTCGACGAGCTGACCAAGTTCAGTCCCTCGCTGGCCGAGCGCGAGCGCTGGCTGGTGCTGAACAAGGCTGACCAGATTCTCGACGAGGAGCAGGAGGCGCGAGTCGCTGAAATCGTCGCGCGGATCGACTGGAAAGGCCCGGTGTATGTAATTTCCGCCCTGGCGCGCGAAGGTACCGATCAGCTGTGCTACGACATCATGAATTTCCTCGAGGCTCGCGCCGAGCGTATCCAGGAAAACCCGGCATTTGCCGCCGAGCTGGCCGAGCTGGACACGCGCATCGAAGATGAGGCGCGCGCTCAGCTGCAGAAGCTGGACGACAAGCGCGTGTTGCGCCGTACCGGGGTCAAGGCGGTCGGTGATGTCGAGGAAGATGACAGCTTCTGGGATGAAGAAGATGATGCGGATGGCCCGGAAATCATTTACGTCCGGGATTAAGCCGTTTGAGAGCGCCGCTTAATTGCGGCGTTCTTGTCTTGTGCTCAGGGAATGTGAAAATACGCAGCCTTGCTGCGATCGCCGGGAGATGCTCTCGCGGCGGCGCTCGATGTTTTCAAGGCCTCCAGGTGATTGGGGTTACGAGCGCAGTGGCTTTCGTTGCGTTGGGTGGTTTCTGCCGAGGGTTGGATGATCATGCGTGACAAGGTAACCAGTGCGCGGCGCTGGGTGGTGAAAATCGGCAGTGCGTTGCTCACTGCTGACGGGCGTGGTCTGGATCGTGCCGCCATGGCGGTGTGGGTGGCGCAGATGGTGGCATTGCGCGAGCAGGGCGTGGAGCTGGTGCTGGTGTCTTCCGGTGCAGTGGCGGCGGGCATGAGTCGTCTTGGCTGGACCGCACGGCCGAAGGCCATGCATGAGTTGCAGGCGGCCGCGGCCATTGGGCAGATGGTGCTGATTCAGGCTTGGGAGTCGAGTTTTGGTGAGCATGCGCGGCGCACTGCGCAAATTCTCCTGACCCATGACGATCTGTCAGATCGCAAGCGCTACCTCAATGCGCGCAGCACCTTGCGCACCCTGGTCGACCTGGACGTGGTGCCGGTGATCAACGAGAACGATACGGTGGTCACTGATGAAATCCGTTTCGGCGACAACGATACATTGGCGGCGCTGGTGGCCAATCTGGTCGAGGCGGATCTGCTGGTGATTCTCACCGATCGTGACGGCATGTATAACGCCGACCCGCGACACAATCCCGATGCCGAGCTGATTTACGAGGCGCGTGCCGATGACCCGGCGCTGGATGCCGTGGCCGGCGGCGTGGGTGGCGCGCTGGGGCGTGGCGGTATGCAAACCAAGTTGCGCGCAGCGCGGCTGGCAGCTCGTTCCGGTGCGCACACGGTGATCGTCGGTGGTGCCATTGAGCAGGTATTGGCGCGGCTCAAGGCTGGTGAGCGTTTGGGTACGCTGTTGGCGCCTGAGCGCGGCCTGCTGGCCGCGCGCAAGCAATGGCTGGCCGGGCATCTGCAGACCCGTGGCACCCTGGTGCTGGATGCCGGGGCGGTCAAAGCTCTGGCGACTGGCCGCAAAAGCTTGTTGCCGGTCGGGGTCAGGGCGCTCCAGGGCAGCTTTCGGCGTGGCGAGATGGTGGTCTGCGTTGATGCGGATGGGCGTGAGATCGCCCGCGGCCTGGCCAACTACAGTGCGCTCGAGGCGCAGAAGATCATTGGTCAGTCGTCGGATGCCATCGAAAGGTTGCTCGGTTACGTCGATGAGCCCGAGCTGATTCATCGGGATAATTTGATTCTGGTCTGAACGCTTGTCCGGTGCGCTGCGTCAGTCGGCGTGGAGGGCTGGCTGGTGCGCCAACTCGGTCGGAAGCCGCTTGCGGCAGCTACGCTTGAGCGCGATCCGCAGGGCGAGTAATGCTCATGTGCAGCTCGCGTGCGGGCCCGGTCCGCTTGACTCGCCGTTTGGGTCAGTCGAAGGCTGTGACTGGCGTAGCGCCTTGCATGGCTCACGCTCGCGAGACTTTGAACAGATTTTTTGGGGGGAAGGCTGATGCGAATGCTCAAGGGGTTGCTAGGGGTGCTGCTGGTGTTGCCGATGTGTGCAGCGGCCGAGCAGATAGGTGAGGTGTCCACGGTGTTCAAGTGGATGGGGGCGAACGACAAGATCGTGGTCGAGGCATTCGATGATCCCAAGGTGGCGGGCGTGACCTGCTATCTGTCGCGCGCCAAGACTGGCGGGGTCAAGGGTAGCCTGGGGTTGGCCGAGGATCGTGCCGAAGCCTCGATCGCCTGTCGTCAGACCGGGCCGGTCAGTTTCAAGGCTGAGCTGAAAGACGGCGAAGAAGTGTTTCGCGAGCGCACCTCGCTGGTGTTCAAGACCATGCAAGTGGTGCGATTCTTTGATGAAAAGCGCAACACTCTGGTCTATTTGGTATACAGCGATCGAGTGATTGAGGGCAGCCCGCAGAATGCGGTGACCGCCATTCCGATCATGCCCTGGCCGGAAAAAACCTGAGAGGCCGTGCCCGCGTGAGCGGGTAAGGGGGCGCTGTCGTCGAGCCGTAGGGTGCGCCGTGCGCACCGGGGTGGCGCGGGCATGATCGGATCAACCTATTCGGTGCGCGCAGCGCACCCTACGGAGTGCAACCACCCGGGCATGCCTAGTCCTGCCGCCGCGTCCGCAGTCATTCAGCGTCATGGATGGCCGCGCTCAAATCGTAGGGTGCGCCGTGCGCACCGGGGTGGCGGGAATGCATGATCTGATCAATCTATTCGGTGCGCGCAGCACACCCTACGGTGGATAGCCGCTCGCGGATGCCAATCCCGCCGCCGCGTCCGCCGCCATTCAGCGTCGTGGATGGCTGTGCTCAATCATCGTGGGGTGCGCCGTGCGCACCGGGGTGGCGGGGTGCATGATCTGATCAATCTATTCGGTGCGCGCAGCGCACCCTACGGTGCGTAACCACTCGAGCATGCCAAGCCCGCCATCACGTCTGCCGCCATTCAGCGTCGTGGATGGCTGCGCTCAAATCGTAGGGTGCGCCGTGCGCACCGGGGTGGCGGGGTGCATGATCGGATCAACCTATTCGGTGCGCGCAGCACACCCTACGGTGGATAGTCGCTCGCGGATGCCAATCCCGCCGTCGCCTCCGCCGCCATTCAGCGTCATGGATGGCCGCGCTCAAATCGTAGGGTGCGCCGTGCGCACCGGGGTTGACGCGGGCATGATCGGATCAATCTATTCGGTGCGCGCAGCACACCCTACGGTGTGCGGCCGCCCGAGCATGCCTAGTCCCGCCTCCGCCGCCATTCGGTGTCATGGATGGCCGTGCTCAAATCGTAGGGTGCGCCGTGCGCACCGGGGTGGCGGGGTGCGTGATCTGCTCGGTTTATTCGGTGCGCGCAGCGCACCCTACGGTGTGCAGCCGCCCGAGCATGCCTAGTCCCGCCTCCGCCGCCATTCAATGCCGTGGGTGGCTGTGCGCGCTGCCTGGGTCAATCGCGGCGGCTCGGGTGGGGCGGTGCTAGCTGTTTCGCAGGCAATAAAAAACCGACCCTAGGGTCGGTTTTTTAAGAACTAGCAGTAAAGCGTGAGTCGCTATTAAGCGGCTGCTGCTTCGCTGAGGGCCTTGATATGGCCATTCAGGCGGCTTTTATGGCGCGCTGCTTTGTTCTTGTGGATGATGCCTTTATCGGCCATACGGTCGATGATCGGCACAGCCAGGGTGTAAGCGGTTTTTGCTACGTCAAGATCTTTGGCGTCAATAGCCTTGACCACGTTCTTGATGTAGGTACGGACCATGGAGCGCTGGCTGGCGTTATGGCTACGACGCTTCTCAGCCTGTTTTGCGCGTTTTTTGGCAGAAGGTGTATTGGCCACCGTCAAGCTCCTCGAAAAAAAACTGTGGGTTACAAACAAATAAGGCCGCGAATAATGCCGATATGAGAGCTTGCTGTCAAGCCTGTTGGCTTTTACCTGTGCTGGCCTGACCAGTGGTGGACCGCTACACTCATTGCCTTTGCACGCCGACGGATTGTCCGTGGCTGTGCTTGTTTGCGGAAACCGAATTATTACATGAATTTGCTCAAGTCGCTGGCCGCTGTCAGCTCCATGACCATGCTTTCGCGTGTACTGGGCTTTGTGCGTGACACCATTATTGCTCGCACCTTCGGTGCTGGCGTGGCTTCGGACGCCTTTGTGGTGGCGTTCAAGCTGCCAAATCTGTTGCGTCGAATTTTTGCCGAGGGCGCCTTTTCCCAGGCATTTGTGCCGATTCTGGCTGAGTACAAGACCCAGCAGGGCGATGAGGCGGCGCGGACTTTTCTTGCTTACGTGACCGGGTTGCTGACCTTGGTGTTGGCCCTGGTGACCTTTATCGGGATTCTCGCGGCACCCTGGATTGTCTGGATATCGGCCCCGGGCTTTGCCGATGAGGCCGACCGGTTCGCCCTGACCACCGATCTGCTGCGGGTGACGTTCCCCTATATTCTGCTGATTTCCCTGTCGTCGCTGGCTGGGGCGGTGCTCAATACCTGGAATCGCTTCTCGGTGCCGGCCTTCGTGCCGACTCTGCTGAACCTCAGCATGATCGTCTTTGCGCTATTTCTGACGCCCTATTTCGACCCGCCAATCATGGCCCTGGGCTGGGCGGTGCTGGTGGGCGGCCTGTTGCAGCTGCTGTTCCAGCTGCCGCATTTGCACAAGATCGGCATGCTTGTGCTGCCGCGCCTGAATCTCAAGGACACCGGCGTGTGGCGCGTGGTGAAGCAAATGGGGCCGGCGATTTTCGGTGTGTCGGTCAGCCAGATCTCGCTGATCATCAATACCGTCTTCGCGTCATTTCTGGTCGCCGGTTCGGTGTCCTGGATGTACTACGCCGACCGCCTGATGGAGCTGCCAGCGGGTGTGCTGGGTGTTGCGCTGGGGACTATTCTGCTGCCGGCCCTGTCGAAAACCCATTCCGGTGCCAGTCGCGAGGATTATTCCAGGCTGCTCGACTGGGGGTTGCGCCTGTGCCTGGTGTTGGCACTGCCCAGTGCGGTCGCGTTGGCGATTATCTCCGAGCCGCTGATCACCTCGCTGTTCCAGTATGGCAAGTTCACTGCGGCCGATACGCTGATGACCCAGCGCGCCCTTATTGCTTATTCGCTGGGGTTGGTTGGCATCATCCTGGTCAAAATTCTTGCGCCGGCCTTCTACGCCCAGCAGAACATCAGGACTCCGGTGCGGATCGGCCTGGTAACGCTGCTGGCGACCCAGGCAATGAATGTGCTGTTTATTTTCGTGATTCCCCTGGCCCATGCCGGCCTGGCGCTGGCCATCGGTCTGGCGGCCTGTCTGAATGCCGGGCTGTTGTACTGGCAACTGCGCAAACGCGATATGTTTCAGCCGCAGCCGGGCTGGGCGCTGTTCCTTGGCAAGCTGCTGCTGGCGTTGCTGGCAATGGCGGCTGTGCTGCTACTGAGCATGCAGCATCTGCCGGCGTGGGCGGAGGGCACCATGCTCTGGCGTCTCCTGCGTCTGGGTGGGCTGGTCGGGGTGGGATTGCTGGCCTATTTGAGCGTGTTGGTGCTGCTGGGCTTTCGCTTGCGTGACTTTGCCCGGCGCAGCGCGCTCTGAGAATCGGTTTGCGATCTGCTGCGCGTCGGCCCTGCCGCGTTAAAAACAGGCTCGGAAAGCTCATGTACAGCTCGTACACTCCGCTTCCTCGCCTGTTTTTGCCTTGCAGGACTCTAGCTCGCGACATCGTAACCTGATTCTGATGGCAGCTGATTTGCTGCCTGTCGTCCACTGCCCGGTGTGCGTATAATCGGCGACTTTATGAGCAAGAAGCACGCTATGCAGCTGGTTCGAGGCCTACACAATCTGCGGCCCCAGTATCGGGGCTGTGTCGCCACTATTGGCAATTTCGACGGCGTCCATCGTGGCCATCAGGCCATTCTGGCGCGTTTGCGTGAGCGCGCGGCCGAGTTGGCGCTGCCCAGTTGTGTGGTGATTTTCGAGCCGCAGCCGCGCGAATTCTTTGCCCCCGATACGGCGCCGGCGCGCCTGACACGCTTGCGCGACAAACTCGCGTTGCTTGCCGCCGAAGGTGTTGATCGGGTGCTATGCCTGAGCTTCAACCCGCGCTTGCGTGAGTTGAGCGCCGCCGAATTCGTCCAGACAGTCCTGATCGACGGGCTGGGTGTGCGGCATCTGGAGGTCGGTGATGACTTCCGCTTCGGCTGCGACCGGGTCGGCGATTTTGCCTTTCTGGAACAGGCCGGTGAGCGCGAAGGCTTTACCGTCGAGGCCGCCGCGACGGTCGAGTTGGATGGCGTGCGGGTCAGCAGTACGCGGGTGCGGCAGGCTCTGGCTGCGGGTGATTTCGCCTTGGCCGAACACCTGCTCGGTCGTCCGTTCCAGATTGCCGGGCGCGTATTGCACGGGCAAAAGCTCGGGCGTCAGCTGAATGCACCTACCGCCAACGTGCAGCTCAAGCGCAAGCGCGTGCCGCTGAGCGGGGTTTATCTGGTCAGTACCGAGGTGGACGGTCAGCCGTGGCCGGGTGTCGCCAACATCGGCGTACGCCCGAGTGTGGCGGGCGATGGCAGTGCCCATCTCGAAGTGCATGTGCTGGATTTTGCCGGTGATTTATATGGCCGGCGTTTGACGGTGGCATTCCACCACAAGCTGCGTGAAGAGCAGCGCTTCGCCTCACTCGAAGCACTCAAAACGGCCATTGCTGCCGATATTGCCGCCGCCCGTGCCCATTGGCAGGGTCAACCGCACAACCTGTTGGCAGGGCCAACCGTTTAAATGAAGAGCCTGAAATGACCGACTACAAAGCCACGCTAAATCTGCCTGATACCCAGTTCCCGATGAAGGCTGGTCTGCCGCAGCGCGAGCCGCAGATTCTGCAGCGCTGGAACGACATGGGTCTGTATCAGAAGCTGCGGCAGCTGGGTGAAGGCCGGCCGAAATTCGTCCTGCACGACGGCCCGCCCTATGCCAACGGCAGCATTCATATCGGTCATGCGGTCAACAAGATCCTCAAGGACATTATTACCCGCTCCAAGACCCTGTCCGGCTATGACGCCCCCTATGTGCCAGGCTGGGATTGTCACGGTCTGCCGATCGAGCACAAGGTCGAGACCACCTTCGGCAAGAATCAGCCGTCCGACCTTACTCGCGAGCGCTGCCGCACCTATGCCGGCGAGCAGATCGAAGGGCAGAAGGCCGACTTCATCCGTCTCGGCGTGCTTGGCGACTGGGACAACCCCTACAAGACCATGGATTTTGCCAACGAAGCCGGCGAGATCCGCGCCCTGGCCGAGATGGTCAAGCAGGGCTTCGTGTTCAAGGGCCTGAAGCCGGTCAACTGGTGTTTCGACTGTGGCTCGGCCCTGGCCGAAGCCGAAGTCGAATACCAGGACAAGAAATCCGATGCCATCGACGTGGCATTCCCGGTCGAAGATGCCGACAAGCTGGCCGCCGCCTTCGGTTTGGCCAGTCTGAGCAAGCCTGCCAGTATCGTGATCTGGACCACTACGCCCTGGACCATCCCGGCTAACCAGGCGCTCAACGTCCACCCCGAATTCAATTACGCCCTGGTTGATACCGGCGACAAACTGCTGGTCCTGGCCGAAGAGCTGGTCGAAAGCAGCTTGCAGCGCTTCGGTCTGCAGGGCGAGGTGATCGCCATCGCCAAAGGCGAGACGCTTGAGCTGATCCGTTTCCGTCATCCGTTCTACGCGCGTTTTTCGCCAGTCTACCTGGCTGATTACGTCGAGCTGGGCGCGGGTACCGGTGTTGTCCATTCGGCCCCGGCCTATGGCGAGGACGACTTCCGTTCCTGCAAAGGCTACGGCATGAGCAATGACGAGATCCTCAGCCCGGTGCAGAGCAATGGCGTGTATGTCAGTGATCTGCCGTTCTTCGGCGGCCAGTTCATCTGGAAGGCCAACCCGGCTATCGTCGCCAAGCTCGACGAAGTCGGTTGCCTGCTCAAGCATGAAGCCATCCAGCACAGCTACATGCACTGCTGGCGGCACAAGACTCCGCTGATCTACCGCGCCACCGCGCAGTGGTTTGTCGGCATGGACAAGCAGCCCAACGAAGGCGACAGCCTGCGCCAGCGGGCGCTGGCCGCCATCGAGCAGACCGCATTCGTACCGGCCTGGGGCCAGGCGCGCTTGCACGGCATGATCGCCGGTCGTCCTGACTGGTGCATCTCGCGTCAACGTAACTGGGGCGTGCCGATCCCGTTCTTCCTGCACAAGGAAAGCGGCGAGCTGCACCCGCGTACCGCCGAGCTGATGGAAGCCGTAGCCGTGCGCGTCGAGCAGGCGGGCATCGAAGCCTGGTTCAAGCTGGATGCCGCCGAGTTGCTCGGTGACGAGGCCGCGCAGTACGACAAGATCAGCGACACCCTGGACGTCTGGTTCGACTCTGGCACCACCCACTGGCACGTGCTGCGCGGCTCCCATCCGCTCGGTCACGCCACCGGCCCACGCGCCGATCTGTACCTGGAAGGTTCCGACCAGCACCGTGGCTGGTTCCACTCATCCTTGCTGACCGGTAGCGCCATCGACGGTCATGCGCCCTACAAGGAGCTGTTGACCCACGGCTTCGTGGTCGACGAGAACGGCCGCAAGATGTCCAAGTCGATGGGCAATGTGGTCGCGCCGCAGGAAGTCAACGATAGCCTGGGCGCCGACATCCTGCGCCTGTGGGTAGCCTCCACCGACTACTCCGGCGAGATGGCTGTATCCAAGGTGATCCTGCAGCGCAGCGCCGACTCCTATCGGCGCATCCGCAACACCGCACGCTTTCTGCTTTCCAACCTCAGCGGTTTCGACCCGGCCCAGCACGTGCTGCCGGCCGCCGACATGCTGGCCCTGGATCGCTGGGCAGTGGACCGTGCCCTGCTGCTGCAGCGCGAAATCGAAGAAGCCTACGACAGCTACCGCTTCCTCAATGTCTACCAGAAAGTGCACAACTTCTGCGTGCAGGAACTGGGCGGCTTCTACCTCGACATCATCAAGGATCGCCAGTACACCACCGCTGCCGACAGTGTGGCGCGGCGTTCCTGCCAGACCGCACTGTTCCATATCGCCGAAGCGCTGGTGCGCTGGATCGCGCCGGTGCTGTCGTTCACCGCGGACGAGTTCTGGCAGTACCTGCCGGGCGAGCGCAACGAATCGGTAATGCTCAATGGCTGGTACCAGGGCCTGAGCGAGCTGCCACAGGACTGCGAGCTGAGCCGCGAATTCTGGGAGCGGGTCATGGCGGTCAAGGTCGCGGTCAACAAGGAAATGGAAGGCCTGCGCGCAGCCAAGGCCATCGGCGGCAACCTGCAGGCCGAGGTGACGCTCTACGCCGAAGACAGCCTGATCGCCGACCTGAGCAAGCTCGGCAATGAGCTGCGCTTCGTGTTGATCACCTCCACCGCCAGCCTGGCACCGCTCGCCAGTGCACCAGCGGATGCCGTGGCCACCGAAGTTCCAGGCCTGAAGCTGAAGATCGTCAAATCCGGGCATGCCAAGTGCGCTCGTTGCTGGCACCATCGCGAAGACGTCGGCGTCAACCCGGCGCACCCGGAAATCTGCGGTCGCTGTGTGGACAACATCGAAGGCGCCGGCGAGGTTCGTCACTATGCGTGATGGTCTCCAGATGCATGCTTATGTAGGAGCCAGCTTGCTGCGGTCCGGCGTCCCGGCGGTCTGCGGCCTATCGCCAGCAAGCGGGCTCTCATCAAGCAGCTCGTATGTCATTGATTTTATGGGTTCTGACGTTTTCTGTAGGAGCGGGCCATGCCCGCGAAGCCCATCGCGGCCATGGGCCGCTCCTACAAGTGCCCACAAGCCGATAGACGCGATTACCTCCGGTTTGCTGCGCGACAGCGCGGCGTCGAAGACGGGGCGAACACTCCTACAGGAAAGCAGAGTATGAGCGCCCGTTTTGGCCGGTTGCCCTGGCTGTGGTTGAGCCTGCTGGTATTCGTGATCGATCAAGCCAGCAAGTTCTGGTTCGACAACAACCTGACCATGTACCAGCAGATCGTGGTGATCCCTGAATACTTCAGCTGGACCCTGGCCTACAACACTGGCGCAGCCTTTAGCTTCCTGGCCGGTGCCTCGGGCTGGCAGCGCTGGTTCTTCGCGGCTATCGCCGTGGTGGTCAGCGTAGTGCTGGTGGTCTGGCTCAAACGCCTGAAACCGGACGAAACCTGGCTGGCCATGGCGCTGGCGCTGGTGCTCGGTGGCGCGCTGGGCAATCTGGTCGACCGTGTGGTGTTTGGCCATGTGGTCGACTTTATTCTGGTGCACTGGCAGCACCGCTGGTACTTCCCGGCCTTCAATGTCGCGGACGCCGCTATTTCCCTTGGTGCCATCCTCTTGGCGCTGGATATGTTCAAAAGCAACAAGTCCGGAGAAACCACCCCATGACTGACGTACGTATCGGGCCGGACAGGGAAGTCACCCTGCATTTCGCCCTAAAACTGGAAAACGGCGACGTGGTCGACAGCACCTTCGACAAACAGCCCGCCACCTTCAAGGTCGGCGACGGCAATCTGTTGCCGGGTTTCGAGTCCGCTCTGTTTGGCTTCAGGGCCGGCGACAAGCGCACCGTGCAAGTGCTGCCCGAGCATGGCTTCGGCCAGCCCAACCCGCAGAACGTGCAGATCATGCCGCGCAGCCAGTTCAAGGACATGGAACTCTCCGACGGCCTGCTGGTGATCTTCAACGACGCCGCCAATGCCGAGCTGCCGGGCGTGGTCAAAGCCTTCGACGACAGCCAGGTGACCATCGACTTCAACCACCCGCTGGCTGGCAAGGCGCTGAGCTTTGATGTGGAAATCATCGCGGTCAAAGCGCTCTAGCTAGCGTCTCTGCTTCTGTGGGAGCGGCTTTAGTCGCGAAGCCCTTGCGGCTGGCGGCTACTGCCGCCCCCACGGTCTTGCCGGTCCACCCTACGAGTGATCCCGCGTTACACTCTTCATCCTCAAGTTCCCGCGTGCCGAGGCCCTATGCATATCAAACTCGCCAACCCCCGCGGCTTCTGTGCCGGTGTCGACCGCGCCATCGAAATCGTCAACCGCGCCCTGGAAGTCTTCGGTCCGCCGATCTATGTGCGCCATGAAGTGGTGCACAACAAGTTCGTGGTCGAAGACCTGCGCGCCCGCGGCGCCGTCTTCGTCGAAGAGCTGGATCAGATCCCCGACGACGTCATCGTCATCTTCAGTGCCCACGGCGTATCCCAGGCCGTGCGCAGCGAAGCCGAACGGCGTGGTTTGAAGATATTCGACGCCACCTGCCCGCTGGTGACCAAGGTGCACATGGAAGTGGTGCGCTACAGCCGTGAAGGTTGCGAATGCATCCTTATCGGCCACGCCGGTCACCCGGAAGTCGAAGGCACCATGGGCCAGTACGACGCCAGCAACGGCGGCGCCATCTACCTGGTGGAAGACGAGGCCGATGTCGAGCGCCTGCAAGTGCGCAACCCCGAGGCCCTGGCCTTCGTCACCCAGACCACCCTGTCGATGGACGACACCAGCAAGGTCATCGATGCCTTGCGCGCCAAGTTCCCAGCCATCGGTGGACCACGCAAGGACGACATCTGCTACGCCACCCAAAATCGCCAGGACGCGGTCAAGCAACTGGCCGCCGAAAGCGACGTGCTGCTGGTGGTCGGCAGTCCCAACAGCTCCAACTCCAACCGCCTGCGCGAACTGGCCGACCGCATGGGCACCCCTGCCTACCTGATCGACGGTGCCGAAGACCTCAAACGCGAATGGTTCGACGGCGTTGCCAGTATCGGTATTACTGCCGGCGCCTCCGCACCCGAGGTACTGGTGCGTGGCGTGGTTAGTCAATTGCAAGCTTGGGGCGCGGTAGGGGAGAGCGAGCTGGAAGGGCGACCGGAGAATGTGACGTTCTCGATGCCGAAGGAGTTGCGGGTGACGCGTCTCGATTAAATACTCTCGTGTCGGGACGCAGATCAACCGGCGGTTTAACGGTCTCTCGGGTGGGTTAGGCGCGCGCTGCCGATAGCGATGATCCGGCAATATCTGTTACGCGGCGCGCCACGATGGTGGTGCCTGATCGCTCAGCGCTTGGCTCCGCTAACCCACGACAGTGTTCCGACGTTTCAGGGCTGATGCGACACTAGTGCAGATCAAATAAAACCAAGCCCGGTCATTCCGGGCTTGGTTTTATTGGCTTAACGCCAGCACTGCTCAATGGTTTTTCCGCTTCCGCTTCGTCCTTTTACGCCTAAGGCATTCAGCGTGAGGTTTCCGCACTGGGCATCACCAATGGTCTGGTTGGCAGTCAGGGTGTATCCCCCATCGCCAGCCACCGAGCTGACCGCGAGCAGGTAATAACCATTCTCCGAAATGATCCTGTTGTTGCCGTCGATTTTGGGGAAGGCCAGGTTCGCAATGTTGGCAGGGATGGTAACGTAGCTGTTGTTTTGGGCATAAAAGCGCTCTTGCCGTGCGGAAACTTCGCTCAGCAGCGCTTGCCCCTCTGCGCGTTTCGAGCGGGTCATGTATTCCGTGTAGTTAGGTAAGGCGATAGCCGCCAGTACGCCAATAATTGCCACGGCTATCATCAGTTCAATCAGCGTGAAGCCGGCGCCATGTTTGCTGTGGGCTTTCATTGGAACTCCTCAGGGACGATATGCCAGCTCTGGCGGCCCGTGGTGTTAGGGTCATCGCCAACTGTACCTGGGTCATTCGCACCGTCGCTGCCATATATCTTATTGCCGGGCGCCAGGGTGAAGCCGCCAATTGCCGGGAAGCGGACGCCTGAAACAACATCATTTGCCGACCCATAGGTATCTTTGGAGTTAACTATCTGGTCATTGTTGAGGTCTAAAACATTGAACTTGGTTCTGCCTCCGGTGTATGCGCTGACACCATAAAGCCATGTGTCGGCGCCAGCTTTGCAAGGGTCCTGGTTAGGGGTCAGGCTGGTCACGAATAAGGTCTGGCCCCGCGCCGCCATGTTGTTGACGATCATTTCACCTGTCAGATTATTATTCACTGCAAGGTTGAGTTTCCAACCCCAGTGTTTGACTGATGTGTCAGCAGTGAAATTGGTCGTGCCAGCGTTATACCATTCGATCTGATTCTGGCTAAGGAGCCTGATGTCGTTAACCGCGCTTTGATCTTCGTCGCCAATTACGGCGTTATTAACCTGGCTTGTGAACTGCTGTGCTCCCAGCTTGGTGCGGTCTGTTGCGCGCGCAGTACCGGTGGTTGTGGTTTGTCGTTTGGTTTGCCGATCCCATACGCCATAGAGCGTCATGGCACGACTGTTATCGACATTGGCATCGCTGTTTTCAAAGTACTTGCCTGTGCCAAACAATACCAAGTAGCCATAACCACTAGGGTGGCGGACAAGGGAAGGCTGAATAGTAATGGCTTGCCGCTTGGCTGTTATGGCATCCGCATCTCTGGCGGTGAACAGCGGCTTGCCGCCATAGGCAATTTTGAGGTCAGAATTGATGGTTGTGACAGTGCTTCTTGCGAATGGATCACTTGTTGTACTCGCGGCTGAGTCTGTCTTGATCAGGTCGAAACGCCACAGGTTACCTTGCAGGTCTCCGGCGTAGGCATAGTCGACCACGCCATCGCCGTTATTGTCTGCGCCGCGGACGCTGGACAAGCCGTTGCTGAGGGTTACGCCAGCGTCGACTACATCGGGCACGACCAGCTTTTTGAGTAGATTGCCCGTTTTGATATCGAAGATCATCAAGGCTGCGCGGTCATTGGTGCTGTTGTACCCATTGCCCATCAATACGGCCCACTCGCCGGTATGCAGTCGGGTAATCTCTGGTTGGGCAAAGGTATAGCCCAGGTCACTGTCGTTGGATGAGTCGAACTCCCAGAGTAATTTGATGTTCTCGGGGTCGGTGATGTCCAGGGCGAACAGTGCTTTACCCCCCGCCCGGAGCGTGCCGATCAAAATGGTACGCCAGCCCTCATTTTCGGCATCGCCGAAATAAACATCCCTGACAATTGGCGAGCCATCAACATAAAAGTGGTGTGCTCCACCTTGGTAATTCTGACCCGTGAGGCGGTACAGGTTCTTGATGACCTCGGTAGGGATAAAGGCGAATTCTTCTTTGCCGGTTTTGGCATTGAAGCCATGCAGCATGCCGTCGTTACCGCCCACGTAGATCATTTCTTTGCGGATGGTCTTCTGGTTCGCAGTACGGAAATCTGCATAGCTTTTGTAGTTGAGGTTTGCTCCGCTTGGGTTTTCTATTCGGTCGGCCAGGTACGCCAGGTAGGCAGGGGTGCCAACGACCACGGGGCTGGAGTTGACAATATCGCCGATGATCGTGCTGCGCTTCCTGAACGTTGTGCTTTCAGTGCCTTCCTGGCTTCTGTCACCGCGAATATAAGCGACGCGGCCTGTTCCTTTGTTATCGGTACCGTTATTCAGGCTGGCGGGGTCAAGATTAAGCCAGCCTTGTTGAAGAGTGTCCAAATTACTCCAAGTGAAATTCTTGAGTTTGCTTGTTGCGTTGCTGGTGTCTTTGATCATGACTTTTCGAGTGGAGGCAACTATGTTCTGGTTTTCGCTTTTGGCGCTCCACTGAAGGGTTTGTACCCCATTACTGCTGATCAGTGTTTTGGTCAGTTCGCCGCTCCAGTCTTCGCTGGAAAACTGGGTTGCATATACATTGCTTTGAATACTGTTGTCGGTGGCATCAGAAACGAAAGAGGCCGATACGGCGGGGCGCGCTGCTGACGAGGTGCGGTCGGCGATTCGGTTGAGAATGTCCTTGAACGCCTTGACCATGTCGTCGGGGCTTTCGACGCTGAAGAATTCGCCACGTGAGTTAATCGCGGCATGCCAAAGGTCGTAAACGTTATTGGCATTGCTGTCAGATGCCGCAGGCCAGTTGGCGTTGCCGTTGAGAATGTTAAGGTAGCCGCCGTTGAAGGTGGAGCCTTCCCAGGGGACATTTGCGTTATTGAGGGCTTCACTCAGGCCAAGGCCTACCATGTAGTTGGTCATGTGCTGCCAGTTAGCGGGGTTGTTGCGTGGATCCCAATACTCGGCGGTGGCATTGCTGTTTTTTTCGCGAACGTAGGGCTTGATGTCGTTGTTCAGGTTGGACAGGTCGGTCGCCCAGTAGTGCATGGCCAGATCGGCTAGGGTGCTGGTGGTCGCATCCGCATAGGGCCGACGGGTCTTCACGTAACTGGTGCCATCTGGCAGGGTGAAATCGACATGATCGGGACGTAGGGCATTGGTCGGGGTGCCATTGGCGCCGTTCCACATGCCGTCAGTCATCATGATGTGGAAGCTTGGGCGGCAGGCGTGCATGGGATTCTGAACAGTGCTGCTGGTGGTGCCGGTTGTTGTGTAGGGGTTGGGGTTCAGCGACCAGGCCGTGTTGCTTTGTAGAAATTTACCGGCACGATCAAGCGTTTCTCGCAGCGGGGTGCCGCCCGAGAAGCTGACGTCAGTTAGCCAGGTCAGGAAGTTCGACTTGTGGCGGTCGCTGAACACCCGAAAACGGTTGTCACCGCAACCGCTGCTGTTGTTGAAGGTGGTGCAGTTATTCAGACTCTGCCAGGTGAGGCGTACGGCCGATGACATGTCATAGAATGCCAGGTGTGCGGCACTCTGAGTAGCCAATGCGCGGTCGCGATAAAAGGAATACCAGATAGCGAAGTTCTGTTGCCCGCTGGAGGTAACTAGGCGCAGCCTGTAGCAATCGTCGTTACCGCGCGCGCTGCTGCCTGTGCAGCCGCTCAGGCCCGGATCCAAGACGTAGTAATAGGCCGGCACGCTAAGGGTGCGCAGATCTACAGTGGCCGTGTTGCTACTGCGTGAGCAGGGCACGCTGGAAAAACTGATCCCTCCCCAGCTGGCTGTTGCAGTGCAGCCAGAGCCCGTTCGACTGATATTGTAAGTAACGCCTCCCTGTGTGGTCAGAGTTGCATTGGGGGAGCTGCTTGTGACTGTCGCGGTGACCTGAAAGTCTTCGGCCGGATTTTCAGCCAGCTCCTTAACGCTGCCGAAACCGTTGACCCCATAGCTGCAGTTGCCGACAAGATCACGGGTACAGTACCAAGTGGCGCGGTAGCTGTTGGACAGATTGACTGTCCCGAAGGCCGGCTTGAAGCCCATGTGACGTGCGCTGGTAAAATTAGTGCTATAGACCAAGTCCGAGCCGTTGACGTTGGTTCCCATAGGAACGACGTAGGTAATGTTCGGGTTGTAGTAAATCGGGTTGAAGTTAGCAGACTTGGCCCGCTTGGTGCGCATGATTGTGTCTGCGGCAATCGAATCGGGGACATGCGCGCGCTTCATTGAGCCCGAGTCGTCGATGCTGAAGGTCAGGTTTGGGGCCACCGATTCGACCAAGATTAAAGGTTTCTGGCTGACGTCCAGGGTCGCGGCAGTAGCAGAGAGCATACCGCTGAAGTAAATAGTAAAGCCGAGGGCGCTAAGCAATGTTTTGTACGTGGTGTTCAGCGTTTTCATGAGTTTCTCCCTGAAAACAGCATTACGTATATTTCATTCATACGTAACATAGATTATTCGGTTTCGATCCGGCCTTTTGAATTCAGGGCAACTGTGGATCTTATTGCTGTTTTCATGTTGTCGCTTTTTGCAACACCGTTGACTTCATAACGGAAAATGCCAATACCCAACATCATGTTGCCGTATTCGGGGTTTTCGCTTTGGCCCAGGTTGTCGCCGGCCGGTGCAATCAATGCGTACCACTGCGTACTGTTTTTCTGTGTGGTTCCGTCGTTGGGCGAGTAGGTCTGCATCTCCGCCGCGCTTACTGCATAGGTCGGGTCGTCCGCGAGCAAACACAGCTTTTTGGGGTCAATGTCTGCGCAATCCGCTACCGGCTCCTGTGGGCCGCGCTCGACAGTGCGGCGCTCGCCGTCACGCAGGGCTGATTCGGCCTCACCCATCAAACGTTTGTTCTCAACTACGTTGCCAGTAATCCGTGCTTCAAGCGCAACTTCACGCATGCTGGAAATGGCCAATACAGTAATGATCAAGAGGAACACCAGGGCAAGCAGCAGAGTCACGCCTTGCTGGCTCGTTCTGCGAGAGAGGGTATTCTGGTTATTTGCTCTCATGGCATGCGGTTCCTCATGCTGATGCTACTCGATAGCATGTTGTAAAGTTTCTTATCGATTGGCGCCGTGCCAAACCAGTAGGAGTACACAGCACTGCTTGGTTCTTTGGTGATTTCGGTACTGCTGGCAACAAGTGTTGAAAATTTAATCGCGCGTACTTCGTTGGCATTGGGGTCTTTGGCATAGCGTGCTACGACCTTTTCTTCATTGTTATTGAAACCGTATTCGAAGTTCATGGCGGTAATGTTGGATGCGATCTGTTGGGCGCCATCACCTGTTGGCGTGGTGGCCGAATAGCTTCTGCAGGTCAGATTGAGCGATGTGTTGTCTGTAGCCGATACGGTCAGTTCGTAGATAGAGGTTATGACATTGGCATCCGTATAAGGCTCGCTAGATATTCCGGCTATAGTGTTGCCCTCACAGGTTCTGGCGTTGCTAAACGCAGGCTGGTAGCGCAGGCAAAACTTGGTGTCGTTGACACGGCGCACCACCTGGCCAGGGTTGAAGGTTCCGCAGCCCGGTATCGTTACGCTGGGGAATGCGTTAGCAGGCTCTTCATCGGGGCGTCTGCGGTAGCCGGTTTTGGCAAATTCCTGCTCCAGCAGGAGAATGGCAAAACGACCGTTCTCGATATTGTTGGCCTGGCCTTGCTGAAAGAGATAGCTCTGTTTGTTGTCTAGGTAGACCTGAGTGATACCCAGGATCAGAAAGCTGCTGATCAGCAGTGCTACCAGTAGCTCGATGATGGAAATGCCATGTTGTCTGTTCATGCTTAAAGTTCTCCGCGGATGCTGAGGCGGCATATGCTGGGGTCTGCATCTTCGGCGGTGTTGAGATCCAGGCATCCTTCACCGACAGCGCGCCATGCGAGCTGGATTTCGATAGCGGAACCGTCGTCGCAGGCGGCCGGGGTCTTGGAGCGGCAAGCATGAAACTCATCTTTAAGGGTGTCGGCGTCGGGTAGCAGCAGGCGCACAGTGTTTGCCCAGCACGCCAGTTGCTTTTCAACGTCGGAGTTCTCAGTGGGTGCTGAGCCGTCACAGGAAATAGTGTCATCGTTGGCGGGCAGTTCGGTCAGGAGATACTCGCTGCTGTCATTGGGGTTGGCGCGAATCATTTCCATCAGTTCGGTGGCGAGCATCGCCGCGTTGTTCCGCTGGGCGGAGTCTTGGGTGTACTGGATGCTGCGACCTTGCATCGCGACCAGGCCAAGCATGCCAATGGTGAGCAGAACCAGGGTCACCATGACTTCGATCAGGCTGAAGCCTTTGTTGTTAAATCGTTGACTGTTCATAGTGTGCAATTCTCTAGCTCGACGTTTTCATCATCCTTGCCACGTGGGTTGATGCGTGTGTGGCCGCTGGGTTGCACGGTGATCTGATAGGCGGTTTCAGGCTTTTCGTCGCGGCAGAGCACAATGTTCAGTTCTGAGGCGCTGCCATTGGCAAAGTAAGTCAGCGCCACGGGGCTAGGCGCGGTCGTTATCGTTGCTTGTGCAGTGTTGAATGTTTCCTCGCGGATTGGCTGCCCGCCCAGGCTGACGGTCCAGACGTTGTTCACATTGCTGACGAGAACCTGAGTGCGTCTGATAACAGCCTCGCCGCGAGCGAATTGCAGCAGGCTGTTGAGTGACTGCGTTTGGGCTTCGAGCTGATTGTTGCGGATCAGCCCGGCAAAGTTGGGGACGGCAATGCCGACGACAATCGCCAGCAGTGCGATCGTGATCATCAGTTCGATCAGGGTGAATCCATGCATGTCGGTGCGGCGTGACATGGTGCGCTCCATCAAAATTCTTGAGCGGATAATGGTGTGGCGCCGGCACTTTGTCCCCGGCGCCGGGACAACTGGCACCTTTGGGTGGATGGCCGGTTGACGGTGTGGTCACCTGGGTTGTGTGGGGGCCGCATGGTGCTCTTCGCCACGCGTTGGCGCATGCTCGGGGGTTACGCAGGTTGCCAATTCAGGCACTACAGCGTGCGGCATCGGCTGCGTTTTCTGCGGGGCTTCCGACTCTCAGTCGTCCTTGACGGTTGATGATCAGCTGCCAGGCGATTTTTTGTTTGTGGCATTGGTAAAAGCGGCCGTTGCCAGTAGTGGTGGTGCCGTTGGCATGAAAGCGGATGCTTTTACCAAAGCCACTCCAGCGCAGTTCGCCGGGGGTAGGGAGTTGCGCGACACTCAGTACATTCTGTGTGGCTATTACTTGCGTGAGCCAGCCATTTGCCCAGTTGGCATTGCATGTGTGGGCGTTGCTGGTGCCGCATAACTCGACAGCCTTGCGCTGCAGGACTGCGGTCAATCGGGCGTTTTGTATGGCGTGCTGTACATGGTTGCGCAGGGCTTGCTGGCGGTTGCTAGCGATCAGTTCGGCAAACGCTGGCAGGGCTATCGAGCTGACGATAGCGAGCAGTGCGAGGGTGGTCAGCAGTTCAATCAGGGTAAAGCCTTGAACTCGGTTGCTTAGCATTTTGCACTTCCTTTGCACGTATTATGGGCAGCCATCCTGGCTGTCTACGGTTTTGCTTGGCTCGCCTGGTCAGTAGTGGCGCATGCGATGTTCACAGTTCGCGCTTTAGGCAACAGTCGAGCGTATGAATTCTTTTAGTTCAGCAGGCCCGTAAGTCAAGGCGAAGGCAGTAGTCGTGTTACCCAGAACTTGGAGGGCGTGTGAGTAAAGAGACAGTTGTTGTCGGTGCTGGCGTTATTGGCTTGTTGTCAGCCTATGGCCTGGCCGCGAATGGAGTGAGGGTGACCTTGCTCGATCGCCAACAGGTTGGCCAGGAATCCTCCTGGGCCGGTGGCGGTATCGTTTCGCCGCTGTACCCCTGGAACTACAGCCCGGCGGTGACGGCGTTGGCGCACTGGTCGCAGGATTTCTATCCGCAGCTGGGGGCGAAGTTGCTGGAGGATACCGGTGTCGACCCCGAGGTGTATGTCACCGGCCTGTACTGGCTGGATCAGGAGCAGGCCGCCCCCTTGGCCTGGGCTGCGCGTGAGCAGCGGCCGATGCAGGCGGTGCCCGTTGAGGCGGTGTATCGGGCGGTGCCGGCGTTGGCCGAGGGCTTCTCGCAGGCGTTGTTCATGTCGGGGGTGGCCAATGTGCGTAATCCGCGCTTGATCAAGGCACTACGTGCCGCGCTGGCGCAGATGCCGAATGTGACGGTGCATGAGCAGTGTGCGGTCAGCGGGTTTATCCGCGACGGCGAGCGGATTTGTGGCGTGCATACTTCAATGGGGGAGATGCGTGCCGATAGCGTGGTGGTCGCCGCTGGCGCCTGGAGTGGCGAGTTGTTGCGCAACTTGGGTGTCGAGTTGCCAGTCGAGCCGGTGAAGGGGCAGATGATCCTCTACAAGTGTGCCGAGGATTTTCTCACCAGTATCGTGCTGGCCAACGGGCGCTATGCGATTCCGCGGCGCGATGGTCATGTCCTGATTGGCAGTACGCTGGAGCATGTGGGGTTCGACAAGACGCCTACCGAAGAAGCCCTGGCCAGTCTCAAGGCGTCGGCGGTCGGGCTGTTGCCAGCGCTGGTGGATGCCGAGGTGGTGGGTCATTGGGCCGGGTTGCGCCCAGGTTCGCCGGAGGGGATTCCCTTTATCGGCCCGGTGCCGGGGTATGACGGGCTCTGGTTGAACTGCGGGCATTTCCGTAATGGCCTGGTGCTGGCGCCGGCCTCCTGCCAATTGTTGACCGATCTGCTGCTCGGGCGTGAGCCGATCATCGATCCGACGCCTTACGCGCCCGAAGGGCGTTTGGGTTGAGAGCTCATGCTCAACGGAGCGCATCATCCCGTGCGGGGGCGGCGTTTTTGTAGGATGGCGTTGAGCGCAGCGATACCCATCACAGCGATCTGCGGCAAACCAATAAAATCCGCCGGAGGGGCAGCTGTTTGATGGGTATCGCTGCGTTCAACCGCATCCTACGAAAGCCCTGCGGTCACCAATCGGCCAGTGCGTCGTCGGCAGGCACGCGGTCTGCGCTGTTAATCCAGTGGTCTGGTTTTGCGTGTGCATGCAGGGTGTTGTGATGGGTATCGCTATGCTCAACGCCATCCTACAGAAGCCCAGGCGCCAGCCCGTTGATCGGATTATTCCCCGCCCATAAAAAAATGCCGCGCACTTGTCTCAAGTGCGCGGCATTTTGCTGAAGCTCGCGGTTGAGGCGCTTCAGTTGCTCAGTCGAACAGGCCGAAGGTCATGTAGCTGAACCAGGAGCGCTTGCTGCCTTGGGTTGCCTGGCTGGTTTGGTCTTCGCTGGTCGATTTCAGCTCTTCGGGGATTTGTTCGGCAGCGTCTTCGTACTGACGGATCACGTCCTGGCTGGCGCGGGTTTCGCCCGGCGGCAGCGGTGTGTCGCTTTCGATCAGGCCGAGAGTGGCTTTGGCCAGCCAGGAGCGACCGTCGCTTTCTTCCTCGCGCGGCACGAATTTGCCGTCGGCCAGGCTGGGGTGATCCGGGTAGTTGAGCGTGAGGGCTTCCAGGCTGGTTGCGGCCAGGTCGTCCAGGGTCAGGCGCTGGTAAGCCTCGGTCATGACTGCCAGGCCGTCACCAACTGAAGGCGTTTCCTGGAAGTTTTCCACCACATAACGGCCACGGTTTGCTGCGGCGACGTAAGCCTGGCGAGTCAGGTAGTAGTGAGCTACATGGATTTCATACGCGGCCAGCAGGTTGCGCAGGTAGATCATGCGCTGCTTGGCATCCGGGGCATAGCGGCTGTTCGGGTAGCGGCTGGTGAGCTGGGCGAACTCGTTGTAAGAGTCGCGAGCGGCACCGGGGTCGCGCTTGGTCATGTCCAGCGGCAGGAAGCGGGCAATCAAACCACGATCCTGGTCGAAGGAGGCAAGGCCCTTGATGTAGTAGGCGTAGTCGACATTCTGGTGCTGCGGATGCAGGCGAATGAAACGCTCGGCTGCAGACCTTGCGGCTTCCGGCTCTGAGTTCTTGTAGTAGGCGTAGACCAGCTCCAGCTGGGCCTGTTCGGCATAGCGGCCGAACGGGTAGCGTGACTCGAGAGCCCTGAGCTTGGTCACTGCACTGGTGTAGCTCTTGTTGTCCAGATCGCTTTGAGCCTGCTGATACAGCTCGGTCTCACTCAGGTTCTCGTCAAGAACCTCTTTGGACGAGCAGGCAGCGGTAAGGGCGAGGATGGCGATCAGCAGCAGGTGTCTCACTTGCATGGCGGCTTGCGTCCCTGTGACGGCGGCTGTCTTGAGCAAAGCCGTCCTGTTATGATGAGCGCCCCCGGTGACCCTGGGGCAAAGACGCCGTATTTAACCACAAGCGCGTAGCCGAAACCAAAAGTAGGTCCAGCTGGCATTTCATTTTGGCCGCAGGCTTACGGGTTGCGCTGCAAATGCAGCCAGTTCGTAGTGACGGGCTGGCCAATGTAGTGGCTACTGGGCGGCGTCTCACGCCTTGCCTGGCCTGATTTGTCGCGGCAATCGGCGTGTAATGAACCATCCACCGACCCTTGAGTCCCCCACTGTTGCCGAGCATGTCCCCTATTAATAAGCAGACCATTGAACTGAACGCCGAGGTGCCCACTGATATGGGCGGTCAACGCCTCGACCAAGTCGCCGCCCAGCTATTCGCCGAGCACTCGCGTTCGCGCCTGACTGCCTGGATCAAAGACGGGCTGCTGACTGTCGATGGTGCCGTGGTTCGCCCGCGTGACATCGTGCATGGCGGGTCGTTACTGGCGCTGCGCGCCGAGCAGGAGGCCCAGGGCGAGTGGGTTGCCCAGGACATCCCTCTGGACATCGTCTATGAAGATGACCACATGTTGGTGATCAACAAGCCTGCGGGGCTGGTGGTGCACCCGGCCGTAGGGCACGCCGATGGCACCCTGCTCAACGCCCTGCTGTATCACATACCGGATATCGTCAATGTGCCGCGCTGCGGCATCGTCCATCGCCTGGACAAAGACACCACCGGGCTGATGGTGGTGGCCAAGACCATCGAAGCGCAGACGCGCCTGGTCGATCAGCTGCAAAAGCGCACGGTCAGCCGGATCTACGAGTGCATCGTGATTGGCGTGATCACCGCTGGCGGCAAGATCGACGCGCCCATTGGGCGCAGTGCAGCGCAACGCCAGCGCATGGCGGTCAGCGATGGCGGCAAGCCGGCAGTCAGCCACTATCGGGTGCTGGAGCGCTTCCGCTCGCATACCCACTCGCGGGTCAAGCTGGAAACCGGGCGTACTCACCAGATCCGCGTACACATGAGTCATGTTGGCTATCCGCTGGTCGGTGACCCGGTCTACGGCGGGCGTTTCCGCATCCCGCCTGCAGCCAGTCAGACCATGGTGCAGACCCTCAAGGAGTTCCCGCGTCAGGCGCTGCATGCACGCTTCCTTGAGCTGGATCATCCTGTTACCGGGCAACGGATGAAGTGGCAGTCACCGCTGCCGGATGACTTTGTGTGGCTGTTGACGCTGCTGCGTCAGGATCGCGAGGCGTTTATCGGGTGATGTCCCAGGCTGCTCATGACTGGCTGACGCCAGATTGGCCGGCACCCGCCTGGGTCAGGGCCTGTATTACGACGCGCAGCGGCGGCCTCAGTGCCGCGCCCTTCGACAGCTTCAACCTCGGTGAGCATGTCGAGGATGATCCTGTGGCCGTGGCCAAGAACCGCCAGCGCCTGATCAGTCAGTTGGGCTGCAAGCCGGCCTGGTTACGTCAGGTGCACGGCGTTAGCGTCGTGTCTGCCGAACCGGGCGACGTCGCCGAAGCCGACGCCAGCTGGACTGCCACGCCGAATGTGGCCTGTACCGTGATGACTGCCGATTGCCTGCCGGTGCTGTTTTGCGACCGTGCCGGCAGTCGTGTCGCCGCGGCCCATGCGGGCTGGCGCGGGCTGGCTGGCGGTGTGCTGGAGGCAACCCTGGATGCGTTGGCCGCAGTGCCAGAGGACGTGTTGGTCTGGCTTGGGCCGGCGATTGGCCCGCAAGCCTTTGAAGTCGGCGCCGAGGTGCGTGACGCCTTCATGGCCGCGCATCCTCAGGCTGGCGAAGCCTTTGTTGCCAGCGTCAATCCGCATCGTTTTATGGCTGATATTTATCAGCTGGCGCGGATCCGCCTGGCGGCGCGCGGCGTTACGGCGGTGTACGGTGGCGGTTTCTGCACCTATAGCGATTCGCGCTTTTATTCCTACCGTCGCGCCGCCCAGACCGGTCGCTTCGCCTCATTGATCTGGCTGGCCAGATAAGCCTGTAGATAGGCGCGGCGCAAAGCTGGCCGGCTGTCGCTGAGTGGGTGGCGGCCCGGCCGGCCCACGATCTCGGGCAATCCGCCGATTCGGGGTAATCCACAATCCCGGTATGGTCTGGCTGCCGCACCGCTGATTGTTGCCAACCAGCCAGCACAATAGCCGCTGTGCTGGCGCGACTTCCTTGGCTAAACTGCCAGGCTTTCCAATAAACTGCTTTCAATCACCTGCCTTTCCGACAAGAAGAGAGCGTTATGGGCCTGTTCCGCCTGCTGGTCTTGATAGCTATTTTCGCTGCTGCCTTCTGGCTTTGGCGGCGCTTTACCCGTCCTGTTCGGCGTTCCGAGCAGAACCGGGGAAGCCCGGCGCCGATGGAGCGTTGCGCCCATTGTGGGGTGTATCTGCCTCGCGAAGAGGCGCTGAGCAAGGCTGGCGACTGGTACTGCAGCCAGGCCCATCTCGAGCAAGGCCCCAAACCTGGTGAGCATTGAAGCGCTAGCGCTCAGCGGCACCCAGGGCCGCCGCGTACTGCGGCTCTATCATCTTTACCGCCTGACCATCGGTGTGCTGCTGGTGTTGCTGATTTCCAGCGACATGGATGCTCAGTTGCTGAAACTGGCCCACGCCGAGCTGTTTCGCTATGGCAGCTGGTTTTACCTGATTCTGAATATCCTGGTGGCCGTGTTGGTGCGGCGGCCCGCGCACCTGGCGCAGATCTTCAGCCTGGCTCTGGTCGATGTGATTCTGCTGTCCGCGCTGTTCTATGCGGCTGGCGGCACGCCCAGCGGGATCGGCAACCTGCTGATCGTTGCCGTGGCTATCTCCAACATCCTGCTGCGCGGACGGATCGGCCTGTTGATTGCAGCCGTCGCCGCCATCGGTTTGATTTACCTGACCTTCTACCTCAGCCTCAGTCGCCCGGAAGCCAGCGCTCAATATGTGCAGGCCGGAGCACTCGGCGCCCTGTGCTTTGCCGTGGCTCTGCTTCTGCAGGGCCTGACCCGGCGCCTGCAAGCCAGCGAAAGCCTGGCTGAACAGCGCGCGGCGGACGTGGCCAGCCTGGAAACCCTGAATGCTCTGATCCTGCAGCGTATGCGTACCGGCATCCTGGTGCTCGACGAGCAGCATCGGGTGCTACTGGCCAACCAGGGCGCGCTGCATCTGCTCGGTCGCGACGCCTTGGCCGGCAAAATTCTTGACCCGCACTGCCCGGAACTGGTCAAGCGCCTGCAGCAATGGCGGCACAATCCGACCCTGCGCCCCTCGAGCCTGCAGGCCTTTGCCGATGGCGTGGTGTTGCAGCCGAGTTTCATCGCCCTGCAGCGCAGCGGCGAGCGTCACACTCTGGTGTTTCTCGACGATATTTCGCAGATTGCCCAGCAAGCCCAGCAGCTCAAACTCGCCTCCCTTGGCCGTCTGACCGCGGGCATCGCCCATGAGATCCGCAACCCGCTGGGTGCGATCAGCCATGCGGCGCAGCTGCTGCAGGAGTCGGAAGACCTGCATGGCCCCGATCAGCGCCTGGCGCAGATCATTCAGGATCACTCGCGGCGCATGAACCTGGTGATCGAGAACGTTCTGCAGCTGTCGCGTCGGCGCCAGGCCGAACCGCAACTGCTGGATTTGAAATACTGGCTGCACCGCTTCGCCAGCGAGTTCCGCAGCTCGGCGGCGCCTGGGCAGACGCTGCATCTGGAAACCAAGAGCGGCACCGTGCAAACCCGCATGGACCCTCACCAGCTGACCCAGGTGCTGACCAATCTGGTGCAGAACGGCCTGCGCTACAGCGCGCAGAACAATCCGCAAGGGCAGGTCTGGCTGCGACTGTTCCGCGACGAGAGCAGCGATCTGCCGGTGCTGGAAGTGCTCGACGACGGTCCAGGCGTATCGCCCGAGCAACTGCAGCACATCTTCGAGCCATTCTTCACCACGGAAAACAAAGGCACCGGCCTGGGCCTGTATATTTCCCGCGAGCTGTGCGAAAGCAACCAGGCGCGACTCGACTACAAACCGCGCGAAGGTGGTGGCAGCTGCTTTCGTATCACCTTCGCCCATCCACGCAAACTGAGCTGACCATGACCCGCCAGAGAGCCCTGATCGTCGACGATGAACCCGATATCCGCGAACTCCTGGAAATTACCCTGGGTCGTATGAAGCTCGACACCCGCAGCGCGCGCAACGTCAAGGAAGCGCGCGAGTGGCTGGCCAAGGAGCCGTTCGACCTGTGCCTGACCGATATGCGCCTGCCCGACGGCACCGGCCTGGATCTGGTGCAGCACATCCTGCAGCGTCATCCCCAGGTGCCGGTCGCGATGATCACCGCGTATGGCAGCCTGGACACCGCGATTAATGCGCTGAAAGCCGGCGCCTTCGACTTCCTGACCAAGCCGGTCGATCTCGCCCGCCTGCGCGAGCTGGTCGCCACCGCCCTGCGCCTGCGCTCGCCGGACAGCCAGGAGCTGCCGGTCGACAGCCGCCTGCTTGGTGAGTCGCCGCCAATGAAGGCGCTGCGCAAGCAAATTCTCAAACTCGCGCGCAGCCAGGCGCCGGTGTATATCAGTGGCGAATCAGGCAGCGGCAAGGAGTTGGTCGCGCGCCTGATCCACGAGCAGGGCGGTCGTGGCGAGCAACCCTTCGTGCCGGTGAACTGCGGCGCGATCCCGTCGGAGCTGATGGAAAGCGAGTTCTTCGGCCACAAGAAGGGCAGTTTTACCGGCGCCATCGAAGACAAGCAGGGTCTGTTCCAGGCCGCCAATGGCGGCACCCTGTTCCTCGACGAAGTCGCCGACTTGCCCTTGCCGATGCAGGTCAAACTGCTGCGCTCGATTCAGGAGAAAGCCGTGCGCGCGGTCGGCGGCCAGCAGGAGTTAGTGGTCGATGTGCGCATTCTCTGCGCCACCCACAAAGACCTGGCTGGCGAAGTCGCCGCCGGGCGCTTCCGCCAGGATTTGTACTACCGCTTGAACGTCATCGAGCTGCGCGTGCCACCGCTGCGCGAGCGCCGCGAAGACATCGCCCACCTGACCGAGGTGATGCTCAAGCGCCTGGCCGAAGGCCCCGGCTTGAGCCCGGCAAGGCTCGACAGCGACGCGCTGGACAAGCTCAAAAGCTATCGCTTCCCCGGCAACGTGCGCGAGCTGGAGAACATGCTCGAACGCGCTTACACCCTCTGCGAAGACGACCGTATCACTGCTGGCGACCTGCGCCTGGCCGATGCCTGTGGTGCCGGCGAAAACGGCGACGCCAGCCTGGCGCAGATCGACAACCTGGAAGATCACCTGGAAGACGTCGAGCGCAAGCTGATCATGCAAGCCCTCGAAGAAACCCGCTGGAACCGCACCGCCGCCGCCCAGCGCCTGGGCCTGAGCTTCCGCTCGATGCGCTACCGACTGAAGAAGCTGGGGATTGACTGAGCGCGCAATAAACGCTGCGCCGTAACCCATCATGGGCGCAACGCAGGTCTGGCGCCCGATGGGTATCGCTGCGCTCAATACATCCTACGAGCCTCGACCTGCACGGCCCGGCCATCCAGCTAAACCGCGTTGCGCCGCCGGGTATGACTCAGATCAACATCGCCGCGCTTGAAACTCGCACAATCGTCCTCATCTACTCTTCATCTCGCAGGCTTTCAGTACAGGGGTGTTCATCGCGCCGGCCTGCTTTTAATAGGAAGGATGACGCAATGCGAATCGACCGTTTAACCAGCAAGCTGCAACTTGCACTCTCTGACGCCCAATCCCTGGCCGTCGGTCTCGATCATGCCGCTATCGAGCCACTGCACCTGATGCAGTCGCTGCTCGACCAGCAGGGCGGTTCGATCAAGCCACTGCTGATGCAGGTCGGCTTCGACGTAGGCAGCCTGCGCCAGGCGTTGAGCAAAGAACTCGATCAGCTGGGCAAGATCCAGAACCCGACCGGCGACGTTAACCTGTCCCAGGATCTGGCGCGCCTGCTCAATCAGGCCGACCGCTTGTCGCAGCAGAAGGGTGACCAGTTCATCTCCAGCGAACTGGTGCTGCTCGCCGCGCTGGACGAAGGCACCCGCCTGGGCAAATTGCTGCTCGCCCAGGGTGTGAGCAAGAAAGCCCTGGAAAACGCCATCAGCAACCTGCGCGGTGGCGACGCGGTGAACGACCCGAATGCCGAGGAGTCGCGTCAGGCCCTGGATAAATACACCATCGACCTGACCAAGCGCGCTGAAGAAGGCAAGCTGGACCCGGTAATCGGCCGTGACGACGAAATCCGCCGCACCATCCAGGTGTTGCAGCGCCGCACCAAGAACAACCCGGTGCTGATCGGCGAGCCGGGCGTGGGCAAGACCGCGATTGTCGAAGGCCTGGCCCAGCGCATCGTCAACGGCGAGGTGCCGGATGGCCTGAAGGACAAGCGCGTGCTGTCGCTGGATATGGGCTCGCTGATCGCCGGGGCCAAGTTCCGTGGTGAGTTCGAGGAGCGCCTGAAGGCGGTGCTCAACGAGCTGGGCAAGCAGGAAGGGCGGATCATCCTGTTTATCGACGAAATCCACACCATGGTTGGCGCCGGCAAGGCCGAAGGCTCCATGGACGCCGGCAATATGCTCAAGCCGGCCCTGGCGCGCGGCGAGCTGCATTGCGTCGGCGCTACCACCCTGGACGAGTACCGCCAGTACATCGAGAAGGACGCCGCCCTGGAACGGCGCTTCCAGAAGGTGCTGGTCGATGAGCCGAGCGAGGAAGACACCATCGCCATCCTGCGTGGCCTCAAGGAGCGCTACGAGGTGCACCACAAGGTGGCGATCACCGACGGCGCGATCATCGCCGCGGCCAAGCTCAGCCATCGCTACATCACCGACCGTCAGCTGCCGGACAAGGCCATCGACCTGATCGACGAGGCGGCCAGCCGCATCCGCATGGAAATCGACTCCAAGCCGGAAGTGCTCGACCGTCTGGAACGCCGGCTGATCCAGCTCAAGGTCGAGGCCCAGGCGCTGAAGAAGGAGGACGACGAGGCGGCGATCAAGCGTCTGGAAAAACTCAAGGAAGACATCGCCCGACTGGAGCGTGAGTACGCCGATCTGGAAGACATCTGGAAGGCGGAAAAAGCCGAGGTACAAGGCTCGGCGCAGATCCAGCAGAAAATCGAGCAGTCGCGCCAGGAGCTGGAAACGGCGCGGCGCAAGGGTGATCTGAGCCGCATGGCCGAACTGCAGTACGGCATCATTCCGGATCTGGAGCGCAGCCTGCAGATGGTCGACCAGCACGGCAAGACCGAGAATCAGCTGCTGCGCAGCAAGGTCACCGAGGAAGAAATTGCCGAAGTGGTGTCCAAGTGGACCGGCATCCCGGTATCCAAGATGCTCGAAGGCGAGCGCGACAAGCTGCTGAAGATGGAAGGCCTGTTGCACCAGCGGGTGATCGGCCAGAACGAAGCGGTGGTTGCCGTGGCCAGTGCGGTACGGCGTTCGCGCGCCGGGTTGTCCGACCCGAACCGGCCGAGCGGCTCCTTCCTCTTTCTCGGCCCGACCGGGGTGGGTAAGACCGAGCTGTGCAAGGCCCTGGCCGAGTTCCTCTTCGACACCGAGGAGGCGCTGGTGCGCATCGACATGTCCGAGTTCATGGAGAAGCATTCTGTGTCGCGGCTGATCGGCGCACCGCCCGGCTATGTCGGCTACGAGGAGGGCGGTTACCTGACCGAGGCGGTACGCCGCAAACCCTACTCGGTGATCCTGATGGACGAGGTGGAGAAGGCGCACCCGGATGTGTTCAACATTCTTCTGCAGGTCATGGAAGACGGCCGCCTGACCGACAGTCACGGGCGCACCGTTGACTTCAAGAACACTGTGATCGTGATGACCTCCAACCTTGGCTCCGCGCAGATCCAGGAGCTGGTCGGTGATCGCGAGGCGCAACGCGCAGCGGTGATGGATGCGGTGAGTACGCACTTCCGCCCGGAATTTATCAACCGTATCGATGAGGTGGTGATCTTCGAGCCCCTGGCCCGCGAGCAGATCGCCGGCATCGCGCTGATCCAGCTGAACCGTTTGCGTCAGCGCCTGGCCGAGCGCGAGCTGAGCCTGGAGCTGAGCGACGAGGCTTTGGACAAGCTGGTCGCCATCGGCTACGACCCGGTCTATGGCGCACGGCCGCTGAAGCGGGCGATCCAGCGCTGGATCGAAAACCCGCTGGCGCAGTTGATCCTCACCGGCAAGTTCGGCCCGGGCAGCACCGTTACCGGCACGGTCGAAAACGACGAAATCGTTTTCGTCTAAACACCGCTGCACTGACAACGCCCCGCCACGGTTAGCACCGTGCGGGGCGTTTTTCATGTTTTTGCGGCGGTCTGGATTTCAGTGGGGCGTGTCGGGCGGCGCTCCTGCGCCGATACCGCGCGCCCCTGCGGGTCGCGGTAGTTCCTGATGATCCTGCGTCATTCGCGGCCAAGGCCCCTCCCACAATGGCACCAGCGCACCGCAGCTTATTCATTCGCGACCAGGCCCGCCCTCACAAGAGCACCACCGCCCTGTAGGAGGGGCCTTGGCCGCGAACCGTGGTTCAAAACTCGAAAACCGCGCGAGACGCAAAGAAATACGCCCGCACAAGGCGACAGTTTTTTCATGCCGTGACGCCAGTGTTTAAAGATGCTCGAGCAGCACATCCAGCGCGGTGGCCTGGTCGGGTTCCAGTTCGATGATATGAAAGCCGGCCCAGCAGTGTTGGCCGTCGGCGCCGGGGCGGCTCCATAGGCAGTCGGCGTGCAGCTGGATCTCACCGACCCCGTCGATCACCTGCTCGCTGACCAGGCGGCATTCGACTACGGTGTTCGCGCGGTGCGGCTTGTCGCTGAATAGCATGAAGCCATCGGCAGAAAGGTCTGCCACGCGGCCGAGGCGCTGCCCGGTATGCAGGTCGAAGACTTCCAGATGCAGCTCGGTGCTATGACGACTGCGCTGACGACGATCATCCATGGAGGCTCCTTGGCGGGTTAGCGGGTTTTGCCCGTGCGTTCGCTAAAGCGCTGCAGCACACGATAAATGGCGTTGAGGGCACGATCCACCAGCGGTGTATCGCGTTCAGGTGGAACGATGCGGGCCATGCCTTGTTCCATTTCGCAGGCCAGCAGGGTCAAGGGCTTGATCGACGCCCGCTGGCCGCTGTGATCGACAAACATGTAATTGCGTGTGGTCGGGCTAAACCAGGAGAGCTTGAGCAGGCGGGGTTGGTTGTCCGTGAGAAATTCGAACCAGGTGCCGAACTCGATCTGCACCAGCTCCTGGGCGAATGCCTGGGCGCGAGTAGACAAGCCGGATTCCTGTGGTGCCAGAGTGGCAAGCATGGCGTCTTCGCCGAGCATGGCGCCGAGCGCACTCGGCGCCAGCTGCGGGGCGAAGGTGTCGGCGAGCTGCGGTTGTTTGGCTTGTGCGGCGTACTGGCAGGCGACCAGGTCCTGCAGCAGGCGGCGGATGCCGTCCTCGTGGTAACCACCGAGCAATTGCAGGCCCTTGCGCAGATCATCCAGCAGCGCCACGCGCAGTGCCTGCAGTTGCTGGCGGCCACTTTCATCCAGCGGCGTGCCGCTCCAGGCCAGCTGCTCGGCTACTTCACAGGCGCGCTGCCATTCACTGCTGCTTTCGCCATGGCGCAGCAGGGTGAATACCAGTACGTCGGCCCAGGTCAGCTCGAGGAAGTTGCGAATAATCCCCGGAGGGTGGCGTTGCTTCAGGCTGCGGGCAATCACCTCGAGAGCCTGCTGGCGTGCGTCGAGCAGTTTATCGCGGCCTTTGGCCGCTTCCACGGCACGGCGTTCGCGCAGTTCGACCTTCTGTTTGAGCGTGGCGGCGTAGTCGTCGAATTGCGCGAGCAGCCTTTCGAACAGCATTGGCTCGCCAGCGTTTGCCCTGATCACTTGTTCCACTACCCACTGCATTTTCTCCAGCAGGGCGCGTTCATTGGTTTCGCCACCATAGAGCACGCCGGCCTGGGCCATGCTGTTAAGTAGGCGCCGCGCCGGATGGCTGTGCTGGGTGAACAGGGCTTTGTCTTGCAGTGCGACTCTCAGGTAAGGCGTGTGCAAGTGGGAGAGGACGGTCTTGTAGCTGTCGAGCAGGCAGTCGTCGTCGAGGATAAAGTCGAACAGCATGCCGACCAGGTCGACCACGTCAGCTTCCTTGTCCGACAGTTTTTGCTGGCCTGGGCGCTGGCTGAAGGCTTCTAGTTGCTGCTGCAGATCGGCTTTCAAGCTGCCCACACGCTGCGGCTGCTGCAGGCGCTGCGCCAGCTCATCGACAGAGTCGTGTTGCATGCGGTTCAGGGCATCAAGCAGATCGCTGGCGCTGTAGGTGCTGGTAGCGTTGCGCGGGGTATAGCTGGCAATGCTGGGCGTGCGGCCGAGCAGTGGTGCGTTAATGTCACGCCGGCGGTGTTCGCCGAGCAGGGCGGTCAGGCTCTGCAGCAGCGCTGTCGAATTGCTCGACGGCGGCCCGTCGAGGTCGGACGGCTCTGTCGGGGCCGCGCTTGCCGATTGGCTGCCAGTCGCCTGGGGATTGGCGTCTGCCGACCTTGCTGTTGTGGTGCTGGGGGCGTGCGTGGTCGGGGCCGGACGCGGGTTGGCGGCGCGCTGGGCACTGTATTTGAGGTCGGGCAGCACGCCGGCATCGATCAGGCGTTGATTGAGGGCGCTATATACAGTGTCGAGGCCGAGCATCACGTGCTTGTCGAACAAGCTGTAGAGAATGGTTTTGATCTGCAGCGGCAGCGGGTGGGTTGTCAGGGCCTGGCGAAATGCCTGGGCAATCATCTGCGGGCCGAAGGGATTGTTGCCTTCGCCCAGTTGCTGTCCATTGTTGAGCAGCGCCAGGCGCTGCTCCAGTGCATATAGTTGTTGTGCGCAGCGAGATCTGACCTGGCTGACCATGGTGGTGATCAGCAGGCTTTCCTCGTACTCCTCGTTCTGCACCAGGGCGAGGTGTTCGGCATCCAGTTCGGTGGTGCTGGGCGCAGGCTTGAGCTTGCCTTCAAGAAAGTCGGAGAAATTCTGCGAGATGGTCTGGTGGTAGATTCGCTCGATCTGCGGCCGCTGCTTGCGAATCTCGCGCATGCTCTCGAAGAACAGGTTTTGCACCTGATTATTCTCGGCTTTCTCCGCGCACTCGAACAGCGTGTCATCGACTTGGCCGAAAACCCCCGTCAGTTGCTCTGCCAGCCGGTTCATCACCAGCTTGCGGCAGCTTTGTACTAGCTCGCCGAAGCGTGGCTGAATGCCACGGCTGGCCAGGGTTGGCGCTGGCTTGTGCGTGCTTGGTGGGGTGTCCTGGTTGCTCATGGACTTTCCTGGTTGTGGCGGTGTGGCGAAGGTACCCTGAGCTGATCACGCTCAAAGTAGATATAGCAGGCCGTCACCCACGTGCAAAGCATTGTCATAAAAGCAATTTAAGGGGTTGACAGGTTTCTTAGGATCCGTAGAATGGCGCGCCTCAGACACGGGAAACGGTTTACGCCAAAGCCTAGTGAAAGAGAACTGAAAGCACGAAGTTCCGCGATAGCTCAGTCGGTAGAGCAAATGACTGTTAATCATTGGGTCCCAGGTTCGAGTCCTGGTCGCGGAGCCAATCTTTCAATCGGGGTATAGCGCAGTCCGGTAGCGCGCCTGCTTTGGGAGCAGGATGTCGGGAGTTCGAATCCCCCTACCCCGACCATTTTTGGGTCGTTAGCTCAGTTGGTAGAGCAGTTGGCTTTTAACCAATTGGTCGTAGGTTCG